>NZ_CP086654.1:1200000-1800000 GCF_020883535.1 Staphylococcus ratti | reverse complement strand
TAGATATTTTAACGATTGGACAGTATTTACAACCATCTCGTAAACATTTAAAAGTACAAAAATACTACACACCATTAGAATTTGGTAAGTTACGTAAAATCGCGATGGAAAAAGGGTTTAAACATTGCCAAGCAGGTCCATTAGTACGTAGTTCATATCACGCAGACGAACAAGTAAATGAAGCAGCCAAAGAAAAACATCGTCTAGGTGAAGCGCAATTGAATCAATAATATCAAGGTGTGATAAACATGATAAAAGTAGGTAACCATTACTTTGAGCTCCTTGAATCATATCAAGATGGCTTTGTTGAAGAAGACTTTGTCGCGAGGTACTCAGAAATTTTAGATAAGTACGATTTTATAGTAGGCGATTATGGTCACGAACAGTTACGCTTGAAAGGCTTTTATTATGATTCAAATCGAAAAGCGGACTTTAATAAACGTTTCTCTACAATCCAAGATTATTTATATGAATATTGTAATTTTGGATGTGCTTATTTCATCGTACGTCGATTAAGCAAACACGAGGCAGAAAAGCACTTTGCAGAAGACGCGTTTGTAGTAAGCGAAGATAAATTAAAAGACGTTAAAATTCAGCCAAGTATACAAGAATAGTGTTTAATATTAAATAGAAGTATAGATGAAGTCGTAGTATTTCATTTATACTTCTTTGTTTTTAAGGCATGTTATACTTATTTATGACTATGTATGAGAAAGGATAGAGTGATGTTAGCACAAATTAAAAAGGGAATGTTTGTGCTCAGTTTGATTATCGTTTTAACGGGATGTTCTTCTAAGAAGGATAATTTATTTACACAAGGGTTTGATGCCATATTTATCGCACCGATGCAATGGTTACTTGGGCTTTTTAGTAGTTGGTTTGGTGGTCAGTTTGGTTTTGGGATTATTTTATTAGTGTTGCTCGTACGCTTTTGTATGCTTCCGTTTATGATTCGTCAATCTAAAGTGAGTCATCGTATCCGACAGATTAAGCCTGTTGTGATGCCGCAACTGAATCAAGCCAAAGAAGTAGTGAAAGCAACTCAAGTACCTGAGGAAAAACGTCAAGCGCAAAAGCAATTGATGCAATTGTATCAACAATACGGGATGCACCCTTATCAAACGATGCTTGGGTGTTTACCGATGCTTTTACAGTTTCCTATACTTTTAGGACTTTTGTATGCCATCAAGCATCCGAGTGAACATATTTTAATGACGGAAATGCAATTTTTAGGTTTTGATTTGAGACATCCTACTGTGGTGCTTACATGTTTGGCGGGACTGTTATACTGTATTCAACCATTAGTGAATATGGGGAATTTTGAACGTAAACGTTTCACAATCGTATTAGCGATTTTAATGCCGCTATTTATTATGTTTGCAGCCACGCAAACGCCAAGCGCAATTGCTTTATATTGGATTACAAATGCGAGTTTCCTTATCGTCCAAATGACATTGACGAATCTTATTTTTAGAAAGCGTGCGCAAAAAGAGGCGAAGGCATTGGAACGCCAATTTTCTCGAAAAGATAAATAAATAGTGGACCAATATATTTCAAGGGTGAAAAAATGAAACGGATCTACCAATATGATTGTCACACACAAAACTGCCTAGGATGACGAAATACATTTCCATCCTAGGCAGTAATTGGCTTTATAAATTTTATGAGTAGCTTCAAGCGTCTCATCTTCAAATTTTTAAATTAAGACGCACGTAGCACTGTTTAAACGGTACGGATAGTGACATATGCTTACCGTATCTGTTTTATTGGATGACTTCATGAAGGTAATCAGTAATTTCATCTGCTTCTTCGTCATTAACGCCTAAAATATAGGCAATATAGCCTTCTTCTTCTAAATCATCTGTTCCAATAATGCCAAATTTATTTGTTTGTGTATTTAAGACTAGTGTTTTTCCGTAATGTCGATCAGTTTGGATTAACACTAAATCATAACGACTATGTTCTCCCACGAAGCCAACGAAGCGGACTTGTGAAGGCTCAATGTCATCATATAAGTACATGTCTATCATTTTAAGCGCTCCTTCAATGAAAATGTTAAGCCAAGTATAACGATAAATGAATAGAACTGCAAAATTGTGATATGATTAAAATAATAGAGGTGACGAAAATGTATTTTGTGAATAAGGAAGAATTATCTCGAAAACTTACATATTTAAGACAACTAACAAATGATTATGCATCATCGAAGGAAAACCATTACGCATTTGAACGTGTAGCACATATGTTGATTGAAGCTTCAGTAGATATTGGGAATATGATTATTGATGCTTTTATTTTAAGGGATCCTGGTAATTACAAAGATGTAATTGATATTTTAGAACTTGAAGGCGCAATATCTAAATCGACACAAACTCATTTGCATCAAACGATTGATGTACGCAAGCGTTTTGTACATTTATATGACACGTTACATGTTGAAGAAATCGAACCAATTTTTGACGAAGCAATACCTTATTATCGACAATTCATTGATGAAGTCATTCACTTTTTAGAAAATGAAAATGTACCTGTTACCGCATTTGGAAAAGGAGCGCGTGCAGAATGAAAGCCTATCAAGCATATCTCATTGATTTAGATGGAACATTATATAAAGGAAACGAAGCGATTTCAGGTGCCAAAGCATTTATTGATTATCTTAACACCGAAAATATTCCCCATCTTTATGTTACAAACAATTCAACAAAATCTCCAGATGACGTAGTTCAAAAGCTAAAAAGTATGGGGATTAATGCGAAACCTCAAGAAGTCGTTACTTCTGCAATGGCGACCGCGGATTACATTGCAACTGAAAAACCAGATGCTTCTGTTTATATGGTTGGCGCTTCTGGTTTAGAGACGGCGTTAAAAGAAGCAGGATTACAGCTGAAATCAGATACAGATGTGGATTTTGTTGTCATGGGCTTAGATGAACAAATCACATATGAAAAATTAACGATAGCAACATTAGCTGTACAAAAAGGTGCGACATTCATCTCAACCAATAAGGACCCTTCAATTCCGAAAGAACAAGGTTTTTTACCAGGCAATGGTTCGTTAACAAGCGTTGTGACAGTATCTTCTAAAACGGACCCAATATTTATTGGGAAACCAGAGACACCAATAATGAAAAAAGCGCTGGATTTACTACAAGTCAATCCAACAGACGTGGCAATGATTGGTGATTTGTATGAAACTGACATCTTATCGGGGATTAATGTGGGAATCGATACAATACATGTTCAAACGGGTGTTACTTCAGAACAGGAAGCGATGACCAAACCGATGCCTCCTACTTATAGTGTAAGAGATTTAACCGTTTTAAAACAACAACTTGAAAAGGGGGAATGATACCTATGAATAAAATTTTAGTCACGCGACAGATACCAGAAAAATTTAAAGCGCGTTTAGAGCAATATGCTGAAGTTGAAATATGGGATCATCATCTTACGCCGATGCCAAGAGAGCAGTTTTTAGAGGCTGCCAAAGATAAGACAGCTTTACTTGTCACACTAAGTGAACAAATAGATGAGACACTTTTTCATGCAGCACCACATTTGAAAATTGTTGCTAATATGGCAGTGGGTTACGATAATATTGATTTAGCAGCAGCTGAACGTCATGAAGTCGCTATCTCCAATACGCCTCACGTATTAACAGAAACTACGGCAGAGTTAGGATTTGCTTTAATGTTAGCAACGTCTCGTCGTATCGTAGAAGCGGAAAAATATGTACAAGAAGGTAAATGGGAAAGTTGGGGGCCGTATCTATTAGCAGGTAAAGATATTTATCGATCAAAAGTAGGCATATTTGGTATGGGTGAAATTGGCAGAGCGTTTGCGAGACGTTTAAGAGGCTTTAATGCGGATATTCTATATCATAATCGCTCGCGTAATGCAAAAGCCGAAAGCGAGTTGGGCGCGTTTTACACGTCTTTTGAAACGTTAATTCAGGAAAGTGACTTTATTATTTCTACAGCCCCTTCTACTCCAGAAACACAAAACGTTTTCAATCATGAGGCATTTAAAAAAATGAGAAAAGATGCCATATTTATTAATATTAGACGTGGTGATTTAGTTGTAGAGGAAGACTTAGTAGATGCTATCGAAAATGGTGAAATCGCAGGAGCTGGACTAGACGTGGTACGCGACGAACCGATTCGAATGGATCATCCATTATTAAAATTCCCCAATGTGATTGTAACACCACACATTGGCAGTGCTTCAGTATTAACGCGAGACCAAATGATTCAAACGTGCGTGCTTAATATTGAAGATGTTTTCAATGACAGAACTGCGCGTAACCAAGTTATGCATAAAGCGTAGTTTTTATAAGTATGAGCAAATGATGGTTGAGATGAGTTTAGAAAAAAAGTATTTTAATTTTGAACAGAACTGAAACGATACGCAAAATGATTTCTCAAATTTTGTTGTATTGTGAAGGTTCTGTTCAAATTTTGTTTTAGTGCTAATTTACTAGGTTTCATAGAGTCCTCAACTATGGGATTAAGTTAAGCATGACAATACGAAATTAGAGTGAAATAGACTTGTAGGAGAAGCTAAATTTTTAGTAAAATATATTTCTAAGACTTAAGTCTGATTTAGTTTAAAATTTACTTAAATTATTCGAAATACGAGATATAATGAGTGAATAGTATTATAATATTACGTGTGTAAATGAATGGAACAGATGAATGAGAAATGTGAAGTATGTTTTATGTTTTGGGAATAAACTTAAAGGAAGTCAATGTTCGAAAGATGGGGCACATTGTTCACTTCTGAATCACCAGTTCTATGCACGACAATTTTTAAAGAAGAGAAGTGACGTACTATGAAATTGGCAAATCATGTGTATCTAAAGTCATTTTTATTAATGGTATTCTATTTTGCTATTATGATGGCTTTGTATTTGTTGTACGGAGACGGTGGTGCACAAAGTACATTTGTCTACAATGAATTTTAATATTTAAGGAGTAATGACGATGAGAGATATTTTAGAGGCAATTCGTTATTTTAGTGAAACCACTCCAAAGAAAAATGCGGTGCAACATCAGACTAACACATTAACTTATTCCGAATTAGAGACATATTCGAACGAACTTGCATTACAACTTAAGAACGCAACACAACCGATTGTCGTTTATGGACATATGTCGCCCTATATGATTGTGGGAATGATTGCAGCATTAAAAGCAGGATGTGGCTATGTACCGATTGATTATTCGATTCCAGTCAATCGTATCGAATCTATCGTTAACAGGATTCAACCAAGTTTATTTTTAAATACAATGACCGACACAATGACGATTGACAATGTAAAGGTCGTTGACGTGGAATCATTGAAGTTGACAGGTGTAAAAGAACACGTTTCAAACATTCGTCCAGATTCTATTGCATATACGATTTTTACATCGGGTTCGACAGGGGAACCTAAAGGTGTGCAGATTTATTATGATAGTCTAGTAGATTTTGCGCATTGGGTAGATGATTTAAACCAAAATAAAGAAGGACAAGTTTGGTTAAACCAAGCACCGCTTTCTTTTGACCTATCTGTGATGACGATATATCCAGCGCTAGTTTCTGGGGGAACGATTCAATTTGTGTCTAAAGACATGATTATTAACCCGAAAGCATTGCACGAATTATTCGTTTCACAACCGATAGATGTATGGGTATCTACACCGTCATTTATGGAAATGTGCTTATTATTACCTTCATTTAATGCAGAACAAATGCCGAACACATCGACATTTTTATTCTGTGGTGAAGTTTTTGGACATAAATCGGCACAACGTTTATTAAAACAATTCCCTAATTCTGCAATTTATAATACGTATGGTCCAACTGAAGCAACTGTAGCAATTACAAGTATCTTAGTGACAGAAGACGTATTAGAGCAGTTTGAAAGTGTACCTATCGGTGTACCAAGACCTGGTGTAGCATTACGTGTGACAGAAGAGAATGAACTTGTCATTGAAGGATCATGCGTAAGTGCAGGATATGTGAAAGACCCAGAGCGTAGTGCACGTGTGTTTTTTGAAACAAATAAAACACGAGGCTACTTAACTGGTGATAGCGCAAAATTTGAAAATAATCAATGGTTCATTCAAGGACGTATCGATAACCAAATTAAATATAACGGTTATCGAATGGAGCTTGAAGAAATCGAAGCAAAATTGAATCGCTTAGACGAAATTAGTAACGCTATGGTAGTGCCAGTGCGCAAAAATAACAAGGTAAAATTGCTTAAAGGTGTTGTACAGCTTTCATCACAAGATCTAGATGAAAAAGAAGCAGTTAAAGCGATTAAACAACGTATCAAACAAGAATTACCGGACTATATGATTCCACAACAATGGGTATGCGTGGAACAAATGCCATTAAATAATAATGGTAAAATTGACCGAAAAATGATTAACGAGGTATATCAATCATGACACCATATGGTTCATTGCACTTTTTCTTGATTGCATTTATCATTTTACTTCCTATTATTATATTAGGATTGTTTAGTAAACGATCAAAGATTTATAATGCACTCAGTACAATTGTCATGTTGATCATCATTTTTGCTGATCACAAGTACAATTTTTTAGGTATTAAATATTTAAGTTATCATACGATAACGTTTTTCCTTTACATCATTTGGCAAGTTTTATTGATTAAAGGCTATGAAAAATTAAATAAAAATAAAGAGAGCAACTCTACAGCATTATATGTCACTGTACTTTTCTTATCCTTATTACCATTAATTATCGTTAAAATTCTTATGAGTTCTTGGCTAGGGACGGGACAAGTACATATGTACAGTTCCAAACTATTAAGTATGTTTGGATTTTTAGGTATTTCTTATATAGCGTTTAAGAGTATTCAGTTGATTATGGAAATCCGTGATCACTCAATCAAAGAAATACCACTTAAGAAATTGTTGGCGTTTATGACATTCTTCCCAACAATTTCATCTGGTCCGATTGATCGCTTTAGACGTTTTGTCAAAGATGAAAAGAAAGTGCCAGATTCAGCGCAATATAGACAACTTTTAGAAAAAGCCATCCATTATGTTATGCTCGGATTCTTATACAAATACATTGTGGCATTCTTAATTCAGAAATATGTAACTACCCCAATGGGTGGACATTTAACGTCATTTACAGATTACTGGATTTACATGTATGGCTATACATTCTATATTTTCTTTGATTTTGCAGGTTACAGTTTGTTTGCAGTAGCCTTTAGTTATATTTTAGGTGTTCAAACACCAATGAACTTCAATAAACCATTTATGGCTAAAAATATTAAAGATTTCTGGAACCGTTGGCACATGTCGCTTTCTTTCTGGTTCAGAGATTGTGTATATATGCGTATCGTCTTTTTTATGACGAAAAAGAAATATATGAAATCAACATTCCATATATCAAATTTAGCATTTTTAATCAATTTCGGAATTATGGGGATATGGCATGGGCTTGAATGGCATTACATTATTTATGGTTTATTCCATGCAGCATTATTTATTGGATATGCTTATTATGAAAGATGGCGTAAAAAACGTTTTGGTCAACTTAAACATCCGTTTTTCAATGTAATGGGTATCCTTATTACTTTCCACTTTATAGCATTTGGACTTTTAATATTCTCAGGGAAACTGATTTAATTTAGGAGTGATTGATATGGAATTTAGAGAACAAGTATTAAATATTTTAGAAGATGTAACAGAAGATAGTATTGTAAAAGAACAACCAGATGTTCGTTTATTTGATGAGGGTATATTAGATTCTATGCAAACAGTTCAACTTATTTTAGCAATTCAAAATGAATTGGATATCGAAGTATCAATTATGGATTTTGATCGTGAAGCATGGGCAACACCAAATAAAATTGTAGAAGTTTTAACTGAATTACAATGAAGCTAAAGTATCCCGCACTTATAGCATTTCTTGTTAGTGCACTGTTATTTGGTGCGTTTGTTTTAATACCTGCTTCGTGGCTTCAGCCCAATTGGTCACATAAAAAACTGTTAACACAACAAGTGGCAAATACAGATAACGTCATTAAAGGTTCATCAATTCAGCATGCAATGTTGAAAGATAAAAACTTTTACCCTGTCTATGGCTCAAGTGAGCTTCGTAAAGATGACCCGTTCCAACCGCTAATCTTATTAAAAGGAAAGCAGCCTGATTTATTCTATGTTGGTACAGGGGGACAGACTGATTTATTACAAACGCTTGCGTTAGGGGCACAGTATGATCAGTTAAAAGGTAAAAAAATGACAATTATTATTTCGCCACAGTGGTTTACGCGGAATGGTATTTTAGAAAACAACTATTTAGGCCGTGCCTCAAAAGTGCAAATTAACCAATATTTCGATAATCCAAACATACCGAATCATCTAAAACAACGTTTAGCGCAACGGTTATTACATTTTAAAACAAATAAAAAAGATGCTTTTTTAAAGAAAGTCGCTAAAACAGGGAAGGTTGAAGGACATTACCTCAACCCATTTTATGCGAATCATTTAGAAAAAATAGAAATCTTAAAAAGCTATATTTCGTTATCCCCGGAAACGGATAAATTAACGAAATTAGTAGATAAATCTAAATTGAATACGAAAAGTTATGAACAACTCGATAAGGAAGCAGAGATTTATGGTAAAAAGCATAGTTCTTCTAACCCTTACCGTATTAAAGATTCGTATTGGAAGTTAATCAAAAAGAATAAGCGTCCTATCGATCGTCAATATGAGTTCCGTTTAAATTCACCAGAGTTTAAAGATCTAGCATTATTGGTAGATACAATGAACGCCGCGAATGCGGATGTACAATATGTTGTGTTGCCAGTTAATGGAAAATGGTATGATTCGATTCACGTTAGTAAAGAGCGTCGTCAAAAAGTAGATGAAAAAATTGTGAAAACAATTACATCTCGTGGTGGTAAAGTATACGACATGACTGACCAAGACTATCGACCATATGTAATGAGTGACTCAGTTCATATCGGGTGGCGTGGTTTAGTTGAATTAACAAAACAAATTGAAAAACATATTCAGTCATAATAAAAAACCAGTAGCATGCTCAAGTATGCTACTGGTTTTTAATGTGTGTATATCATAAAAGAGAATGGGCAGGATAGTACGACGGCCCTATATACAAACGTCATGCCTCAGTCTGATTTTAGGCTAAGGCAATGTGAAAGTTTTAATCTTTTTAATATGTTAAAAGACTTGTTCAACTTCAATGACACCCGGTACTTCTTCCACAAGCGCGCGTTCAATACCTGCTTTTAATGTAATTGTACTACTAGGACATGTACCACATGCACCTAACAATTGAAGTTTAACGATGCCATCTTCAACATCTACGAGTTCGCAATCTCCGCCATCGCGTAATAAGAAAGGACGTAATCTTTCGATGACCTCAGCAACTTGGTCATACATTGTTGCATTTTCAGTTGGCATGTAAAATGCCTCCTTTCAAGTTAAATGGTTCTAATTACTCTTATTTTTTTATTATAATAGAATCAGTAGTAAAAATCTATATTTGAAAATGAGAGGGGATTCTTAGTGACTAAAGTGAGCGTTGTTGTTTATGGAGCTGATGACATCTGCGCTAGTTGTGTGAATGCGCCAAGTTCACGTAACACGTATGATTGGTTGCAATCTATTTTAGCGCGTAAATATCCAAACATTGATTTTGAATATACGTACATCGATATTGAAAAAGATACAGAAGGTTTATCGGATCACGATCAACATTATATTGAGCAAATCAATGAAGATGAATTGTTTTATCCACTTGTGACAATGAATGATGAGTATGTAACGGATGGTTACGTTCAAATTAAGCCTATTACACGTTTTATAGATGAACATTTCAACAAGTAATAATGATTGAGAAACAAAGAGAACAAAATACTGATCTTATATAAAGGTCTAATTTTTATTTGGTTTTGGATTAAGAACCTATGACAAACAATATTACTTATGGCAGTTCCCTTTTCATAATTGAAAGGCCAGGAGAACAATTTTGGGTGCGATAATGATAGTGGTGTATATTTACAAAAAACGTGGCGCAGCAATCCAGTGTGATAGAATTACGCGTCACGTTTTTAAGTATATGGATTGTTTTTAAGCAAAGTTAGAACTACTTAACCATTATGGTATTTGTATAACCAAAGCACACCTGATTTTAAAATGGAAGCAAGGCGACCCGTAACAGTTTTATCCATTAAGTAAGCAAAGCCTTTTTTCTCACCTAATGAACCTAAGAAGCCTTGAATTTTAATTTCTGGCATTTGTTCAGGAAGTGTTTTACCTTCCCATAGCGTTTTTAAAACAGTTGCGATTTGATCAGCTTGTTCTTCAGCCAACTGTGCACTTGGCGCATGAGGTAAATCAGCACAATCTCCAACGACGTAAACATTTGGATGCGTTGGAATTTGATGATATTGATTTAAGATAACACGGTTACTTCGACTTAAATCAATAGGTAAATTGCGCACGAGTTCGACAGGTTGAATCCCTGCTGTCCAGACGATCAAGTCATGTTCATTTTTGGTATCTTTATTATAGAGAATGCCCGGTTCTACTTTCACAATGTCTGAATTCGGCACAACAGTGACATCATGTTGGTCAAACCATTTTTTAACATAGTTACTTAATTTTTCTGGAAACTGATTTAAAATACGATCGCCTCTATCGTATAAAAAGATTTCAATATCACTGCGACTTTCACGTAATGCACTTGCAAGTTCAATACCACTTAAACCTGCACCTACGATACCGACCTGTGAATTTGATGGTAATTCACTGATATCATGATACGTTTTACGTGCTTTTTGCAAAGTTTGAATGCTGTATGTATGATCTTTAGCTCCAGGAACATTATGATATTTATCTTCACAACCTAATCCTATAATTAGATCATCATAGTCGACACGTGTTTGGCCAACAGAAATGATTTGTTGTTCTAAATCAATGTCAGTAATTTCGCCATACACGATATTCATACGTTCTGACTTTGGAAAGCTGACACGAACGTCTTTATCAGATTTAGAACCTGCAGCAAGCGCATAAAACTCTGTTTTTAAGCCATGATATGGCATGCGATCAATAAGTGTTACTCTATACTCCTCTGGTAAAGAATCAGGTAAGATTCGTGATAAAATACGCATATTACCGTAACCGCCGCCTAATAATACTAAATTCTTCATTATAAATTCCCCTTTAATGTTGATTTTATATGATTTCTCCAGACAATATGTTTTAGACCCCTTCAACATATTGGAAGTGCCTCGTAAAAGAATGAAATTCAGATATCATTATTCATATTTAATTATAAACGTTTTTGATTTGACGTACAAACAAATGTCAAATTTCAGACATATTTTTAGTTATAAACAGTGTAATCATTGTATAAGTTATGGGGGATTTAGAGTAAGTGATTCTATAATAAAAGACAAACGATTTAAAGCGCTTTAAATAAGAGGGGGCCATAGAATGAAGTGGCAGAGTTTGTTATAATGAGAATACTAAAAAAGATATGCTAGAAGGTGAAACATGAATCCTATTGTTGAGTTTTGTATCTCTAATATGGCGCGGGGTTCTGAATCTGTTTATCAAACATTAGAAAGTGATCCCAATGTGGATGTGCTCGATTATGGATGCCTACAGCAATGTGGGATTTGTTCATCGGGGCTTTATGCACTTGTGAACGGGGATTTAATAGAAGGCAATACACCAGACGAATTATTACAAAATATTTATGCACATATAGAAACAACTTGGATTTTTTAGAAGGAGGGGTTTTATAATGTCAACGGTTATTCTGACTGAAGCCGCAGCTTATGAAGTTAAAGACATGTTAAAACAAAATGACATGCCAGATGGTTATTTGAAAGTTAAAGTGAATGGTGGAGGTTGTACGGGCCTTACGTACGGTATGACTGCCGAAGCTGCACCAAGCGAAAATGATGAAGTACTTGAGTTTTATGGTTTAAAAGTGCTTGTCGACAAAGAAGATGCACCTATTTTAAAGGGAACGACAATTGATTATAAACAATCATTAATGGGCGGTGGATTTCAAATAGAAAATCCAAATGCCATTGCGTCATGTGGATGTGGCAGTTCCTTTAGAACGGCAAAAGTTGCAGGCACTCCGGAAGATTGCTAAATGTACAAATAAGACTTGTACGGGAGTAGGACTTTACAAGTCTTATTTTTTTGTCGAGGTTGATTGCTATAGTTGGTGTAATATGAATAGGAGACATCCTTTTATCTCTTAAAGGATTAACTTGAATTCACAGTTAAAAAAATATAAACTATTACTGAACTGTATTTTACAATTTTGTGTACATAAAAAGTTATGAGGGTATACAGTACTTACAATATTAATATTTATGAAGGAATAGGTGAATAGAAATGGCAGAACGCAAAAAAGTACTTGTTTTAGGTGCAGGTTATGCTGGTTTACAAACTGTATCAAAACTTCAAAAGCAATTATCAAAAGAAGATGCACAAATCACATTAATTAATAAAAATGATTATCATTACGAAGCAACTTGGTTACATGAAGCTTCTGCAGGTACAATTAGCTATGAAGATGTATTATATCCAATCGACAGCGTTATCAAAGATCACGTAGAATTTGTGCGTGCTGAAGTGACAAAAATTGATCGTAATGCTAAAAAAGTTGAGACAACACGTGGTGTATTTGACTTTGATATTTTAGTTGTTGGTTTAGGTTTTGAATCAGAAACATTTGGAATTAGTGGTATGAAAGAACATGCTTTCCAAATTGAAAATGTGCATACTGCTCGTAAAATTGCACGTCATATTGAAGATAAATTTGCGAACTACGCTGCATCAAAAACGAAAGACGACAAAGATTTAGCAATTTTAGTTGGAGGTGCTGGATTTACAGGCGTTGAATTCTTAGGTGAATTAACAGATCGTATTCCAGAACTTGCAAATAAATATGGTGTAGACCAAAGCAAAGTAAAAATTACTTGTGTTGAAGCAGCGCCAAAAATGTTACCTATGTTCTCAGACGAATTAGTAAATCATGCTGTAAGTTATTTAGAAAGCCGCGGTGTGGAATTTAAAGTTGGAACACCGATCGTTGCTGCTAACGAGAAAGGTTTCGTAGTAAAAGTAAATGATCAAGAACAAACTTTAGAAGCGAATACTGTAGTATGGGCTGCTGGTGTACGCGGTAGTCAATTAATGGAAAAATCATTCGAAGGTGTAAAACGTGGTCGTATTGTTACGAAACAAGATTTAACAATTGAAGGTTACGATGATATTTTCGTTATTGGTGACTGTTCAGCGTTTATTCCAGAAGGTGAAGAACGTCCATTAGCAACTACTGCACAAATTGCGATGCAACAAGGTGAACATGTTGCTAAAAACATCCAACACATTTTAAAAGGTGAACCAACAGAAAACTTCACATATGTTGATCGTGGTACAGTAGCATCTTTAGGTAAACACGATGGTGTAGGATTGGTTTACGGTCGTGAAATTACTGGTAAAAAAGCAGCCTTTATGAAACGTGTTATTGATACACGTGCTATCTTCAAAATTGGTGGTTTAGGTTTAGCATACAAAAAAGGTAAATTCTAAACTTTCGTTATGTAAAGTACTAAAAAGACTAGGACATGAGGGGTCCTAGTCTTTTTTATACTTTGTCAATTGGTTTTTGAAAAACTAAGGTGTATCCACAAAAGCTTGAGATAATGATAGAGAGAGTGGCGTGTGTTGCTGTGATGCTATCACTCATTTACAATAAGAGGAGATATATTCTATTTTATTTTTACAATCTAATCTGTCATTAAATAAAAAAGGAGTGTTACTATGACAACAAATGATAAAGCTTCTATTATGCTCATTGGCATACCCGAACACCTCAATCAATATCAAGATGAGGTAAAAGAAAATGATGCATTCATTAGCGCATTGACAGAACTAAAATCGAAACAAATTATATCTTCAAAGCTAGGAGAAATACGTGATACTGCATGCTTCATCAATCAAAATTTAGTACGTATCATTACTGTAGGTTTAGGTAATGTGAAAATGCTTAAAGAAGCGGATTATATTAAAGTATGGGGAAATATATTTCAATATTTAAAAAAACAAGCTATTTCTGAAATTAAGATTCATATACCAACGTTTTATACGAAAGCTGTGGAGCTTGAGAAAATATTTCATATTATGGGATTACAACGTGAACAAGCAATTTATACGTTTGATTCCTATAAGTCGGATAAAAAAGCACCTTATACGTTACATATTCAATTTGAGCCAAAAGTGGATGCGCAATATGAAAAAGCGATCGATTTAGGTCGGAAATTAGGGCAATCCATTAATTTTGCACGTGATTTAGGCAATATGCCTCCTAATATTCTTACACCTTCTTATTTTGCAACAGTTGTGTCACAACATTTTGAATCTGCAGCAGTACATGTGGATATTAAAGATGCAGAGACCATTCAACAAGAGGGATTTGGTTTAATTCATGCAGTAGGTAAAGGCTCAATCAATGGTCCACGTTTGATCACATTAGAGTACAAAGGGAATCCTGAAAATGATGCTGAAACGATAGCTTTAGTAGGGAAAGGTATTACGTATGATTCAGGTGGTTATACCATTAAATCTAAAACAACGATGCCGTCAATGAAATTTGATATGTGTGGGGCTGCGAATGTGATAGGGATGATAGACGCGATTCAATCACTTCAACTGAAAGTCAATGTTGTTGCAGTCATTGCTGCGGCAGAAAATATGATTGCAGCACATGCGATGAAACCAGATGATGTATTTACAGCTTTAAGTGGTGAGACTGTAGAAGTTCCAAATACTGATGCAGAAGGTCGCTTAGTACTTGGAGACGCTACTTTTTATGCGAATCAATTTCAACCTTCACTCATTATCGATTTTGCAACATTAACAGGTGCGGCAATTGTGGCGCTTGGTGAAGATAAAGCTGCTGTTTTCAATAAAGGTGCATCTTCTACATTATTAAATGACATTTTAGAACAAGCACATTTGGCTGACGAAGCGGTATTTGAATTACCGATTACAGAAACGGAACGTCGTAATATCAAAAAATCCGATATTGCTGATTTAACGAATCATATTAATGGTGACGGTAAAGCGCTATTTGCAGCAGCATTTGTGACACATTTTAGTGGTAAAACCCCGCATTTGCATTTTGATATTGCGGGTCCTGCTACAATATCAAAAGATACGCATAAAGGTCCAAAAGGTCCAACAGGGTATTTAATTGCAACGATCGTGCGTTATTTAGAAAAACAATACGGAAAAATGTAAGTAACTAAACACTGTAGAATGCTTTATTTGGCGCACTACAGTGTTTTATTTATTAACCGACATTGACATGAAATTATCGAACTGTTATGATTTTCATAACGCTTTAACTCGATAACGAACTAAAGGAGAAGTTGGAATGAATGCAGTTTTGGTTGCAGTAATACTTATGATTATTTTATGTTTGTGTAGATTAAATGTAGTCATTAGTTTGTTTATTAGTGCATTAGTCGGTGGACTCATTGCAGGATTACCTATTGATAAAACAATTACGACATTCACACAAAATATTGTTGATGGTGCTGAAGTGGCATTAAGTTACGCATTACTTGGCGGTTTCGCGGCGTTGATTTCTTATAGTGGTATTACAGATTATTTAGTAAACCGCATTATTGAAGCTATCCGAACGGAAAATACGAAAGTGTCTCGTATTAAAGTGAAAATAGCCATCATCATTAGCTTATTAGCGTTAAGTGTGATGAGTCAAAACGTTATTCCAGTACATATTGCATTTATTCCAATTGTAGTGCCACCATTACTAAGTTTATTTAATGAATTAAATATAGATCGACGTTTAATCGGTATCATCATTGGATTTGGTTTATGTTTTCCATATGTGTTACTTCCTTTTGGATTCGGTCATATTTTTCAGGAAATAATACAAAAGGGCTTTGATAAAGCGCGCCATCCGATTGAGTTTGGCATGATTTGGAAAGCAATGCTAATTCCAGCAAGTGGCTACATTATCGGCTTAATTTTGGCGATGTTTTATTACCGTAAACCTAGACAATATAAAAAGATTGAGACAGCTAATACCAATGATAAAGTGATTTTAAGACCTTATGTCATTGTAATGGTTATTATTGCAATTTTAGCTACCTTTCTCGTACAAACGTTAACAGATTCAATGATCTTTGGCGCACTTGCAGGAGTTTTAGTATTTTTCATTTCTGGTGTTTACAATTGGAAAACTTTAGATGCTCAATTTGTTGAAGGCATTAAGATTATGGCATATATCGGTGTGGTCATTTTAACTGCGAATGGTTTTGCAGGTGTGATGAATAAAACGGGAGATATTGAAAAATTAGTGAGTAGTTTAACGACACTATCAGGTGGCAATATGTTTATGAGCATCGTGTTAATGTACATCATTGGTTTAATCATTACATTGGGCATTGGTTCATCATTTGCGACTATCCCAATTATAGCAGCATTATTCATTCCATTTGGAGAAGCACTTGGAATGAGCACAATGGCCTTAATTGCTTTAATTGGTACAGCGAGTGCTTTAGGAGATTCTGGTTCCCCCGCGAGTGATTCTACATTAGGACCAACCGCAGGGTTAAATGTGGATGGACAACATGATCACATCCGTGACACGTGTATTCCGAACTTTTTATTTTTTAATATTCCTCTGATTATAATGGGAACTGTTGCAGCACTTGTATTATAATTGCTGTAAATAGGAGGCGTCATTATGACAAATTTAGTGGAATTATTAGAAATGCAAGTCATCGAACAAAAAGAAGGCTACATTAAAATTGAAATGCCTGTGAGTGATAAAGTCAAACAACCTTTCGGATATCTTCATGGCGGAGCGACGATTGCTTTAGGTGAGACAGCTTGTTCTATGGGATCGGCATATCTTTTAGATTTGAACCGAGAAATACCGGTAGGTCTTGAAATGAATGCGAATCATATTAAATCTGTAAAAGAAGGTAAAGTGGTGGCAGAGGCAAACATACTTCATCAAGGTCGAATGACACACGTTTGGGAAATAAAAATTTCTAGTACCCAAGGTGAATTAATCACTGTCATGAGAGGGACTATTGCAATAAAAAAGATAATTAAAAAAGGCTAAGTTGTGTACGCAACTTAGCCTTTTTTAGTTTTATAATTTTTTCCCTTTCAAATCTTCTTTAACTTCATCTAATTTCAAGCGTTTAGAAGCGGGGGATTTTAAATTATAGGCAGATTTTAAAATCATATGGCTTGCGAGTGGTCCTGTAATAAAGACGAAAAGTATGCCGATTAATAATTGGAAGTTAACATAGCCTTCCTTACCGATGAAATAAATGAACACGCCAGTTAAGAGCAACATTGCGCCAAGTGTAGCGGCTTTACCTGCTGCATGCGCACGTGAATAAACATCATCTAGCTTTAAAATACCGATCGCAGCTAGCGCACTGAATAATGCGCCGATAAGAACAAGAATGATGCCAATACTAATCACGATGGTCTCTGTCATATTCAATCACCTCACCTTTATCCATAAATTTCGCGAAAACGGCAGTGCCTAAAAAGGCAAGGATTCCAATTAAAAGGATGGCTACAATCATATAATGTGTGCCTAAAATAATTGAAAATAATCCTACTACAGCCATAAGCTGGATGCCAATCGCGTCAAGTGCAACAACACGATCTGGTAGGGTAGGCCCTAAAATCACACGGACTAACATTGCCAATATTGAAAGGACTACAATGATAAGCGCAATAATAATAAAAATGTCATAGTTCATTAGGATTCACCTACCTCTTTCACGGCTTTTTCAAGTGAATTTTTAATGGAAGCTACTTCCGCTTCTTTCGTCGAAAAATCTAAACAATGAATGTATAAACGCTTCATGTCATCATTGACACCGATTACGACGGTACCTGGTGTTAATGTAATCAGGTTGGATAGTAATGCGACTTGCCACTTATGTTCTAACTCAGTTTCATATACAAAGAAAGCAGATTCGTTTTTAGATTGTGGTTGCATAATAACTTTAAAAACGTCAAAGTTTGCTTTCACTAATTCGATGATAAAAATGAAAGCGAGTTGAATGACTTTAAAAAGTGTAATGAGATAAAAACGACCAGGTAAAATGTGACGCATCAGATACACTAATAATAAGGCGAATAAAAAGCCTAGGACAAAAGAGTTCATCGTATAGCTACCTGATAAAAACAGCCAAAAGACAGCAAGTATAATGTTAATTAATATTTGAACTGCCATTTAATCGCCTCCCAAAACGCTTTGGACATAGATGTCAGGTTGATAGAAAGATTTCGCACCTTCTGAAATAAGTGGATATAACTGTTCAGCAGTTAATCCGAATACTACAGTAATGACAACTGCAAGGACTGCTACAGCTAAAAGGCCTCTATGATGTAATCGCGGATTATAAACATAGCCATAACTTTTTCCAAAGAAACCACGAAGGAAAATGTTAATGACTGAATAAAGAACGACTAAACTTGATACAAGTACAATGATACCACTGAGGTAAAAGCCTTTTTCAAAAGTTGCTTGTACAATATAAAGTTTACCGTAAAAACCACTAAATGGTGGAATACCTGCTAAACTTAAATCAGCGATAAAGAATGTCCAACCTAACAATGGATAATGATGAATAAGTCCACCAAACTTGCGTAAATCCGTCGTCTTCGTAATTTTATACATAATACCGATTAAGAAAAATAAAGCGGCTTTAACAAGCATGTCGTGAAGCGTATAGTAAATGGCGCCAATAATACCGGATTGATTCATCATGGCGACACCAACTAAAATCACACCGACAGCAATCATAATATTATATAAAATGATACGCTTTGTGTCGCGATAAGCAACTGCACCTACCGACCCTAAAACAATTGTTAATAAGGCAAGCGCTAAAATAGTATAGTGCGAAATAGACAAAGTATTTTGGAAAAACAAGCTCATTGTACGCGCAATAGCGTAGACACCCACTTTTGTCAGTAACGCACCAAAAAATGCGATGATCGCAAAAGGTGGGGCATAGTACGCACCAGGTAACCATACGTACATTGGGAAAGTACCTGCTTTAGTAGCAAATACGAATATAAATAAAATAAATACAATGCTAATTAATCCGGGATGCGTTTTTGAAACTTCGCCTAATTTTACACTAATGTCCGCCATATTTAATGTGCCTACCACAGAATAAAGAATGGCAACGCCCATAACAAAAAATGCGGAAGAAACGACGTTTACTAATAAATATTTCACACTTTCTTGAAGTTGGATTTTAGTACCACCAATTACCATAAGTCCATATGAAGCCATAAGAAAAACTTCAAAAAATACGAATAAGTTAAAGATGTCTCCTGTAATGAATGCGCCGTTAATTCCAGCAAGCATAAACATTACTGTGAAATAATAGTAATAAGTTTCGCGGTGTAAACCGATAGATTGATATGAAAATAAAATAATTAACACGGTGATGATTGTACTTGTCGTGACAAGTAGGGCACTGAACAAGTCTAAAACAAATACGATACTATAAGGGGCTTTCCAAGAGCCGAGTTCTAAGACGATAGGGTGCCCTGTTTGCCATACATTAACTAAATTCCAAATCGCAAAACCAAGTGTAATGAATGTCCCTGTTAGTGCGATATAACGTTTAATGTATGGGCGCAAACCACTAAAAATAAGGAATATCGTGGTAATAACAGGAATAGCCACAAGCATTACAATTAAGTTCTCATTCATCATCATCTTGTGGCACTCCTTTCATGCGTTCTACGTTGTCTGTGCCTAATTCTTTGTAACTTCGGAATGCGAGTACTAAGAAAAAGGCAGTTACAGCAAATGAAATAACAATTGCCGTTAAAATTAAAGCTTGTGGAATGGGATCAACATAATTTGTAACGTCTTTTTCAAAAATTGGAACGTTCCCTGTTTTAAGTCCTCCCATAGTTAATAAAAATAAGTTTGCAGCGTGCGTTAATAAGGCGGTACCAATGATAATACGAATCAAACTTTTAGATAGAATGAGGTACACGCCAATTGATGTAAGTAAGCCACAAATGACAATTAAAACGATTTCCATTACTCATTCTCTCCAATCGTTAAGATAATGGTTAAAACGGTACCTATAACTACAAATAATACACCGGTATCAAAAAGCACAGCAGTGTGGACATGCATAGGCGCTAATAGCGGTAAAGGGATATCTACAGAAGTATGTGTAAAGAAATTTTTACCATATAACCAGCTAAGCATAGGTGAAAATACACAAAATGCTAAACCTAAAGCAATTAATTTTTTAAAATCCCATGGAAAGACTTTACGTAAAGTTTTAACATCAAATGCTACAGCGATGATGACTAATGCACTTGAGACGAGAAGCCCTCCAATAAAGCCGCCCCCAGGTGTGTAGTGTCCAGCTAAAAAGAGAGAGAAACCGAACATCATTATTAAGAAAAAGATGATAAGCGCAGAATATTGTGAGATTAAATCATTTTTCTGTCTGTTCACTGTTCTCAACCCTTTCGTAACCATTTTTATGTTTCGCACGTAATTTGAT
Organism: Staphylococcus ratti; assembly: GCF_020883535.1. Classification (NCBI taxonomy): domain Bacteria; kingdom Bacillati; phylum Bacillota; class Bacilli; order Caryophanales; family Staphylococcaceae; genus Staphylococcus; species Staphylococcus ratti. The sequence goes on along the minus strand of NZ_CP086654.1, from coordinate 1,779,367 downwards.
TAATGTGTAGATGGCCATACCGGCGATACCGAGTACGGCTGATTCGAACAGTGTATCGGTACCACGGAAGTCAACTAAAATAACGTTAACCATATTTTTACCTTCTGCAAGATCGTAAACGTGCTTTTTATAGAATTCACTAATTGAAACAAAATGACGATTGCCGTAAGCGATCAACCCAAGAATTGTAACGACAAGACCAACACCTATAGAAATCATAGCGTTAACGATTTTGAATTTCGGTGTTTCATTGTAACGGCTCATATTTGGCAAGTGATAGAAACAAAGTAAAAACAGTGCTGTTGTAATTGTTTCAACGACAAATTGTGTGAGCGCAAGGTCTGGCGCATTAAAGAATATGAAAAAGATCGCCATGGAATATCCCACTGCACTTAGCATAATAATGCTGAATAGACGCGAACGTGCAAATATAATCATCACTGCCGCAATAATAATTGTAATAACCGAAATAAACTCATAAGGGCGTATAGGTGAAACGTGTTTAAAATCAAAAGTAAACGGTGCTGAAATTAACGTTATAGCTGTAATAAGAATGAGTGTTCCAAAAATAATGACGATATTATTACGGCTAAACCCTGTCATGTAAGTACGTGTTAATTGTGTCGCATAAAATGGAGAATAGCGTCCTGCTTGATTATACCAGTGGTTAAACGTGAGCCATTGTGGCATTGCTTTAAGGATGCCTACCCATTTTTTATGCGTTAAAAGTAATATCGCCCCAACTGCATAGATAATGAGTGTAGCCATAAAGGCAGGTGTGAACCCATGCCATAAATGAAACTTAGCAGTAACACTATCTACATTTGCGATTGATTTAACAGCTGGTTCTACTAATGGACCAGATACTAAGCTTGGAAATAAACCAATTGCAATAACTAATGTTGATAAGATGATTGGCGAAATATTCATAAGTAGCGATGCTTCGTGCGCTTTGTGAGGCAATGCCTCAGGTTGGTGTCGACCTAAGAAAATCTCGCTGATAAATTTAAATGAATAAACAAACGTAAAAATACTACCAATCACAGCAATAATAGGGAGTAAAAGCCCTACTGTATTAAGACTGAAAATGTTGGCGCTAGTAACCTCAATCATCGCTTCTAAAAATTGTTCTTTAGACAAGAAGCCATTAAATGGAGGTACACCTGCCATACTGAGTGACGTAACGATAGCCAGTGTGAAAGAAATCGGCATAATCGTCATTAAGCCACCTAATTTTTTGATATCACGTGTTCCTGTTGCGTGATCGACAGCACCTGTAATCATAAACAATGCCCCTTTAAATGTGGCATGATTGATTAAATGGAAAATGGCTGCACTATAAGCGGCGATATAAAATTGGTTTTGTGCCCCATTGAAATGGTAGCTGACAGCACCAATACCTAGCATAGACATAATCATACCAAGTTGAGAGACCGTCGAAAATGCTAAAATACCTTTGAGGTCTTGCTGTTTCGTCGCATTCAATGAACCCCAGAAAAGTGTGATGAGCCCGAATAACGTGACAGCCCAGATCCAGCCTTGTGATATCGCGAAAATAGGCGTAAATCGAGCGATTAAATAAATTCCAGCTTTTACCATCGTTGCTGAATGGAGGTAAGCACTTACAGGTGTAGGAGCTTCCATCGCATCAGGTAACCAAATGTAAAATGGAAATTGAGCTGATTTAGTCATCGCTCCAAGAATAATAAATATCATTGCTAAAAGGAAAAATGGTGAAGATTGTATTTCATTAATGTGACTAATAATTTCTCGAATACTCCATGTTTCTGAAGCGATAAAAAGTAAAATAAAGCCACCAAGTAATGACAATCCCCCAAATACTGTAATAATCATTGACTTCATTGCACCATATAAAGACTTATCTTTATGACGCCAAAATGAGATGAGCAAGAAACTTGAAAATGAAGTTAGCTCCCAGAATAAATATAGAACAAGTAAATTGTCTGAAAGTACAACCCCTAACATGGCACTCATAAACATAAGTAAGTAGCAATAAAAATTACCTAGTTGTTCAGAACGGCTTAAATAACTAATAGAATAAAGTACAACAAGACTCCCAATACCGGTAATTAACAAACTAAATAATAAGCCGAGTCCATCTATGTAGATGTCAAAGTTCATTCCGATTTGTGGCATCCATTTTGCGGAAGCGATTTCGTAATGACCAGATATCGTAGGTTGAAGATACGTTAAAAAGTATGCGAACAACACTACTGGAATCGGTAACACAAACCAACCTAAATGCACACGTTTATAAAAACGATACAAAACAGGTATGAGCAGTGCGAATATCAACGGCAAAATGACCGCAATATGTAACCAACTCATAAATTGTCCTCCTTCATAAAACTACATTACCTCTATTATACATGATTATGAAAGTTAAGAAAATCAACCCTAGAAAAGGATAGGGTTGATTTTTTAGGTGCTCTTAAATAAGAAGAAACACGTCCAAAATAAAAGTGAAATTAATCGAATTTTCTTTTGTATTGACGTTCATAATCTATTTTAAGTGCTTTTAAACATTCTAATGATTTTTCGTTAAAAGACGTTTGCTCCGATTTAAGTTGTTCTTCTAATGCTGTAAGTGCGTGTTGTAAAGATGTTGGATAAGGTATTTCTTTCTCTTCAAACGGTTTTAATTTACTTTTTGACGTGTAACGTTTTTCATATAAACTTAGAGCTTTGCGCTCGTGAAAAAAAACGCCTTCTACTTCGTTCGGATGGTGTAAATCGCCTTGTTTTGGATGTTTAATGACTTGCATGACTTTGATGAGAACTTGATCTTGATGTGTTTCAACAATTTCTACGCCATAAACACCTGTTTTATGTGCAAATCGATAGCGCATAGTTATTCTTTCCTTTCTTGAATATGTTAATATATGCTTATATTAGTTTAACATGAATGGAGAAATGACAAATGACGAATTATCCTCAACTTACTAAAGATATACAAAACAATGAGATTAAAGCAGTGATGCATACAAATATGGGAGATATGACTTTAAAGCTTTTCCCAGATATTGCACCAAAAACGGTTCAAAACTTTGTGGAACTTTCAAAACAAGGTTACTATAATGGGATTACTTTCCATCGTGTAATTAATGATTTTATGATTCAAGGTGGCGACCCAACTGGTACTGGTATGGGTGGTGAAAGTATTTACGGTGCGCCTTTTGAAGATGAATTTTCAATGGAAGCATTTAATCTTTACGGTGCTTTATCTATGGCAAATGCTGGACCAGGAACGAACGGTTCACAATTTTTCATCGTACAAATGAAAGAATTGCCAGCTCAAATGTTAAATCAATTAGAAGATGGTGGCTGGCCTAAAGAAATAGCGGATGCTTACCGAGAAAAAGGTGGAACGCCTTGGTTGGATCAAAAGCATACTGTATTCGGTCAATTAATTGAAGGAGACAAAACGTTAGAAGATATTGCTAACGTAAAAGTGGGCCCTGGCGACAAACCAGCTTATGATGCTGTCATTGAATCTATTGATATTGTGGATGCGCCAACTGCGTAACAATAGATGAGGAGCGTGGTCGAAGGGAGTTTGTGAATGGCAAACAACGATTTAAACATTCAATTATATCAATTGTTATCATCATGGAATCCGATGAATTTTGAAGATAAAACACTTGGAGATGCTGAAGTCTATGAAATGATGGATGCTGTGCATCAACTTGGTGATCCTGCAGCTATCGCACATGCTTTTCAAGACATTTTCCAGTTTTCGTTTGACGAATTGCTACCATACGACATGTGCTTGGAAAAAGCAACTCAAGCGGTTAGTCTTCAACAGCAATGTGATATTTAAAATATGAGTCGTCTTAAGTGAGCGATGGAGAAAGCGAGATTAGTTTTCTTTGTCGCTCTTTTTTATGTTAGAACGGTGCAAGTTTGTTTTGATATCAATTGATAAAGAATTGTGTGCTGAAATAAGTGGTCATAAACAAAAGATTGAGGGAATTTGTGTCGAATCATAGAGTACATGCCGCTCTTTAGGGTAATTTAACACTAATAGTCGTAGCGACTATCACCATATAAAGAGGGGGATAAAACTATGCCAAAAAAATTATTTAGTATTGATTTGAACAAAAAAATGGATGAGCAAGCACATCCAGGACACAACAGATGGCATCCAGATATTCCGGCAGCTTTTTCGGTAGATCCCGGAGAAGTTTTTAGAATGGAATGCTTAGATTGGACCGACGGACAAATTTCTAATAATGATGATCCAAGTGATATCAAAAATGTAAACTTGAACCGTGTGCATGTACTTAGTGGACCTGTTTATGTGAACGGGGTCAACCCCGGTGATTTATTAGTCGTAGATATTCTTGATATCGGTGTGTTTCCAGAGCATGAATGGGGATTTAATGGCATTTTCGATAAAACGAACGGAGGAAGCTTTTTAGTAGATTATTATCCTCACGCTCAAAAATCGATATGGGATTTTAACGGTATTTATGCAACAAGTCGCCATGTTCCTGGTGTGGAATTTGCGGGAATTATACATCCAGGTTTGATTGGTGTGGCTCCGTCTCAAGAGATGCTAAATGAATGGAATCGACGCGAAAAAGCGCTCGTTGATACAGATCCGAACCGCGTACCTGTTTTAGCTAATTTGCCGACTGAAGATGCAGCAGTGTTAGGCACTTTGAAAGGCAACGCGTTTGACCGTGTTGCAAAAGAAGGGGCACGTACAGTGCCACCCCGTGAAAATGGTGGAAACTGCGACATTAAAAATTTATCTAAAGGCTCACGTATTTATTTTCCAGTATTTGTAGAAGGAGCGAAACTCTCGGTGGGAGACTTACATTTTTCACAAGGCGATGGTGAAATTACTTTTTGTGGTGGTATTGAAATGCCCGGATGGATTGACTTACGTGTAAACGTGATTAAAAATGGTATGGAAAAATACAGTATTAAGAAAAATCCAGCGTTTAATCCTGGACCAGTGATGCCTAATTACACGGATTATATTGTGTTCGAAGGTATTTCGGTTAATGCCTCTTCTGGAAAGCAAACCTATCTAGATGCGAATACGGCGTATAAGAATGCATGTTTAAATGCAATTGAATTTTTGAAAACGCGCGGTTTCACAGGAGAGCAAGCCTATATGTTATTAGGAACAGCCCCAGTGCAAGGAACAGTTGCAGGTATTGTTGATGTACCTAACGCTTGTTGTACGATTGCGATTCCTCGAGAGATTTTCAAAAAAGGGGTTCTCCCAGAAATGGATGAAGATTAATGCCAAATTATACGTATTTATGTAAAACGTGCGGGTCATTTACTTTACGTCAATCCATGCAAGTGTCTCATGAAAAAGCATCATGTCCTTCATGTCATCAAATTGCCAAGAGACAATTTACAACTTTTCAAACGTATCAGATGGATAAAAAATTGAAACAACGCATTGAAAAAGGACAACAACCAAGGCGTGTTAAAAGAGACGCGCTTACTCGAGGTGGGAAAAGGGCTAATACTGCAACAAGACCTTGGATGGCTGGACATTAAAAGGATATAGGACAAAACTTTTAAAATGTGTATGTAAACAATGATATAACTATTTTCAGAAAGTAAAATGCAAACATAATACCTCATTTTACATGAATGATAATGTGGATGACTTATTTAAAAGTTAGGATTCTGAAAAAATATGTGCTATGATGATACTGTTGAAGTTCAAATTAAATAAGGGGTTATACAAGTTGAAAAAACAGTATCGTGTTGGTCAACACATAAAAGTACGTGTGACTGGTATTCAACCCTACGGTGCTTTCGTTGAAACCCCTGACAATACTGAAGGACTTATTCATATTTCAGAAATTATGGATGATTATGTGCATAATTTAAAAAAGCTTTTATCACAAGGTCAAACGGTAAGGGCGAAAATCATTTCAATTGATGAATCAGGGAAACTGAATTTGTCTTTAAAAGACAATGATTATTTTAGAAATTATGAGCGTAAAAAAGAAAAACGTTCAGTATTGGACGAAATCAAAGAGACTGAAACTTATGGGTTTCAAACTTTAAAAGAACGCTTACCATATTGGGTGAAACAGTCAAAGCGACAAATGCAAGACGAAACCGATTAAACAAGAGCCAAATGATGTGTCATCGTCATTTGGCTTTTTTATGTAAATATTTATGTAAACTTGCTGTCTACTGCAATTTGATTTCGAGATGAGTCTAAATTTACACCTTTAAAGAGGTTGAATTTGCTAGGATTAAACGCTATAATGCTTGTGAATGAAAGCGCTTCAATTCGAGCAGATTAGTCGCTTTAGAGTGTTAAAGATACAAATTACCACAAAAATTGTGATAATTCAGTAAAGACTGAAAAAATCTTTTACATCCTACTTGTGATATGTCATGATGATAATAAGTGCTTTTTCAAAATAAACAAGGGAGGATTTATGAATGATTCCATATAAACATGAACCATTTACAGATTTTACAAAAGAGGAAAACCGCGAGGCATATTTTCGCGCTCTAGAAAAGGTAGAGGGTGAATTGGGCCAAGAATACCCTTTAATCATTGGCGGGGAACGCGTTTATACAGAAGATAAAACACGTGTATATAACCCATCTAATCGTGAGGAAACAATTGGTTATGTATCTAAAGCGTCTAAAGAGCATGCTCAAAAGGCATTAGAGGCAGCTAAAGAGGCATTTAAAACATGGAGAAATGTAGATCCTAAAGTACGTGCGAATATTTTATTCCGTGCAGCGGAATTAACACGTAAGCGTAAACATGAATTTTCAGCATTATTATCAAAAGAAGGCGGCAAACCATGGAAAGAAGCGGATGCAGATACTGCTGAAGCAATTGACTTTATGGAATATTATGGTCGTCAAATGCTTGAATTAAAAGACGGGAAAAAAGTAAATAGTCGTCCGGGTGAGTACAATCAATTTGATTACCTCCCAGTAGGCGTAAGTGTTGTTATCTCTCCTTGGAACTTTGCATATGCAATCATGGCAGGTACAACAGCAGCACCAGTAGTAACAGGTAATACAGTATTATTAAAACCATCTTCAAATACACCAATTATTTCATACAAATTTATGGAAATTCTTGAAGAAGCTGGTTTACCTAAAGGTGTTGTAAACTGGATTCCAGGTTCATCAAGTGAAATTGGTGATTTCTTAATCGAAAACAAAGATGTAGGATTAATTTCATTTACAGGATCTAAAAACGTAGGTAAAGAAATTATTCAAAAAGCGGCTGTGATTCAAGAAGGACAAAATCATATTAAACGTGTCATTGCTGAAATGGGCGGTAAAGATGCGATTATCGTAGACAATGAAGCAGATTTACAAGTTGCTACAGACGCAATCGTTTATTCAGCATTTGGCTTCTCTGGTCAAAAATGTTCTGCATGTTCACGAGTTATTGCACACCAAGATATTTATGATGAATTATTAGAGCGCGTTAAAGTTGAAACAGAGAAAATTAAAGTAGGTAACGCTGCTGAACCAGATACGTATGTAGGTCCAGTTATCGATCAAAAATCATTAGATAAAATTAAAAAATATATCGAAATCGGTAAAGAAGAAGGGCGCATCGTGACGGGTGGTAACACGGATGAAGAAAAAGGTAACTTCGTTCACCCAACAGTGATTGCAGACTTAGATCCAAATTCTCGTATCATGCAAGAAGAAATTTTCGGACCTGTTGTAGGTTTCTCAAAAGTAAAAGACTTTGATGAAGCAATTGAGGTTGCTAATGATACAGAATATGGTTTAACAGGTGCTGTTATTTCAAACAACCGAATGAAATTAGAACAAGCACGTCGTGACTTCATGGTAGGTAACTTATACTTTAACCGTGGATGTACAGGTGCTGTAGTAGGTTACCAACCATTTGGTGGCTTCAAAATGTCAGGTACAGACTCTAAAGCAGGTGGACCAGACTACTTAGTACTTCACATGCAAGGTCGTACAGTATCAGAACACTTATAATTGTAAAGAACTGAATAATATACGCATAAAGTCTCAATGTGTGCTTAAGGTACAATTACGTTATATAGACGATAGCGTTTGTTGATAACCATTTGGCGATATAATACTTTATGTATTAAGGTAGGGTAAGCCATCATACACACAATCAAAACAAGTTTATGCTTAGTTTTGTATTGTGACATACGGTGGTTTACCCTACAACTATCTTAAATAAAGGGGCGTTTAATGTGACAAATCAATCAGAACAAATTATAGAATTAACTAATCATTATGGTGCACATAACTATTTACCACTTCCAATCGTTATTTCGGAAGCAGAGGGTGTATGGGTTAAAGATCCTGAAGGTAACAAATATATGGATATGCTTGCGGCATACTCAGCAGTAAACCAAGGCCATAGACATCCAAAAATTATTCAAGCGTTAAAAGATCAAGCTGACAAAGTAACATTAGTATCACGTGCTTTTCATAGTGCAAACTTAGGCGAATGGTATGAAAAGATTTGTAAGCTTTCAGGTAAAGAAAAGGCACTTCCTATGAATACAGGTGCAGAAGCAGTGGAAACGGCATTAAAAGCAGCACGTCGTTGGGCTTATGATGTTAAAGGTATTAAACCGAACGATGCTGAAATTGTAGCGATGGTAGGTAACTTCCATGGACGTACGATGGCGCCCGTTTCTTTATCATCTGAAAAAGAATATCAACGTGGTTATGGTCCGTTATTAGAAGGCTTTACAAACGTTGAATTTGGTAATATCGAACAGTTAAAAGAAGTGATTAACGAAAATACAGCTGCAGTATTAATCGAACCGATTCAAGGTGAAGCAGGTATTAACATTCCACCAGCAGGCTACTTGAAGCAAGTACGAGAATTGTGTGACGAGCACAATGTATTGTTCATTGCAGATGAAATTCAAGCTGGTTTAGGTCGTACAGGTAAATTATTTGCAACAGACTGGGATGAAGTGAAACCGGATATTTACATTTTAGGTAAAGCATTAGGCGGTGGCGTATTCCCGATTTCTGTAGTGCTTGCAGATAAAGAAGTACTAGATGTCTTTACACCAGGTTCACACGGTTCTACATTTGGTGGTAACCCACTTGCATGTGCAGCATCAATTGCAGCATTAGATGTTATTGTTGATGAAGATTTACCGGGTCGTTCACAAGAACTTGGTGAATACTTTAAAAACGCATTGCTTGAAATTGATCACCCATCAATTAAAGAAGTGCGCGGCCGAGGATTATTTATTGGCGTAGAATTAAATGAAAATGCACGTCCGTACTGTGAACGCTTAAAAGAAGAAGGTATTTTGTGTAAAGAAACGCATGATACAGTGATTCGTTTTGCGCCACCATTAGTCATTACGAAAGAAGAACTTGATTTTGCCATCGACAAAGTGAAAAAAGTGTTTTCTGAGTCAAAGTAAGGTTTAAATGTTGTGTATAAAATATTAATGTAAGTAAGTTGAAATATTGATGTTTTATTGTATTGATACCCTAGACCGAAAAGGCTTTAAAAAAGAAGGGCTTATGTTACAATGACTAATGTAAGCGAAAACAAAGTAGGAAAAAGAGGCGAAATGGATCATGGCTGAAAAAAATAATCTAGTGACGTCAACGCAAGGTATTATTAAAGAAGCAATGCACAAATTAGGTTTTGATGATGGGATGTATGAATTGATTAAAGAACCTTTAAGATTCTTAACAGTTCGCATTCCAGTTAAAATGGATGATGGAACAGTAAAAACTTTTACAGGTTACCGTGCACAACATAATGATGCTGTTGGACCGACAAAAGGTGGGGTACGTTTTCATCCAGACGTTGATGAAGAAGAAGTTAAAGCGTTGTCTATGTGGATGACATTAAAATGTGGTATTGTCAACCTCCCTTATGGTGGGGGTAAAGGTGGCATCGTATGTGACCCACGTCAAATGAGTATCCATGAAGTAGAACGTCTTTCAAGAGGTTATGTTCGTGCGATTTCACAAATTGTTGGACCAACAAAAGATATTCCAGCACCTGACGTATTTACAAACTCTCAAATTATGGCTTGGATGATGGATGAATATAGTCAGATGGACGAATTTAATTCTCCAGGCTTTATTACAGGAAAACCTATCGTGCTTGGTGGTTCTCAAGGACGTGACCGTTCTACAGCATTAGGTGTTGTTATTGCGATTGAAGAAGCGGCAAAACGCCGTGGCAAGTCTATTAAAGATTCACGTATCGTAATTCAAGGATTCGGTAATGCAGGTAGTTTCTTAGCGAAATTCTTATATGATCAAGGGGCTAAAATTGTAGGTATTTCAGATGCTTATGGTGCATTACATGATCCAGAAGGGTTAGACATTGACTACCTATTAGACCGTCGTGATAGTTTTGGTACGGTAACGAATTTATTTGAAGATACGATTTCAAACAAAGAATTGTTTGAATTAGACTGTGATATTTTAGTACCGGCTGCAATTGCAAACCAAATTACAGCAGACAATGCGAATGATATTAAAGCTGAAATCGTTGTTGAAGCGGCAAACGGCCCAACAACGCCAGAAGCAACTAAAATCTTAACAGAACGTGGTGTATTACTCGTTCCTGACGTGTTAGCAAGTGCAGGTGGCGTTACAGTATCTTACTTCGAATGGGTACAAAATAACACAGGTTATTATTGGACAGAAGAAGAAGTTAATGAGAAGCTTCGTGAAAAACTAGTGAGTGCTTTTGATACGATTTACAACCTTTCTCAAAATCGTAAAATCGATATGCGCTTAGCGGCTTATATTATAGGTATTAAACGTACAGCAGAGGCTGCACGTTACCGCGGTTGGGCATAAATCAATCACATAACATAAAAACGCAAAGTTGTCATTGAACAACTTTGCGTTTTTTGAATGCTATACACTTTATATGGTGGTTATGTATCTATAATAATTAAGACGCAAACTTCCGATTGCTACTTCGAGTCTCACTTTCCCAGGCGTCTTACCTCTGTATGAACACGTTTTTTGAATGTAATGAAATACGTGTTCCTTATCAACGCAGTCTATGACTGGTTTCTAACTGTTATTAGAAACCTAGTCATAGTTGCGGGGGGAGATACTACGAAATCAATGTTATGTGATTTCTGTATCTCTTCCGGATTTTCGGTTTTGGCTCTATGCCTCGGGAGTGTTAGGGTTCAAAGTTTCTACACAAAAAAGAAATTGGAATAAATGCAATCTGTATACCAGTAAAGCATGTGTAATGTGCGTGTGTATAAAAGATTTGTGATAGTAACACATGAGTTAAATACAAAAAATGGGGTCGTTGATGTATAGTTAAAATGACCTTTTAACGTCAGAATAAGGGATAGACGAAAATATTTCATACGATGGGTACTTTAACTAAAAAGATAAAGAATACTCTAAATTTCCCTTAGAAAACGTCAAAAAAGACATCCGTGAATACAGATGTCTTTTTTGACGTTTTCTAATCTTAATTTTATTTATTGCTTTTAGTAAAAGGTATTTTCAACAAGATAGAAGATAGAATTAATACGATAATTAAAATTAGTATATTGATTATGGTATTAGAAGTGGGGGAGAAGATAACGATACAGTATTGAGTAATACCAATTATTATTGCAAGTATAACTATTTTTAGTATATTATTTTGCATTTAACTATTGCCATCCAAAGTTAGTAATTGATCTTGTAAAAATGTTATAGTCCAACCAGATTCCTCTTGTAATTGGATAATTACTAGCTATACTTGCCAAATATCCTCCGATAGCTGCTCCAGCTGTTGCTCCTCCAATTCCACCAAACATTCCACCTAAACCTGTTGATCCTCCTGCAATAGCTGCTTGTTTTAATGCTTCAGCCTGGTGAGAATTTAAAAATACTTTAGCCCCCCACCAATATACTTTTATTGAATTAACTCCTTTAGCGGCACTTCTTGTTGATATTCCTTCTACAGTTATATTTCCTTTAGCTACTTTTGTATTTTTATCAATAATTAAATTATTTTCTGAAATCATATTATTACTTTGAGTTATATAAGTATTAGCTGTAGCTAATTCTTTAGCTGTTAAAGAATTATTAGCACGTGAGTCTAAAATAAATTTATTATTTGAAACAGTAACGTATTTATCTATTTTAATTTTTAGAGTACTAGTTAATTGATTTTTTTCTGGTGTTTGAGTTTGATTAAGTGATTGTGCTTTTACAGTATGAGAATTCATAGTTGGAGCTAGACCTACTAGTAACAGGGTGCTGGATAATGCAATTTTAATAGCCTTTGTTTTCATAATGACAACTCCTTTGTATTTTTTCACTTACAATTATATAATAAACCATTTATAGTATTAATTCCTTAAATTTACAAAAATTTAAAGAAAATTCAATTTTTCGTCCACGTTATGTAAACAAGAAAATTTTTGAATGCTTATTTCTTTTTGATAAGGTTACTATATAAATCAGGGTAGTTTGTGAAAACACCTGTAACACCATATGAATTTAAACGTTTCATATCAGCAACGGTATTCACAGTATAAGGATGTACATAAAACCCTAAATTTCTAAGATGCTTCGTATTTTTTCTATTTAAATCGTGATAATCAGGTCCGATACCTACAGCATACGTTTTTACCTTTTTTAAATCTTTTTCAGTCATTGTCGTCAATTGGCCAGCATCTGTTAGCTGGACAAGCGGTACATAAGGATTTATATGATGAATCTTTTGTAAACTTTCTTGAGAAAAGGATTGGATCACGACTTTACCGTTTGCCAACTGATTTTTCTTGTCTAAACCATAGCGATGCATCGTTTTTAGTAATTTTTCTTCCATACCTGGATAAACGTTAGGCGATTTTGTTTCAATATAGTAATTTGTTTTTGTGCCGTAACGCTTAAATATTTCATCTAAAGAAAGCACTTTTTGGCCGACAAATTTAGGGTTTTTATATTTAGGATATGCTTTATTAAACCATGAACCTGCGTCTAATTGTTTTAATTCTGCGAGTGTATATTGATCTACACGTCCTTTACCATTTGTCGTGCGATTTACGGTTTCGTCATGCATTGCAATTAGATGACCATCTTTTGTCATTTGCAAGTCTATTTCTAGAAAATCAGAACCCATCTCGTTAATGCTTTTATCGTAAGAAGCGATGGTGTGTTCTGGTGCATAGCCACTGGCACCACGGTGCCCAATAGTCACGTGTTTTTTATCTAAAACATTATGTACAGATGGGGATAATGGCGTTGCCTTGCCTTGATTTGTCGCACTTTGTACAGACCCAGCTTGCGCTTGTGAAGGGATTGCAATACCTCCAACAAGTAAAGTTGTGACTATGCTTGAAGAAACGATTAACCTAGAATAACGATTCATTATAAATCCTCCTTTGTTTTAGGTGGGAATACCCCTTTAAATTATAGTATATAGAATAAAAAAACAATAGGATTTAATGAACCTTTTAACTATTAACAAATTTTACATTAAATTAATGATTCGGCTACTGAAATTTGATGTTTCACTGCTTTTTGTCCGGTAGAACCATAACTTTTGCGTCGTTTTACAGCTTCAGAAGGGCGTAAATATGTGTAAACATCTTGATCAATTGCATTATGATGTTGCTGATAAACTTCTAGAGGTACGTCAAGTAAAAATGTATGATTTTGTATAGACCATAACACGATTTTTCCGACAATTTCATGTGCTTCTCTAAAAGGAACGTCTTTCATCACAAGATAATCTGCTAATTCAGTTGCATTAGAGAAATCTTTTTCTGTAGTTTCAGATAGGCGTTCAGTATTGACATGCATACTTTTCAGCATTCCCTCAAAGATGTGTAAAGCACCTTTAAGCGTATGAATCGCATCAAAGAGCCCTTCTTTGTCTTCTTGCATATCTTTATTGTAAGCGAGAGGCAAGCCTTTTAACGTCATTAATAGACTCATTAAATGCCCTGTCGTACGGCCTACTTTACCACGTATTAATTCTGCCATATCTGGATTCTTCTTTTGTGGCATAATAGATGAACCAGTTGAAAAGGTATCAGATAGTGTAATGAATTGTGCTTCTTCTGAAGACCAGAAAATAATTTCTTCAGCAAAACGAGACAAATGCACCATTGTTAAACTGATTGCATGTAAAGTTTCAACAATATAATCTCTATCACTGACTGCATCTAAGCTATTTTCATAAACAGCAGCAAATCCTAAAAGACGTTGTGTCTCAAAGCGATCGATAGGATAGGTTGTACCGCTTAATGCAGCTGCACCGAGTGGTGAAATATCGATACGTTTTAATGCATCTTGAAAGCGATTTTTATCACGTTCTAACATCCAAAAATAAGTCATAATATGATGTGCAAATGAAATAGGCTGTGCTCTTTGTTGATGTGTATAGCCAGGCATAATCGTTTCAACATGATGCTTTGCTAAGTCGATGATGGTTTTTTGAAACTTTTGAAGCGCAGCAATGATATGTTGCACTTCTTTTTTTGTATATAAATGCATATCCGTTGCAACTTGATCGTTTCGGCTACGGCCTGTATGCAATTTGCCGCCTACAGAACCAATACGTTGAATCAATTCATGTTCAATATTTAAGTGAATATCCTCTAAAGCATCTTGAAATTGAATGTTGCCGTCATGAAAATCTTTTTGAATCGCCTTTAAACCTTGAATGATAGTTGTACATTCGTCTTGAGTAAGAATTTGTTGATGTGCTAACATCGTTGCGTGTGCGATACTTCCTTCAATATCTTCATCGATAAGCGTTTGGTCGAAATGAATCGATGCGTTAAAAGCGTCAACCCACGCTTCTGGTTGTGCTTCAAAACGACCGCCCCATGCTTTTTTAGTCATTTTGATAACCTCCATTTTGCATTGCATTTACTTTCGTAGGTAGGCCATAAATATCAATAAAACCAACTGCAGAGGATTGATTAAAAGCATCTTCTTTTGTGTATGTCGCAAGGGATTCATTATAGAGTGTATAGTCTGATTTTCTTCCATTTGCAATGGCATGACCTTTAAACATTTTAATGCGGACGTCACCAGTAACGTGTTGTTGTGTTTGATCAACAAACGCTTTGAGTGCATCTGTTAAAGGTGAGAACCATAACCCGTTATAGACTTGTTCGGCAAATTGTTTCTCAATAACAGGCTTAAAATGTGCCACTTCTTTTGTTAACGTGATAGATTCCAATGCTTTATGAGCTGTTAAAATAACTTCTGCGCCGGGGGTTTCATATACTTCACGTGATTTTATACCGACTAATCTGTTTTCAATATGATCAATACGGCCTATGCCATGTTTACCGGCGATTTCATTTAAATGAAGAATTAAATCATCTAATTCGTAAGGTTGACTATCAATATGTGTAGGCAAACCTTTGTTAAAGGTGATTAAAATTTCTTCAGGTGTATCAGGTGTGTCTTCTAGTTCCTGTGTTAAATCAAAAGCATCTTTTGGAGGCGCAACAAAAGGATCTTCTAAAATACCACATTCATTGCTTCTTCCCCATAAGTTTTGATCAATAGAATATGGAGAGGCTTTGCCAATAGGAACAGGAATATCATGCTTTTTGGCATAGTCGATTTCTTCTTCACGGCTCCATCCCCATTCTCTCACCGGGGCTATAACATTGAGTTCAGGATTTAATGCTTTAATAGCGACTTCAAAGCGTACTTGGTCATTTCCTTTACCTGTACAACCGTGTGCTATAGTATTGGCATTTGTTTCGTGCGCGATTTCGACAAGTTTTTTAGCAATCAGTGGGCGAGATAATGCAGAAACTAAAGGATATGTTTGTTCATACATTAAGTTTCCTTTAATAGCATAGCCGACGTAATCTTCGCTAAATTCTTTTGTAGCATCGATAATATGAGATTCAATCGCCCCCATGTCTAGCGCTTTTTGATAGACTACGTCTAAATCTTTACCTTCTCCGACATCTAAACAACATGCTACAACATCATAGCCTTGATCAATTAACCATTGAACGGCAACACTTGTATCTAAACCACCTGAATAGGCTAAAACTACTTTTTGTTTATTCATTTGAATTCCCCCTAGTTGTATTTTTAATAAGTATAACGACAACTATAACACAAATGTTTTATTATGCAAGTATTTAAATAAATATACATTTAGAAGTCATCGAATTGACACTTTAATATGCGTTTGAAAATTGAAAATGCATGAAAATCTTAGTAGAATAACGATAGTTAGAAAATTTAGGAGGCGCAGTGCATGACACATATTCAATTAGATTACCAAAAAGCGTTATCATTTTTTGAGCAACATGAAATAAATCAACAGGCTGACCTTGTCAAATTAGTACACCACACAATTCATGAAGGTACAGGTGCGGGTAGCGACTTTTTAGGTTGGGTAGACTTACCAGTAGATTATGACAAAGAGGAATTTGCACGTATTCAAAAATCTGCAGAACAAATTAAATCAAATTCTGATGTACTCGTTGTCATCGGTATTGGTGGTTCATACCTTGGCGCGCGTTCAACAATTGAAATGTTAACACCGGCGTTTAAAAAAGATAATGAAACACCGGAAATCATTTTTGCGGGACATCATTTATCATCAACGTATACACAAGAATTGATCGATTACTTAGCGGATAAAGACTTTTCCGTAAATGTTATTTCTAAATCGGGTACAACTACGGAACCGGCAGTCGCATTCCGTATTTTCAAAAAATTGTTAGAAGAGAAATATGGTAAAGATGAAGCAGTTAAGCGTATTTTTGCGACGACAGATAAAGCGAAAGGTGCTTTAAAGCAATTAGCGACAAATGAAGGTTATGAATCTTTTGTAGTTCCTGATGATGTTGGCGGTCGTTTTTCTGTTTTAACTGCCGTTGGTTTATTACCAATCGCAGTAGCAGGTATCGATATTGAAAATATGATGGCTGGGGCTGCGCAAGCGCGCGAAGAATTAAGCTCAGAAGATGTAACACAAAATATCGCATATCAATATGCAACAATCCGTAACATTCTATACAGTAAAGGCTACACAACTGAAATGTTGATCAACTATGAACCATCTTTACAGTACTTCAATGAATGGTGGAAACAACTATTCGGTGAGTCAGAAGGTAAAGATTTAAAAGGCATTTATCCTTCAAGTGCGAACTTTACAACTGATCTTCATTCATTAGGGCAATATGTTCAAGAAGGACGACGTTTCCTATTTGAAACAGTATTGAAAGTAGAATCCCCTAAACATAGTATTACAATTGAAGAGGACGAAGAGGATTTAGATGGTTTAAACTATTTAGCAGGTAAAACGGTGGATGATGTTAATACGAAAGCCTTTGAAGGTACATTACTTGCACATACAGATGGTGGTGTACCGAATTTAGTCATTAAACTCCCTCAATTAGATGCCTTTACGTACGGCTATCTCGTATACTTTTTTGAAAAAGCTGTTGCTATGAGTGGCTATCAATTAGGTGTGAATCCATTTAACCAACCAGGTGTGGAAGCATATAAACAAAATATGTTTGCGTTATTAGGTAAACCAGGATTTGAAGATAAGAAAAAAGCATTAGAAGAACGATTATAAGTAGCTCCTTTCAACCCTAGTCAGCCTTGTGGGGGTGAGACGACGAAATCAAATAGATTTCTGTCTCACATCTATAATGAGAAGGTAACTGCTAAAAAGCACAGTAGCTGTCTGGATTGAAATTTCGCTTAGCAGCTCCTTTCAACCCTAGTCAGCCTTGTGGGGGTGAGACGACGAAATCAAATAGATTTCTGTCTCACTCCCTTTTTGTGTCATAATGAAGTAAGGTATAGAAATAATTAAAAGGTAGATCACTTCGATTTTGTAATAAATCTAGTTGTGTTTTTATTAAGGGGAGGAACATGGTGAAACGAATTTTCAAATATCTTTTGTCCGCAATTTGCGCCTGCATCTTTATAAGCTTTATCATTCTTTTTATTGCTATCCCATTTCGTGCTGACACTAATCGTTTAGCGCCTATCATTCAAAAAGATGAGCGCTTCATCGTCAATCAACTTGCGCCACGGCTCAATAACATTAATTATCATGATTTCATTGTATATAGAAAAAATGGAACGCTTCAGGTTGGACGTGTTATAGGTGAACCTGGTCAATCGCTCGCGATTCAAAAAAGTGAACTTTACATTGATAATCAACGTGTTCAAGATCCATTTATAAAAGATTTAGGTGTGACTTCTTGGTCTTCTAAGATGCTATCTGAACAAGAAAGTGATATCATTGCTCCAGGTCATTATATTGTGATGAATCAATTCACACGAACGACGACAGCAGAACCGTTTGGAACTGTGGACAAAAATGATATAATAGGTACGATTTTACTTCGTTATTATCCTTTCGAAAAAATAACTGCAAATTTTGAAGACTAGAGGTGTAGAGAGTGAAAAAAGAAACGATAGAATGGTTGATTTCAATAGGTTTAGCATTACTTATTGTCGGTTTGCTATATGCTTTCGTAATCAAGCCATATAACGTCAAAGGGGATTCTATGGACCCCACTTTAAAAAATGGGGAACGTGTTATAGTGAATAAACTCGGTAAAACGTTCGGACATTTAGAGCGCGGTAATGTCATTGTATTTCACGCAGATGAAAACAGTGATTATGTGAAGCGTATTATCGGTGTGCCAGGTGATCATATCGAATATAAACACGATGTTCTATATGTGAATGGGAAGAAAACAGCAGAACCTTATTTGGACTATAATATGAAGCACAAAAATTATGAAGAAATTACAGGTTCTTTCAAATCATCTGACCTTCCTAATAGTGGTGGCAAGTATAAAATACCGAAAGACAGATATCTTGTACTTGGAGACAATCGTGAAGTAAGTAAAGATAGCCGTGCTTTTGGCCTCATCGATAAAGATCAAATTGTAGGGAAAGTGTCTTTACGTTTTTGGCCAATTGGTGAATTTAAAGTAAACTTTAACCCAGATCATTAAAAATAGGACAGCTTCAGTAAGCTACGTCATAGTAACAAGAACAATAAGTATAGGCTTTTAAGAGTGAGACAGTTTCGTTGTCTCACTCTTTTTTTAGAAACGATTTGAGATATTACGACTTGAATGGATGATATGAATGAGGTGGGGAGACAGTAGAGTTAACTGAAGCGAGAATGCTATAATAAACATAAATTGTGAATGTAATATGAAGGGGTGAGGGCATGTTTCGGGTATTTTTAGGTCGTGCAGGAACAGGGAAAAGTACGACGATGTTAAAAGAAATAAAAGCGAAATTACGAGCGCAGCCTTTAGGAGATCCTATTGTGCTTATTACGCCAATGCAAGGGACGTATTTGTATGAGCGGGCATTCGTAAACGATGCAGAGTTACGTGGCAGTGTTCGGGCTGAGGTTTTGCACTTTGAACGATTAAGTCATCGTGTGTTTCAAGAGTTAGGTGGTGTGAGCGAAAAAAGATTATCCACGAATGCGATTGAAATGATGCTGTATGATATTTTACAAGCACAAAAAGCGAATCTTAAACTTTATCATGCGCAAACAGAATATTTGGGATTTAGTACTAAAATTAGGGAGCAAATTCAAGATTTTGAAAAGTATGCAGTTACTGCTGATATGGTACAAGAAGCATCAGAAAATCAAGCCTTTGATAAACGGACACGAGACAAGTTGCATGATATTGGCCTTATTTATGACCAGTTAATTCAAAATATGACGGATGAATTTATTACATCTGAAGCGTTAATGAATCGTTTTATCGAACTTATTCCAAAATCTGATTGGCTCGCACGCGCGGATATTTATATAGATGGGTTTCATAACTTTTCAACGCAAGAATATAAAGTGATTGAAGCGCTTGTTCAACATGCCAAGTCGGTATCAGTACTTCTAACGACAGATGGAGACAAAGATGCGTTTAGTATGTTTCGTAAACCTTCAGAGACACTTCAACATATAGAAGCCATTGCCAAACATTTAGATGTTAATTTGGAACGTCGCTCATTTTCAACAGTGAATCGCTTTAACAATCAAGATTTACAACATTTAGAAAGTGAATTTGATGCGTTAATCCCCCGTGTATTTGCGACAGAAATAGAATCACTGAACATTTTAGAATCGCCTACTACGCGTGATGAAGTTAATGAAATCGCGCGCCGTATTTTGAAAGATGTGCGTGAAAATGGTTATCGTTTTAATGATATTGCGATATTGTATCGAGATCCGAGTTATCCTTATTTACTAGAGTCAATATTGCCACAATACGATATTCCGTACAGTATTGATGTGAAAAAATCAATGACACATCACCCAGTGATGGAAATGTTACGTGCATTGATCGAAGTGCTTCAAACGCAATGGAATTTTGAGCCATTAATGCGTTTGTTAAAAACGAATGTGTTAACACGTACATATTCAGATAGTTTACATCGTATTGATATATTAGAAAATTATGCTTTAGAACGTGGCATTCGTGGCAAACGGTGGATAGACCCTAAATCTTTCACGTTAGAACAATTTGAAAAGATGGGGATTAAACGAAAAAAGATCGATGAAGATACGCAAGCGTTATTTGAGCGCGTAATTACACTCAAAGATGATGTGTTTCATAAATTGATGGCATTCGAAAGTGCGTTAAATGAAGGTGCGCATGCTTTAGATTATGCTACAGCTTTTTATGAAGTGATGGAATCATTCGAATTACCTCATCAATTGATGACTGAACGCGATATGTTAGATGAAATGGGAAAACATACAGCAGCTGAAGAGATAGACCAAATTTGGAATGGTTTTAGCCGCGTTTTAGATGATGTCGTGACGGTTTTTAAAACACAATCAATGACACTTCCAAGATTTCTTGAAATCTTAGATGTCGGATTGAATGAATTAGAATTTTCAATGATTCCTCAAACGTTGGATCAAGTTTCGATTGGAACAATGGATTTAGCAAAGGTAGATAATAAAAAACATATCTATATGATAGGGATGAACGACGGTGTGATGCCTCAAGCGCTAGCAGGTAAGAGCTTGATTTCTGATGATGAAAAGAAACAATTTGAAGAAGTGACTAAAACGCAATTAAGTCCTACAGCAGATATTTTACAAATGGATGAAGCGTTCGTATGTTATTACGCAATGACACGTGCGACGGATAAAGTGACGTGGAGTTATAGTTTGATGGAAAGTAGCGGTAGCGAACGAGAAATAAGTCCATTTTTAAATGACATAATGAAGTTATTCACACAACTTAAAGTGACGTATACTGAGCGTGAACATGAGCGTCATACAATGTCACTTGTAGCCCATCCACATCAGACCAAAGTGCATTTACTGGAATCTTTAAAAGCCGCGCTTGATGGCGCATTAATTTCAGATACGTGGTATGCAGTTTATTATGTGATGACACAACATGAGTCATTAGCTCATGGACTGAACCATCTTAAAACAGCACTTACTTATCGCAATGAGACGGTTCAATTGGATCAAGTATTGACCGAATCACTCTATGGTAAAGTGATTAATGCCAGTGTGTCGCGATTTGAAGGCTATCAAAGTTGTCCGTTTAAGCATTATGCTTCGCACGGTTTACGTTTAAACGAACGTACAAAATACCAACTTCAAAGTTTTGATTTAGGTACCATTTTCCATGATGTTTTACGTTATATTGCTGAGAAAGTTCAAGGACGTTTTAATCAACTTTCAACACAACAAATCCAACAGCTTACGGAAGAAGCACTGGCTAACTATTTACCTGAAGTACAATATAATTTGCTTAATTCAACATCGTATTATCAATATTTATCTCGACGTATCGGCGCAATTATTCAAGCGACATTGCATGCGATGAAACATCAAAGTGAACACTCTCAATTCAAGCCGATTGCATTTGAAAAGTCATTTAGAAAGCAACCTAGAAATGATAATGAATTAATGGCTCAACCGCTTCAAACGAAACAAGGTATCCCTATTAATATTCGAGGTCAAATCGACCGTATTGACATATACGAAACGCAAAATAAAAGTTTCATTAATATTATTGATTATAAGTCTTCAACGACGAGCGCTTCTTTAGACTTAGTCAAAGTGTATTACGGCTTACAAATGCAAATGATGACGTATATGGATATTGCATTACAAAATAAAGCACGTCTTGGACTATCATCTGAATTGAAGCCAGGGGGCTTTTTATATATGTATGTGCACAAGTTTAAAGATGAAAAGCGGACATGGTCTGATTTGAGCACTGAAAATTTAGAAACATCATTTTTAAAATCCTATAAATTAAGTGGTTTGTTGAATGGTGATTCGGATGTTATTGAGGCGTATGACAAGAGTTTAATTGACGGATTCAACTCAGATATCGTGCCATTGAGGTTGAAGAAGAATGGCGATTTTTACAGTTCAAGTAAAGTAGCAGATGAAACAACACTTTACAAATTAATGCAGCATAACAAACGCAATTTTGAAGCAATCGCAACGAATATTATGGATGGTCATACTGAAGTGGCACCACTTAAATATAAAGAAACGCTACCGTGTCGTTTTTGTAATTATCAGTCCGTATGTCATGTGGACAGTTTAATTGATGCGCCGAAATATAGAACAGTAGATGAAAAAATCAATCCGCTAGAATGTTTAAGAGAGGAGGGAGAATAATGCATATACCTGAAAAGCCACAAGGCGTGCAGTGGACAGACGCACAATGGGAAAGTATTTATGCGAAAGGACAAGATGTTCTAGTAGCGGCAGCAGCAGGTTCAGGGAAAACGGCAGTGCTAGTTGAACGGATTATTCAACGCATATTAAAAGATGGTATTGATGTAGACAGGTTGCTCGTTGTGACTTTTACTAACTTAAGTGCTCGAGAAATGAAGCATCGTATTGAATCTCGAATACGTCAAGCGATATTAGAAGATCCTTCCAACCAACATATCAAAAATCAAAGCGCAAAAATTCATCAAGCGCAAATTTCGACATTGCATAGTTTTTGTTTAAAATTAATCCAACAACATTACGATGTTTTAAACATTGATCCCAATTTTCGTACGGCGAGTGAAGTGGAAAATGTCCTTTTGTTAGAGGCTGTTATCGATGATGTTTTTGAAAAACATTACAGCATATTAGACCGCCATTTTATTGACTTAACGGAACAAATCGGCTCAGACCGTAATGACGAGCGATTGAGACAAATTATTAAAAGTTTATATTATTTTAGTGTTGCTAATCCTGAACCGGAAAAATGGTTAGATGAACTTGATGCACCTTATATCGATGCGCATTTACAGTCACATTATTTAAATATCATTAACCATTATATCCGACTGTATATGGAAGCGGCGCAAGATGCAATTGAACAAGCATATGAACAATTGCAAATGGTTGGAGATTTAGAAAAACATGTCCGATTTATCGACGACCACCGTCAGGCTTTACGACAGTTTTTGAGTGAAAGTGTGATAGATAAAGCCCAACTTCAAGAATATAAAGTAGGGCGTTTACCTAATAAGCCACGTGACATTGGTAAAGATGAAGTAATGAATACGCATTATGAGACGTTTAAATTGCATTACGATCAATTTAAAACATTTATTTCAAAAGTACAGCAAGAGCTTGCTGCTCGAGATGATGCAACATTAACAGCTGAGCTTGCACATCTTGCTCCACGAGTACGCTATTTAAGTCGTTTAACGAAAGATGTGATACAGGCATTTAGTGAAGCGAAACGTGCACGTAATCTATTGGATTTTACAGATTATGAGCATTTTGCTTTGAAAATATTGTATGACGAATCGGGTGAACCTTCAGAAGTCGCGAAGATGTATCGTCAGCGTTTTGAAGAAATTTTAGTCGATGAATATCAAGATACGAATAGAGTGCAAGAGAAAATCATCGCAAGCTTTAAACGTGGTAATGCCGCGAATGGGAATTTATTTATGGTAGGTGATGTCAAGCAATCCATTTATAAATTTAGACAAGCGGATCCAAGTTTATTTATTGAGAAGTATCAAACTTTTAACCACCCTGACCACGCGAGTGGTTGGCGTATCGATTTATCACAAAATTTTCGCTCGCGTAAAGAAGTTTTGAACACAACAAATTACTTGTTTCATCATATGATGGATAGTGATGTGGGAGAAATAGCGTACGATGATGCTGCGCGTTTATATTACGGTGCGCCCTTTGATGAAGTGGAAGTACCGGTGCGATTCAATGTTTTAATTGAAGATGAGGCAAGTGCGTTGACGGGGTCTGAACAAGAGGCACATTTGATCGCTTCACAAGTTGAAGCGATATTACAAACGCAAAAAGTCTATGATATTAAAACGCAACAGTATCGACCAGCAACGTATAAAGACATTGTTATTTTGGAGCGAAGTTATAGTAACGCACGCCATTTACAACATGTGTTTAAAGATAGAGACATTCCGCTTTATGTGAATAGCAAACAAGGATATTTTGAACAAACTGAAATACGTTTAATGTTATCTTTTTTACGCGTAATTGATAATCCATTACAAGATATTTATTTAGTGGGATTAATGCGTTCTGTGATTTTTCAGTTTACAGAAGATGAGCTCGCACACATACGTGTGGTGTCCCCACATGATGATTATTTTTACCAATCTATTAGCAACTATTTAGCATCTGAAAAGGCGGAGGCAGCCCTTGTAGACAAGCTTGAGCGTTTTATGGAAGATTTAACGGTTTATAGAACATACAGTCAAAGTCACCCTGTTTATCAGTTGATTGATAAAATTTTTAACGATTATTATTTAATTCAGTATTTCAGTGGATTAGTAGGTGGTAAAGGCCGCCGTGCAAACCTTCATGGCTTATTTAACAAAGCGGTTGATTTTGAACAGTCGAGTTTTCGAGGATTGTTTCAATTTATACGTTTTATCGATCAAATGATTGAACGAGGCAAAGACTTTGGAGAAGAAAACGTGATTGGTCCTAATGACAATGTGGTGCGCATGATGACTATTCATAGTAGTAAAGGTTTAGAGTTTCCATTTGTTATCTATTCAGGGCTAACTCGTGACTTTAATATGATGGACTTAAATCAACCGGTAATTTTGAATCAGCAAGAAGGACTAGGGCTTCAATATTATGATGAAACGCACGGGATTTTTTATCCATCCCTTATCTCGATGAGTATAGAGTTAATGAATCGAAAAGAAATTATTTCCGAGGAAATGAGATTAATTTATGTGGCATTAACGAGAGCGAAAGAGCAACTTTATCTCATAGGGCGTGAGAAAAAAGAAGAAAAGTTAATGCAACTTGCTCAAGCTCCGATAAGTAACAATCAATTAACGTCGTTATATCGTTTTAATGCTAAAAATCCATTTGAACTGATGTACAGTGTTTTAAGTAAATATCAAAATTCAGCATTAATTCCGTCTATGCGCTTTAAGGAAGGTGTCGAGTTATTGGATGCTTCTTTAACCCCGACACTTGAAATCAATCATATTGAAGCGCTTGATATTTTACCAGAGGAAAAGCATGAAACAGAACACGTGAATATGTCTGATTTGGATGAACACATTCAACTAGCAGCTAAAAACACACGTGATACGCAAGAAATTGAAGCACGCTTATTATTTGAATATCCATATAAGGCAGCAGAAAACCAAGCTTCTAAACAATCGGTATCTGAATTAAAACGACAGTTAGAAACAGAACAGGCGGATACCAATTATGACCGTGTACGTCAATATCGGTTAGGTGTTGCGGCGTATAATCGACCGACATTTTTAGAAGAACAAAAACGTTCGGCTTCTGAAATTGGAACGTTAATGCATAGGGTAATGCAACATTTACCATTTAAAAGAGAAAGGTTATCTGACAATGAGTTAAATGACTATATCGATTCACTAGTTCAGCGTGCAATGATTTCAGAAGATGCTGTCAAAGATATTCGCATCGATGATATTAAACGTTTTATTCAGAGTGATTTATATGAAACAATCGCACACAGTGATGCGCTTTATCGAGAATTACCTTTTGTCGTTAATCAACAAGATATGGAAGCGGATCAACATGTTTCTGATGCGGCCATCATTCAAGGTATGATTGACGTCGTATTTGTGAAAGATGAGCAGTACTTTTTTGTAGATTATAAAACAGATGCCTTTATTCGACGCAGAGGAATGACCGATGAAGAAATAGGTGAACAATTGAAAGAAAAATATCGCATCCAAATGAAATATTATCAAAAGGCTTTAGAAACGATAACTGGCAAACATGTGGCGGGATATTTGTATTTCTTCAAGTTCGGTGCCTTAGTAATTGATTAAATCAAAAAGCAAACTGTGTGATTTATCTGAAATTTTCGTTATAATGTGTGTAAGATATACGTTAGGAGCTGATTATGAATGAAATTTTTGTCATTCAAGCATAATGGTGAAACATCTTTTGGTGTGAAAGTAAAACGTGAAGAAGCAGCATGGGATTTAAGAAAAGTCTTCGCTGATTTTGCAGAAGGTGATTTTCATCCAAAGACATTATTACAAGGATTACAACAAAATCAAACGATTGAATTCCAAGAGCAAGTACGTAAAGCGGTAGTTGCTGCGATGGATAGTGGTCGTGGAGAAGACTACAAAGTAAAATTCGATGAAATTGAATTTTTACCGCCTGTCACGCCTACAAACAATGTTATTGCTTTTGGACGTAATTATAAAGCGCATGCTGAAGAACTCAATCATGAAGTAGATCGATTATATGTATTTACAAAAGCAGCATCGTCATTAACAGGCGATGAAACGACGATTCCAAATCATAAAGATATTACTGATACACTTGATTACGAAGGTGAACTCGGTATTGTGATTGGTAAGTCAGGTTCAAAAATCCCTAAAGGCCTCGCATTAGATTACGTGTATGGTTATACGATTATCAATGATATTACAGACCGTACAGCACAAAAAGCGCACGATCAAGCCTTTTTATCTAAGAGTCTTACAGGCGCTTGCCCAATGGGACCATATATCGTGACTAAAGATGAAATGCCAACACCTGAAAATGTTAACATTGTAACGAAAGTGAACAACGAAATTCGTCAAGATGGTAATACATCACAAATGATTTTAAAAATCGACGAACTCATTGAAGAAATTTCAAAATATGTGGCATTACATCCAGGTGATATTATCGCAACAGGTACGCCAGCGGGGGTTGGTGCAGGCATGAACCCACCAAAATATTTACAACCGGGCGACGAAGTGAAAGTGACTGTCGACAATATTGGAACATTAACAAACTACATTGAAAAATAAATTTTTGTTTTAAAGAGGTTGAGCCAACCTGTTTTTAGGACACCGCTTGTGCGTTTCCTAGAGCAGTCACTCGTAAAGGCTCAGCCTCTTTTTTTGGCAAAAACGACAGCGTAAATGTGCAAGTAAGTAAAGAAAAGGTTACTTGCTGATGTGTTTGAAAACGCTTTGTAGCGGTTATTTAAATGAATGAATACATTTAATATGGTATAATCAACAAAGTTATGTATTAAAGGAGGGGTTATTGTGGTTTTAATTAATCTTCATGTGATCAGTTGGATTATTTTGTTGATTTTATTTTTTGCGACTTATGAAAATTTTTCAAGCAAACAAGGTCCAACACCACTTTTTAAACCGTTACATATGGCAACGCGCTTATTTATGATTTTTGTTTTAATTACGGGTGTATGGCTTATTGCCAATGCGTTTACGAGTGCGGGTTCAAACCATATGTTACTAACATTCAAAATGGTATTGGGGATAGCCATTGTAGGTTTAATGGAAGTGTCTATTGCACGTAAGAAACGTAAAGCGCCAAGTCGTGGCGTATTTATTGCGACATGGGCGGTTACTGTATTGACAATTATTCTTGGTATTATTTTACCATGGGGACCGCTAACACAATTATTTCATTAATTTAAAGAAAGACGCCATGCATTGTCTACAATGTATGGCGTCTTTTTAAATGATGTTAAGGTCGTGCTTTATAACCTAGCATATTTAATGCGTCTTTTGGATGGCTATAAGGAGGGGCATAGGCTACTTCAAATTCAGTGAGTTCGTCTACAGTAGATTGGTGCATCATTGCCATTGTTAGTACATCAATACGCTTATCTGCGCCTTTTTGTCCTACAGCAACGCCTCGAAGTATTTGACGACTTTTTTTGTCATAGTAGACTCTTAAGTGAAGTTTAGCATTGTTAGGATAATAGCCTGCATGTGCCGTTTGTTTGACTTCTACCACTTCATAGTCAAAATGTTTTAATTCATTTGGAGCAATACCTGTACTTGTTAAAGTACAATCAAAGAATTTCACGATATTTGCCCCTATGAAACCTTTAAAAGTGATATTTTTATTTCCAGCAAGCTGTTCAGCGATGACGCTCGCACCACGATGTGCGCCCCATGCCAATGGAATATGTGCTGGGAGGTCAACGTGTCTATAATGGCTTGTTATAATATCACCGAGTGCGTAGACATCTGGTTGATTTGTTTGAAAGCGATCATTAACAGGAATGTAACCTTTATCATCGAGATGTATTCCCGAATTGTTTAAGAAATCGGAATTAGGTTTGACGCCAACCCCAGTAATAATTAAATCATATGTTTCTTGAAGCCCCGATGTAAACGTAACATTTTTGCCATCTATCGAAGCAATTTCTTCATTTAAGCGATAAGGTATCTTTTTATCTTTTAAAATATCGAAGATGACATGGTTCATATCTTGATCCATATGTTTATTGATGGCTTCTGAACGATGTATAAGTGTAGGTTTTAGGCCTCTTAAGTACATATTTTCTAAAACTTCTAAACTTACATAGCCACCACCGACAATGAGGACACGTTCCACGTGATTTTCTTCAATAAAACGCTCGATGGCATCTGTATCTTCCATATTGCGTAATGTGAAAAGATGAGGCGCATTAAAGTTCAATTGATTTGCACGTGCACCTGGGCTAAGGATGAGTGTGTCATAATGATCGGTAAATGTTTCTCCTGTTGAATGGTTTTTGACTTTTACCGTTTTTTGATGACTATCGACAGCAATTACTTCATGTTTTACTAAGACATCAATATGTTTTCTTTGTTTGAAATCATCAGGAGTGATTGGGAGTAAGTCATCACGAGAAGCAACGACATTTCCAAGATAATAAGGTAAACCACAATTAGCAAAACTCATATCACGATCTTTTTCATAAACGGTAATTTGAGCGTCGGGATCGAGACGACGAAGTTGACTTGCTGCAGTTGCACCACCTGCAACAGCACCTACTACAATGACTTTATTCATTATTGTACCTCCTCTTCAGTATCTTTATTTAAATTCAGTTGGAAAAAGTTATTCAAATATACGCCGATGCCATCGTCATTGTTTGAACATGTCGTTTCCTTAGCGATATGTTTTAACTCCGGAATGGCATTTGCCATCGCTACGCCGTGTTTAGCATACTTAATCATTTCGATGTCATTATCTTCATCACCAAAGGCAATGATATATTGGTGATCGATGTTGAGATATGATTTGACGATGTCTATCCCGACAGCTTTACTAATGCCTCTTTTGACGATTTCTATAACAGGATAAGGCGCGCCCCAACGGCGATGTTCAATGTTTTCAGCATAAAAACGTGTTAAAGTTTGTTTGATGCGAGGAATCATATGCTCATCAGCTTCTATCAGTATACTTGTAGGATCTTCGTTTAAAAGTTCTCGTAAGTCGCCAATTTCAATTTGAGCTTCTCCCATACTAAATCCTTCATATAGATTTTCATCATAGCGATCCAAGTACACATGATCTTTGACTTCAGCAATAATATTTTGAACCTCCATCTTTTTGAGCGTTTCAATAATACTTGTTGCAATGCCTTCATCAAGACGGGCATGTTGACACGGAAAATGTGGATCTTTAGGGTGATGGACGTAAGCGCCATTGAAATTTACGATTGGCGTATCCATGTTAAGTTCATCATAATAACGTTTACTTGCACGGAAAGGTCGCCCGGTAGAAATCATAATAGCATGACCTTGTGATTGTAAGGTTTTAAGTACTTTAAAAGTATAGGGTGAAATTTCTTTGTTATCATTTAATAACGTGCCATCTAAATCAAGGCAAATCAAATGTTGTTTCATAAATGTCTCCTTATGCTCAAGTTCGATGTAAGCCTATCATAGCATTTTATTGTCTTAATGTCTGAATTTTGATATATTGATGATAGTTATTACATTGGAGAGGTGAATCTCATGGAAGAGGCTTTAAAAGATAACATTTTAGGCGCTTTAGAAAACGTTATTGACCCTGAACTAGGTATTGATATCGTTAATTTAGGCCTTGTTTATAAAGTAGATTTAGATGATGATGGCCTTTGTACTGTTGAGATGACATTAACGTCAATTGGTTGTCCGATGGGGCCGCAAATTGTTGATCAAGTCAAAACAGCGCTAGGTGAATTGCCAGAAATTAAAGACACAGAAGTCAATATTGTTTGGAATCCGCCTTGGAACAAAGACATGATGTCACGCTATGCAAAAATTGCATTAGGTGTAAGCTAAAATAAATGATATTAAAAGTGAGAACTCCCTAAACGATATAGGGAGTTCTTATTAGTGTTGGCCAATGTTTGAAGTAGTAAAGAACGGCTAATGTTAATAGCGAAGGTGCACTTATTTAGTCAAAGTAAGTCAAACTAAACCGTTGCAATCCCAAATTTAAAGGTGTATAATGCAATTAAGGTCAAAGAAAGTCAAAGTCAAAAGACCTGTAAAATGAAAAAGGAGTGAGACATTTTGGATATTAATCAATTTACACATTCTATTCAAAATGCGCTTCAAAAAGCCATTGAATATGCAAAAGAATATCACTTAACGAATATAGAAATAGAAGCAGTTTTAAAAGCAATGTTAGAACAACCGGAAAGCTTATATCAAAGTGTTTTACAACGTGCAAATATTGATACAGAAGCTTTAAATAAAGCCTATATAGATAAATTAACAAATTATGCTACTGTTAAAGGCGATAATGTACAATATGGACAATATTTAGGTGCAAAAACAAATAGTTTGTTTAATAAAGCCGAACAATTTATGAATGAATATGAAGATACGTATGTTTCGATGGAGCATATGTTGAGAGCTGCTATAGAAATCGATGACACTACAAAACAAGCAGTAGGCAATAAAAAAGAAGCTATAATTGAGATTATTAAAAAAGTTAGAGGAGGGAATCATGTGACAACACAAAATCCTGAAGTGAATTATGAAGCATTAGCCAAATACGGTCGTGATTTAGTAGAAGAAGTACGTAAAGGGAATATGGATCCTGTTATTGGACGTGATGAGGAAATTCGAAATACGATTCGAATTCTTAGTCGTAAAACGAAAAACAATCCGGTGTTAATCGGTGAACCTGGTGTAGGTAAAACAGCAATAGTTGAAGGATTGGCACAGCGTATTGTAAAGCGTGATGTTCCTGACTCTTTATTAGATAAAACAGTTTTTGAATTAGATTTAAGTGCACTCGTTGCAGGCGCAAAATACCGAGGCGAATTTGAAGAACGTTTAAAAGCCGTTTTAAAAGAAGTTAAAGAATCTGATGGACGTATTTTGTTATTTATTGATGAAATTCATATGCTTGTAGGTGCCGGTAAAACTGAAGGTGCCATGGACGCAGGTAATATGTTAAAACCAATGCTCGCACGTGGTGAATTACACTGTATTGGGGCGACAACGTTAAATGAATACCGTGAATATATCGAAAAAGACTCAGCATTAGAACGTCGTTTCCAAAAAGTAAATGTAAAAGAACCAAATATTGAAGATACGATTTCAATTTTACGTGGTCTTAAAGAACGTTACGAAGTACACCATGGCGTACGTATTCAAGACCGTGCATTAGTTGCTGCAGCGGAGTTGTCAGACCGATATATTACCGACCGATTTTTACCAGATAAAGCCATTGATCTTATAGACCAAGCGTCGGCTACGATTCGTACAGAAATGGGTTCTAACCCAACAGAACTTGATCAAGCCAACCGTCGTGTGATGCAATTAGAAATTGAAGAAAATGCACTTAAAAAAGAATCTGATGAAGCGAGCCAAATGCGTCTTAAAGAATTGCAAGAAGAATTAGCGGAAGAAAAAGAACTTCAAGCTCAGTTACAATCACGCGTAGAAAGTGAAAAAGAAAAAATCGCAAAAGTACAAGAAAAAAGAACAGAACTTGATGAAAGCCGTAAAGCACTAGAAGATGCAGAAAATAACTATGATCTTGAAAAGGCAGCTGAATTACAACATGGTAAAATACCACAACTTGAAAAAGAATTGAAAGACTTAGAAGCTGCTTTCCAAGAAGCTCAAGGTGGAGACAATGACCACATTATTAGAGAAGTGGTGACAGACGAAGAAATCGGTGAGATTGTGAGTCAATGGACAGGCATCCCGGTATCTAAGTTAGTCGAAACTGAACGCGAAAAGTTATTAAATCTGTCAGACATTTTACACGAACGTGTTGTAGGACAGGGACGTGCAGTTGATTTAGTTGCGGATGCTGTTGTACGTGCACGTGCGGGGATTAAAGACCCTAATCGACCAATCGGTTCTTTCTTATTTTTAGGTCCTACAGGTGTTGGTAAAACAGAACTTGCTAAATCGTTAGCTTCAACATTGTTTGATTCTGAAAAACATATGATTCGCATTGATATGAGTGAATATATGGAAAAACACGCGGTTTCAAGATTAATTGGAGCACCTCCAGGTTATGTTGGTCATGATGAAGGAGGTCAACTGACAGAAGCCGTTCGACGTAATCCATATTCGGTAATTCTTTTAGATGAAGTTGAAAAAGCACATTCTGATGTGTTTAACGTGTTGCTTCAAATTTTAGATGAAGGTCGATTGACCGATTCTAAAGGTAGAAGTGTGGACTTCAAAAATACAATTATTATTATGACAAGTAATATCGGTTCACAAATTTTACTCGACCGTGTGAAAGATACTGGAGAAATTACAGCTGAAACAGAAAAAGCAGTGATGGAGAGTTTACACAGTTATTTTAAACCAGAAATATTAAACCGTATGGATGACATTGTATTATTCAAACCGTTATCTGTAGAAGATATGCAAATGATCGTTAACAAAGTATTAAGAAACCTAAATATGAGATTAACGGATCAACGTATCACACTAGATATTTCTGAAGAAGCGAAAAAATGGATGGGCGAAACAGCTTACGAACCACAATTTGGTGCACGTCCGCTTAAACGATTTGTACAACGTCATGTAGAAACACCGTTAGCACGTATGATTATTAAAGAAAATCTTCCAGAAGGCACAAAAGTTTTTGGCGATGTTGAAGATGGTGAAATGGTCTTTAAAGTAGAGAAAAACGATGAAGTATGATGTAGCGCATAGTCAAAGAAACTTAGCGTAAGATGTAAAATTATAAGAATGAATTGAGGGGCAAGGACAGCGAATGTCCTTGCCCCTTTGCTTATTCATTATTTTTGATTGCTTTTAGCAGGAGAAGCGGTTTCAGGTTTAATTGCGATATCAATCAACGCAACAACCACTACCATAAGTACAGCTAAAACAAGTGGTGCGATAAAGTTAAGTGGACCGCCGCCATTTAAACTGTTTAATACGAAATTTATCATCTCTAATAAGAGTACCGCCCAAAAAAACGTAAAGAAGTATTTCATTGAGATTTGCCTCCATTTATACTGATATTTCTATTATAATTGTCTTAGATTACTTTGTATAGTCGTGTCGGCATTTGACTTGTAATTTTTATTGTTTCTATGGTAAATTAATACCTGGTATTAAAAAACATGAAGAAGGTGTTCAAACCATGAATGTAGGAATTAAAGGATTTGGAGCTTATGCACCAGAACGCGTTGTTGATAACGCGTACTTCGAGTCGTACCTTGATACATCAGATGAATGGATTTCCCAAATGACTGGGATTAAAGAACGAAGATGGGCAGATAAAGATGAACAAACATCGGATCTCGCATATGAAGCCAGTGTGCGTGCGATAGAAGATGCAGGCATTGATAAAGATGAAATAGACATGGTTATTGTGGCAACTTCAACTGGAGATCACCGTTTTCCAACAGTAGCCAATATGCTTCAACACCGATTAGGTTTAAATAAAGTAGCCTCTGTAGATCAACTCGCAGCATGTACAGGATTTATGTACGGTATCGTGACTGCAAGAGCTTATGTATTATCTGGAGACTATAAAAACATTTTAGTAGTAGGCGCAGACAGATTGTCTGGTATTACTGATTTAGAAGATCGCTCTACAGCTATTTTATTTGGAGATGGAGCTGGAGCGGCTATTATTGGCGAAGTATCAGAGAACCGTGGTATTCTTAGTTATGAATTGGGTTCTGATGGTATTGGAGGCAAGTACTTATATCAAGAAAAAGGTACTGACTTTATCCGTATGAACGGACGAGAAGTATTCAAATTTGCGGTACGTATCATGGGAGATTCTTCTTTACGTGTGGTAGAAAAAGCGAATTTACAACCAGATGATATTGATTTATTCATTCCACATCAAGCGAACATCCGCATTATGGAGTCAGCGAGACAAAGATTAAACATTCCAAAAGAAAAAATGAGTGTCTCGGTGAATAAGTATGGCAATACTTCGGCAGCATCGATTCCATTAAGCATTTCTGATGAATTAAAAGCTGGTCGAATTAAAGATGACGATGTGCTCGTATTAGTTGGCTTTGGAGGCGGACTAACTTGGGGCTCACTAGTGATTCGATGGGGTAAATAGTAAAGGAGGAACTTTAATGACTAAAAAACAACGTGTCGTAGTTACAGGTGTAGGGGCTTTATCGCCAATTGGAAATGATGTGCCTACGATGTGGGAAAATGCATTAAAAGGCGTAAACGGTATTGATAAAATTACACGTATTGATACGGAGCCCTATAATGTTCATATAGGTGGAGAATTAAAAGATTTTAATATAGAAGAACATATTCCAAAAAAAGAAGCGCGAAAAATGTCACGCTTTACACAGTATGCCGTTGTCGCTGCGAGAGAAGCGTTAAAAGATTCAGGATTAACAATTGATGAGTCAAATGCTGATAGAGTCGGAGTATGGATCGGTTCAGGTATTGGTGGTATGGAAACATTTGAGGAAGCTTATGATTTACTTAAGAAAAAAGGCCCACGCCGTGTGAGCCCTTTCTTTGTTCCAATGTTAATTCCAGATATGGCAACTGGACAAGTCTCAATCGATCTCGGTGCCAAAGGTCCTAACGGTGCGACTGTAACGGCTTGTGCGACGGCGACAAACTCTATCGGTGAAGCATTTAAATTCATCGAACGTGGTGACGCGGATGCTATGATTGCTGGGGGTACTGAAGCGCCAATTACGCATATGGCTATCGCTGGATTTAGTGCGAGTCGTGCATTATCTACAAATGATGATATTGAAACAGCGTGTCGTCCTTTCCAAGAGGGACGTGATGGTTTCGTAATGGGAGAAGGCGCGGGTATTCTTATCCTTGAATCACTTGAGTCAGCGAAAGCACGTGGTGCAAAAATTTATGCTGAAGTTGTAGGATATGGTTCAACAGGAGATGCGCACCATATTACAGCGCCAGGACCAGATGGCGAAGGTGGTTCACGCGCAATGGAAGCGGCCATTAAAGATGCCGGTATTGAACCAAGTGATATTCAATATTTAAATGCCCATGGAACGAGTACACCTGTAGGAGACTTGTTTGAAATTAAAGCCATTAAAAATACATTCGGCCAAGCAGCAAATCAGTTGAAAATCAGTTCGACAAAATCTATGACAGGCCATTTACTTGGTGCAACAGGCGGTGTTGAAGCGATTTTCTCTGTATTATCTATTAGAGATAAAAAGATTGCGCCAACGATTCATGCTGAATCTAATGATCCTGAAATAGATTTAGATATTACGCCAAACCAAGCAGTAGATTGTGACATCAATTATGCTATGAGTAACAGTTTAGGTTTTGGTGGTCATAATGCAGTATTAATATTTAAAAAATACGAATAATAAAAATAGAGGCTAGCACACGTCGATGTGCTAGCCTCTATTTTTAACTATAAGTTCAAAAGTACGACAGGTCTCTAGGGTGTTTATGAAAGCATTATAAATTGACAATTCCTCCCAATATTTGATGGTGTGCTATATTTGAATGTTTTTGTATAGGCTTGATTATTTATACAGTGATATTTTCAAGGAACATACAAGATGGGTAGTTATACCTTTATACACACAATATATAATAGAAGAAAAACGGAAAAATCATGCATGTATTTCATTTTTTGTCATCATTTTATAAAAATTAAGCATTTTTCCAATTGATATGAGTATATATATAAACAGATGTCTTCTCTAAAAAGACATCTGTTTTTGGTATATACATAAACATGTATGACTAACGAACGGTAAAAGCGAGCAAAAATGAAAGTACGATATAAAAAACGTGGACAAGTAAAGCAGGTTTAATCCAAGATTGAACAACGTACTTAGACTGCTTAGGATTTTTAGGATTAAAAAATTCGTCAGATTCGTACCGGCCTTTATCTTTTTTGCGCATCATTTGATACTTAAAGCGTCGGAAACCAAAGCTTGTAACATCTAATATACCTTCTTGAATAATCAACAAAGTAAATAATAAAATCGCAAAAATAATAGAAAAAGTAAAAAACAAGTTAATAAAATGACTCCAAGTAGGATTGCTCAATATCCATGAAATGATTGTGAATAAAGGCGTAATAATGATATAAACCCAAGTCCGATGAGATAAACGTAACATAACTTCATTCCTTAGTAGTGATTTTAAATTATTGTAACCTATTGTCCTATTAAATTGAAGATATTTCAGCTCGTAATAAACTATTTTTATGAAAATATGTGTTGATTTAATGCTATTACGTAGAATTCCTTTATCACTGTAAATTGAAATGATATTGATTAATTCGAACCCTTGTGATTATAATATTATTAATATTTCTGAAAATTTTGAAGGGAATGTTAATTCAATACTAGGGGGTATGGTTGATGCTTAGATATACGTTAAAAAGATTGTTCTACATGATCATTTCGTTATTTATTATCATTACAATTACATTTTTTCTAATGAAGTTAATGCCTGGATCACCGTTTAACGATGAAAAGTTAAGCGAGGAACAAAAAACGATATTGAATGAAAAGTATGGTTTAAATGACCCACTGCCAATTCAATATGGAAACTACATAGCCAATGTCGTTAAAGGAGATTTTGGTAATTCTTTCCAATACGATAACCAACCTGTGTGGGACTTAATTAAGCCGAGGTTAGTGCCATCATTTCAAATGGGGCTTTTCTCAATGACAATCGGTGTAATATTAGGAGTCATTTTAGGGGTTGTTGCTGCGACCCGGCAAAATACATGGGTAGATTATCTTGCCACCTTTATATCAGTAATTGCGATATCGGTACCATCATTTGTGTTAGCGGTATTATTACAATACGTTTTTGCAGTACGCTTACAATGGTTTCCGGTAGCAGGATGGGAAGGAATCTCTACGGCAATTTTACCGTCATTAGCACTATCGGCGGTTGTCGTTGCGACTGTCGCACGTTATATTCGTGCAGAAATGATTGAAGTATTGAGCTCAGATTACATATTATTAGCTCGAGCAAAAGGAAATTCAACGCAACGCGTATTATTTGGACATGCATTGCGTAATGCGTTAATTCCAGTCATTACAATATTAGTTCCAATGTTAGCAAGTATTTTAACTGGAACGTTAACAATCGAAAACATTTTCGGTGTACCTGGATTAGGGGACCAATTCGTTCGCTCAATTACGACGAATGACTTTTCAGTTATTATGGCTATTACACTATTATTCAGTACCCTATTTATCGTATCTATTTTTATTGTCGATATTCTTTACGGTCTAATCGACCCTAGAATTCGTTTGCAAGGGGGGAAAAAGTAATGACGAAAGAAACACGTATGTTACCAAAAGATGATCATTCGGGTGCAACTGTTGCACAAACATCGGGCATTATGAATGAAGATTTTATTCGCACTGGTGCACCTGATGATAGTGAACAAGCGTTTCAAAGAGAAGGACGTACATTTTGGCAAGATGCTTGGTCACAATTAACGCGCAATAAGCTAGCAGTTGTAGGGATGATTGGCTTAATCATCATATTGATTTTAGCTATCGTAGGACCGTTAATTAGTTCACACGACTATGCTGAACAAGATGTTGAAAGACGAAACTTACCACCTAAAATTGCTGTGTTAGATCAAATTCCGTTTTTACCATTTGATGGTGAAGGAATAGACGGCAATGCTTATGAAAAAGCGAACGTAAAACAAAATTTCTGGTTTGGGACAGATCAACTTGGACGTGATATTTGGTCTCGAACTTGGCAAGGTGCACAAGTATCACTTTTCATTGGTCTCGTTGCAGCGCTTTTAGATATTTTTATCGGTGTCATTTACGGTGCCATTTCTGGATACTTTGGCGGACGTATCGACACCATTATGCAACGTATTATCGAAATTATTTCATCTATCCCAACGCTTATCGTCGTGATTTTATTCGTATTAATTTTTGAACCTTCGATATGGACGATTATTTTGGCGATGGCCATCACCGGATGGATTGGTATGAGTCGTGTTGTACGTGGAGAATTCTTAAAATTGAAAAATCAAGAGTTTGTACTTGCTTCTCGCACACTAGGCACATCTAATCTAAAGTTGATTTTCAAACATATTTTACCTAATACATTAGGCGCAATTATTGTAACATCTATGTTTACAGTGCCAAACGCTATTTTCTTTGAAGCTTTCTTAAGCTTTATCGGTATCGGTGTCCCTGCACCACAAACATCACTAGGCTCATTAGTAAATGAAGGGCGTGCGATGCTATTAATTCATCCACATCAATTATTTATTCCAGCATTTATTTTAAGTTTGTTAATTTTATTCTTTTACTTATTTAGTGATGGTTTGAGAGATGCATTTGACCCTAAAATGCGAAAATAAAGGAGGTATGACAAATGTCAGAACGTGTAATTGAAGTGAATGACTTGCATGTCTCTTTTGATATCGAAGTAGGGGAAGTGCAAGCAGTCCGTGGCGTAGATTTTTATTTGAACAAAGGGGAAACTTTAGCAATTGTAGGTGAGTCTGGATCGGGTAAATCAGTGACGACTAAAGCGATTACTAAGCTTTTCCAAGGTAAATCGGGCCGTATTAAAAAAGGAAGTATTATTTTTAACGGAGAAGATTTGACGCAAAAATCCGAAAAAGAACTGATGAAACTTCGTGGAAAAGAGATTTCAATGATTTTTCAAGATCCAATGACGTCACTTAATCCAACGATGAAAATTGGTAAGCAAGTGATGGAACCGATTATTAAACATATCGGTTTAAGTAAAGCAGAAGCGAAACAACGTGCCATAGAGTTGTTAGAACTTGTCGGGCTTAAACGTGTTAAGGAGCGCTTCAATGCTTATCCACATCAATTTTCAGGAGGTCAACGTCAACGTATTGTCATCGCCTTAGCACTTGCTTGTGAACCTAAAGTGCTGATTGCTGACGAGCCAACAACAGCTTTAGATGTGACGATGCAAGCTCAAATTTTGGACTTAATGAAAGAATTACAACAAAAAATTGATACGTCTATCATATTCATTACACATGATTTAGGCGTAGTTGCTAATGTAGCTGATCGTGTTGCAGTGATGTATGGTGGACAAATGATAGAAACAGGGGATGTGGATGAAATTTTTTATGATCCACAACATCCGTATACGTGGGGGCTATTATCTTCTATGCCCGATTTGGATACAGAAGGTTCTACAGCACTTCAAGCCATTCCAGGTTCGCCCCCAGATTTAGTTCGACCGCCTAAAGGTGATGCTTTTGCGGCACGAAGTGAATATGCTTTGGCGATTGATTTTAAAGAAGCACCGCCATGGTATCGGGTATCACCTACACACTATGTGCGCTCTTGGCTATTAGATGAACGTGCACCTAAAGTAGAACCACCAGATTTAGTAAAACGTAAACAACGGCCAATGCCAAATAATTTTGCGAAGCCAGAACGTGTAGAAAGGGTGTCGTTCTAATGGATAAAAAAGATATCTTAGTAGAAGTGAAGCATTTAAAACAGTATTTCAATCAAGGCAAGCACAACGAAGTGAGAGCCATTGATGACATTTCTTTTGAAATTTTTAAAGGGGAAACATTCGGACTAGTAGGAGAATCGGGTTCAGGTAAATCAACAACAGGTAAAGCGATCATTAAGCTCAACGATGTTACTGATGGTCAAGTGTTATATGAAGGGGTAAATATACAAAATATTAAAAAGAGAAAAGACTTATTAAAGTTCAATAAGAAAATTCAAATGATTTTCCAAGATCCGTATGCGTCACTTAATCCAAGGTTAAAAGTGATGGATATTGTGGCAGAAGGTATTGATATTCATGGGTTAGCCAAAGATAAAAATGATCGCAAAAAGCGTGTCTATGACTTGTTAGAAACAGTAGGTTTGCGTAAAAGTCATGCCAACCGATACCCTCACGAGTTTTCGGGAGGGCAACGTCAACGTATTGGTATTGCACGTGCTTTGGCCGTTCAACCAGAATTTATTATTGCTGATGAGCCGATTTCAGCTTTAGACGTATCAATTCAAGCTCAAGTGGTTAATCTAATGCAAAAACTTCAAAGAGAACATAATATTACATTTCTATTTATTGCACATGATTTGTCGATGGTGAAGTATATTTCAGATCGTATTGCTGTAATGCATTTAGGTAAGATTGTAGAACTTGGTCCAGCTGATGAAATTTACAACAACCCCTTACATCCATATACAAAATCGTTATTATCGGCAGTGCCACAACCAGATCCAGATAGTGAGCGGACACGCCAACGCTTTGCTTATGAAGGGGAGAAAAATCCTGAAGCTTCACGTGAGTTAAAAGCTTTCACACCGTATCATTTTGTATTGGCGACAGAAGAAGAGTTTAAAGCGTTTGGACGACAACATGCGTCACATGGATAGCACAAAGGAAGGGGGAAATACAATTGAAAAAAGTTAAACATACAGTGAAATTACTCGGGGCACTCGTGAGTTCAGTGGTAATACTTTCTGCTTGCGGTAATGCTGAAGGCATCTATGATGATAAAGGTCAAGTGTTTCGAAAAGTGATAACACAAGATATGTCTTCACTCGATACAGCTAAAGTTACAGATAACGTTAGCTTTGATAAATTTAATCAAGTTTATGAAGGATTATATACTGCAGGTAAAAGCGACAAAGTTGAACCGGGAGTAGCGACAGGAGAACCTGAAGTAACCAATGGAGGCAAAACATGGACCATTCACTTGCGCAAAAATGCCAAATGGTCGAATGGCGACCCTGTTACTGCCCATGACTTTGAATTTGCTTGGAAGCGTGTACTAGATCCTAATACAGCGGCAGAGTACGCATATATTATGTACGATTTAAAGAATGCTGAAGCGGTAAATATGGGTAAAAAAGATGTGAATACGCTAGGGGTTAAAGCGTTAGACGATTACACATTACGTTTTGAACTTACGAAACCTATTCCTTATTACAAAGAAATGCTCGCTTTTGGGACGTTTTTACCTCAAAATGAAAAAATTGTAAAAAAATACGGAGAACGTTATGGCACATCAGAAGATAAAAGTGTTTATAATGGGCCATTTAAAGTGAAAGATTGGGCTGTAGAAGATAAAATCATTCTCGTTAAAAATAACGAATATTGGGATAAGCAAGCTGTAAAATTAGATAAGGTAAATTACAAAGTATTAAAAGACAGCCAAGCTGGGGCATCATTGTATGATACAGAATCAGTAGATGACACAACAATTACGTCTGAACAGGTGGAAAAATATAAAGACGATGTCGCATTGAAAAAGCGTATAATGCCGGCGACCTTTTATTTGAAATTGAATCAAGGGCAAGTGCCTGAATTGAAAAATCAACATATGCGTCTTGCTTTAGCACAAGCGATTAATAAAGAAGATTATGTAAATTCAGTCCTTAACAATGGATCAGCGGTGACGGATGGTTTTACGGCTAAAGGAACAGCAGATGCACCCAACGGTAAAGACTTTACAAGTCAAATTAAATCGCCTTTAAAATACGATGTAAAAAAAGCGAAAGAAAACTACGAAAAAGCGAAAAAAGAACTTGGTAAAGACAAATTTACAATGACGTTAAATACAGATGACACACCATCCTCTAAAATTTCAGCTGAATTTATAAAATCACAAATTGAAACAACGTTACCTGGTATCACGATAAAAATAAAACAATTTCCGTTTAAACAACGTATTGCACGTGAGCAAAGTGAAAACTATGAAATTTCATTATCTGGTTGGGCGCCCGACTATCCGGATCCGATGACTTTCCTTAAAATTATGACGACGGGCAACACGTCGAACAATACGGGATGGGGAAATAAAAAATATGATGAATTGCTGAAAAAAGCCAATGGAGAATTGCTTCAAAATGCTGAAGCGCGTAATCAAACGTTAATTGAGGCGGAGGAACTTTTATTAAATGAAGCACCTGTTGCACCAATATACCAAAAAGGTGAGGCGCATTTAACGAATCCTCAAGTAAAAGGATTACATTATCATAACATGGGTGGAGACACATCATTGAAATATACGTACATTGATAAATCCATTGATCGTAAAACAGGTAAAAAGAAAACGAAATAATTTAGGCGATTAATGTTGAATGAGACTGCACTTCAATTTTAATACGCTATGTGAAATCATTTTGATGTTATAGAACTTTTATTTAGCACATATGCTAGTGATCGCATAAAAAGGCGGTAAAGCTAATCTATTGTAGAGAAAGCTTTACCGCTTTTTAAGTGCTTTATTATTTACGTTTTCGCCCTAGACCCATCGCTTTTTCCATTTTTTTCAATGTTTTAAATGATGTACGGTGTGCTTTGTCGCGTCC
The DNA here is from genome assembly GCF_020883535.1 of Staphylococcus ratti. Classification (NCBI taxonomy): domain Bacteria; kingdom Bacillati; phylum Bacillota; class Bacilli; order Caryophanales; family Staphylococcaceae; genus Staphylococcus; species Staphylococcus ratti. The sequence goes on along the minus strand of NZ_CP086654.1, from coordinate 1,736,375 downwards.
TTCATCTAAAATTGCATCCAGACGTTCAGAATGATAAAATGCTTCATATTTCTCTTGGAAATCAGTTAAGAACTGCGCTACAATTTCAGCTAAATCCCCTTTAAATTGGCCGTAGCCTTCATTTTCATAGCGTGTTTCGAGGGTTTTGATGCTTTCGCCAGTTAAGCTTGAATAAATCGTTAATAAATTTGAAATGCCAGGTTTATTTTCTTTATCAAATTTAATAAGCCCATCGGAATCCGTTACAGCACTTTTAATTTTTTTAGCGGCAACGCGAGGTTCATCAAGTAATGAAATGAAATTTTTCGGATTATCATCACTTTTGCTCATTTTTTTAGTAGGATCTTGAAGACTCATTACACGTCCGCCTACTTCTGGCATTTGAATTTCAGGTTTAGTGAGAATATCGTTATAACGATGATTAAAGCGATCAACAAGGTTGCGCGTTAATTCGATATGTTGTTTTTGATCGTCGCCTACAGGAACGATATCTGTATTGTATAAAATAATGTCGGCAGCCATTAATGGTGGATAAGTTAATAATCCAGCAGGAATACCATCATTTTGTTTTTGTGATTTGTCTTTGAATTGAGTCATACGTTCAAGTTCACCAATAGAGGAAATCGTCGTCAACATCCACCCAGCTTGAACATGAGCTGGCACTTCTGATTGGATGAAGAGCGTGACTTTGTCTGGATTAAGTCCAGTTGCTAAGTAAATTGCAGCAAGTTGACGTATTTGTTGACGTAATTTCAAACGATCTTGAGGCACCGTAATCGCATGTTGATCCACAATACAGAAATAACAATCGTAATCATCTTGAATCTCAACAAATTGTTTGAGTGCACCGATATAATTGCCGATTGTGGGTATACCGCTAGGTTGAATGCCTGAGAATAATGTTTTCATAAATGCAATGCCTACTTTCTTTCGGTTTTAATCATTACTATTGTAACAGTATTTTATAAGTTTGTAAGTTATGATATGATAAGTATTAGGAAATCTTAAGTAGAGGTCTCATACTAAAGACTGATTATTTAAAATAAACACTATTTTTACAGGTTTCTCATTTAATTTTAATCTTGTTTGGCTATAATATATGTATAGCGTTAGAAAAACAGAAAAAAGATTTGAGTTGTTTTAACATATATTGAGCAGTCAAACTTGAACGTTAAATTTTAGTGAATTTTTATTCAATTAGGAGAGTGAGATGTATGGTAACATTATTTACTTCACCAAGTTGCACATCTTGCCGTAAAGCGAAAGCATGGTTACAAGAACATGACATTCCGTATACGGAGCGAAATATTTTTTCTGAACATTTAACTTTAGATGAAATAAAACAAATTTTAAAAATGACTGAAGACGGAACTGATGAAATCATTTCAACGCGTTCTAAAACATACCAAAAGTTGAACGTAGACATTGATGCATTACCTTTACAAGATTTGTATGGTATCATTCAAGATAATCCTGGTATTTTACGACGTCCAATTATTTTAGACGAGAAACGTTTGCAAGTAGGTTACAACGAAGATGAAATTCGTCGTTTCTTACCACGTAAAGTGCGTACTTTCCAATTACAAGAAGCACAACGCATGGTGGACTAATTCGAACGTCATAAATGATTAAAGTCTTTATTGAATATTAAAGGGAATCGACGAAGCTATTTGTAAATTAGTATTCGTCGTTTTTGCCATTTTGAATATAAAGTTACTTTGAGGGGTTGGGACGATACCACGTCCTAACCCCGATTTCATTATATTGAATTTAAAGCGTTTTTCGAATGGTTGCAGTAAACAAATAGATTGTATTTTTCGTATATGTTTACTACAATAGGGGTACTATTCATCGGCTGTAAGGAGTGAGATGATATGAGAATAGAACGCATTGATGACACGACAATAAAGTTGTTTATCACTTACAAAGATATAGAAGCACGCGGATTTAAACGTGAAGATCTATGGACGAATCGTAAACGTGGAGAAGAATTCTTTTGGTCAATGATGGAAGAAGTTAACCAAGAAGAAGACTTTGTCGTTGAAGGTCCATTGTGGATTCAAGTTCATGCTTTTGAAAAAGGCGTAGAAGTGACCATTTCTAAATCAAAAAATGAAGAATTAATGCAAATGTCTGAAGAAGACAGTGCGATAGATGAGTTTGATAGTCAATTAAATGATTTATTAGCGCAGTCATTAAAGGCACAATCAGCAGAGTCAAGTGAGGAAGAAGAGATTGAGTCTCAAATACAATCGCAACGTCAATCACGAATGAAGGCTGTAGCGTCTAATACGCTGATTTTCAAATTTGATGGCTTAGAAGCTTTGATTGCATATGCTTACCAAAACAATCAAAAATTAACACAATACGAAGATTTATTATATCTGTTAAATAATGAATATTATTATATGGTTCATTGTGATTCTGATGTGACTGAAACAGAAATCCACGACTTCTACAGTCAAGTCTTGGAATTTGCTGTGCCAACAGATAAAACAGAATTGTATTTAAATGATTACGGTAAAATTGTAATGAGTCATAATGTTATTGAACAAGTTAAACGTTATTTCTCACAAGACTAAAACAAGAGACGAAGGAGTCAAGAACATGAAAATGTTCCTGACTCCTTTTTATATATGTTGAGCAAAAAAGGGGCGCTTTAATAGAAAATTTTTATCTGAACGGGAAGTAATCTAGCTGTTTTTCACGTGTATCATGATGAGGTGAAGTTAATGTTAACAGCAATGAATGAACAAAACAAACAAGTTGTAGCAACACATGCATCGCGCTTTGAACGGTATCATTGTCCGATTTGTAAAGAATTCCTAGTTTTGAAGCAAGGCGCTAAAGTAACACCTCATTTTGCGCATCCATCTGGTAAAATTCATTTGAATCAAAAAGGTGGCGAGACGTTACAACATTTACACATGAAACAATGGCTTTATGAGACATTCAAAAAGCATTATGATGATGTAAAACTAGAACCGTATCTTCAATCGATTAAGCAAATACCAGATATTACAGTTAATCAGTGGGCAATTGAGATTCAATTAAGCCCTATTAAACTAGAAACCATCCAGTCTAGGACAACAGGTTTAAATCAATTGGGCTATCAAGTTGTGTGGGTAACAGAAGTCCCACGATGTAGAAATGGAATTTATTATTTAACGCAACGTCATCAAGCATGCATGAATCCATTAACGAGAACGCTGTATTGCTTAAACGAAAAAACAGAAAAAATTCATGCGCTTTCAAAAATGATACCGCTCGCTTCGAAATCATTTATAGGTCAGTCGCAAACATTTTCTGTCGGTCAATTGTTTGAACGGTTAAGTACAACGTCGCATCAAATGACCGTAGTGCATAAACTTTCTCAAGCATATATAGAAAATTATTTAACGCAGTGTAGGCGGAAAAATAGCGTGCTTGAGCCACATTTATCATTGATATATCAATTACAATATACGGATACACAAGTTATTAAACTTACAGGATTTGTATTCCCTGAACAAATTTACTTTTTGACGCATCCTATTTATTGGCAGTTAACGGTTTTGAAAGCACTTCATAATGGTGGATTACCAGCTACTGCTGTAACTAAGATACTCAAACCTAGGCATTTTGCATACAAAAATGTCAATTATCACAAATTGATGAACACAATGATTCATTCGTATTTAAAATTATTGCATGTAGCGTAGTTTAAATGTGCAATCTGAATTTAAAAATGAGAAAATAGACATATTATCATCTTTAGAGGAGGAATTAGAATGACACAACAACTTACGAGAGCAGAACAAGAACAACAACATCCTGAATACACTTGGGACTTAACGACTATTTTTGAAAGTGATGAAGCGTGGGAAAAAGCGTTTAAAAACGTGGAAAGTTATCTAGGCAAAGAAACGGCTTTTAAAGGACATCTTGCAGACGATGCTGAAACACTTTATCAAGCGTTGAGTTTAGAAGATGAAATCGAAACGGAACTAGAAGAGGTTTATGTGTATGCGCACCTTAAACAAGATCAAGATACTGCAAATGACACATATACAAGCTTTGAAGCACGTGCACACCAATTAGCAATTAAAATGAGTGCTGCGTGGAGCTTTTTAGTCCCAGAATTACTACAAATCGACGAAGCACGTTTACAATCGTTTGTAGATACCCATGAAGGTTTGAAACGTTTTGCATTTGATTTAAAATTAATTAATGAACAACGTCCACATGTATTGGATGAAGAGAGAGAAAAACTATTAACTGAAGCGCAAGATGCTTTATCAACACCAAGTAATGTATTTAGCATGTTTGACAATGCAGACCTTACATTTGAAGATGCGATAGATCAAGAAGGCAATGCGCATCCATTGACACAAGGAACATTTATTAAGTATTTAGAATCAGATGATCGTATGTTACGAGCGTCTGCGTATAACAATGTTTATAAAGCATACGGAGCATATAACAATACATTAGGTGCAACGTTAGCCGGAGAAGTTAAGAAGCATGTGTTTAATGCGCGTGCCCACCGTTATAAGACGGCGCGTGAACAAGCGTTAAGCCGTACACACATCCCTGAAGAAGTATATGACAACTTAGTTAAAACGGTTCATCAATACTTACCGTTACTTCATCGCTATACGAAATTGCGTAAAACATTGTTAGGGTTAGATGACCTAAAAATGTATGATATGTATACACCGATGGTTAAAGATATCAAGTTCGATATGCCATATGATGAAGCTGTAGAATGGATGTTAAAAGGTCTTGAACCGATGGGTGAAGAATACCTTAACGTCGTTAAAGAAGGATTGGAAAACCGCTGGGTTGACGTGTATGAAAACAAAGGGAAACGTTCAGGTGGCTATTCTTCAGGGGCGCATAAAACGAATCCATTCATTTTGTTAAACTGGTCAAATACAATATCAGATTTATATACGCTTGTACATGAGTTTGGTCACTCAGCGCATAGTTACTTTAGTCGCAAAAACCAACCATCGAACCAAAGTGATTATACAATTTTTGTCGCTGAAGTAGCATCTACATGTAATGAGGCATTGTTAAGTCATTATATGGATAAGCATTTAGACGACAAACATCGTTTACTGTTGCTTAATCAAGAGCTAGAACGTTTCCGTGCGACATTATTCCGCCAAACAATGTTTGCTGAATTTGAACATAAAATTCATCAAATCGAAGAAGCGGGAGAGCCGTTAACAGCGACGCGAATGAACGAAGAATATGCTAAATTAAATCGTCAATATTTCGGAGACACTGTTGAAACAGATGACAATATTAGTAAAGAATGGTCACGTATTCCGCATTTCTATATGAATTACTATGTGTATCAATATGCAACGGGGTATAGTGCAGCGCAAAGTTTAAGTCACCAAATTTTAACAGAAGGTCAACCAGCAGTAGAACGTTATATTAATGAATTTTTGAAAAAAGGAAGTTCAAACTACCCAATCGAAATTTTGAAAAATGCAGGGGTAGATATGACAACACCAAAGCCAATTGAAGATGCATGTAAGGTGTTTGAGGAAAAATTAGACGCTTTTGAAAAATTAATGAAAGCTTGAGAATAGTGTATCCGTTTACAATATGGCGGATTTGTGAAAAGTTGCATTTTTAGTTGCTAAAGGGTTGAATCGTTTGTAAACACGTGATATATTATGAGCATGAAATTAATCACATAACAAACATACCCCTTTGTTTGAAGTGAAAAATTTCTCCCATCCCCTTTGTTTAGCGCCGTGTCAGAACACGGCGTTTTTTTTTATCTTCTTATTTACCTCATAAATATATATGTATGAAAACTTTCTTAAGTTTAATCATTCTAATGTAAAAATAATACCTAAATAGTAAAAATACCTCATCTTTTACATCTTTAAGATGTACAAAAATGCACATTTAGGTACTTAATTAAATTAAATATGTCTATTTTTTAAATTTCGGACAATAAGTATTTTCTGCCGTTCTAGTATTCAGTATGATAGATGTAACGAGAGAGTGATGATGTATTGAAGAGAGGTGCAAAATGAATGCAATTATAGAATGTATAGGTTTGAAAAAGGATTATAGAAACGGCGCTGAAAGCAATCGTGTGCTTCATCATATCGACTTAACCATTCAAGAGGGTGAATTTATCTCAATTATGGGAACGTCAGGGGTCGGAAAATCCACACTGATTAATATTTTAGGATTACTTGATTCAGACTATGAAGGTGAGTATCAATTTAATGGAACACATGTTAATACAATGAGCGATGATAAATTGTCAGAATATAGAAATAATTATATCGGTTTTATATTCCAGCACTTTAACCTCATTGATGAATATAAAGTAAGAGAAAATATTGAACTGCCATTTTTATATTCCAAACATAAAATAGACTTTAAAAAGATAGAACAATTAGCTCAACGTTTAGGCGTGATGGAGAAATTAAATGACTATCCACAAAACCTTTCCGGGGGGCAAAAGCAGAGGGTGGCAATTATAAGAGCGCTCATCAATAACCCCAAATTGATTATAGCGGATGAACCAACAGGCGCACTGGATGTACAAACAAGAGACGAAATTTTAAATGTTTTGGTGCAACTTAACAACGAAGGGAAAACGATTATTTTAGTGACACACGACCCAGAAGTTGCGCATTATAGTTCTAAAATTTTAGAAATAAAAGATGGCAAATTAATCGAGAAATTAGGTACGAAACGTGAAACACTATAAAATTTTTAAAGATGTAATAAAATTGTTAAAACGTAATAAAAGGCAAAGTATTCTAACGTCTATCGCTATAGGAATAGCAACATTTGTCGTTTTAATTGTATTATCAAGTCAAACGTATACATTTAATTCTTTGTCTGAAGGACTCAATATAGACAAAAATACAACGTCATTAACATTTACACCGCATAATAAGTTAGATTTAGAAGGTTTCACAGATAAGGATCGCAGTTTAATCGAAAAAGAAATAGGGTTTCAACCTAAATTAATTTCTAGCTCTTATGGCAAAGTAATTCCTACTGAATTTCAACAACAACGTCAAAATTTAAGCTTTAGAACTGAAGATAATTTGAGCGAAAATCAAGTCGGGTTACCTGAAGTATTAATGGGCAAAAAGATTCAAGAGACAACAAAAGCAAATCAAATTGCCATCAGTGATAAAGCGCTTAAGCGTTTATCTAGAAATGATAACATTCAGCGTTATTTAGGAGAAACGTTAACAATCGGAAAGCAACAATATAAAATAGACACAATTTACCAAAGTTCAGCTGTGAAAGAAGTACTGCCTGACCTTATCTTGTCGAATAAAACAGAGCAGCAACTATTAAAAAATCATATTTTTTATGACCAAATGGATGTATCAACAAACGAATCAGGTACGATTTATAAAATGTTAGCGATACTAGATGAACACGGGGTTAATAAAGAAAAAGGTACTTATGATTTTATCGATAATGTACAAGTTTATGAAGATACTAAAAATGAAACGAACACGATTCTTAATTTTATAGCTATTTTATCAAGTATATCGATTTTTGTAGCGGGATTTGGCGTTATGAATGCCATGTTTTCAACTGTAAACGAGAGAAGTAAGGAAATTGCAATCAGGCGAGCATTAGGAGCAAAAAAATCACAAATTTATATGTCTTATCTTATCGAAGGGACGTTGCTTTCTACTATTGGAGGTTTGATAGGTGTCGCTGCGGCATTGGTGTTTATTATTTTAATGAACCTTTCTGGAATGGTAGCAACAGTGTCTGTGATGCAAGTAATAATTACATTAGTCATCAATGCATGTTTAGGTGTTGTGTTTAGTATTTTACCTGCAATGGTTGCGGCGAATAAAAATGTAATAGAAGGTATGAAGTAGTGACAGCACATAAAAAGTTATCAAACTTAGAAATTCTTATTATTTTAATTGGCACAGCATTGCTACCTGTCATGTCTTTGATGATAGGTGTTGCTATTTTTTCATTTGTCATTCCAACACCTAGTATGGTGACGCAAATGTACGGGGAAAGACTATGCTTCGCTCTGAGTGCGCTTGCGATAGGATACGTTTTGAATAAAATCAATGTCATTACAATAGTAAAAAAAGAGATTTTTACAGTTAAACATTTAAAGCTTTATAGTTTGCAAATAATGATTATCGTTAGTGTGCTATATTACTTTCAAATTAGTGAAGATGCATTTCTAATCTTACTCATGTTTATTATGTTGAATTATTTAATCGCGTGAGAAGAAGAATATGTTTACAGATTATTAGTGCCTCGTATATTAGAACACTGGCTTACGCATCGACTGATCATTTGTTTGTTACAAGGACTTATATTCAGTTATATAGGCCATCCTGAAAGTGCCTTTATTGATAATTTAATGTTTAGACTACCAGTATCATTTATTTTATATTTTATCGTTGAAAAAACAGGGAATATTTTTTCAGCAACTTCCGCACATGCAATGTGGAACATCGTTTTAAACTATATATAGTGGATTAATGGGAGACATACGAAATGAAAAAATGGGATTATATCTTACTTGTCGCAACAGTTATTGCTTATGTTTCATGTTTATTAATTATGGCTAAATTAAATATTTTTCAATTTATGCTGTTTGGACAAGTAGTACCGACGGTTTTGTTAGCTTTATTGGGTGCAAGAATCGCATCAAAAACGAAATATAAATGGTTCATCGTATTTGTAGTTGGAATTTTTTATGCATTATTAATGTATATCTTGCTAAGTTATGCGCCTATGCAAAGCATTGAAAATAACACCAATCAAAGTGCGACTTCGACGTTTGAATTTAGTAAAAATATAGGGTTTGGGACTTACCTTGGACTCTTTTTTCAACAGTTTATTTTAACGGCTTTTATCACGTTTTTATTCCGTGCAATTCAAAAGATAAAAACGAATAATTTTTAACCTGGAACGAAAATGAGAGGCATGTTTAATCTGATGGAAACGGTAATGTTATTTTGCTTTTAGGAGTATATACGCATAAAACGTATTACAAAAATGGTAAGTTAAAAGCTTAGAATTTCATCTTTTATAGCGAAGAGTGGAACTTTAACATTTGTTGATTAATTTCAAATGTTGGTCATCATGAATAAGCGATTAAAAAGCTTATAGCGAGCTAACGAATTGGCTCAAAGATTCATGAATAGCGTTCCACTCTTCTGCTTTTTATACAAAATCACATTACACTCAATCGTCATGCGATGTATGCTATGAAACACATCGGTGTATCGCCAAGAACGAAAAAATATAGATCATTTGAATGCTGTGTTAGACAGTTCAAATGATCTTTATATTTAACGTAATCTATACATAAAAGTGTTCATACCTTTTAAATGTTTACATTTTTGACTTCCAAAATTCGCCGCCTGGATATTTTATTTTTTCAATCTTCTGTTGTAAAAGCAGCTTTTTAAGTTCTTTTTTTAGCGTTTTTTCTGGCCACTCGTAAATGGTTAATAGTTCTTCTTCTGTAACGAGTTGCTTCTGATGAATGTATTCTGCTAATTTCGGTGGCAACTGTTTTTCGATTTGGTTTCCCATCATCTCATTAATGATATACGTATAAATATGATACGGGTACAACCCCTCAACCTTCAAGCCTTCTTCTTGAATATCTTCATTAAAAAATACGAGTGAAGGTGCCAATTCTACATCCATTTCACGCGCAATATGCAAATCTACTTTTAAGCTTTCACGCAAATTACCATGTGTTAAATCTTCTTGATAGACCTCAAAGTCCAAGCCAGCATTTATGATACATTTAGAAATCATCTCTTCAGTAACAATGTCTGGTTTCGGGATGATTTCGTTTTGAATGAGGTGCATAAAACGATGTGCACGTGCACGCCCTTGCAATTCCGCTGCTTTAAATGCTAATGCAATGTTATCTCTATCTGATGTACTTTGAGCCTGACATTTCGTCAATACACGTAATGAAGGGTTAAGAATATGACGAATACGGATATATTGGCTGTATTCAATTTTTAATTTCGATAAAACGGCAGATAATTTAAAACTATCTTTGCTAAAAGGATCGAAAAAAGAATAAATTTCAATTTTGCTCACAGGAGAGAGGTTCGCATTGGACTCTTCTTGACAACTATGAACAACAGCTCTTAATTCTTTCGTCATGTTTTCACCTACAATTAATATTCTGTGTTAACCATATGTGCTGCAGTTAACTTTAAACGCTCGTATAAATACTCATCAACACCATGAGGGAGTTGTGCCGTTTTAATAGCGATATGCATATTTTCTAGCCAAGCTTCTTTAGCATGTTCGTCAATTTTGAACGGTAAGTGTCTTTGACGTAACATAGGGTGTCCATGTTCTTCAGTATAGAGATTTGGACCTCCTAAAAACTGGGTAAGAAATTGTTTTTGCTTGCGACTTGTCTCTTTAAAATCACCAGGAAATAAGTGATTAATTCTATCATCTTGTTCAACAAGTGTATAAAAGTGATCAATCATGTCATTTAATGCTTCTTGACCGATGATTTCATAGGGCGTTGGGGGCATGTTATCACCTTAATGCGTTAGTTTTGATATATATAAATAATAACATGAATTTTTACATATCAAAGCAAAAACACTTATACGATGCTATTCCTTGTCATTATAATTGAGCGTTGCTTGATATTCGAAAAAGCGACGCACTTTATTTTTAGGTTCGGTATGTGTTAAATCGAATTGACTTAATAACGTTTCAAATGATTTTTTTCCTTGTTCGTAATCTGTCACTTCAAATTCTAATTCATAATCTTCCTTACCTAAGTAACAACTATGATCGAGCACCAACAAACCATCATTAATGTGCTTTTCGAAACGGTGTGTTTTGAGGTCGCCTAAAACTTGAAGTTTTTGAACCGCGACATTTTTTTCGATAAGAACTTTTTGAATCGCTTCAGGTATTTGCGATACCTCTATATATTGATTGCTTTTGGGTGAGATGTGCGTGTCAAAATTATACTCATTAAGGCCGATGGTGTCTGGGACTTTTAATGTCATTTCTAACGAATGGTTTGATTTTTCTCTAATGCGCAATGCCATTTTTTGTGATTGGATTTGAAAATCTGGTGTATCGATATAATAATTAATTTGAGTAAAAGGGATTGCTTCTTTAAAATAAGTTGCTTTAATGCTTTTATAGCTTGAAAAATCTAAAAGTTGTTTGAATTCAATTTCTCGTTCTATTGCCATATACGTCACTCCTTAATCAGTATTATGCCTAAGTTGATCGATGTTTAAAAGTATTTATTACCGAGAGATAGACGATGAGTCGCGCAAAGAATTATGTTAAACTGTATTATGATAAGGCTATTTGCCTCATAGAAAATTTAAGATGTCAATGTGAGTGGTCAGCTCAGCGCATATTGGACATCTAGGAGGAGAACGTATGCGTATTTATGTCAATGAAATCAAAATCCAAGATGATCAAGTGTTGTGTTACACCGATCAATCTACGGAAGGATTATCAGAAGTCGGTCAAATGATAGTAGACAGTGATAATTTTTCGTTTGTTTATTTAATGGATAATGGTTCTTCGTTTTCGTACTTGATTTTTGTTCAAGAAACATGGTCCATGTTACATAAGCATAAAGATAAACCAATTATCATTAATGATACGTTAGTGTTAACGCAATTCAAAGATGAATTGGACTATTTATTAGATAATATCGAAGGAAATTCCAATTACGGAAATGAATTTGTGGCTGCCGTTGAAGAAACATTCGAATTAGTATGAAGCGGAGTGAGGTAAGATGAACCAATGGGAAATTTTTCTAGCGCCTTATCGTCAAGCGATTGATGAACTCAAAATCAAACTCAAAGGTTTGCGTAAAGAATATCAAGTTACAGAACATAATTCACCAATTGAATTTGTGACTGGACGCGTCAAACCGATTACGAGCATTATTGACAAGGCAAATAAAAGGGGCATTCCATTTGACTGTCTACGTGAAGAAATGTATGACATTGCTGGATTACGTATGATGTGTCAATTTGTGGATGATATTGATAAAGTTGTTGAATTGTTACGTCAACGTAAAGATTTCAAAGTTGTTGAAGAACGTGATTATATCAAAGATACGAAACAAAGTGGGTATCGTTCTTACCATGTCATTATTGAATATCCAATCGAAACGTTAGAAGGTCAAAAGACGATTTTGGCAGAAATCCAAATACGGACATTAGCGATGAATTTTTGGGCGACAATCGAACATACATTACGTTATAAGTATGATGGTGATTACCCTCCAGAAATTCAAAAACGCTTGGAACGGGCAGCTGAAGCCGCTTTTTTACTAGACGAAGAAATGTCAGAAATTAAAGAAGAAATTAAAGAAGCTCAAAAGTTTTATTCCAAAAAACGTGCAGATAAGCATGAAAACCGTGGGGTGGAGTAATGCGTTACGCAATTTTGTCAAAAGGTGACTCTAAATCAGAGGCATTAAAGCATAAAATGATGAGTCATATGTATGATTTCAAAATGATTGAAGATAAAGAAAATCCTGAAATCGTAATTTCTGTTGGTGGAGATGGAACGTTATTACAAGCGTTCCACCAGTATAGCCATATGCTTTCAAGATGTGCCTTTGTAGGTATTCATACAGGACACCTTGGTTTTTATGCAGATTGGTTACCGCATGAAGTTGAAAAACTTATCATTGAAATTAATAATTCAGAGTTTCAAGTGATTGAATATCCATTACTTGAAATCATAGTACGTTATAATGATAAGGGCTACGAAACGCGCCATCTCGCATTGAATGAAGCTACGATGAAAACCGAAAATGGAACAACACTTGTCGTTGATTTAGATATTCGTGGTCAGCACTTTGAACGTTTTAGAGGAGATGGTTTATGTATTTCTACGCCATCAGGCTCAACCGCGTATAATAAGGCGTTAGGTGGCGCTTTGATACACCCATCACTAGAGGCGATTCAAATCGCGGAAATTGCTTCTATTAATAACCGTGTTTTTAGAACAGTAGGTTCTCCACTTGTATTGCCTAAGCATCATACGTGTCATGTTAAACCTGTAAATCATGATTCTATACTGACGACGATTGACCATGTCAGTATTAAACATAAAAATGTGAATGCGATTCAATATCGTGTTGCGAATGAAAAAATTCGATTTGCACGTTTTAGACCGTTCCCATTTTGGAAGCGTGTACACGACTCATTCATTTCAAGTGGCGATGATTTATGATTTTTCGATATTCAATTCAAAATGAGACATTGCTTAAAACATTTTTATATGAGCATCAGTTTTCTAAAAAAACGATTAGCGCCATTAAGCAAAATGGCGCTTTACTCGTTAATCAAAAACCTGTGACAGTAAGAACGACACTTATTGAAGGGGATCAGTTAGAAGTGTGCTTGCCTGATGAAGTGCCGAGCTCAAGTTTAAAACCATATTCGAAGCCGCTTAATATTCTTTTCGAAGACGAATGGCTTTTAATCGTTGCTAAGCCAGCAGGACAAAACAGTGCGCCTTCACGTGAGCATCCACATAGAAGTTTGGTAGAACAAGCTTTAGCGCACATGCAAATGCAAAATGAGCGTGGCATTCCTCATATTGTTACCCGATTAGATCGTCACACGATGGGGATTGTTATTTTGGCGAAGTCACGGCATTTACATCATTTAATGACGCACACCACGATTGAAAAGTATTATGAATGTATTTGTGAAGGGGTATTGACCAAGCCAGGAGAGATCGTCGCACCGATTGCGCGCCAGAACGACAGCATTATAACGCGTTGTGTTTCAGAAGAAGGAAAATATGCCAAAACGCTATATTGGCCGATAAAAAACTTCAAGACTTATACTTTATGCCGTGTTAAACTGATAACGGGAAGAACACATCAAATTCGAGTGCATTTTCAATTTATAGGTGCACCAATCGTTGGTGATGGTTTATATGGGCATGAGCATCCCCTGTATGCCACACAATTACTTAAATGTGCAGAAATTAAGTTTATGCACCCAATTACAAAGTCATCATTACATATAAAAAATAGTCATCCAGACTTGTCTCAACAGTTGAAGACCTTGTAAGAACATGAGAGATGGAGGTGGCAAAATTGACGGATGAAAAAGAGCAAATCGTTTTAGATGACGAAGAAATGTACGATAAAGCATTGCTAGATCACTTTATCACTGAATCAGATATCGACGGTTTTCGTGATGCTTTTTTAGAACTTCACTCTTATGAGCAAAGTGAGTACTTTGAGGAAAGTGAAAGTGATGTTCGCCAAAAAATATATCAATTTTTATCACCCGAAGAAGTTGCCGAATTTTTCGAGCATCTAGAGATAGATGAAGAAGCTTATGAAGATTTATTTGAGGAAATGAACGCGACGTATGCGAGTCAAATTCTTGAGCATATGTCTTATGATAACGCGGTTGATATTTTAAACCAACTGTCAAAACGTAAAATTGCAAGTTTGTTAATGTTAATGAACAAAGAGGACGCTAAAGAAATTAAAGCGTTATTACATTATGAGGAAGATACTGCCGGCGGTATTATGACAACGGAGTTTATCTCTCTCACAATTAACACACCTGTACATGAAGCGATGATGCATGTTAAAGCACAAGCTCCAGATGCTGAAACGATTTACGTTATTTTTGTTGTAGATGAGCAAAAAAAATTAGTTGGGGTTATTTCATTAAGGGATTTAATTGTTGCTGAAAATGATACGTACATTGAAGATATTATGAGTGAACGTGTTATTAGTGCTAACGTCGCAGATGACCAAGAAGATGTAGCTCAAACGATGAGAGATTATGACTTCATTGCGATGCCGGTAGTAGATTACCAAAACCATTTGTTAGGTATCATCACAATCGATGATATCGTCGACGTTATGGATGAAGAGGCGAGTGAAGACTACTCTCGTTTAGCCGGGGTATCTGATATCGATTCAACAGACGATTCGATTGTTAAAACAGCATTAAAACGATTGCCGTGGTTAATGATACTTACCGTACTCGGGATGATTACGGCTTCAATTTTAGGTTCTTTTGAAGAAACATTGGAAAAAGTAGCATTGCTCGCTGCATTTATTCCTATTATTAGCGGCATGTCTGGAAACTCTGGAACACAATCTTTAGCCGTTGCCGTACGTAACATTTCAACAGGTGAAATTGATGAAAAAAGTAAATTTAAACTTGCGTTGCGTGAATCAGGGAGTGGGTTGTTAACAGGTGTGTGCTGTGCCACAAGTCTGTTTTTTATCATTTTATTATTGTATCATGAACCTTTTCTTGGCTTAATTGTTGGGGGGAGCTTAACGATTGCTATGACAGTAGGAACGACTATAGGTTCTGTCATTCCATTAATTATGAACAAAATTGGAATTGACCCAGCTGTAGCAAGTGGGCCTTTCATTACAACGATTAACGATATTGTAAGTATGCTGATTTATTTTGGATTAGCGACTACTTTTATGACGTATTTAGTATAAGGAGGCGCATATGGAATTTGTATCGCTCGTTGTTGTCATTATTGCTGCGTTGCTTACCCCGATTTTAGTGAATAGGCTTAGAATTTCCTTTCTGCCTGTCGTTGTCGCAGAAATATTGATGGGGATTATGATTGGCAATTCTTTTTTAAATTTAGTACATAGAGATAATGTTTTGGATATTCTATCAACGCTCGGTTTTATCTTTTTAATGTTCTTGAGTGGCCTTGAGATTGATTTTAATGCGTTTAAAAAAGATAAAGGCAAGTCTAAAAAAGAAAAATCTGTAGAACCGAGCCATCTTTCACTTGCGTTCTACGTTTTTATGTTGATTATGATTATTTCTATCGTGCTTGCATATGGATTTAAATGGATTGGATTAATCGATGATGTGTTACTTATGGTGATTATCATCTCGACAATTTCTCTAGGTGTTGTCGTACCTACATTAAAAGAGATGAACATTATGAGCACAATCATTGGTCAATTCATCTTACTTGTCGCTGTTCTTGCTGACTTGGCTACGATGCTACTGCTTACAGTCTATGGGGCTATCCATGCGAAAGGTGGCGGCACAATTTGGTTAATTGGTATTTTAGTTGTCTTTACGATTGTATTTTACTTACTCGGTGGCTTATTTAAAAAAGCACCATTTTTAAATAAGTTAATGGACGGCACGACGCAAATCGGAATTCGAGCAGTGTTTGCTTTAATTATTTTACTTGTTGCATTAGCTGAAGGTGTAGGTGCTGAACATATTTTAGGTGCTTTTTTAGCTGGGGTAGTCGTTTCATTACTTCAACCTGACAAAGAACTAGTGGAGAAATTAGATTCATTTGGATACGGTTTCTTTATTCCGATTTTCTTTATTATGGTAGGTGTGGATTTAGATATTCCATCACTTATTAGTAATCCGTCTATTCTTTTAATTATTCCAGTGCTCATTTTGGCATTTTTAATATCAAAATTAATACCTGTAATGATTATAAAAAAATGGTTTGATATTAAGACGACGATTGCTTCTGCATTTTTACTTACGTCAACATTATCTTTAGTGATCGCTGCGGCAAAAATTGCGGAACGTTTAGGCACTATTAGTGCAGATACATCAGGCATTTTGATTTTAAGTGCCGTTATTACATGTGTATTTGTGCCTATCGTTTTCAAAAAGATGTTTCCGCTACCTGATGAAATGCAACGTTCAATTAAAGTTGCCATGATTGGAAAAAACCAGTTATCTATTCCGATTGCACAAAGTTTACAATCGCAACTTTATCAAGTGACACTATTTTATAGAAAAGATTTAACAGATCATCGCGTTTTATCTGACGATATTACAATGGTGGAAGTTGCTGATTATGAATCG
Source organism: Staphylococcus ratti (assembly GCF_020883535.1). Taxonomy (NCBI): domain Bacteria; kingdom Bacillati; phylum Bacillota; class Bacilli; order Caryophanales; family Staphylococcaceae; genus Staphylococcus; species Staphylococcus ratti. The sequence continues at coordinate 1,719,510 of NZ_CP086654.1, read as the reverse complement.
AAAATATTAGAGCGTTTAGGGTTATTTACAAGTGATATTGTAGTATGTTCTACAAATGATGACGAAATTAACCGTAAAGTCGCATTAATGGCAAAATCATTTGGTGTTGAACGCGTCATTTGTCGATTAGAAACGAATGACGAAGAACATGCACTCAAACATCAAGGCATAGAAATCTTTAGTAATTTCCAAAGTAATCAAATTTTACTTAAAGGTATGATTGAAACGCCAAACATGCTTAACTTATTAAGTAACGTTGAGACATCTATTTACGAAATTGGTATGTTTAATTACGCCTTTGATCAGACGCAGTTACGCCATTTCCCATTTGATGGTGATATCATTTTTGTGCGTATTATTCGAAATAATGAATCGATTGTTCCGCATGGAGATACGAAATTGCAATATGGTGATCGACTTATTGTGACAGGTTCTAAAGAATATGTAGATCAATTAAAAATGGAACTTGAAATGTTTAAGTAAGTTAAAACAAGAGGTTAAGACAAAGTCTTGCTTTTGGAGTATCGTGTATCGGTTTTCAAAGCATGATTGGTGAAATCTTAGCCTCTTGTTTTTTGAAGATAAAAGGGATTTAATTTTTAAAAATTAAGACCAGATGTTAAAATTAATGTGACTACTGCAAATTTTAATTTAAAGGAGCAATTGACAGTGATGAATTTAGAAGGTAAAACGTATGTTATTATGGGCATCGCAAATAAAAGAAGTATTGGATTTGGTGTCGCAAAGGTTTTAGATGAACTTGGGGCAAAGCTCGTTTTTACGTACAGAAAAGAGCGCAGTTTTAATGAATTGGATAAATTAATTGACCAGTTGAATCAAAAAGAAAAACATGTTTATCAAATTGATGTTCAAAGTGATGAAGACGTTGAAAAAGGTTTCGAACGCATCGGACAAGAGGTTGGAAAAATTGATGGCGTGTTCCACTCTATTGCTTTTGCACGTGTGGAAGAACTTCGTGGCCGTTATTCAGAAACATCACGTGACGGTTTCTTATTAGCACAAGATATTAGTTCATATTCTTTAACAATCGTAGCTCGAGAAGCGCGTAAAATTATGAATGACGGTGGAAGTATCGTAACATCTTCATATATTGGAGGAGAATTTGCAGTACCAAATTACAATGTAATGGGTATTGCTAAAGCAAGTTTAGAAGCGAGCGTGAAATATCTTGCTGCTGATTTAGGACAAGATAATATTCGTGTCAATTGTATTTCTGCGGGACCTATTAAAACATTAAGCTCACGTGGTGTAGGTAATTTTACATCAATCTTAAAAGAGATTGAGCAACGTGCACCGTTACAACGTAATGTGAACCAAGAAGAAGTTGGTAAAACAGCGGCATATTTATTAAGTGATTTCTCAAGTGGTGTCACTGGCGAAAATATTCATGTTGACGCAGGCTATCATGCCATTCGTTAAAATTTTTAATTCGGACAACAATAAACAAACATAAAAAAGGTTCTCAAACATTCAAAGTGTTTGAGAACCTTTTATGGTTTCAAATATGATTATGCAGATGAATGACGCATTATAAAAGTTCGTGTTTTTCTACGTCACTACGGGCTTTTAGCATAATTTGATGGCGGTATTTAAAGACATTACGCACAATTGTTTTGAGTACAGCATATAAAGGAACAGCCACTAAAATGAGGCCAAAGCCGCCTAAACTACCAGAGGCTAAAATAACGATAATAATCGTTAGTGGATGGATATTCAATGATTTACCCATGACATTTGGTGTAATGACATTTCCTTCAAGTTGCTGCGCAACAAGTGTGACCACACACACCCACACAAAAGTTGTAGGGCTTTGGATCAGTCCTAAAATACCTGCTGGTAAAAATGCCATCCAAGGTCCAAGGAACGGAATCATATTTGCAACAATCGCAAACATAACAAGTAATACCGTATATTCAAGACCGATTATGCTGTAACCAATAAACAAGATTGCCCCTAAGATTAAGCTTACCAATACTTGTCCTTGAATATATGATTTTAAAGTATGGTTTAGATCTGATAAAAGATCTACAACGAAGATTTTACGGTCGCCACTGAATACACGTGCAATGGCAGGGATGAAACGCTCGTGATCTTTTAACATAAAAATTAAGAAAAACGGCACTAAGATAAGTAAGAACAACGTTGAAATGATACTTGTAATAATGTTAAAAGAGTTAGATAAAATATCAGTAGTATAAGATCCGACTTGTGAAATCATACTATTAATTTTATCTGTCACATTTGATGGTAGACGATCACGTTGGTCAAGGACAAAGTTGATCAAACTTTGCGCTTCGCGTTGAATCGTCGGTATATTTTTAATTAAATTTTGAACTTGGCTCGTAATAATAGGTCCTACTAAACCAATGACCGCACCGATAGCTGCCATTAAGCCAAGTAAAATAATGGTAATGCTCGCCCAACGTGGCACATGTCTTTTTTCAAGCATTTTTTGAAATGGCAAACATATGTAAAATAAAAATCCACTTAATAGTAATGGGAGTAGTACGGATTGTACGATGATTACCAATGGCATGAAAATGTGGTTGATTTCTAAGAAGAGCTTTATTAAAAGAAAAAGAATCAACAAAGCGACTCCGGTACGAAACCACACTTTATTAGTCATAAAATGCGCCTCCTTATAAATTAGTCACATTTCAGTATAGCCTAAAATAGATAGGGATGAAACAAAAAACGGCGTATAAAATTACAATTGGTAATATTTGAATTGTGTTGCGCGGATTATATTTAACGCGTATAATAAGTTTATATTTATCTGAAAATTTGAAATTTTAATCTTTTCAGATAACAGGGGGGATGTTTTATGGTAGAAACAGTAGTGGGATGGTTGAATGGAATTGTATGGAGTAAGCCGCTCGTTTATGGTCTTTTACTCACAGGGATTTTATTCAGTTTAATGACGCGATTTTTACAAGTGAGACATTTTAAAGAAATGATTCGTCTTATGTTCCAAGGAGAAAAATCACCGACAGGTATTTCTAGTTTTCAAGCTATCGCGTTGTCACTTGCAGGACGTGTCGGCACAGGTAACATTGTCGGAGTTTCAACAGCGATTTTTATTGGCGGTCCGGGTGCTGTGTTTTGGATGTGGGCCACAGCATTTCTCGGAGCAGGTACGGCATTTATTGAATCTACACTCGGTCAAATCTTTAAAAAAGAAGAGGATGGAGAGTACCGTGGAGGACCAGCGTATTACATAGAACAGGGGATTAAAGGGAAATTTGGTAAAATTTATGGCTTATTATTTGCAGTGGTTACGATTATTTCTGTAGGTTTATTATTGCCAGGCGTTCAATCGAATGCCATTGCAAGTTCAATGAAAAATGCTTTTGGCCTACCTACATGGATCATGGCTATAGTACTGATCATTATTTTATCACTCATTATTTTTGGCGGAGTGAAATGGATTGCAAAGGTGGCAACGGCAGTCGTACCATTTATGGCCATCGTTTATATTTTAATGGCAGTGATTATTATCGCGATGAATATTACAGAAGTCCCTGCTTTATTCGCATTAATTTTTAAATCTGCTTTTGGCATGGAAGCGGCATTTGGTGGTATTGTTGGTGCCATGATCGAAATTGGGGTAAAACGTGGTTTGTATTCTAATGAAGCTGGACAAGGTACAGGACCTCATGCAGCAGCAGCTGCAGAAGTCTCCCACCCAGCAAAACAAGGGCTTGTTCAAGCATTTTCGGTTTATGTAGATACATTATTTGTTTGTACAGCTACTGCGCTTATTATTTTAATTTCTGGCACTTACAATACTACAGATGGTAGTACAAATGCGAAGGGACAGCCTAACCTTATTGAAAACGGCGGGATTTATGTACAAACTGCAGATGGTACAAAGGATTATTCAGGAACAGCGATGTATGCACAAGCAGGTATTGATAAAGCGTTCCAAGGATCAAATTATCACTTTGATCCGACATACTCAGGATTTGGTTCATACTTTATTGCCATTGCTTTATTCTTCTTTGCTTTTACAACGATTTTGGCCTACTATTACATGGCTGAAACGAATGTAAGTTATATTACTAACCGTGTTGCTAAAAAACAAAATAAATTATGGAGAAATATCATTCGTCTACTTTTAATTGCTGCAACGGCTTATGGCGCAATAAAAACGGCTGATGTCGCTTGGGCACTTGGAGATTTAGGTGTTGGAATGATGGCGTGGTTGAATATTATTGCAATTTGGATACTTTGTAAACCAGCATTGAAAGCCTTAAAAGACTTTGAACAACAGAAAAAGAAAAACGGTACAGGTAAAACAGCGATTTATCGACCAGATACAAAAGAGTTACCGACCGCGAAATTCTGGTTAGAAGATTATCCACGCCGTTTACAAGAAGAAAACTATCGACCAGAAAATGAGCGTTAAGGATTGGAATAAATTAGAGATTGGACAAGCTAGATTAAAAAGCTAACATTTTTAAAGTGATGTGAGATTGGCAAAGGTCTAGTTAACAAGTAAAGCGTCTCTTGATACAATAGTAATGAATTCGTATAGGGGGCGCTTTAATTATGACAAATTTTAAACCCGGAGAAGTCACTACGACACATATACATAGTGACATTTTAAATAGAAATATTACGTTATCTGTTTATTTACCTGAAGATTATTCAGATTTATATAAAAGTAAAGTCGTTTTTTGTTTTGATGGTCGTGATTTTTTAAGGTTTGGCCAAATTCATCGCGTTTATGAGCGCTTAAGACGAGAGAAAGCCGTAGAACGTGTAATTATAGTTGGTTTTCACTACGAAAGTGTGGAAAAGCGACGTATAGAATTTCATCCTCAAGGAGAGAAAGCATCCCAAACGGTTCAAGCTGTTGCGCGTGAAATTATGCCGTGGATTGATCAAACGTTTCCTACGTATAAAGTGGGGAATGCGCGAGTGTTATTAGGTGACAGTTTAGCAGGGAGTATTGCTTTATTAACTACTTTATCTTATCCGAGAGTGATGAGCCAAGTAGGATTGCTGAGTCCCCATTACGATCATGTCGTTGAATCATTGTTTCAACGTTGTCAATTTAAAGATGATTTAACAATTTGGCATGTGATAGGTAAAGAAGAAAAGGACTTTAAGTTACCTACTAGTGGTGAACGTGCTGACTTTTTAACACCGAATCGCACTTTAAATCGTTTGATTTCCGCTACAAGTGCGACGTATTTTTATGAAGAGCTTGATGGTGGACATAATTGGAAAACGTGGAAAAAAGAATTACCCGCATTGTTAAAATACTTTTTAAGTAACCAATAATTTAAATTTTTGCTATAATAGAAATAAGGACAAACAAAGGAGGAATTTCAATGATTTTAGGATTAGCGTTAATTCCGTCACAAGCGTTTCAAGAAGAGGTCAATGCCTATCGTAAACGTTATGATAAACACTACACAAAAATTAAACCGCACGTCACTGTTAAAGGTCGTTTTGAAGTTGATGACAACGCATTAGATACTGTTAAGCAAGATATTCCAAAACGCCTCGAAGGTATTCAACCTGTAACAGTACATGCAACAAAAGCTTCTAATTTTGCACCAACAACAAATGTCATTTACTTTAAAGTTGAAAAAACGGACGAATTACAAGATTTATTCGATTCTTTCGATAAAGACGATTTCTATGGTAAAGCTGAACATCCATTTGTGCCACATTTTACAATTGCGCAAGGGTTAACGAGTCAAGAATTTGAAGACATTTATGGACAAGTGCGTTTAGCCGGAATTGATCATAAAGAAATCATTGATAAACTTTCATTAATGAAATTTAATGAAGAAGCAGATAAATGGGAAGAAATTGAAACATACACTTTAGGTTAATGACTTTTTCTAACCAATATACTACTATTCGTAATCATATGTAGGATTGATACACATCTTAATGCATTTCTATGAAATGGTTAAAATGTGTATCTTTTTTTATGCCTTAAAAGTCTCGTTAGATGTATAATGAAATTAAATTGTTGAAAATACGAAAGGGGGAGATGTCATGATTTGTCCTAAATGCCAATCACAACGTGTAGGGGAGACGAGAAGTGGTTGTTTACTTTTGTTAGTCATTTTTGGAACGATTTTCTTTGGCATTCAGTTTATTGTATATGCAAGTTCTGGTGCGTTAAGAGAAAATACATTGGGAAGTTCTGTTGTACTGCTGTTTTATTTAATAGTCGTTGCAATGATTTGGATAATTTACAAAAAGAAAGGTCAACGCTATTATTGTATCGCGTGTCAGAGTGAATTTAAGCCTCATCAATTAAAACATCTCAAAAATGAGAGGCATAATGATAGCAAAAGAGGTTAGTATTTGAGTAGGAAAAAGGACAATGTTCAGTGCATATTCATACTTTATAAAAGGTATAAAATAGGGGTAAGACAACGAAATCAAATAGATTTCTGTCCCACTTCTATAATGAGAAGGTAACTGCTAATAAGCACAGCAGCTGTCTGGATTGAATTTTCGCTTAGCAGCTCAATTCAACCCTAGTCAGCCTTGTGGGGGTGGGACAACGAAATCAAAAAGATTTCTGTCCCACTTCTATAATGAGAAGGTAACTGTAAAAGAGCACAGTAGCTGTCTGGATTGAATTTTCGCTTAGCAGCTCATTTCAATCCTAGTCAGCCTTGTGGGGGTGGGACAACGAAATCAAAAAGATTTCTGTCCCACTCCCTTTTAAAATTATGAGACGTGACGTTGTTTTAAGAAGTAGAGTCCATAGAAAAAGGCTAAGAAGTAAATTAAAAGTGCTGCAAAATAAAAAGTATAGACTGGGCTACCTGTAAATTGTGAGATCGGGCCTCCTATGAGTGGCCCGATCATGGCCCCAAAGCCTTGAATACTGTTGATAACGCCCCAAGTCTCTTCTTGTTCACTTGTATGAATAAAGCTTGCCATAAATGTATTCCAAGCAGGTAAAAGTAATCCATAAAGCAATCCAATGAAAAACGCAATAATCCATACAATTATAATTTGGTGGATAAATGCGAAAGATAAAATCGCACTCGCATATATGAAAAATCCTATAAAGATAATGCTATACATAAATTTTTTAGAGTATTTGTCGATGATTTTTGATAAAAATAGCATTGAAATGGTACAGCCTATGCCTCCTATAACAATTGCTAATGTATATTCGACAGTTGAAACCCCAATAATGTTAATCGCATAAATTGGCAATACGAGGATGAGTGCGCTAATCGCAACCCCTTGTATTAAAATGCCGGGAAATAATACGAGATGTCTTTTAGATACGCTAACAATTTGTTTCAATTGTTGTTTTACGTTTTTAGGATTATAAGCCGTTAAAGTCACTTTGACAAACATATATAATAAAAATGCTATAGCAACACATAAGGACATTAAAAAGTTAAAATGGGTTGGGTGTGCTTTGAAAATCAAGTTCATTACAATCATTCCAGCTAATAAACCCGCAAGCCACGCAAAGTAAACGTACCCCATTTGTTTGCCTCGAGTAGTTTCTTCAACATTCGCCAACATAATCACCCAAATTGGACATACTGCAATACCTAACATTAATGCACTAAAGATGAGTACAAACGGTGATGTCGGAAACCAAATGACTAAAAATAGACTGACAAGGGCTAAAATAAATCCGACTGTCAAAACTATTTTAGTTCCTAAACGTTTCAATACAAAACCAACAATAAAATTGGAAATTGAATCGGCAATGAAATGGACGGAAACTGCGACGGAGGTAATACCTACTGCAATAGAAGTAGCAGTAGGTAATAAAGGTAAATAACTCAGTACATACATGCCTCTCGCAAATTCCATCAAAAACAGGATAACTAGTAATAAGTAAAAATTTTTCATATAGTTATCTTTATTTGAAGAGTAATTTTGCATATAAAGGTACCTTTCCATAAACATTGTCATATTGTGATGCATCAGCAAGTAAATCTAATAAATCCTCGCATAAGCGTTGCGTCGCGTATCGCGTTCTTAACTTAGACATTGTCTGAATCATTGTTTCAAGTTGCTGTGGGTGGTTGGTAAGTTGCGTTACGATATTAATCGCTTCGTCTGGCGTATGGGCGATGCGACCAAAGCCTTTTTCTTCAAAGTAATAAGCATTTTCTAATTCTTGACCAGGCGCAGGATTTAAAAATACCATTGGAACTTGACGTGTTAGTGCTTCAGAAATCGTAATGCCTCCAGGTTTAGTAATCATCATATGGCTTGATGCCATCCACTCATTCATATGTTTTGTAAAACCTAAAATGCAAACTTTTGGATTGTTTTTGAATGTTGAAGATAATTGACGTTTTAATTCTTTGCTTCGTCCACATACCATAACCACTTGGGCGTTTGGACTTTCGTCAAGTATGCGTTGTATCATTTCGTCAAAACCTTTAGAAACACCAAAAGCACCTGCCGACATGAGTATCGTTTGAGCATCAGGATCTAAACCGTGTTGTGTTAACCATTCCGCACGATTAATGGCCGCTTCGAATTTTTCAGAAATAGGGATACCAGTCACTTTAATCGTTTCAGTCGGTACGCCAATATGTTCAAACTCTGCCTTTAAGTCATCTGTAGCTAAATAATAGCGCTGAGAATTTGGTGTAATCCAATTTTTATGCATACGGTAATCTGTCATTACAGTAGCAATAGGAATGTTCATATTAAACTGTTCTGTTAATACAGACATTACTGGCGTAGGGAATGTAAGTAAAATTAAATCTGGTTTTTCTTTTAATAATAAGTTAAGCAAGCGATTTAAACCGTAGTATTTATAAAAGCATTTGTCCAATTCATCAGGTCGGCTGTAATAAAATGCTTTATACATACGTCGGAAATATTTAAAACTATTGATATACCATTTTTTCGTGATTGTCGTGAGGATAGGGTGAGCTTCTAAAAAAAGATCATGTGAAATCACTGTAAGGTTATCTAGTTTAAGGTTATTGAGTTGTTCTACGATGCTATTAGTGACTTGAATATGTCCGTTACCAAATGAACCAGTAATGATTAATATTTTTTTCTTTTGTGTCACCATGATTGGGCCACCCTCCATCAAATGTTATCTGCATGTTACAGAATCAAGTGCGGTAATAATACTGATTAATGCGTTTGAATATACATTTAGTGTAACTTAAAATGTATACTTTGTGAAAAGATTATTGTGAACCTAACAAAATCATTACAATTTTAATGTGATATAAGTGATATTAAAGTTTGCTGAAAGTTATACCAATAATGATGATGTTAGTAAAAAATTAGAGGCTAAGAACAGGGACATATATTGAAAGCGTATTTTAGACAACCGTTCAATGCATGCCAGCTATACCTTGAGTGTTCACGTGTTATGGGCTTCTCTAAATCGAGTATCATTTGCTCAGAATAATGTGTGTGAATCATACTTATGCATCTCCTAAGTGTTATAGAAGCGATATCTTTCTTATCTTATTTCCCTTTTTCAGCTAAATAAATTCATTACTATATCTTAATATATACATAACATTGATACAACAATAAAATGAATGGGATATAAAGTAAAGATAGCATTTTGTTTCATGCAAAAAATTTACTTTAAACGTTTCTGCTTCTAAATTATTGTAAGTATCATACTATATCCAACACAGCCAAGTATTTAATGTGTAATTAGCGTAACCATGAGGCAATCAATTTGTTACATAACAATTTTTTAATTTTATATTTCTTTAAAAGACAATATTAATTAGGTGGAAAATCGTTTATTAATGGTAAAATCATCCTGGTTTTTATATGATTTTAATGAGAAAAGTGTATAATGAGTGAGTGTAAATAAAAGGAGAGATTTCTGTGAATGCGCAACAGCTATTTGAAAATGTTTTAATAAAAAATGTCAGTGGAACATTGGATAGAGAAATTATAGATATTACGACAGATTCTAGAACAGCAAAAGTGGGAAGTATTTTTATTGCTTCTGAAGGTTACACTGTAGATAGTCACCAATTTGCGCAACAGGTTGTAGATGCAGGTTGTCGACTGGTTGTAGTGAATAGAATGCTACCTCTTGAAGGAGACGTAACGCAAGTTGTTGTTCCTGACACATTAAGAGTAGCAAGTCACCTCGCACACCGTTTATACAACTATCCAAGTCAACATTTAACAACGATTGGGGTTACTGGAACCAATGGAAAAACTTCCATTGCGACAATGATTCACCATATTTACCGTAAATTGGGCAAAGGAAGTGCTTATTTAGGTACGAATGGCTTTCAAATCAATGAAAAAATAACGAAAGGCACAAATACAACACCTGAAACAGTTACATTAACAAAACGTCTTCATGAAGCAGTTGAATCAGGAGCTGAAGCGATGACGCTTGAGGTTTCTTCACATGGATTGGCATTAGGGCGTTTAAGTGGTGTGACATTCGATGTTGCTATTTTTTCAAATTTAACGCAAGATCACCTTGATTTTCATGGTACAATGGAAGCTTATGGCCACGCCAAGTCGCTGTTATTTAGTCAATTAGGGCAAGATTTATCTAAAGACAAATATGCAATTGTGAATAATGATGATGCATTTTCAAAATATTTAAAGACCGTAACGCCTTATGAAACGTTGACCTATGGGATTGATACGGAATCACAATTTATGGCGACGAATATACAAGAATCTTTACAAGGTGTGACATTTGATTTTGTGACACCATTTGGAGTTTATCCAGTTAGCTCACCTTATGTAGGACGTTTTAATATTGCTAATTTAATGGCTGCCATGTTAGGAGTATGGGTTAAAGGTGCTGAACTCGAAACGATTACACGTTTAGTTAGTAATTTAGAACCTGTAGAAGGTCGTTTAGAAGTACTTGATCCTAACTTGCCTATCGATTTAATTATCGATTATGCACATACTGCAGATGGTATGACAAAATTAATGGATGCAGTGAAGCCATTCGTAAAACAGAAACTGATTTTTCTTGTTGGCATGGCTGGAGAACGTGATTTAACGAAAACACCAGAAATGGGGCGGGTAGCTTCTCAAGCGGATTATGTTATTTTTACACCAGACAATCCTGCGAATGATGACCCTAAAATGTTAACAGCTGAACTGGCAAAAGGGGCGACACATGACAATTATGTTGAATTTACAGATCGTGCAGAAGGTATTCGACATGCAATAGACGTTGCAGAGCCGGGTGACACAGTTGTACTTGCATCTAAAGGGCGTGAACCTTACCAAATTATGCCAGGCCATGTAAAGGTACCGCATCGTGATGATTTGATTGGTCTTGAAGCGGCATATCAAAAATTTGGAGGTGGACCTGTTGAAGATTAGAGAAAGTCACAGTGAAAACTATTCTGCAAAAGTGTTCATTTATCAAAATAAAAAAGAAGATTATTTTATCGTTTCAATACCGGATTTAAATTGGTCTATTGCTATTGATGATAGATTGTATGGTGAAAGTTTGACAGAACATTTATATATGCATTTATTCAATGTTGTAGAAGAAAACGAAGCAGAGTTACTCGCATTGCGTATTACACATTGGTTACAAGAAGTATAAAAGGAGAACATAAATGAGTATTAAAGAAGAAGTACAATCCCGTAAAACATTTGCGATTATTTCGCATCCAGATGCTGGGAAAACAACGTTAACAGAAAAATTATTATTTTTTAGTGGTGCTATTCGTGAAGCTGGTACAGTTAAAGGGAAAAAAACAGGAAAATTCGCAACAAGTGACTGGATGAAAGTAGAACAAGAACGTGGTATTTCCGTAACGAGTTCAGTAATGCAGTTTGACTATGATAATTTCAAAATTAATATTTTAGATACGCCTGGACACGAAGATTTTTCAGAAGATACGTATCGTACGCTTATGGCTGTTGACAGTGCTGTGATGGTCATTGACTGCGCTAAAGGAATTGAGCCTCAAACGTTGAAATTATTCAAAGTATGTAAAATGCGTGGCATCCCTATTTTTACGTTTATTAATAAGCTTGACCGCGTGGGTAAAGATCCATTTGACTTATTAGATGAGATTGAATCAACGCTTGGTATCGAGACATATCCTATGAACTGGCCAATTGGAATGGGGCAAAATTTCTTTGGTATTATTGACCGCAAAGCACGAACGATTGAACCATTTAGAGATGAAGAGAACACGCTCCACATTAATGAGGACTATGAATTAGAAGAAACACATCCTATTGCTCAAGATAGTGTGTTCCAACAAGCGATTGAAGAATTAATGTTAGTGGATGAAGCAGGTGAAGCTTTTGATACAGAAGCATTAATGAAAGGGGACTTAACACCAGTATTCTTTGGTTCAGCCCTAGCAAATTTCGGTGTACAAAACTTCTTAAATGCCTATGTGGATCATGCACCAATGCCACATGCGCGTCAAACTGAAGAAGATATCGATGTGAGTCCTTACGATGACCAATTCTCTGGTTTTATTTTTAAAATTCAAGCCAATATGGACCCAAGACATCGTGACCGTATCGCGTTTATGCGTGTCGTAAGTGGTGCTTTTGAAAGAGGCATGGACGTTAAATTACAACGTACAAATAAAAAACAAAAGATTACACGTTCTACAAGTTTTATGGCTGACGATAAAGAAACGGTCAATCACGCAGTAGCTGGTGATATTATTGGCCTTTACGACACAGGAAATTATCAAATCGGTGATACATTAGTAGGTGGCAATCAAAAGTTCAACTTTAAAGCTTTACCACAGTTCACACCTGAAATTTTTATGAAAGTGTCGGCTAAAAATGTAATGAAACAAAAACATTTTCATAAAGGAATTGAACAATTAGTGCAAGAAGGCGCAATCCAATACTACAAATCGCCACATACGAATCAAGTGATTTTAGGTGCAGTAGGACAATTGCAGTTCGAAGTGTTTGAACATCGTATGAAAAATGAATATAACGTAGATGTAATCATGGAACCTGTAGGTAAAAAGATTGCCCGTTGGATTAAAAATGAAGATGCAATTCAAGAAAAAATGAATACAAGTCGTTCTATTTTAGTGAATGACCGCTATGATAATAAAGTATTTTTATTTGAAAATGAGTTTGCGACACGTTGGTTTGAAGAAAAATTCCCTGAAATTGAGCTTTATAGCTTACTATAATCTTATTTTTTAATATAAGATGTGCATCTATCGATAAACAGACTGTTATTTTCAAGAAGAATTGGGTATAATAGTCACATCATAATTAAATACCTAGGACATTTCTGTCAGAGGGGAGTAACTTGTTTAACGTTTACACGTTAAAAACGCTTTGTCGTCATTACGAAGAGGCATCTTCCGGTGAAGCGGGCAATACTTTTGCTAAGTGAGACCTTTGCTATATGATTTAGCATGGGTCTCTTTAATTATGCAAAAAGCGATGGTAAGGTATGAAATTATATTTTGTACATTATCTCTATATAGGAGGGATTATTTTGGATCCAACGTTATTGTTAACCTATGGATGGGTAATATTAGTACTCGTATTTTTAGAAGGTTTGCTTGCAGCGGACAATGCGGTTGTTATGGCTGTTATGGTAAAACACTTACCGCCAAAACAACGAAAAAGAGCTTTATTTTACGGGCTATTAGGTGCTTTTGTTTTTCGTTTTATTGCTTTATTCTTAATTAGTATTTTAGTGAATTTCTGGTGGATACAAGCGTTAGGTGCAGTTTACCTCATTTATATGGCTATCAAAAATCTGTATGAATTCTTTAAAAAGAAACAACATGGTGAAGAAATGCCTGACAATGATGATCACCACTATGATGAATCAGGCGTAGAAAAAGAAGTAAGTGCTAAAGAATTTTGGGGCACAGTAGCCAAAGTAGAATTTGCTGACATTGCTTTCGCGATTGACTCAATGCTTGCTGCATTAGCGATTGCGGTTACGCTGCCTAAGTTAGGTGTTCATTTTGGTGGTATGGATGCCGGACAATTTGGCGTTATGTTTTTAGGTGGTTTAATTGGCGTTATTTTAATGCGTTTTGCCGCTACAGTTTTCGTAGAACTTTTGAACAAATATCCAGGTCTAGAAGGTGCAGCGTTTGCGATTGTAGGTTGGGTAGGTATTAAACTTGTTGTGTTAGTATTGGCACACGATGATATCGGTTTAATTCCACATGATTTCCCACATTCAACACTTTGGCAAATCATTTTCTGGACAGTTATGATTGGTTTAGTTATTATCGGCTGGTTAACTTCAGTAGCTAAAAACAAAAAACATTCTTAAAACTGTAAATAAAACAAACACGTTTTGAAGCGTGTGTAGCATAGAAGCGGCTAGGACTTAAAGAGTTCTAGCCGCTTCTTTTTTATTGGTGAAAATATGTGTCCTGTTTTTTACTTTTTCATTTTTAGGTGGATTATTAAAGAAATTTGCAAACCAATATGTCATAATAAAAGATAAGCACATAAACTGAGGAGGGCGTGAGCATTGGATCAAGATAAAAAACATGTCATTCCGCGACACACATACAAACGTAAACGACGCGAATTTTTTCATAATGATGAACGTGAAGCACGTATCAAAGCTGAAGAAGAAGCGTCTAAACAAAAAGCCGAGCGCGAAAAGGCACAAGTTAGAAATAATGAAGAGCGCGTCAAAGATAATTTAAGAAAAGCGCGCATTGAAAAAATCACACATGAAGATAAAATCAATACAGCATCTCAGACTACAGAAGGGAAAGAACTAGAAAAAGAACCTGTATCTAAACAGACTGCAGTGGAACAAAATTATTTATATAAACAACAAGCTGAAGAAATAAAAAAACAAACTTCATCGAAACAACATAACGCTATACATAAGTCATCGCAAACGACTGCCTCTCAAGAAGAGGAAACGCCTTTAAACGCTCGAGATAAGCATCGTTATACTAATAAAAAAGATTGGACAGAAAAAATAACGAAATTTATTTCCAAAGAATGGGCAAAATTATTAATCGTAGTAGCTGTAATTTTAATTTTAGTACTTTTGTATGCCATTTTTAGTAACGTAAATCATAGTGGAGATAACGTGCGTAATGCAGTTGGCAATCAACAAACGCATAAGCAAATCACACCAACGATGACCCATGCCAATACCGCTTTAAATTCAGTTGTAGCTGTTGAAAGTCAATCTCAATCTACTGCAGAGCATGTTCAAGCTATTAAAAATCAGGCACAACAAGAAAATGAAACAGGTTCAGGTGTCGTCTACAAAAAAGTAGACGGCACTCTTTATATACTTACAAATGCGCATGTCATTGGTAAAAGTGAACATCAAACATTAACGTATCTCTCAGATAAAAAAGTGACAGCTACTGTAGTTGGAACGGACAAGTGGTCAGATATTGCTGTGTTGAAAGTACCAGAAAAAGAAGCAAAACAACTCAAACCGTTACATACAGGAGATTCAGATAAGTTAATGCTTGGTGAGCCAATTATTGTAATGGGCAATCCTTTAGGGTTAGATTTTTATAATTCAGTAGGAGAAGGCATTGTTTCAGGTTTAAACCGTAATGTACCAGTTGATATTGACAAAGATAAGCAATATGATACATTGTTACATGCCTTTCAAGTAGATGCACCAGTAAATCCAGGAGATTCGGGTGGCGCCATTATTGATCAGAAAGGGGATTTAGTAGGTATTGCATCATTGAAAATTAGTATGCCTAATGTTGAAGGCATGGCGTTTGGGATTCCTATCAATGATGCATTAAAAATTGCTAAAAAGTTAGAAAAAGAGGGTAAAATTGATTATCCGAATTCATTTATCAAGACACAAAATGTATCCGAATTAACTGCCAATGAACGTGTGTCTTTAAAAATCCCTGAAGTACTGAAGCAAGGTGTTGTCGTGAGAGAAATCGAAAATAATCGTCTAGCTAAAAATTCAGGATTACAAAAAGATGATATTATTATAGAATTAGATAGACAACCTATAAAAGACTCATTATCCTATAAACAAAAACTTTTCCAACATTTAGACACCTCACAAAAAGTGAGATTAAAGATATTGCGTCAAGGTCAAACAGAGCACATTGCATTTAAATTGAAATAACGTGGAGTGAACAATCTTGTCGATAGTGAAACAACTCTTAAAAAAAGCAAGTCCGCAACAAGGGATAGTATTGTATTATCTTGTCGCCATCGTCATTGCATTTTTATTATTAAATATACCTGGCGTGCATAAACCTGGTGTCAAAGTTGCCCCTATTGATACATTATTTGTAGCCGTTTCAGGTGTAAGTGTCACAGGATTAACACCAGTAAATATTTCAGAAACGTATTCAACATTCGGTTATGTCATCATTTTAATTATTTTGAATATTGGTGGTATCGGTGTAATGGCTATCGGTACGCTCTTATGGGTAGTACTAGGAAAGCATATCGGTATTCGAGAACGTCAATTAATTATGTTAGATAATAATAGAGAGTCTATGAGTGGAACTGTAAAATTAATTTTAGATATCGTGCGTGCCATGTTGTTAATTGAAGCAGTAGGAGCAATATTATTGTCGTTTTATTTTTATCGTGAACTTCATGATATTAAAGAGGCGGTTATCCAAGGCATATTTGTCTCCATTTCGGCAACTACAAATGGGGGACTAGATATTACAGGAGAATCATTGATTCCTTATGCTACAGATTACTTCGTACAAACGATTATTATATTTCTAATTATTTTAGGCTCTATTGGCTTCCCCGTTTTATTAGAAGTTAAAGCGTATATTACAAATCGTATTCCTAATTTTAGATTTACGTTATTTACGAAAATAACGACTGTGACTTATTTAGCTATATTGATTGTAGGAGTTATTGGTATTTTACTTATGGAAAGTCATAGTTTATTGAAGGGATATTCTTGGCATGAATCGTTTTTCTATGCACTTTTCCAATCTGCCACTACAAGAAGTGCTGGTTTACAAACGATCGATGTGTCTCAATTTTCTGATGCTACTAATTTATTTATGGGTGGATTGATGTTCATCGGTTCTTCGCCAAGTTCAGTAGGTGGAGGAATACGGACAACGACGTTTGCGATTTTAATTTTATTTTTACTTAACTATAAACCTAACGCAGAAAAGTCGAGCGTTAAAGCGTTTAATCGAGAAATCCATGCGCAAGATATTCAACGCTCTTTTGCCGTTTTTGCCATTGCTATCTTTTTAACTTTTTTAGGCATGTTTATTATGTTACTTGCTGAGGGCCGCGAATTTAATGTGATTCATATTTATTTCGAAATCATGTCAGCATTCGGAACATGTGGCCTTTCTACTGGAATTACTGGGGAACTCAGTGGCATCTCTAAAGTCGTTTTAATGTGCTTAATGTTTATTGGACGCGTAGGATTGATTTCTTTCATTATTATGTTTAGCGGTAACCGTGAACCTGCGAAATTCCACTTTCCTAAAGAACGGGTACAAATTGGTTAATCAAATGAGAAAGTTAATGGCTATACAAATTTAAGAATAGAGTGGGACAGAAACCGATTTGATTTCTGTCCTACTTTTTTTGTATTAAATGTAAACCATACGCTATGCGTATGGTTCCGGAAAGGTTTCACCGTTGTATTAAAACAGGCACCTCAACATGCTAGAATAATATTTGGTCAGCCAACCAATACTAACTACACGAGGAGATGCCTAAATGTCTAAAGACACAAACAGTTTAGCACATACAAAGTGGAATTGTAAGTATCACATAGTTTTCGCACCTAAATATAGAAGACAAATTATATATGGAAAAATAAAAAGGGATATCGGCATAATTTTAAGACAGCTTTGTGAAAGAAAAGGCGTAGAAATTATAGAGGCCGAAGCATGTAAAGATCATATTCATATGTTGGTAAGTATACCGCCCAAAATAAGTGTTTCCCAATTTGTAGGTTATTTAAAGGGGAAAAGCAGTCTAATGATTTTTGATAGACATGCTCATTTGAAATACAAGTATGGGAATAGAAAGTTTTGGTGTAAGGGTTTTTATGTAGACACGGTCGGAAGAAACAAAAAGGTAATAGAAGAATATATACGAAATCAATTACAAGAGGATGTCGTTGCAGAGCAACTTACAATGGTGGAATATATAGATCCATTTACAGGGGAAGAAAATAAAAAGTTGAGAAAAAAATAGAACCCTTTTAAGGGTTGCTGAGAAAGTAGTACAGTTGGCTGATCTTTTCAGTGCCCTTATAAGGGCTGGTCAGTAACAGAGGCTTTCAGCCGCAGAGCAAACCACCCGTTTTACGGGTGGTTATGATTACTAGGTATACTTAGTCGGTAAAATTTGAGTGATTATTTTGTGTATAAGTCGGCTTCCAATCTAAATGTTTGTATTTACCCGTTTTTAGTATAAAAGATGAAGAACGATTCAAAATGCGTCAATGTGATTTTTTAAAGTATGATAAAATAAACTCAAATGTTTAAAAGGGGTTCTGATGATGCGTCAACATGAGGAGATTCGTGTCCAAATTTTAGCTACATCTGATATTCATAGTCATATTTTAAATGGCGAAGAAGGTGCACAAATATACCGTGCAGGAACTTATGTATCTGAAATTCGTCAACGTGAAGATCATGTACTTTTACTTGATAATGGAGGAAGTTTAGCAGGAAATATTGTCGCTTTTTATTATGCGATTATTGCACCTCATAAGCGTCATCCTATGATCAAATTAATGAATGCATTAGATTATAATGCAAGTGGAGTAAGTGCGGATGAATTTAAGTTTGGATTAGACTTTTTAAATCGTTCTGTGGCGTTATCACGTTTTCCATGGTTATCTGCCAATATCGAATATGCGATGACACATGAACCTTATTTTTCTACACCGTATTTTATTCATAAAATAGATGATTTACGTATTGCGGTTATCGGACTGACTTCTGAATCATTAGTTAAAAATGAAAACATAGAAATGGAAAAAGATATTGCAATTGAACGTGCCACAATTTCAGCCAAACGTTGGATTCGATATATTTATGAAGCTGAAGCACCAGACTTTCTTATCGTTCTTTATCATGGAGGGGTCTCAACGTCGCAACGGACTGAAAAAGAGGTGGCAGATCAATATGCGCATGAAATACTAAAAAATATTGGTATTGTAGATTTATTTATTACGGGGCATCAACGTGCAACAACGTTGGAGCATGAGGATGGCACGCTCTTTGTTAGAGCCGGCCAAAACGGGGAGCATCTTGTACACGTAGAGATTACTTTTAGACGTCGCCAATCTTCTTATGAAACATTGAAAATAGAACCTACTATCGTCACTTTAAGTGATTATGAAGAACATCCAGAACTTTTAGAAATGACACGCTATGATCGTAAAGCGGTTCAAAAATGGAAAAATGAAGGCATTCATGGAGCTAAAGTAGACACATGTTTCTTCGATTTTCAAGAACTGTTACTAAAACCACATCCATTTATTGAATTATTACATGAAAGTATGGGGCTTCATCATCAAGTTAATATCAGTTGTGTTCATTTGCCACTTCCTTTATCAAAAGGTCTCAAAAGCCCTATTCAGCATAAAGATGTTTATGACGCCTACCCTCATCCGGATCAACTGATTGAGGTCACATTACGCGGACAAGTGATAAAAACGCTTATCGAAAAAAGTGTTGCCTATCTACAAGAAGAAGCGGGAACATTGAAATTGTCCCAATTAGATCCGACGCGCTTTCTTTTTTGGAAAGGATTTGATTACACAATAGATATGTCACAACCTGTTCATCAACGTGTAACGCAAATGAGCTTACGCCAAGACTATACGTATCGTGTTACGATGACGGATTATTGCTATCGTCATTACCGTCAATATTTGAAAGATGCACCAATACATGAAGTATCTAAGCAGTCTATGCCAGAACTGATGATTGAGCGTCTGTCGTCATCGGAACCTATAAAAGAAGCCCAACAAAATATGTATATTGTCGGCTATTAAAGCGAAAAGGTTGTCTACAAATATAAAAAATAGAGAGTGAGAAAAATCGACAAGATTTCTCTCACTCTTTCATCTCAAATGATTTGAGTTTGGAAGATAGGCGTCATTTGTAGTGTAAAAAAACAAATTTGCTTCTCCTCATATCTTTTACCCGTGGAATATGAGTAAAAGGACCACCGCTACAATCTGTGCTACTGTTGTCGTTACAATTCGGCGTGTATAGGCATAACTTAGTCCTAAAATTAATTGACATACAAAGATGAAAAGCACAACCCACCAACGATCCAAGTATAAGAAGAAGGAACTAGATAAACCAGCGCTTACAACAATTCCAATCCATGGTCGTTGAAATAATTGTGTGAGTTCTTTTTGTAAAATGGTACGCATATACAATTCATGACATGGCATCACACACAACAATGTGATTAACATTTGCCATTTGAAATAAACGCCTGTTCGAGACAGTTGCTTAATAAGTGATGTATAAGTTAAATCTGAGGTGATAAAAGCAAAAATGACTTGAACTAATATCAACGCTAACCCTGTTGCCAAACCGATAGCAATAGAGGTAAGCAATCGTTTAGATGCGATATCGCGTTGATAAAATACGTAACTAATACCTGCAATGAGCATAATGCCAGTATATAATTGCCAATAAACGTTATATTCGCCCCACATGATGAAGAGTATAATGTGGAAACAAATAAAACTTAAAATAAACCAAAGTAGCGGTTTGTTCATTTTTTTCATCATAAGTTATCCTTCTTGTTCAACAATCTTATATCTTTTATGATTAATGACTGTTTTTTCTGGTAAATCAAGTGAAGCAAAATTGTCCATTATTGTAAGGTCTACAATAACAGAATTATCGTTGATTTTTTCAACTTTTCCTCTAATGCCATCATAAAATTCTACGATATCTCCAACTTCTGCAATCGTCATGCTTAAGCCCCCTTAGAAATTTAACTAGCATATATTGTACTAAAATTTACAATTTAAATAAACAATTTACGTTAATTTTAATCTTTTTGTCATCTATAAGTCTAAACAGTAGCATATTCCCCTTGCATCGTGCGATATTTAATTTAATAAAGTGTATTAAAGGAGGTAAAGACGATGAAATTTATTAGCAATCGAAATATGACCGATCCTACGATGAATTTAGCGATGGAAGAGTATGTTTTAAACACAGTTCCTATGGACGAAGAGGAGAGTTATTTTTTATTTTACATTAATAGACCTTCTATTATCGTAGGGAAAAACCAAAATACGATAGAAGAAGTGCATCAACCTTATATAGAGGCAAATCAAATTGACGTAGTACGCCGTATTTCTGGTGGTGGCGCGGTCTATCATGATTTTGGAAATTTAAATTTTAGCTTTATTACGAAAGATGATGGTCAAAGCTTTCACAATTTCAAAAAATTCACGCAGCCTATTGTAGATGCTTTAAATCAGATGGGTGTCAAAGCATCGTTAACAGGACGAAATGATATTCAAGTTGGACTAGCAAAAATTTCTGGGAATGCGATGGTCAAAGTGAAAGACCGTATGTTCAGTCATGGAACATTAATGTTAAATAGTGATCTTGATGAAGTACAAAATGCATTGCGTGTGAACCCTGCTAAAATTCAATCTAAAGGGGTCAAATCTGTACGTAAACGAGTGGCGAACATTCAAGATTTTTTAGACGAACCTTTAGCGATTGAAGACTTTAAAAAAATTATTTTAAAGCATCTTTTCGGAGAGGAAGATGTAGAAGAATACGTATTGACTGAGGAAGATTGGCACAATATTGAGCAATTAAGTATTGAAAAATATCGTACGTGGGATTGGAATTATGGTAAAAATCCAAAATACAATTTTGGAAGAGAGCAAAAATTTGAAAAAGGATTTATTCAAATCAAACTCGATGTCAAAAAAGGACGCATTGAACATGCAAAAATTTTCGGTGATTTTTTTGGAGAAGGGAACGTCACAGATTTAGAGTATGCATTAGAAGGGGTATTACATCAAAAGCAGGCGATTTATGAAGCATTAGAAGGTTTTGACTTTTACTATTATTTTGGAGATATAGCAAAAGAAGATATTATCAATTTAATGGCATAAAAATAACAGGACGATATATTGTAAAGGTGCAATGTGTCGTCCTGTTTTAATATGTGGAGGTAGAACTATCTAATGGTTTCAACTTCTGGGCCCTCCAATTGTAAATAAGCTGTTGTATACATCTTGAAGTTGGCTTCATTTTTGTTTAACAAAGCTTCATCAATTAAGCGTTTGAGCTGTTGTTTACGATGATTTTTAAGTGCATCTTCAATAATCATTTCTACACCTAGTTGATTGACCATGTGCATTGCATTCGTAGTATCATAAAGTTGTGTTTCGATTGGCTGGTTCATAAAAATCACTCCTTTTATGTTGTTAAAATAGTTAGTTAACAGTATAACTAATGAAAGACATAAATGCAATGAATTTTCTGAATTTTTAAAACGTTTTCGATTGAAAGTATCAGACTACCAATATTAAATAAAAATAAATATCAAAAATGTATTGACATATAATGTCTTATGAATATAATTAATAGTATAGAGAGAAAAATATTAAATAAAGGGGGTATTTTATGAATGAATATCCAGTAAGTAAAAATTATATTATTATGAAAGGAGACATGTTTCTTCGTCCAACTAATGGGCCTAACGGTATGAACGAAAGTACTGAAATTTTTAGGTATAGTAAACCACCACTTATTGTTCACGAGACACCACTACAAATTATTGAAAATAGTTGTAAATGTTATGGTGAAACGTATCAATCACGAAAAAATCAAACACGCCGCATTTCTAACCTCAAAAGTAAACTTCCAATTAATATTACACCGATTTTTCCATCTTTTTATTTCCCTACACACTCTGACCGAACATCTGAAAATGCATGGGTAAATATGCACTTCATTGAACAAATTAAAAAGTTACAAGGCGCACGTGTGAAAATCATATTTGTGAATCGTCAATCGGTTATCGTCAATGCATCTGAACATACTATGTCAACGCAATATCGTAATTGTATTACTTTTTCCTATCATTTAGACCGCAAAGCAAAAGCACTTACTTCCAACCCAGACAAGCCTATAGATTATAATAAAGATAATTTCAACATCTACGAAACACTATCAAGATATGCCATTTTAGAAAAGCAACGTGAGGATTATACTAGAGCTCCCGATCCATCCAAACCATTTCCAAATCTCCCAGAAGTATAGATTAATTTCCAATACTAAATGACATCTTATTTTTCCACCTATCTTTATTTCTCTTTTCATTTTCTCAAATTTAGCATTATTAATTGCCAGCTAAAATATCTAGACTAGCCCTTATTTATAAAATAAGCTATCTTTTTATGTTTCATTTATGCAGATTTTAATTGAAAATTGTTGACTATGAGGAAAGAATCACTTTCCTTAATGTAGCGATTTAACAAGCTTAGTAAATTATCCTATAATAGATTTAAATACGTCTGATTTTATAAAATATTAGAAAGATGCGCTTTTATTTCTTAATGTGTATTACACTCAGAAATAAAAGCGTGTTTTTGAATTATAAAATTAAATAACATGCACATTTATCGATAAGAACACCATCCAACATCCATAATTTAAAGTAACTTGCAAGAAAAAGGGGAGATTTGTTAAAAAATCCCCTTGGAATGGGTATAATTAAAAAATTACTATGAATAGATCATAAATATAAATCATGAATGGTGTAAGGGAGGCATAAAAGTGTTTAAGCGTTTAAGAAAATACAAATCTGTTTCAGTGGCTGTAGCACTTCTATATTCAAAATAAAAATGGTATGTCAACAGATTTCTAGACAGTTTTTATAGAAACTATCTTTGTACGCTTTCGGCGTCAGATAATTTAATACACTATGAGGTCGAATGTTGTTATACCAATTAACATAATCAAACAATTCGAGTTTTAAGTGATTAAGAGATTTAAAATCATACTGTTTAATGAATTCAGTTTTTAACGCTTTAAATGTACTTTCAGCTACTGCGTTGTCATATGGACATCCTTTCATGCTTAAAGATCTTTTGATACCAAAGGTATCTAGTACATCATCAATCATATGATTATCAAACTCTTTTCCTCTGTCAGTGTGAAACATTTGTACGTCTCTTAAATCGTGTCTAATGCTACTAAGTGCCTTGGATACAAGCGCGCTGTCTTTCTTTGATCCTGCGCTATGCCCAACAATCTCACGGTTAAAAAGATCAATAAATAAACATATGTAATGCCATTTTCCAGCCACTTTTACATATGTCAAATCACTGACAAGAACTTCCAATGGTTCTTTTCTATTGAAACTTCGATTTAATTCATTATTGATTTCGCGTTCACTTGAGCGAGAAGGAAATGATTTATACTTCGATGTCGTATAAGAAGATACTAATTTATTTGCTTTCATAATACGTCCTATACGTCGTCTTGAAACATTTAAACCATTTTTGATAAGTTCATTTTTAATCCTTCTTGTTCCAAAACATTTGCGATTAGAATTGAAAATCTCGATAATTTTATCGCTAATTTCCTTATCTCGATCATCTTTTTCAACGTTGGGTGATTTGTTAATTTCGTAATAGTAACTACTTCTAGAGATTTGCAGGACTTTGCACATTGCTGATACTGAATATTTATTGGCATTCTTTCGAATGACATCTATTTTCGTCCCATGATCAGCGCTGCTTGCTTTAAAATATCATTTTCCATTTTCAATTGTTGATTTTCTTTACGTAATTTTCTTAGTTCTTTTTCTTCATTAGTTAAGCTATCTTGATGGTTAAATGAACCAGTATTTTGATGTTGCTTAATCCATTTCCCTAACGTCGAAGGTGTTAAATCATATTCACGAGCAATTTCATTTCTAGGTTTACCGTTTTCATAAAGCTTTACATTTGTAATTTAAATTCAGGACTGAAAGTTCTTCTCTCTCTTTTCATAAAAATCGCCTACTTTCTTAATTTAACAATATCTATTCTCATAGAATTTGTCCAACTAAGTGTAGACGATTCACTACATCCCAAAGCACAGATACCATTGCGTAAACATCAATAGAATCTCCTTCATGTAGTATTTCAGGTGTATCCTAAAGGATAACTCCATATTTTGTTTTCTTAACACCAATATCAAGATCTGAATTTAAGTTATATTGCTTGATGTCAGTTTTGTTAAGAATATCTAATGAATCAATTTCCAAATCTTTAATATTAGATTTATACTTTTTACTTGACACACTGCATGTTTATTGTATACACCGATAAATTAACGGAAAATAAAGAAAAATCAAAAAAGTTTGATTATTCTTTAATTGTATTGTAAAATGACATTGTTATTGAAAAATCACATAATTTTGTAAAAGGGGAGATAAACATGAAAATCAAAAAAGTTATCGTTAAGAACGATGAGAAAATTAAGGAACTGCTCGCAGCTTGTGGAAACGTTAATGTATGCAAGGGTAATGGGTAATATTTTCTAAAGGAATGTATTTATACATTCCTTTTTTGTTAAGGGGGAAAAATATGTATATTTCAAAATATAATGTCGATGTATTTAACGATTTAGGTGAATTAATTATTTATAATTCTAAAGATGGAACATTGATAGGGCTTATTGAACAAGAGGATATGCAAGAATACTTAAAGTTAAAGTCTTTACAAAAAATAGGTCATAAAAGTGATTTGATAAATTGTCTTTATGAAGAAGGTTTTATATTAGATGAACAAGAAGACATGAGAAACGTATTCTCAGAACTAGTTGCTAAAAGAGAAGCAACAGACACCTTATTCATATCCATACTTCCAACAGAAGATTGTAATTTTAGATGCGTATACTGTTTTGAACACTTTAAACGAGGGGCAATGAATCAAGATATACAATCAGGTACAATTAACTTTATTAAAAAAACATTAGAAAAATTTGGCTATAGGCATTTACATATAAATTGGTATGGTGGAGAGCCATTATATTCATTAAATGTGATCGAAAAACTATCAGAAGAATTAATGGAATATTGCCATAAAAATAAAATTGAGTATTCCTCAAGCATAACAACAAATGGGTACCTACTAAATAGTAAAGTATTTGCTAAATTATGTGAATACAAAGTTTTAAATTACACTGTAACATTAGATGGAATAAAAGAGGAACATGATAAAACGAGGGTGTTAAAAAATGGAGGTTCTACATTTGATATTATTGTTAAGAATTTGAAGAATATGAAAAATTCTGACATAGAATTTGAACTACAATTAAGGCAGAACTATAGTAGTTCAGCATTAGAGAAATTAGATTCATTCTTATTATATTATAACAATGAATTTGCTGATGATCACCGTTTTAAAAATGTAGATTTAAGACCAATTTTTGAATATAACGGGTATAACGAAGGGAATTATGAGGAGTGTATTATTAATCATAATAAGTTTGAAGGTTTAGAACGTGCGAGTAATTACAGACTATTTAATAAAAAATTGAAATTTTACATACAACCTGGCGGTATTGTCTGCAACGCATCTAATCCTAATTATTGGATGATAGGGTCAGATGGTAAGTTAATGAGGTGTAATATTGAATTAGATACTGAAGAAAGAAATATCGTTGGCCAAATATTTAGAGATAATTATGAAATTTATGTAGGTAAATTATCTAAATGGTTGGATGCCGGCAAAGAAGATAAGACTTGTATGAGCTGTATATTTTCTCCAAACTGTCAAGGGGCATTTTGTGCGCAAAAAAGATTTGATAATGAAAGAGAAGGAGTAAAAGAACAACCATGTCCAGATGAGAAATATAATCTAGCTAGTATTTTAAAATTAGTATATAAAGAGATTGATTATAATTAATAAAAAAATTAAAATAAAATATTTTTATAGCCAGGCGATAGATTCATATTTCGAACGTTTTAACAATATTGAACTTCAAAATTATATAAGTGATAATAACATTAAAAAAAGTTATGAATACACAAACCTTATTATAGATATATATTTTAATAGTATAGGAAAGAAATACAATAATGATATCAATGCAATATTGTTATCATTAATGCAGAATGATTCAAAAATTATTGAAATACCTGACAAATTAAGATTAAACACATATAAAAACAATCAACTTAGATATATAGAAAAACCTATAGAAATTCAAATTGTTTACACTGAAAAAGCTCCTTCTCCACCATTAGGACAGTTTACTAGCTATTTGGATGAACATGACCAGCTGACAATTGTTTGTATAATAGGAAACGTAAAGGAGTATAATGTTACTAATGAATGGATTTGTAGAGGAATAGATTATTCAATATTAAAGTACTTAATTAATAAATTTTTAATTATAGATGATAATTCACTAATGAATAAGTTAATCTGGTTTAGTTATTATTTTATTTTCGAGAGAAAACCTAAAGAATTAGTATTTAATAATTTCGGGAAACAAATGGATGAATTTGAGAGAAATTATAAAGATGAATTGAAAAATAGAAAAAGCTTAAAAGAAAAACTTTATTATATTTATAAAAAAATAGAAAGTGCTGATTGAACAATGAAAATAAATGATAATTACCATATAATTGAACAAGATAAATATATATATGTTCTAAATGTATTTGAAATGTGTGAACAGTACTTAAAAATTGAAATAGAAGATTATAATACTATTCAAAAATTAAAGAGATTAGATAAACCAAATGAAAATGATGAGTATTTAGAAATGTATAATTACCTAAAAAGGGAAAACATTATTATAAATGAAGAATCAAGAGATTACAACAAAGTTATTATTAAATCTTATGAGCAAAATCTCTATATTATAAATTGTGGATTTCCACTTTTAAATATAAGTGTTGAGAATAAAAAAATACACTATATATTTTTTCTTGATCAATGGTTGCACGTAGAACTAGATACTAATTGCCAATGTTTTAACCAAAGATTACTAGCTACACTTCCGTATTTAGAACCTAACAATATTAATATATTGCATGAAGGAAGTCGAAAATTCACAGATGAAGTGTTGGAACTGACGAGTCAAAAGATTTTTTGTTTACCAAATTGTAAAGAGGGGCAATTAAATGAAAAAATTAAATTCTGTGAATAAAATTTATATTATTGAGGAAAATAATATTATAATTAACTACGGTGGTGGCAAAGTAAAGCAATACATATTACAATTGAAAAACTTTAAGGGAGCAACACTAAATGGTGGTTTTTTGATTTGTGGTGGTGTTGATTTAAATTATAAAATAGCCAAAGAAAAGGCTGTTAGTGAATGTATAGAGAGATATACAATGAATCTTTTCGAGCAACCTAGTATGTTAATTGATAAAAGTTTTTCAGAAAATATCAATTTTTTGCAAGATATTAATGGATTTAAATTTAGCAAGGTATATAGCCTCTTGGAGGAAAAAGAAACATACATTCCTTCTCAAATGGTTAATTTTAAATCAGAAGACCATATTTATTATCCCATTTCTTCTAATGGTTTTGCAGCGCACGTAAATAAAGAAAAAATAATTGAGAGTGGAGTAAATGAATGTGTAGAAAGACACTTGACTTTAAAAAACTGGATATGTGATTCGAATAAGAATTATAGATTGATACCAAATGATTATTTAAAAAATCCTATTAAATCTATTGTATTATCAATTGAAAAAATAGGGTATAACGTTAATTTTGTATATATAAAGAATAAATATAAAATTAATTGTGTGAATGTTTTTGTTGTTAAAAATAATAGAGTGTTATTTGGTGCGTCGGCAAATGGAAACTTTGATATTGCGATAAGGAACTCACTGTTCGAAGCGATGTCAAACTTAAGGTGTAATGATAGTTCTTATTATGATGATTTCAATGTAGATAATGTATATCTAAGCAGAATGGCGGAAATAATATCAAATGCTAAAAGTCTAACACGTGAAGATTATGTTGAAAATATACACGTGCTCAAGAGTATATTAAAAGATAAAGTTGAAGTATATTATGCAAATTTTAACAGCAAGGAGTGTAAAGTGAACTATAATAGAGAAGTTGGTCGAATAATAATTCCGAAGTTTATATATTTTACTAATAAACCTACGAACTTTATAAAATTAATGAAGAAAAAAGGCGAATTAAATAAATTGTTTGAATCTAAGATTATAACACCATATTAAAAAGCTGATTATGAGGAGGAACAATGAACACAAATATAATGATTTATATGATTTCTTATGCTTTAATCATACTTGGAAACAGTGCTACATTTGTAGCGGTGTATTGGACGATTGGTGAAAAATCAACGTACTCGATCTTAGCACTAGTTGTTTCTGTTGTATTTTTTATTAGGTTTATAACTTCCAGGATTATTACGAATAAGATTGATAAATTTAATCACGTTAAATTATATAGAAACCTATTTGTAATTAGAATAATCACTTTAGCAACAGCATTGTTATTATTAAATTTAATGCATGATATCCTTGTAATTTGTGTATTAACAATCATATTGAATTGCTTAGACGTGGTCAGCGGTTCGATATCGCCGAAATTTGTTAAGAGTTTTGGTGAAGCGTTAATCGTTAAAATGAATTCATATTTATCAATAATAGAAAAAGTATTATACGTATTAGGAATGATATTAGGTTCAGTACTCATCGCAAGAGTAGACATTAATGTTATTATTTATATAGAAATCGTGATGTATATTATAAGTTTAGTTTTAATTATATCAATATCTAAAGTATTGTCTGAAAATTACGAAAAAGTTTCAGGAGAAGAAAGTGCCTCTAAATATGATATAGCAATTGTGAACTATATATTAGTTATTGCGATCGCTGCAAATGTTATGATAACACCATATACAACTTTGATTATTCCTTATATAAGGGAAAGGTTAGGCGTGAACCCTGACATATTTACTGCGACTGAAATATTTATGATGTTTGGTGGTATCTTATCGGGCGTATTAATTTCAAAATATGTAACGTTGGATTCTCGCAAATCAGACAAACTATTTATTTTTAGCGCTTTATTGCAAGGATTTTTAATAACGGGGCTTTCATTCAATTCAAATATAATTATTTACTTTGTATTTATGTTTGTATTAGGTGCATGCATTACATCGTTTAATATTCCATTATCGATTATTTTGCAAAATAATATACCAATAAAATCAATAGGGAAAGCTAAATCTCATATTATAAGTATATCTACAGTGTTTTCTGCATTGTCATATTTAATATCTTCGGCATCAATTAATTATGTAGATATTTCATTAATTTATTTTGTTTTTCCTATAATTGGTATTATGATGTTAATCGTTTATAAGTTTTTAAGGAGGAAGAATGAAGTATAAACAATTTTATTGGGAAAGTTCACTAAATGATAAAAATTATAATGAATTCAATGAAAGAATAAAAGTGTACTATGAAAAATATCGAAGCAATAAAGAGAAAAAGAGTTATACAGAATTAAAAAATAAATCTGCACTAAATAATTTATTTATAAAAAGAAAAACTTCCAGGGATTTTAAAGTTGCAATAGCTAAAGACGAGTTAAACAACTTATTAGATGCAACATTTAATATATCCTATCCTTCCGCCGGAGCGCTATATGGGCTAGAAATCTATTGTTTTGTGATAAATGTAAAAGGCCTAACACAAGGTGTATATAAGATGGAGAAGGAAGGGGAATTAACAATATTTGCTGAAACAAATGATATGAAAGAATTGATAAATACATTAACTTTGAATTATTACCTCATTGATTGTAGTAGCTGTTACTTTATAATAGTTGCACATACCGAAACTTATATACAAAAGTATGGGGAAAGAGGGTTTAGGTTTGCCCTTCAAGAAAGTGGGCATTTGGCACAGAATATTGTATTAAAAGCAACTGAATTAAGTCTGCGGACATTTATAAGTGGAGGGTATATAGAAGAAAGGTACGCAGAAGTACTAGATCTTTCAAAAGACGAGTTCGTAATTTATGAAATTGCTATAGGGAAATAAAATGTTATTTTGATTGTTAATATACTAATTTATAACGTCAGAAACTCTTAGATAATTTTGTTCGAACTTAAAATAATATCTAAGAGTTTATGGCCTTATGTGTATATATTTTATCTTGTCTAAATACATTCTTTTCGATTTACAGTGATGAAGATCGTTTACCAACATATTCAGAAGAATAGCTTATTATGCTATAATTTAAGTATATAGAAGTGGTAAATATGATTACAATTACGTCTACTGAGTCAGAAGAACAATATGATGCAAGAACAGGAGAGTTCGCTTTTAAAAAAAGAATAGAAAATAAAGGAGAGCCTCGACCATTTGAAGAATTTGCAGAAGAATTAAAAATAGAATTGTAAGATATATGTTTAATTGATATAACTTAAAAGGTGATGTGGTAATTATGAAAATTAATGTATTTATAAATTAGCTCGAAATAATAATGAGAGCGAGCAAGAATTCATTAATTTGATAAGTGAAATAATGGTTGAATATGAAGATAAATTGAAAAATTTGGTGGAAAGATAAGTGAAATAAAGAAAAAAGACTAATGTACAGAAATAGCTGTGTGTTAGTCTTTTTTGCGCAATATAAGTGCGAAACAAAGAATCCTGAGTTTAGGGATCTTTTAAACAAAAAGAAAAGTTGATAAAATATACTGTTTGTTGTTGGCAAAAGAATGGAAACGAATTACAATAAATTTAATTGATAAAATATACTTCTTATAAATGAGGTGAAACTTCAATTTTATCACGGAAAGCAAGTCGAAAAAACACTAGAAACACTAGGTGGTATGTCAACAGATTTCTAGGCAGTTTTTATAGAAACTATCTTTGTACGCTTTCGGCGTCAGATAATTTAATACACTATGAGGTCGAATGTTGTTATACCAATTAACATAATCAAACAATTCGAGTTTTAAGTGATTAAGAGATTTAAAATCATACTGTTTAATGAATTCAGTTTTTAACGCTTTAAATGTACTTTCAGCTACTGCGTTGTCATATGGACATCCTTTCATGCTTAAAGATCTTTTGATACCAAAGGTATCTAGTACATCATCAATCATATGATTATCAAACTCTTTTCCTCTGTCAGTGTGAAACATTTGTACGTCTCTTAAATCGTGTCTAATGCTACTAAGTGCCTTGGATACAAGCGCGCTGTCTTTCTTTGATCCTGCGCTATGCCCAACAATCTCACGGTTAAAAAGATCAATAAATAAACATATGTAATGCCATTTTCCAGCCACTTTTACATATGTCAAATCACTGACAAGAACTTCCAATGGTTCTTTTCTATTGAAACTTCGATTTAATTCATTATTGATTTCGCGTTCACTTGAGCGAGAAGGAAATGATTTATACTTCGATGTCGTATAAGAAGATACTAATTTATTTGCTTTCATAATACGTCCTATACGTCGTCTTGAAACATTTAAACCATTTTTGATAAGTTCATTTTTAATCCTTCTTGTTCCAAAACATTTGCGATTAGAATTGAAAATCTCGATAATTTTATCGCTAATTTCCTTATCTCGATCATCTTTTTCAACGTTGGGTGATTTGTTAATTTCGTAATAGTAACTACTTCTAGAGATTTGCAGGACTTTGCACATTGCTGATACTGAATATTTATTGGCATTCTTTCGAATGACATCTATTTTCGTCCCATGATCAGCGCTGCTTGCTTTAAAATATCATTTTCCATTTTCAATTGTTGATTTTCTTTACGTAATTTTCTTAGTTCTTTTTCTTCATTAGTTAAGCTATCTTGATGGTTAAATGAACCAGTATTTTGATGTTGCTTAATCCATTTCCCTAACGTCGAAGGTGTTAAATCATATTCACGAGCAATTTCATTTCTAGGTTTACCGTTTTCATAAAGCTTTACATTTGTAATTTAAATTCAGGACTGAAAGTTCTTCTCTCTCTTTTCATAAAAATCGCCTACTTTCTTAATTTAACAATATCTATTCTCATAGAATTTGTCCAACTAAGTGTAGACGATTCAAAATTTAGAAGTGAGGAATATCTAGGTATAACAATAAAATATTTAATAAGTCATTTACCTTGTAGTTTTTAAGTATTTTAGCGCAATGGCTACCGATAAAAATAATATTCTTGTTATTAGGAGTCTCATTTTTAATTGTAAGTATATTAGTGTGTAGGGATGCTCGAAAAAAATGAGATTGTTTGAATGTCATTTTTAAGGCATTGCATAGGTCTAATAAGAATTATTTACAATATAAAAGATGAATTCAAAAGGTGTTCGGGATGATGTCTCAGCACCTTTTTATAATTGCGTACATATACCCTAAAAATTGCGCATAAATTTATCATAAGAGTTAATGTATAATTAATAATTGATTAAGCCTCTGTTAATTCATTTAGAATAACCTTTACTATACAATAGCTAATGTAATTGAAATTATGGAGGAATGAATTATGAAAAATAAATTTATGGTGAAATCTTTACTTACATTGGCTGCGGTTGGAATCGCGACGACAACATTAGCAACAAATACTGATGCAAAGGGTTATGGTGCACGTTCAGAGGTTAAAACTTCGTATAAAACAGATGCTTTTTCTGATGCAGATCGACAAGCAAGAATAGCAAAAGCGAAAGTTTTAATCGCAGAATTTGATCAAAAACGTACTGTAAAATCTCACAGAGCAGCTCAAAAAGCTGTTAACTTCATTATTTTTGATAAAGAAGATAAAAAGTTATTACAAAATAGAATTAATATGATCTTAAAACAAGGACTTAAGAAATAATATTTAGGAATGTTTGTAAATTTTACGAGTGCGTACTTTGCTACGCTCTTGTAGAAAATATGTTTATTTAATTACCTATATGTATTTAACCACCCATGCACATCTTTGGGTGGCTTTTTTGTGTAGTATTTAATAAAAATAAGTTATAAAATTTATTTCATAGACAAAAACGTATTTTTATGGTGGCTTTAATAATGAGGTATAGAACCTTAAAAAGTTTTTCATCACTAATCCTAATACGATTGCTTTAGTTTAATTTATTTACTGGTACTTCATTCACAAGTATATCATTGGTTTTAGAGTTGGTGGAGCATGAAAGCGCAACAACTATGGAACGTATTATATGACAGAGAGGCAACATTTGTATGCGCTGGTAATGCTATCGCAACACGTGTAGGCGCACCGTTCCGTACAACTAAATTAGGCTATTGGTTCAAAGCTAACGGCAATGTCAATTATGATGAAGTATGCTTGCAAGACGGGCATGTACGGATTGGCTTTAATTGGAAAGGTGTACGTTATTATATGCCAATCCGCATATGGATTGGCGCAGCACCGCTTAACAATAGTGTCGGGCTATTATGGGGAAGTATAAAATAACAAAGTGTGTTATCATCGAAAAATCGGTATGTGCAATTAGAAAAGAAAAATCTAGAAAAGGGGAGTGGGACAGAAATCTATTTGATTTCGTTGTCCCACCCCCACAAGGCTGACTAGGGTTGAAAGGAGCTGGTAAGCGAAGTTTCAATCCAGACAGCTACTGTGACTTTTTAACTGTTATTCTCTCATTAAATGCGGGACAGAAATCTATTTGATTTCGTTGTCCCACCCCCACAAGGCTGACTAGGGTTGAAAGGAGCTAGTAAGCGAAGTTTCAATCCAGCCAGCTACTGTGACTTTTTAACTGTTATTCTCACATTAAATGTGGGACAGAAATCTATTTGATTTCGTTGTCCCACCCCCACAAGGCTGACTAGGGTTGAAAGGAGCTGGTAAGCGAAGTTTCAATCCAGACAGCTACTGTGACTTTTTAACTGTTATTCTCTCATTAAATGCGGGACAGAAATCTATTTGATTTCGTTGTCCCACCCCCACAAGGCTGACTAGGGTTGAAAGGAGCTAGTAAGCGAAGTTTCAATCCAGACAGCTACTGTGACTTTTTAACTGTTATTCTCACATTAAATGCGGGACAGAAATCTATTTGATTTGGTTGTCCCACCCCCACAAGGCTGACTAGGATTGAAAGGAGCTAGTAAGCGAAGTTTCAATCCAGACAGCTACTGTGACTTTTTAACTGTTATTCTCACATTAAATGCGGGACAGAAATCTATTTGATTTGGTTGTCCCACCCCCACAAGGCTGACTAGGATTGAAAGGAGCTAGTAAGCGAAGTTTCAATCCAGACAGCTACTGTGACTTTTTAACTGTTATTCTCACATTAAATGCGGGACAGAAATCTATTTGATTTCGTTGTCCCACCCCCTCTTTTTTTATTTTATAACCAATTATAAAAATATTGTTTAGCTCATGTATTTTAATTATTTATTGGCCATTATAAAATCATATAAATCATCTTTAAATAAGAATCCACCTGCATGATTGCTTGTGTGACCATAGGTGCTACTATTTATACCTACAACTTCGTTATTTTTATTAAATAAAGGAGATCCAGAATTACCAGGGACTGAAATAATGTCTGCTACATAGATACG
Organism: Staphylococcus ratti; assembly: GCF_020883535.1. Lineage (NCBI taxonomy): Bacteria > Bacillati > Bacillota > Bacilli > Caryophanales > Staphylococcaceae > Staphylococcus > Staphylococcus ratti. The sequence continues at coordinate 1,684,028 of NZ_CP086654.1, read as the reverse complement.
TTTGTTATTAAAACCATATTTTAATAATTTACCGTCAGAACCCCACATTATATTTCGGTCTTTGTTTCCTGGATAACCAGCGATATGAAATTGATTGTCGGCAGAATTTTTCATCCATTCTTCATCAATATAATTAGCATTTACTATTTTTGCTGGATTTACTACTTTATCTAAAGGTAAGTTATCCTGAGAAGGTTTAACCTTTATAATAGCTACATCATCGTCTGAATTTGGAGCAGGAATAACAGAAACAAGTTCATAATTTCCTAAGACTTTCTTACCACTATTATTATAATTGATTCCTAGCGTAAATGTTCCTGTAATTCCATCTTTTAGATTTTTTGCTACGTGTTTATTAGTTAATATTGTATCACTACCTATAACAAATCCTGTCGCTGAAGGACCGTTGCTAAAGTTAATTCTACCAACAATATTATGAGGAGCCTTGTCAGAACCAGTTATTGGATAAACACTTTCTTCTGCTGCAGATACTACTGAATTTACCGGATGTTCTGGTGCAAATACTTGGGGTAGTGCTAATAACATTAATAAAAATAAAGCCAATTTTTTACAAAAATCCATTGCAAAACCTTCTTTCTTTTCATTTATTTGTATTACAAAATTAGAATACTTCAAACCCTATTGAAAAGCAATATAAATTACTAGGCGTTGTATTTATTTTTTATTAATAATATTTTTACCAGAGATATTATTGATATTTTACTAGAAACTAATAACCCACTGGCTTAGCAATAAAGGCTGTATCCAAATAAAGAGTATATGCTTAAGAGTAACTCACCAGTCATGTATACTAGTTAAAGGTCTTAATTCAACTTAACAAAAACTAACGATATTTAAAAAAAGCAACCTGTAAAATGGTCGCTTTTATTTGTAAGTTACGAAACCATTGCAAAAGCAGTCGAATAGAAACAACACTTATCTTAATGTCACGAAGTATTGAAATTGTATCTTCGGTATCATTCTCGTGACATTTTTATTTTAAAACAGATATTAATCAAAAATAAAAAGAACGCTGTCGTAACAGCGTTCTTGATAGTTTTAAGAAAACGAATATTAACCATTGTTTCCTAACTAGCGGAAACGGAGGGATTCGAACCCTCGCGCCGCTTTCGCGACCTACACCCTTAGCAGGGGCGCCTCTTCAGCCAACTTGAGTACGTTTCCATGGCTCCACAGGTAGGACTCGAACCTACGACCGATCGGTTAACAGCCGATAGCTCTACCACTGAGCTACTGTGGATTTATGTTATTTTTTGTAAGCACAGATACTATTATATCAATTCAATTGGAGAAATCAAGAGCTAAAATTAAAAAAGTTAACGTAATATTTACACTATACGTTCCGTTATTCAGTTAGAATTACATATTGAACAACAAAATATATAACGATAAGCATTATTTTAAGACATGGTACTTACTTATGCAATTGTGTAATGGATATAGTTTGTTATAGAATAAGTGGCCATACGTTGATCGCATTTAATGATTAAGAAGTACTTAGGCAATATAAAAAAGAGGTGAAGAACATGCCTATCGTAGATGTTCTCCACCTTAAAGTAACTTTATTTAAAACGCAGTTATTTGTAATAAGAAATTTGAAAAATGGCTTGGCTACCACACTGGTCTGTGGCTAGATATGAGCTACTTCAATGCGTTCTAAAGATAACATTTGTTTAAATTGCTTTTTACATCGTCACTTCGACAGATATGTTGTTAAGTTAGGCGTTAGATTATTTTATATTTATAACGCGTGACCTTTGTAGTTTTTTAAATTATTTTTTAACCAAGGATATATTTCTTGGTTAAATTGAATAAACCCTGTAGCATGACGGTCTCCAAAGGATAATATACCTATAACTTTATTATCTGAGAGGTCTATTGCTGAAGCACCTGATTGTCCGCCAGCTGAGTAAAAGTTCGTTTGAAACATGTTGTGGATTCTGTAGTTACCTACGACTGTACCTACGGATTGCCAAGGTGTTCTGTTGAATCTGTAATGTTTCACTTTATCTCCTGGATATCCTACAGTTAAAATTTTAGAGCCCTTAACTTGGTCAGCTTTTTTAACTTTTAATGGTTCAACAACGTCGCCAATATGTTGTCCTTTTTTATTAGGTGCTACTTTTATAATAGCAATGTCGTATCCAAAATGTAGGTAATTTTCGATATTTTCCTCATTCATATAACCTTCGTGGACTTTTATAGATTTTACTTTGAATTTTCCATACGGTGCTTGTTTACCGTTTTGAGCAGGTGTAGCCGTTACTTCAGTTGCATAACCACCGCGTAATGTTTCTTTTATGCCGTAAACGACATGAGCAGCAGTTACAATAGTGTCTTTGCCTATAACTGTACCTGTTCCTATTTCATGGATACCCTTTTCTCTTGTTCCTTCAAAGTTGCCGAATTTTGCATCTAATGCAACAACAGATCTATAAGGTGCACGGTCCATATTTTTGACATATTCTCGCGTATCAGATTGATTTGCTGCTTCTGCATGGCCTTGGAAAACACCAGCAACGAGCAATAATAATATTAAAAATAGTTTTGTTTTTAAATGCGCATTCATTTCTTAGATGATACCTCCATAAATGTTAATGTGTAATGATTGATTTGGAGTATTACAAACAATGCTTCTTGAGTTAAGGCAATGTTTTAATACAGTATTAAAAATCAATATCTCTCGTTGTGGACGGTAAGTAGTTGCGATTTATGGCATATCATCTTTAGAAGTGTTGCTGTTCAAAAGAACATGCGGCGTGGAAGTTTTGGAAAGCTGAATATGACGTTTCCAAAACAGGTATTTCTTCATTTTGTATTTTATGTAGTTCATACTCGATCTAATGTACGCTATCGTCGTATCGTATGAATAGAACGATTATCTAACGTTATTTTGCCAAGCTTATAGGCTTCAAGAATCTTATTTACAAAATTATCGTATTTTCCCTTAAGTGTCCTTATATTGTTATTCCCTAAACATGAGGGCAATTAAAATATTAAAACCCAATTTTTTATATACTTACACTTCGTAAGTTGTCCATTATATGTTGACTGTAATGATATAGTTCTTTAAATCTATATAGCTTGTGTGTACTCCTCTCTATTAATGGACATCTTAAAGTTACATGAACGGGTATGAAAAAGCAATTTTTGTGTCTAGGTATCCTATATTGCACGTTAGAACGCGTTTTTAGTTCTTTTCTAATATACGTATCAGCAATCTAAAAGTTTAATCTTTCATTTAGACACGCATGTTGCTTTATTTTAAAAGTGAGACGCTTATTTTATATTAAATTGGGGAAAAATAAAAAAACTTCTTATTTCTAAAGGAGCGATAGGATGATACGAGAAGCTAAAAAAACAGATGCGCAAGAGATTGCTGAATTGTCTTATATTATTTGGAAAGATATGGAATTAGAAATTGTAGAAAAGTACTCTGAAACAGAAGTCGTTAATGTCATTCAACAAAGTATTACTGAAATTCCTTATCGTAATAACTATCAGCATATACATATTTATGAAATCGAAAATAAAGTTGCTGGAATGATTATTGCATATAGCGCAGATAAAGAACTGGCTTACGAACACGCATGGGCAGATTTAGATAGTGCGAAATATTTAACTTTATCTACAAATACACCTTTACCTGTGAAAGAGGCCGAGGATAAAACTATTTATATAGAATCCATAGCAACTTTTCCGAAATATAGAGGACGAGGCATCGCTAAAAAATTAATGAAGCATATTATTGATAAATATGAGGGAGAAACACTAAGTTTAAACTGTGATCAATCGAATCATTTGGCTAGAAATTTTTATGAAAAAATGGGTTTTGAGGTAACGAAGCAAAAACAATTGTATGGTCATAATTACGATTATATGACGTATCAAAATTAAGGAGAGATGAGATGCTTAACTTAAACAACGTGAGTTACCATGTGGAAGATCAACGCATTTTAAACCAAATTAATCTTAACGTTAAGCAAGGTGAAGCCATTGCTGTCGTAGGTGCTTCGGGAAGCGGTAAAAGTACGTTACTACGAATTATTGCAGATTTAATTTCCCCAACTGAAGGTAATATATTATTTAAAGGTCATGCTTATAAAGACTATACACCTGAGAGCTTAAGACAACGTGTCAGTTATTTACCTCAGAGACTAGAATTATTTGGTGATACGATACAGGATAATCTTGCATTTCCGGCATTAGCACGTCAAGAATCTTTTGATAAAAAGCGTGCAAAGATGCTTTTAGAAGCGGTTGGACTTAAAAAGTATAAATTGAGTGCGTCGGTGCAACGAATGTCTGGAGGAGAGCAACAACGTGTAACGATTGCGAGACAATTGATGTATCAACCAGAGTTGTTACTTTTAGATGAGGCGACAAGCGCACTAGATGATAAAAACAGCCGTTTAATCGAACAACTTATTTTTAACATGGTTAAAGAAGGGACTTCTGTCCTATGGATTACCCACAATACAGCGCAAAGCAAACGACAATTTCATCGTATTGTAACGTTACATAATGGTGAAATTGAGCAGGAGGCGTAATATGACGACAAGTTCATTGCTTTTAACATCTCTATTGTTACTTATTCCTATTTTTATTTCGTATAAAGAAAAATTACGGATTTCTAAAGATTTGGTTATTGCGGCTTTACGGGCAGTGATTCAACTTGTCCTTATTGGTTATTTACTTGAATTCGTGTTTCGCGTTAAAGATACGTGGATTGTACTTGCACTGATACTTGTCATTATGATAAATGCAGCTGCCAATACGAAAAAACGTGCATCCAAAGTGATGCATCATGTATTTTGGATATCATTTATAGCGATTATGGCAGGTGCTATTTTATCATTAGGAGGCGTTTTATTAACGGGCGCAATTGATTTTACACCTAATGAAATGATTCCTGTTGCAGGGATGGTTGGCAGTAATGGTATGATTGCAATAAATTTAAGTTATCAAAATTTGAATCGTATTTTTACGAAAGAAACAGCATCCATCGAGGCGAAATTGTCACTTGGAGCGACGCCATCATTAGCGGCTAAAGATGCAATTCGTGAAAGTATAAAGGTTGCCATTGTGCCAACCATTGATTCCGTTAAAACGTATGGGTTGGTTTCGATACCGGGAATGATGACAGGTTTGATTATTGCAGGTGTGCCGCCGCTTCAAGCGATAAAGTTTCAGCTAATGGTAGTATTTATTCATACAACTGCTACGATTATTTCTGCACTTGTTGCTACTTACTTAAGTTATCGACAATTTTTCAATTATCGTCATCAATTAATTCACATGAAAAAGACCGAAACAAATCCCACTTAATCGAATAATTAAGTGGGATTTGTTTTAAATGTTACCTAATAAGGCGCTAATATAAATGCCGAGTGCATAAAGCAAGCCGAAAAACGTATTGGTTTTTCCAGTAGCAATCATAGCAGGCATCATTGTTTCAGGCGTGTCATTTTTCTTGAAACGTCGGTAAGCTTTTATCGGCCAAGGGAAGCTGAGTAAAACGAGTAAAAAGAATATCGAGCCTCCTGGTACAAAAAAGACAGTATAAATGACCCAAACGTAAGCAACAATATACATTGCCGCTAAAACATGCAAAGATAAGCGTTTACCTAAAAGAATAGGTAGAGTACGACGTCCGCTATGCTTGTCTTTAACACGGTCACGAATATTGTTTCCCATATTGATCAGTCCGATTGTAATGACAATTGGCATACTCATCCAAACAACAGTTCCATTGACATGGCCAACTTGAATGAAGAAGGCGATTAAAATAATAATCATGCCCATAAACAAACCGGAAAAAATTTCTCCAAAAGGCGTCCATGAAATTGGGAATGGACCACCTGTATAGAGGTAACCAATAGCCATACACAACAAGCCTACCGGAATGAGCCAAAATGAAGTTTGGGCAGCTAAAAAGAGCCCTAAAATCGCTGCGATAATATAAAAAGCAATCGCTAAATTAAAAATAGACTTTGGTGTCATTCCATGGCGTACGATAGCACCGCCAATACCTACAGATTCATGGTCGTCTAGACCTTTTTTAAAGTCGTAATATTCATTAAACATATTTGTTGCCGCTTGAATTAATAAACAAGCGAGTAACATTGCTAAAAAGAGCCAAATATTAATACGATCTTCACTGCCGAGTTGGAAAATTTTAGCAATAGCTGTTCCAACCAAAACAGGGATAATAGCAGCAGTTAGTGTATGAGGTCGCATTAATAACCAATACTTACGAACGGTTGAATGTCGCTGAAATTGATTCACCATATTGAACAAAACCTCGATTGATTAAATTGTTTATACAAAAACAGTATAGGAAAGTTTAAGGATGAAATCAATAACTAACTCTGTGAATTAAGCAATGTTCCACACATTTAACATTAAAAAATGTTAAAATAAATTTTAATGGATTATGATTATGAGAAAGAAGTGAGAGAGATGACTGTTGACGTTGGTGAGCAGGAAATCATTGACGCAATAGCGAACACAGCGAAGACTTGGGTATCCATAGAGGTACGTTTACCACGTAAATTGGATCCCGTTACGTTATTTAAAAAGACCTATCAAGAAGCGGGCAACCGCTTTTATTTTCGGTTGAATGATAATGAAACGACTTACTTTGGGTGTCGCGTTGCCAAGAAGTTTAAAAATAATGAACAGAGCAAGACCTCAATTTTTAAAGAATGGGATAACTTTAAAGAAGATATTGTTTACATACATCCGCATTCTGAACGGCATCATTTACGTATCTGTGGGGGTTTTCAGTTTTCAACGGAACGCACAGATGTAGAATGGCAGCAATTTGGGATGAATCATTTTATATTACCAGAAATATTGATTTCTCATAGAGCGGGAGAAACGTTTTTAACTTATACAGTACCTAAAGCAGCTTTTTCTTATCAGCGTTTTAACGAATGGAAAGTGTTTTTCAGTACATTAGAAGCAACGTCTTTATCAATGATTGAAGGTGTACCAGAAATACGTACGCAAGAAGATTTAGATGTTGAGGCATGGGAACGCTTAGTTGATGATACCATTCAACAACTTGATGTCGATGAAAAAATAGTCTTATCACGTCGTCGAGCGATTAAATTTGATGACAAAATTGAAGTAGCTACCGTACTTAATCGTGCATTAAAAAACGAAAAAAATAGCTATTTATTTGTTTTAGAGTCTGGGGAAGACTGTTTCATCTCACAAACACCTGAACAATTGTTTAAAGTGCATAACGGCATGTTGTCCACTAAAGCGGTGGCGGGCACGATTAAGAGAACGCAAGATGTAAAGAAAGATCAGTCACGTGTTCAAGCTTTTTTACAAGATGATAAAAATTTAGGGGAACACCACATTGTTGTGGAAAGTATTCTTGAAGATATTAAACCATTTGTAAATGAAGTCAACTATAATACAACACCAAGTATTTTGAAAAATGATCATTTATATCATCTGTATACAGAAATAGGAGGCCCTTTAGTGACATCCAATTATATTGAATTAATTGATGTAATGCATCCGACGCCTGCTTTAGGCGGTTATCCTAAAGCACGTGCAGTAAAATATATTGATATGCACGAATTTAATGCGCGTGGTTTGTATGGAGCACCTGTTGGTATGATTGATACGTATAATGATAGCGAATTTATTGTTGCGATACGCTCAATGCTCATTCAAGGTAAGCAAGCTTTACTTTTTGCAGGTGCGGGTATTGTCAAAGATTCAGATGCTAAAGCAGAAGTATATGAGACTGCCTTGAAATTTAGTCCAATGATGGACGCGTTAGGGGTGAAATAAATTGGATCATGCACAACAACAATTAACAGAACAAGTATTTTATTTTGTATCAGAACTTTATGCATATGGTGTTAGAGAAGTAGTCATTAGCCCGGGTTCTCGTTCAACGCCGCTTGCAATTGCATGTGAATGTCATCCTGAAATGAAAACATGGATTCATCCAGATGAACGTAGTGCAGCATTTTTTGCATTAGGTTTAATTAAAGGAAGCCAGCGACCAGTTGCCTTAGTGTGTACTTCTGGTACTGCTGCTGCAAACTATTTGCCTGCTGTGGCAGAAAGTCATATTAGTCGTTTGCCACTCGTTGTTTTGACCAGTGATAGACCACATGAGCTTCGAGAAGTCGGCGCACCTCAAGCCATTAATCAAGTTAATATGTTTGCCAATTACGTTCATTTTCAATTTGATATGCCTATTGCAGATGGGACGCAATATACATTAGATGCGATACGTTACCAGCTTCAAAAAGCAAGCCAATATTTTGTAGGTCCACATCAAGGACCGATACATTTTAATATGCCATTTAGGGAGCCATTGACGCCAGATTGGTCACGGACGGATTTATTGACGACGCATACTTATACGCTACCTAAATACCAAAAAGCTATTGATCCTACGCCTTTAAAACAGACATTGAAACAAATTAAAGGATTGATTATCGTAGGAGATATGCAACACCAAGATGTCTCACAATTATTAACTTTTGCTACAGAATATGATATGCCTATTTTAGCGGATCCATTAAATCCTATACGACGTACGCAACATCCAAATGTTATTGCAACGTATGATTTGTTACTACGTTCAGGATTAGAACTAGAAGCAGATTTTGTAATACGTGTTGGGAAACCGGTAGTTTCTAAAAAGCTGAATCAATGGTTGAAACGGACGAATGCAACACATATATTAGTTCAAAATAGTAAGGACATAGATGCTTTCCCTAAAAAGCCAGATTACTTTTACGAAATGTCTGCGAACGACTTTTTCAGATCATTGAACACATTAGAAAGCACCTATCGCAAAGTATGGTTGAAACATTGGCAACAAATGGAATTACAGGCGAGAGAAAAAATTACCTATCATCAAAAGCAAGCATTGGATGAGGCAGGATACATTTCACGTTTACTAGATAAATTAGATCATACGGATAATCTTTTTGTAAGTAACAGTATGCCTATTCGTGATATAGATAATTTGTATTTTGATTGTGAATTTGGCGTTTATGCTAACCGAGGCGCAAACGGAATTGATGGGGTCGTTTCTACAGCTTTAGGTATGGCTGTGCATCAGAAGGTAACATTATTGATTGGTGATATCGCTTTTTATCATGATATGAATGGCTTGTTAATGTCGAAATTAAATGATATTCATATGAATATTATTTTAGTTAATAATGACGGCGGGGGTATTTTCTCATATTTGCCTCAGAAAGAAGCAGCAGCGCCACACTTCGAACGCTTATTTGGTACGCCGACAGGATTAGACTTTGAACATGCAGCGCATTTATATCACTTTTGTTATAAACGTTTTTCAGATGTCCAATCTTTTGGTTACGTTGAACTTAATGCAATGTCGGGCACATTATACGAAATTATCACGGATCGTGCAGAAAATTATGAGGTACATCAAACTTTGTACGAACAATTAAGTGAGGTTGTCAATGTTACATTATAAAGTTTATGAAGCAAAGCAACCGTCAAATACGGTGTGTATTTTATTACATGGTTTTATGAGTGATAGTTCTATATTCGATCAGCACATCGCGACACTTACAAAATCAGTTAAAGTAGTTACAGTAGATTTGCCAGGACATGGTAAAGATGAGTCGAGTTTAGAAGAACAATGGCACTTTCAATGGATTGCGGAACAACTTTATCAAGTGATACGTGAAGTGAAAGAAGCATGTGTCGTTTTACATGGATATTCTATGGGAGCACGTGTAGCGCTTTATTACGGTTGTTATTATCCTGAATTGTTGAATGGTTTAATTTTAGAAAGTGGTTCTCCAGGCATTGACGACGGATTACAACGAGCGGAACGTTCACAAGTAGACGAAGCACGTGCTAAAGTACTTGAATTAGCGCCTTTTGAAACATTTGTTAAAGATTGGGAACGATTGCCATTATTTCAGTCACAACGTTTCTTAGATGAGGCAGAGCAACAACGTATTCGACAAATGCGGCTTCGCCAATCTCCAGAAAAACTGGCAAAAGCATTACGTGAATATGGTACAGGCGTCATGCCTAATTTATGGGGAACGTTAGAAAATTTACGTATGCCAGTGCAACTGATAGTTGGGGAATGGGATGAAAAATTTGTGAGCATTGCCCAAAATATGTTGCCGGCGCTTCAACATGGCAAACTTGACGTTGTGCCACAAGTGGGCCATACAGTTCATGTGGAAGATGTTGCGAAATTTGATACAATAACATTAGATTTTATTAAAGGTTTAAATGAGGAGGACAACGATGGAAAGACAATGGGAAACATTAAAAGAATATAAAGAAATTAAATATGAATATTTTGAAGGGATTGCTAAGGTAACGATTAATCGTCCTGAAGTACACAATGCGTTTACACCAAACACTGTACATGAAATGATCGATGCTTTTACACGTGCACGTGATGATGAGCGTGTCGGTGTGATTATTTTAACAGGTGAAGGCGACAAAGCATTCTGTTCTGGTGGGGACCAAAAAGTACGTGGCCACGGTGGCTACGTAGGTGATGACCAAATTCCACGTTTAAATGTTTTAGATTTACAACGTTTAATCCGTGTCATTCCAAAACCAGTCATTGCAATGGTTAAAGGTTATGCGATTGGTGGCGGTAATGTTTTACAAGTCGTTTGTGATTTGACAATCGCAGCGGACAATGCGAAGTTTGGTCAAACAGGGCCTAAAGTAGGTTCATTTGATGCTGGTTATGGTTCAGGATACTTAGCGCGTATTGTTGGTCATAAAAAAGCGCGTGAAATTTGGTACTTATGTCGTCAATATGATGCACAACAAGCATTAGATATGGGTATGGCGAACACAGTTGTACCATTAGATAAAATTGAAGATGAAACGGTACAATGGTGTAAAGAAATATTACAACATTCACCAACAGCTTTACGTTTCTTAAAAGCGGCGATGAACGCAGATACAGATGGTTTAGCAGGTTTACAACAATTTGCTGGAGATGCAACATTGCTATACTATACAACAGATGAAGCGAAAGAAGGACGCGATGCGTTTAAAGAAAAACGTTCACCAGACTTTGATCAATTCCCTAAATTTCCATAAGTATATATAACAAACAAGGATATAGTAATAATGTCCTTTGAATATTAAACTACCGACAAAGTTAAGCTTTGCCGGTAGTTTTTGTATATAAGCGATAGTTTACAATCGTCACAAAAAAGCACCTCAACATGCTAGAATAATATTTGGTCAGCCAACCAAAATCAACTACACGAAGAGATGCTATAAAATGTCATCAGACATCAATAGTCTAGCACATATAAAATGAAATTGTAAACGTTATATCGTTATTGCATCGAAGGGATGTACCGCATCGACAACGCACGCGAGCATGTTTTTTAGACTTCTGGATAATGCGTTTTTAAATATGTTTTGAGACGGTCCATACCTTCTTTTAATGCATCAATATGGTAAGCATAAGAAATGCGTATATAACCTTTGCCACAGTCAGTAAAGGCAGAACCTGGTACAATTGCTACACCTGCTTTTTCTAAAACATCCACGCAAAAATCAAGATCATTTTCAGTGAAACGAGTAATTTTTGGAAAAATATAAAAAGCGCCTTGAGGGATAGATTCAAGTTCAAAACCCATTTCAGTCAGTGCATCAACTAAATAGTTACGACGTTCAATATAGATATCATTCATTGCTTTTGGCGCTTCTACGCCTTCGGTAAGTGCAGCTATCGTTGCGACTTGAGCAGGGACATTCGCACAAATACAGTTATAAGCATGCATAAATGTGAGTTTATCAATTAAATATTGAGGCCCTGCTAAAAAGCCAATGCGCAGCCCCGTTGCGGAGTGAGATTTGCTTAATCCATTGATAAGCAATAATTGATCGTGTAGCACTTCAAATTGGGCAAATGATGTGTGCGTACCATTTAATGTGTTCTCAGCGTAAATCTCATCGCTAATGACAAAAACGGGATATGTTTTCAAACAATCGACAAGCGCTTGAACTTCTTCAAAACTCAATGTCGTTCCAGTTGGATTAGAAGGATAATTAAGTAACACGACTTTTGTTTTATGCGTGATATGACTTTGAAGCAGCTCTGGCGTAAGTTTGAATTGTGTCTCTCGCGTGTCGATAATGACAGGTTTTCCCCCTAAAGCTTGAATTAATGGAAGATAGCCAGCATAAACAGGCCCAGGTAATAATACTTCATCACCAGGATTTAAAATACAACGCAAACTCGTATCCAGTGCCTCAGAAGCGCCATTTGTTATAATAATAGATTCGGCATCGAAGTTGGCGTGATAACGAGACTTGAGAAATTGAGCTACGGCGTGTCGTGTTTCGACTAAACCTTTATTGTGTGAATACGTAGTTAAATTGTTAGAAATGGCATCTTGATAGGCTTTTTTCACGATTTGTGGCATCTCAAAGTCAGGCTGGCCTATTGTTAAATTAATGACATTATCCATTTTATTGATTAGGCTTGAAAATTGACGTATACGTGGTGCGTCCAAATATTTGGAATGCGCATTAAGTTCTAATTTCATAGCATCACATCCTAAAAAGAGAAGTTACATCAAAGCATATCATACTTTGAGTAACTTCTCTCGAGTTGTCTATGAATAAGGTTTAAATTGGGACGGCTTTTGTAAGTGAACGAATGGGTTCGTCCATTTTGCAACAAGGTCTGTAGACCATAACCATACAATAAATATGGAAAGTACAAAGTTATAAAGAATACCGAGTGCAGGATAATCAATAAAAGGAAACAAATTATAACCACGAATTGCACCAATAAATAATCCGTGTAATAAGTAGACGTACATCGTTCTCGACCCGATATAGGTCCATTTATATTGTTTCTCAGGAATCAAATTTAAGAACGCAAACATTGTAGAGAAAATAATCAAATATAATATTAAGCGTTTGAGCGGACTCAAAAGCACATTCCATCCGTCGGTATGTGTGTAAGGAGAACTTCCAAGTAACCATGATGAATCGATAGGGTGGACGTAATATATGATAAAAAATACGACAAGCACTACCAACGACAGTGGAGCAAATGTTTTTATACGAATCACACGGCTGAAATTTTCACTTAGGATATAACCAATATAAAAAATAGGGAAAAACACTAATGTTCGGGACCAACTGAGATAGCTATCAATATTAGATGAAAACCCAGCTAAAATCGCAATTAAAATCGCTATAGGTAATACATAGATAGGATTATAATTTCTAATCACGACAATAATGATATTAAAGAAAAAGAGTGTCAGTAAAAACCATAATGCAAATACGGGATCAAATGGATCTAAGCCAATTGAACTGTTTTTCCCAGTAATAAAGTAATACAGTGAGAAAAACGCAAAAAAGATAAGATAAGGCCCGAGTAACTTTTTACCTACTTTTTCAATATACCCTGATTGGCCGACATTTTTGGCGAAATAACCGGAAATAAAAAGGAACGCTGGCATATGAAAACTATAAATTGTTAAATATAATGCGTTAATCGCTGGATGCGTACTGTTATAAGGTTGAATCAAGTGTCCAAATACAACTAGGAAAATAAGAACTGCCCGCGCATTGTCGAAGAATGCATCACGTTTCATTGCATGTGCCATGGGATAAGTACTCCTTTAAAATCGTTACTATAAATGTATTACATTGTAAGGGGTTAATGCAATTAAAAAAGAGGATAGGACACTTTAATGTCCTAACCTCTTAATGAACTGTGATAAATGGATTAACTTTTATAATGATCTACGTCAAAGTATTTACCAACGGCGCCTACTTGGTCATAGAATTGTTTCATACGGCCTGCATTGTGATGAGCCCAACTAATATCTGTGGCGTATTGATGAACACCTGGATTTTCTGGATTCCATCTCATGCGATATAAAGTGTTTTGACCCGCGCCAATGTAGCGGTTTTTGATGAAGCCTGCACCACCAACGATAGCTTTTTCAACAGTATCCCAACCATATTTTTCAGCAGTTTTAAAGCCTCCGCGAATCGCGTCAGTATCCACAGCACCAATACCAAACATATTGTAGTATTTACGTGTTGAGTTTGTGATTACTTTATTATTTTCATCGACATAGCCACCATTTGCAAGTGTAGATGTGCCATTGCCTGTTTCTAATAAAGCATGTGAAATAAGGTAAATTTCATTGATGTTATTGACTTGCGCTGCTTCTTTAAATGCTGCACCTTGTCCAGCTAAAATACCTTTTCCAACTAATAATTTATCGAGTTGAGCGGCATCTAAACCTTGGTATTTATCTAATTTTAAGAATTGATATTTTTGGACAGGGTCTTTTTCAAATGCTGTTGTATCCATCGCATTTGCAACTTCTTCACGTGTTGCATCAACCCATTTACCCGGTTCTCTTTGAATTTGTGGTTTGTAAGACAAGTTGATTTGCTTGTCTACTGCTTCGTCTAATGTATATGGCGAATTAAAGTAACGCGTAAGCTGCGAGCGTAAATCTGATGATTTAACCCAAGCGACTGTACCGTCATTAAACTTACCATAATACCATGTGACACCATTTACGAGTGCAGCGCGTTGTGCATTGAAAATGCTTTCGTAATAACTAGATAAGTTACCTTTTGCTTTGGAGTCATTGAAATTAGCGAAATATTGACCGTTACGATTGTAAATGACATAATCTACAGGTTTAGTTAAAGTTTTAACTTGTGTCGGTGTTGACTTAGGTTGAACAGCAGCTTGAGCTGTTAAGTCATTTTTATTTAACCAACCCGTTTTTTGATTCACATTACCGAAGAGGTAAGTGTCTTTTCCAACAAGTACGGATTTTGTAGCAGTGAATGTACGGTTAGTAAGATTTTTTAGTGAATCAATACGCTGTTTTGCTGTCCCCCATGGCACAGAATAGAGTCCATTATTATTACTGTTTACCATATATTGTCCTGCCGCTGGGACTTCTTTACCTAAATTACGTGTTACAACATCTTCAACTTTGAACCAACCAAGTGGTGTATTGTTCGTGTTTTGTAATAATACGAAGTTTTGATTATTTGCTGATGCAGTTTTAGTAATTTTATAAGTACGATCAGCATGCTGTGAAGCCTCTTTAGCTGTTGGATCATAAATCGTTGCACGAATGCCTGAAGTTGTAGGTTTAAGTTGACCCATCTGTGAAACCGTTTGAGCAACTTGTTGAGTTGCTTTAGGTGCTGATAAAACTGATTGGTTGACCCAACCTGATAAATTGTTGGCTGTACCATAAACGTAAATCGCGTTTGCAATTTGTTTTTGTTGTGTTGCTTTAAAGTTTTGAGCACCTTTACCTGTCACTTTACCGGCATATTGCGCAGCTGTTCCCCAAGGCACAGCATATAATTGTGTACCAGCAGGAATTGAGAAATTCTTGTTAATTTTAACAGCAGGTTGGCTTGTACGGTAATCTACATCTGACTGTTTGACCCAACCGAGGTTTGTACCTTTGTTGTAGTCAGATACTAGATAGAACTGTTCACCATTGAGTGAAGCTTTTTTTGTAACATTTAACGTTTGATTTGTTGCAGTTGTTTTCTTTCCTGAAGCATCATAAACAGATGCATATAAACCATTATTTTTAGCATTAATGCGACCTACGCCAGTATCTGCTGCTACTTTTAATTGATTTGTAGGTGCAGATAGAAGTGATTGATTAACCCAACCAGATGTATTGTTGGCAGTACCATAAATGTAAATTGTATTGGCAATTTGTTTTTGTTGTGTTGCTTTAAAGTTTTGAGCACCTGTACCTGCTACTTTACCGGCATATTGCGCATTTGTTCCCCAAGGGACAGAGTACAATTGTGTGCCAGCAGGGATTGAGAAATTCTTGTTGATTTTTACAGCAGGTTGACTTGTACGATAATCAACATCTGATTGTTTGACCCATCCTAAATTTGAACCAGTATTATAATCAGATACGAGATAAAAATGATTGCCATTTAACGATGCTTTTTTAGTGACGTTTAACGTTTGATTTGTGGCTGTCGTTTTCTTACCGTTAGCATCATATACCGTCGTATATAAGCCGCTATTCTTAGCATTAATGCGGCCTACACCTGTATCATTATTTACAGTTAACGGTGAAGTAGGATTTGTTGTACCACCACCGCCAGGCGTATTAGTAGGTGAGGCTAAGCCCATTTTAACTTGATATTTCTCATTGATTAAGTCGTATAATTCGTCGTACGAATACCCATGTGATTGAAGGTAAGCGTGTGGATCGGTGTGATCTGTGCCACCTAAAAATCTAGAAACAGCATCATGTGTCCATACTGTACCTTGACCATCATATTCAGCACTATCTGGACGTAAATTATAATATTGTAAATTTGTTGCTGCATAATCCGCAAAGTTGTTCATTTGACGTGCGAATTTATCGTAACCGTATACGTGAACAAGTTCGATATTAATGAAACGCTCATTGGCTTGTGGTCCTGCACCCCATGAAAGGTAATCTGTAGGTTGTGTTTCAATGATTCTTTGGTCATTGATAAAACCATGCACGAACGCACTTTGATAGTTATTTTTCATGTAGTTGATTTCGCCTTCGATCGTTGAATTTGGATTGGCTGTATCATGGACAACGATACCTTCAGGACGACCTACACCATTGCGGTAGCCATATTTAGGGAAGTAACTTGTATAGTCTTCTTCATATTTCGGTACCGTGTAATTTTGCTTTCGAATATAGTCGTTGATTTGTGATGCTACTTGTGGCTTATACTTTGCTGGTGCAGTAGCACGTGTAGCAGATGCACGGAAAGTAGGGGCGTTTGTAGAATTCGCTGATAATGTTGCTGGCCCCCCTTTACCTCCAACACGAGCTGGCGTAGGACCGTTTGGATTGGTATTAATATTTGTTGTATTAGCTCGTACAGAATACGTATTCGGTTGCGCAGAGAACGATTGAATTGCTTCAGAGTTATTTTGATCTAATTGTGACTGGCTTTGCGTATTTTTTGATTGTACATGTGCGTTTTGCTCAGTAGACTGAACGCTTGATGTTTCAGTTTGAGCTGCTGGCTCAGAAAATGTATGCTCAGTTGATTGAGCTGATTGATTTTCTGTAGTTTCATCTGTTTGTGCATAGGCTTCAGGTGAAACTTGTGCGTCGTTGTGCAAGTTAATGTGATTGTCTTCGGAACTATCTGTTGATGTAGTATCATTTTGTGCAGTAGGAGATGCTTCACTGCTTGTTGTTGCCGTACCATCTTTTGCTTCATTAGTTGTTTCGTTTGTTGAAACTTGAGATGGGTCTTGATAAGCTTGTGTGCCAGAAACAGTAGACTGTTGTGACGTCGCTTCGGTTTTAGCTTGTTCAGCTTGTTGTAACGCTTTTTCGCTGTCTAACACTTTTTCCGGAGTTGTTTGTGTCGTCGTTTCAGCTGCGTCAGCATGATGTGCTGAAATTGCTGTTCCTGCAATCGTCAATGCAATAATAGAAGGCGTTTTATACCCAATTTTTTTAACCATTTCATTACCCCTTTTATCTTTAAGATAGTATAAAGTTAATTGATATCATTATATAGCGTTCCAATTCTCAAATGGTGTTTTTAATTGTATTGTAATTTAATTTTAATAATCGTTGCCCTTTTTTTATTAGATTAAAACATATTCACCAGTGTGAATTAAACTGAGAAATATTAATTACAACCGCTTAAACTTTCTTATACATATCGTAGTGTGGGATGCCAGCATCGATGTATTCTTCACCGTACGGCTCATATCCTAATGATTGATAAAAAGGAATTGCATGTGTTTGGGCGCCAAGTTTAAAAGTACGGTAGCCATGTTGCATTGCTTCATCTTCAAGATAAATCATGAGTCTTTTTCCTAATCCAAGTCCACGTGCAGCTTTAGAAACAGCAACACGTTCTACTTTAACAACATCATCTACAATACGGTATCTTGCTGTCGCTAAAGGTTTAGCATCATCATTGTATGCGATAAAATGTGTAGCTTCAGCTTCATAGGCGTCAATTTCTTCCTCGACCGGAACGTTTTGTTCTTCAATAAATACTGTCTTACGAATATGTAATGCATCTTGATACTCTTTTTCAGTGTTTACTTTTTTAATCATCTTATCACTCCTAATGTCTAACTTCTTTTTTAATTACTTTAGGTTAAATCTATTTTAAAAGCAATGACAAAAAAGCCAATGAAACATAAAAAGTATCTTTTGTTTCGTTGGCTTTTTGATAATAATAAATATGAAAAATTATTTAAGGTTATTCGGCATTTTGGCGTACTAACGCAGTATATTGCCAAAAAATACGCATTTGTACTAAATTCCAATTGTTCATTCCCATCGTATAACCCGAGGGTTTGAAAATATTGACATCTGTGACTTCTAAAGCTGCAGCAACAAGGTATTGAATTGGAACACTTAAGTTTTGCATCTCTTCTGTCAAACCATTTTCATTGTAAACCCATGAAAATGGTAAAGGAGAGTCAAATACATCGATAGCATCAAAGATTTCTGGCAATGCGACGATATAACAAGCTGCATTAATGACTGGATTCGTTTCACTATCTGAATAGTAAACGAGGAGGGCTTCGTAATTCTCGCGGTGGGCATGGTTAACATAAAAAAGCTCAGAACGAAAATGTGCCATATCTTTGCTATGGATAATTTGCTGTTCTAACATTGTGAACATACCATTGATTTGATTAATCTTTTCGTATGTGTGTCGCGACATGTTGGTTACCTCCTTTTTTTAATATGGGGTTGTTGCGTTTGGATCTTGATACGTCGAGTCATTTTCTACAGGTGCTTGATTGCTATCTTGATTTGTAGGTGTTTGTGTTGCGTTTGTTGCGTTATTTTGTTGGTCTGAAGGCACATCAGTGTTGTTAGATTGGGCCGATTCAGAACGGTTTGAAGATGACGGATTCACAAGATTTTCTTCAATGTTTAAGAGTGGCGGTATTTCGCCAAAAGCTTTTTTGACACGTTCTATCATAAATTGATCTCGGTCTTTTATAGGACTTAACCCTAAATCATTGCGTAGGCGATTAGCTGTCTTAATTAGTGCATCTATGTCAGGGTTAATATAATAAATGCCGTTTAATAGTTCATTTTCGCCTTTTAATTGTTCTGTTTTAATATCAGTGTCGCTAACTAGGTAATCCGTTGCAAGTGCTTGTATTTCATCATAAGATAAATTATGTTGCGAATTTTTTCCTACAATTTGTATGATATCGTCTAGTTTACTTAAAGATTGGGTTTCTTGGGCTTTGTGGAATAAAGTTTTTAGCACTTCCATTTGCCGCTGACCACGTTTTAAGTCAGAGTCTTGCTTACGCGTTCTTGTGAGCGCAAGTACTTCTTCCCCGTTTAAAACCTGTTTACCTTTTTTCAATTTAATACGGCCTTTATCTGTTCTGTTAGGTTCATTTAAGTCATAAGGCACGTTATACTCAATACCTCCAAGTTCATCCACAGCTTGAGCGAACGCATCCATATCGATTCGTACATAATAATCAACTGGAACATTTAAAGCTTTTTCGATTGTATCCATTGAAGACTCAGGGCCACCATAGGCATGGGCATGCGTAATCTTGTCATAATATCCTACTTTAGGTATATAACTTAAAGTATCACGAGGAATACTTAACAAACGAATTTGATTTTTGTCAGGATTAAGCGTTGATAAAATCATTGCATCTGTTCTTGATTGATTTGCGCTTTGGCCATTTTCTCTACGTGCACTGCTGTCATCAATACCTAAAAACAAAATTGAAACAGGTTCTTTACTAGGATCGACTTTTTGTTTTCTCAGTACAGATTCTCTTTTATCTTTTTGCGAAAAAGAATCGTCAAAAGCATCTCTTGACGAATTAAATAATATAAAAGCGAATATTGCAGGAACAATTACCAATATGAGTACAAGCAAATACAACACGAATTTGAGGGCTTTGTTCATTGTAAGTTGCTCCTAAAAAATGTGTATTTTATCCATATGATTTCTTATTGTATAGGAAAGTATAGTTGTCTTTCAACGATTTTAACATAAAAGGACTTAAATAGAAGTAATGTGTACTATAATATGAAGGTGAAAGTAATATGTTGGTGGATTTTTAATAAGTATAATGGATAGTGTAATAACGTTTAGTGTTTTTATTGAGAATGTACGATTATGCCAGTTTCTATGTGGTATGTTCCACCATTCGAAGTTTTTATATATTGTTATTTTAACTTTTGGTGACTCTAAAAATGGGTACAAGGATTGTTTCACATCACGATAACGCATCATGTATAATAATGATGTTAACAACTTTTAAATTTAATTATTAAGGAAGGTGCGCATTTTGAAGGCACAGTGGATGTCACGTTTAGAAGAAAGTTTAGTAAAAGACTTCTATGATCAACAAACAGAAGAAGAGCGTAATGCCGCTTTTGAAGATAAATTGAAATTCGGCACTGCAGGAATAAGAAGCAAATTTGGCCTCGGCCCTGGACGGCTTAATAAATTTACTGTTCGTAAGATAGCGCTTGGACTCGCACAATTTCTTCGTCGTGAACTTGTTGAACCATTAGTTGTCATACATTATGATACACGGTTTTTATCCGAAGCATTCGCAAAAGAAATGGCGAAGGTTTTAGCTACACAATCTGTATATGTCGTCTTATCAGACACTTATAAATCAACTCCCGAATTGTCTTTTGCCGTACGTTATTTAAAAGCAGATGCTGGGATTATGATTACAGCAAGCCACAACCCAAGTGATTACAATGGAATCAAAATATACAATCATGAAGGCGGTCAACTTTTGCCAGAAGCTTCGGAACAATTAAGCGTGGCGATTGAACGTAATGAATCTGCGTTAAATATAGAAGTTGATGCATTTGACCCTTTAATGGAAAAGGGATTGATTCGTTATTTACCACACGCTGTGAAAGAAAGCTATATCCAACATGTCACAGCACTTTATGAAAGCATTCAAGATCAAGGGGCACGTATTCTCTTAACAAGTTTACATGGTACGAGTTTGCCATTGACAGCAACAATCTTAAAACGTCTTGGTTTTGAAAACTTCGATATTGATGAAGCACAATCCGTCCCAGATGGTGCATTTCCTACGTGTACTACAGCGAACCCTGAAGACCCAGTTGCATTTGAACATGCGTTTAAATTAGCAGAACGTGTACATTCAGATTTGATTATTGCCACAGATCCTGATGCTGATCGCTTTGGGGTAGTTGAACGTTATAAAGATGGATCGCATTATTTTTTCAATGGCAATGAAATCGGCTTACTTTTAATGGCACTTCGTTCAAAAGAAAGTATTAAAGAAGTACAACACCCATACATTGTCAAAACAATTGTGACAGGTGCCACAAGCGATGCCTTGGCACAGCATCTTGGCTTAGAAGTGGTCGATGTATTAACAGGATTTAAGTTTATTTCTGAACAACTGCAACAACGAGAGAATAGTGATAAGCAATTAATATTAGCTTATGAAGAAAGTCATGGTTATTTGCTCCAAGACTTTTCAAGGGATAAAGATGCAATCCAATGCATTCCTTTGTTAGTAAAGTATAAGCAACAATGCTATCAGAAAGGGATGACCTTTCACGATGTATTGGAAGATATCTATCGACAAGTAGGTCGTTTTGAAGATAAAACCTTGTCTCCTATATATGAAGGCAAAGAAGGCAAAGAAAAGATTCACGAATTAATGATGCTTTTTAAAACTTATAAAGAAAGTCATTTATGCGGTATGAAAATAAAAACGCGTGAGGATTATTTAGCTTCTGTCTGTATGAATTTAGAAACGGGAGAAAAACACGCTATCACTCTTCCAAAATCAGATGTCGTGCGTTTTACATTTGATGAAGGATTCATCGCTGTGCGGCCTTCAGGTACAGAACCTAAAATGAAAATATACTTTTCATTAAATGTTCCAGATTTTGACGCTGTTATTCATGAATTTCAACAAACATATTTATAGCAACAAGTTAAAACCTCAACGAACATCTGTAGATACGTTGAGGTTTTTATTTTATAGTGCATAATAATAGGTGAGTTAAATTTCATGTTTTATATGGTTGTGTGATGGTTCGGATAATATTAAGAAAATGTAAAGAATGTAAATTTAAGTTTGATTTAAAATTAAGTTGTTGTTAAAATTAGGTTGTAAAATAGGTTAATGATTGAAATCAAAGTAATTTTAATTAAGAATTAATATAGGTTTAATATCTTTCGGGAAAAGACCAGAATATTGATTAAGACGAGAAGGGTGTATGAAATGAAATTAACTACTGTAGGATTAGGATATATTGGTTTACCAACATCAATTATGTTCGCCAAGCATGGCGTAGAGGTTATTGGTGTGGATATTAATGAAAAAGCAGTTAATAGTTTAAATAACGGTCATATTCACATCGAAGAACCTGGACTACAGGAAGCCTATGAAGAAGTTTTAGCGACAGGCAAATTTAAGGCATCTCAAACACCAGAAGAAGCAGATGCATTTATTATCGCAGTTCCAACACCTAATAATGATGATGAATATGAGTCTTGTGATATTTCTATCGTAATGAGTGCTACAGAAAGCATTGTACCTTATTTAAGAAAGGGAAATACGGTCATTGTTGAATCTACAATCGCGCCTAGAACAATGGATGATCATGTTAAACCATTTTTAGAAAAACAAGGTTTTACAATTGGTGAAGATTTGTATCTTGTTCATTGCCCAGAACGTGTATTGCCGGGTAAAATTTTAGAGGAATTAATTAATAATAACCGCATTATAGGCGGGATTACACCTAAGTGTATTGAAGCGGGAAAACGCGTTTACAGTACGTTTGTTAAAGGTGAGATGATTGAAACAGATGCAAGAACTGCAGAAATGAGCAAGTTAATGGAAAATACTTACCGTGATTTAAACATTGCACTTGCAAATGAACTTGCCAAAATAAGTAACAATTTAAATATCAATGTATTAGATGTTATTGAAATGGCAAACAAACATCCGAGAGTAAATATTCATTTACCAGGCCCAGGTGTTGGTGGTCATTGTTTAGCAGTAGATCCGTATTTCATTATTGCAAAAGATCCTGAAAACTCACCTTTAATTCAAACTGGACGCAAAGTAAACCGTTCGATGCCTGAGTATGTGGTTGAGAATACGAAAAAAATGATTCGTACATTAGAAGGAAAGAAAATTGCGGTGTTTGGTTTGACATATAAAGGGGATGTAGATGATATTCGAGAATCACCTGCGTTTGATATTTATAAATTATTGTGCCAAGAAACAGACTTAAACGTTGTAACATATGATCCACATGTTGAATTAGATTTTGTTGAAAAAGACATTCAAAAAGCAGTTTCAGATGCATCATTGGTTTTAATCTTAAGTGATCATTCGGAATTTAAGCGACTTACAGATGCTGACTTTGAAACAATGAAAGATAAAGTGATTTTTGATACAAAAAATGTCGTTCAAAGTGACTTTGAATCAGTTCAATACTATAATTACGGTAACTTATATGAATTCTATCAAAAATAATAAGTCCATTTAGATAGTAGGTTATATTGTGAAAGCGTTAATTATTATTCTTAAAGAACAATTTGAAAACTGGCAGCAAATACTGCAACTTGCTGTCTATAATATGAAAAGCCAATATTCCAACCATTATTTAGGTGTTTTTTGGAATATTTTGCAACCAATCATGCAAGTGGGTGTCTATTATTTGATTTTTGGATTGGGGTTAAGAGGAGGGGGAGATCGTCTAGTTGATGGCGCTCCCTTTATTGTCCATTTAATATCTGGATTATTTCCTTGGTTGTTTATTTCGCAAAGTATTAATTCTGGAGCAAATGCCATTCAATCGAATTTAAGTCTTGTAACAAAAATGAAATTCCCTTCATCTGTATTACTTTCGATTTCATTTACGAACACATTATTTAATTTGATGTTTATGACAAGCATTTTATTTGTTGTATCCCTGTTACATGGCTATGTTCCGTTTTGGAAATATTTTCTATTTTTATACTTTATTTTAGCTGCTTTCCCTGCTATTTTTGGTATCTCTTTATTGATGAGTTCCTTAGTCATTGTAGTAAGAGATACGAAAAATGTATTACAGAATGTGCTTAGACTTGGCTTTTTTATGACACCTATATTTTGGGGGATTGGTTCTGCACAACCGATATTACAGACCATCGCGCGACTTAATCCATTTACATACTTAGTGGAAGTTTATAGGAGCGCATTCGTTCACCATAGCCCAGTCCTATATGGTACAGCAGCTGACCATCTTTATTATTGGTCATTTACGTTGCTTGTGTTAACGCTTGGTGCACTTGTTCATCATCGTTTTAAAGATCGATTATTAGACTTCCTTTAAAGGATAGAAAGGATTCGATATGAAAGGAAAAATATTACTCATTAGTCAAAACTTTTATCCTGAATTAGGTTCAGCTGCAAATCGGATGAAACAACTTTATAAACAATTTGAAAAAGCAGGGTATCAGCCTTTGATAGTTACAACAGAACCTTCTTATCCCAATCATGCTTTGTTTGAAGATCGAACTTATTTTGATGATTCTGAATTAAATGCTTTGGAAGGGTACCGTATCATTAGAATTCGTATGCATTGTCAAAAACAACACACAGATTTGTTTCATCGTTTGCTTTATTATATCGAATTAATGATTAGAGTACGCATTTATTTAAAAAAGCTTGGTAATTATGAAAACGTCTATGTTACAAGCCCGAATATTTTTTTGGCATGGGCAACATTATTTTTTAAGAGGAATCAAAAGGCTAAATATTTTTTGGAAATTAGAGATTTATGGCCAGATAGTTTTGTAAGTTTAAAGAAAATCAAAATTAAATTTTCGTTGCCTTTATTAAAGTGGTTAGAAAAACAAATGTACCTCAAAGCCGATGACATTGTAGTTAATAACCCTTATTTCCAAACGTATATCAATACAATGTTGGGTAAAAATAACGAAATGATTTATTTGCCAAACGCAATTTCAAAAGAGGAGCTCGTTTCAACTGAAAAAGCCGAAACATTTTCGGTAGTTTATACAGGAAATATTGGATATGCACAAGATGTTGAACAGCTCATTGCCATTGCTAGAGGTTTAAATCATAAAAACATACACATGACAGCCATTATTTATGGTGTACAAGCTAATCGTTTTAGAGAAGCGGTAAGGCAAGAAGGTATGAGGTATATTCATTTAGTTCCCCCTATGAAAAGAGATGAATGTTTGAAAGCGATTTCCAAACATCACGTTTCACTATCTATACTCGAACCAAGCGAGGTGTTCATGAATGTCATGCCTGGTAAAATAGTTGATAGTATTTGTTCAGGAACACCAGTAGTGAGTAATATTGGAGGTTACACGGGCGAATTGATTAATGCCCAACAGTTAGGTTTTGCTAAAGCAGGCGCATCTACGGATGAGATTTTAGATTATATTGAGCAAATTAAAAATAATCCTGATTTATTGGAACATATTATTAACACAACGAAAAATTTAAGAGATAAACAATTTATTTGGGAAAATAATTTTCCTAAGTTAACCGGTAAATTAAGAGGTGTTTAAATGGATGATGACAAAAAAGCATTTTTAAAATCATTACCTTATACACATTGTTATGTACGTTTAAATGAAGGGATTCTCCGAGTCTATGAAGATGAAGCAATGCAAAATGTGAAGCAGTACCATCAACACCCTGATTATGCAAAAGTTTTGTATGAATACGAGCATGATAAATTAGCGTTATTATTAAACGAAAAGCGAGTTTTTGTGAAACGAGATGACGTTTCACTTATGTTATTTAAACATTTTAATTTTGAAACGAACCATTATCAAGTTATTAATATGAGTGAACCGACGTTTATGTATGATAGCGAAACTAAGAAAACGTCAACAATAGAAGTGGAAAATGCTTGGCAAGCGATTGCAAGTCATTTATACATACATCAATTGCTTCAAAATCAGCAACAACAATTGGCAGTGAAGAAGTTACTTGGAGATAATTTGAAGCAACGCACACAAATAGAACAGCTGATTGAAATGAAAGACACACTTTTGAAGCGTTATCTCAAATTACGAGAATCAAAGTTGGGGCGTATCCAAATTAAACTATGGGAGAGACGTTCATGAAGCTCAATTCTTTGAAATATATACTCTTTGGTAAAGCAAAACCTTTTCAGATGACGCGCGATGAAATCACTTATGATAAACACGAGTATAATTCGCTAAGTCGGGTTGCTGACGTTATGGAAACTTCTCCTAACAAAGCAATTTATGAAATTAATCAAGCCCCCTTTTTAAAAGAATTTGTGGATTATATTCAGGCGTTCCACCAATATGGAAGGGGTGATCGAAATGACTTGTATAGCAAGCAAGTATTACCTTCGCCCCAGTCTTACATTTATAAAAAATTAGATTTAAACGTAGGTATCGTGGCTGATCAATTTTTATTTGACGCGTTGGATGGCGCGTGTCATTTAACATATCTTAATGGTCACACACATCAAGGGGCATTTGACTTTGTCATTGTTGCTTCAACTTGGAGAGGTATTGACGGTTATTGGGAAGGGGTAACTAATCCTCATCGTCAGAAGTTTGAGGAACTTCAAACGTTAGTTGCATCATTTCAATCTAAAGGGGTACCGGTTGTTTTTTTTAATAAAGAAGATCCTGTTAATTTTGAAGTCTTTTTGCCACATGCCAAACTGGCAGATATCGTTGTAACGACAGAAGCAGATTTAATACCGACATATCGAAATGTATTAAAACATTCACGTATCCATCATTTACAATTCCCTATTCATCTTGGTATCCATAGACCTTTGTTTACTAAAGAAGTTCAAAAAAATGAAGAAGTTGTGTTCGCAGGCTCATGGTTAGAAAAATATAAAGAACGTAATGAAGATGCGAAACAAATTTTTGACGGCGTATTAGAGAGTGCGCATGAATTAACAATTTTTGATCGGAACTTATGGTCAAATCAGCTGAAATATCAATTTCCATCAGAATACATTCCTTATATTTCTGCACCGTTGACACATGAAAATACGATGAAAATGCATATTAATCATCCTTTTGCAATTAATTTAAATACTATTAAATATTCTAGAACAATGTGTGCGAATCGAATTTTTGAGTTACAAGGGATGGGCAATTTTATTTTTTCTAATTACAACACCTTTGTAAATTCTGAAATGCCACAAGTACAAATGATTTTCGATAAAAAAGATGTTGCTACAAGTTTGAATTTAGATCCAGTTATCATACAACGTGCACGCAAAATTGGTGCGCAACAAGTGTTAAAGCAATACAATCATTTTGAATGGCTAAAATGTATGGCGAGATGGTGTGATAGGAATACTTCGGCAACAGTATGGCCTAAAGTGTCAGTCATTATAAATGATAATGATGAAGCGGCATTAATGATGTTTGAGCATCAAAGTTATGTGCATAAAGTAATGGTGCGTAGTGTAGAAGAAGTGCAAACGCCATTTTACACGTATTTTGATTCAACAAATGACTATCAGCCAGAATATTTGGAAGACTTAGTATCAACATTA
Organism: Staphylococcus ratti; assembly: GCF_020883535.1. Lineage (NCBI taxonomy): Bacteria > Bacillati > Bacillota > Bacilli > Caryophanales > Staphylococcaceae > Staphylococcus > Staphylococcus ratti. The sequence goes on along the minus strand of NZ_CP086654.1, from coordinate 1,656,396 downwards.
ACATACACGAACACATCTTTTGTTACAAAAATGGCATGTGCGAATCAATTTGTTAGTTCTTATCAAGATAATACACATACATTATTCAAAAAGGGTGTCGATGAGTATGTAGAAGGGTATGCTTGTGATAACACGTTTTTAAATGAAACACCTCAAGAGCCACTTTATAAAACGCCGCAATTGAGCATTATTATTCCTGTCTATAATAATGGTGCACATCTAGAGCATAAAGCATTAAGATCTATAATTAGAAACCCACAATTTTCAGAATTTGAAATTATTTTAGTAGATGATGGCTCTACAGATGCTTTAACACGACGGACAATTCAACTGTATGAAAAGTGGTACCGTCATTTTAAGGTGATTAGGTTAGAGGCACCGTCTGGAAGCGCTTCAACTCCAAGAAATATCGGAATACAACAGGCAAATGCGCCATATATAACATTTTTAGATCCAGACAATGAGTGGGTAGGAGACGGTATTAATCAATTGTTACAAACGATAAAAGCTGATGATAATCTAGACGTTGTAGTAGGTAATATGATTAAAGTAGACAATGAAAAAACGCACATGCATCAGTACTATCGTCAATTTATAAATGCAATGCATCAAGATGAAACGACCGACACAAAAAATGTTTTACAGCAAATGAAGCTGAAAACAGCAAGCATTCAAGCTTTAATTGCTAGAACGTCATTTGTAAAACAGCATAAAATTCAAATGGTTCCAGGCGCATTAGGTCAGGATTCATTATTCTTTCTTAATTTGATACATTTCGCACGAAAGGTGAAAGCTATAGATGCGACGGTTCACGTTTATTATGCTGCGATTGCGCAATCAATGACGAATACAATCTCATCTTCATTTTTCAAAAAATATTTGAAACTTGAAAAAGAAAAGATAACTTTCTTAAAAAAGCATGATTATTTACAAACATATATGAAATATCGCTTTAATTTTTATATGAAGCATTGGTATATTGCTCGGATTAAACGTGCAGAAAAACTTGATACAGCAGTCATTAAGTCATTTTTAGAGATTTATCACCTTTATGACAATATCAAAAGACCTAAGGATGAAGATTTAACGTCAGAAATCAAAAAGTTACAAAGTGAGGTTGAATGATGGGTTATTTATTAATTACAAACGCGTATCCTAATAAAGAGAAAATTTACGCAAATGCTTTTATTCATAGACGAGTAAAAGGATACCAGGCACATGGTTTAGATGTTACCATCGTCGTATTTACAACTAAAATTAAACGTGATGAATATTATGATGGTGTGAAAATCATGTATATGAATGAAGCGCAGTTATACAACCATCTTTTATATAACCGTTATGATAAATTACTTTTTCATTTTATTAATTATAAAATGTTCCAAGCTGTTGAACGACTAGATCAAAAACCTGACGTTGTAGTATGGATTCATGGATTTGAAGCTGAAGCTTGGTATACGCGCTATTATAACTATTTAACCTCGGCTAGAACACTAAATGAACAGTTGCGAAAAAAGGATGAACATTATCCATATCAACGTGCTTTTTTTAAAAAATTAATGACGCGTGAAGATATGAATGTTCAATTTGTGTATGTTTCTAGAGGGTTAAAAGAGCTGTATGTTGATCCTTTTGTAGGCGTATCACCAAATCATTATCACATCATACCTAATATCGTCGATAAACATATGTTTCCGTATAGAGAAAAGAAAGAAGAGGATCGTTTCAAAATTTTATCTATACGACCCTATACAGCTAAAAATTATGCAAATGATTTAACAGTAGCTGTGATCTTAGCGCTATCCAAAGAAAAATGGTTTAAAAAACTTCATTTTTCACTTTACGGAGATGGACCATTATTTGATGAATTGACAGCACCTTTAAATCATTTCAGTAATGTAAGTTTAAACAAAATGTTCGTACCGCAACAAGAAATTTCACAATTACATGCACAAAATGGTATTTATTTAGGGCCGAGTCGTCACGATTCCCAAGGTGTATCTTTAAATGAAGCAATGAGCTCAGGATTAGTTCCGATTTCAAATTCTATTGGAGGCATACCAGACTTTGTAGAGCATGGTGTTTCTGGTTATTTAGCAGAACGTAATAATGTTGAACAAATGGTAGCAGCAATCACCTTTTTAATTAAAAATCCACAAAAATTTAAAGACATGAGTTATTTAGCTTCTAAAAATATACAAATCTTGACTGGCAATGATGTAGTGATAAAAAGAGAACTAGAGGTGATTTTTAATGGCTAATGTTGATTATAAAAAAGCATATGAATATTTAGAAAGTCAGTTAGAAGATATCATGATTGAAACATCTGTTTTGTTAGATCATAACCCTGCAACTTTGAGAATTGATGACATTTTATCTAACCAAACTGAAGAAGGCAAAGTAGACATTACAGTGTGCAGTTCGGGCGAAAAGATGTCTTACGCGCTTTATATTTATAAAAAAGGACAATCCATTCCCGAAGAAAAAATCATGTATCAACCACAAAACGTCTTTCATGTATCTTTAGAGCCCGGAAAATACCGTATCAAGGCTTTTGTGCAGCAAAATAACAACCAAAAAGTGGCTGAAACCAAAGAGATAAAAGTCTTTTAGGAGAGGAAGATCAACTTGGCGAAAAATGAATTTATTGTTTCACGAAATTTAACCAAAAAGGAAAAAATATTAGATATATGGTTTAAAAGTACTGAAAATGAAGCGTCTATTTTGAAACATGTGATTAATGAAATGGATGATATCACTAAAATCAATTTTTATTTCGACGAATCTATTAATCAAGTACAAATGACGTTATTCAACGAAATAGTTCAACATCTTAAAAGTCAAGTTACAGTGAAGTTGATTTTTCAGTCGCTTCATGTTCCATTTGAACGTATTGAAACAGTGATTACAAAACTTATTAACACTTATACAATCAATATTTATTATTTTAGTAAAGGAACCTTAAACATCGAATTTTTTGGTAATGATATCGTTCCATACGATGAAACACATAACGAGGATTTATACCTTCAACTCAAAGCAGAATACAAAATTGAGCGAAATCGTCCGATTATTAATGAAATGCGGTTGAAACAAGAATTACTTGTCTTAAAAAATGACTATGATGTGTTATATGACACATATTTAAATACACATAAGCGTATGCAGTTTGCGTTTCGTGAATTGCATAAATTTAAGAGAAGTGCTTGGACGTATAAGAAAAAATATCTTAATAATGCTTTACTTATTAACAATATTGAAAGAATCTCTCATTACAAAAAGAAAATAAATAAGAAAAATGTAGCTAAAGGACTTAAACTTATCATGAAGCGGGTGAAATCGAGATGAAATTGAATGAAGAAACATATACTTCAGAGCAATTAGAAGCGATGCAAAAACCTATAAGACGGAAATCTCATACCTTCATTAATGAAGCATTGTGGTCGATGCATTCATTTCAACCGCAAAACCTTCAAAAAGGAATAAGTTATGTTTTATTTATGGATGAATGTGACTTAAATACAATTGAAGATATGATTAAGTGTTATGAACAAGTCATACTGGTATTTGAAACACAAACTGCTTTGTCGCAATTTATTGAATCGCCTTTAAGAGAAAAACAAAATATTTTTTATTATTTCGATGATAGGGCCTTTCAATATTCATTTAAATTTGTAGTGAGTCGAATGAATCAGTCTCATTGTTGTTTTAAGTTTAGTAATGAAAAATGTAACACTGAGCGTTTGATAGAAACAGAGCATTTATCACAAGCTGTAGTCTATGGTCATGGAAGCCAAACCGTATATCCAACATATATTATAAAAAACTTAAACTTGCATTATCGATTAAACCAGTTTATAAGGTGTTATATTGATGAAATCGTCAATCACACGTACCATGTATCTCATTTTATGAGCCATGCCCGTATTTTTCAAAATGCTGAGAATGTGCTCGATATAAAAACAACAAATGAGATGATGGATGCTTTAGAGACAATTAAAGCGATATATAACGAAACATTATCGGTTCACTCTGATGTGACGTTAAAACATGAAGCGAATCGTTTGATTGAATGCATTCGTACGTTTATTAAAAAACAAGATGCTGAAACACGTTATAAATTACATCAATACATTTATACAATGATGGATCAATTTAATTTTAGCTTATTAAATAAAGATAAAGCCGAAACATTAGTGATTGCTTATTGTTTTCCACCTTATATTGATACGAGTGGGAATGTGATGGCAAAACGTATTAGAGATAAAAATGAAATTGTAGATGTGATTTCGAATGATATGTCACGTTTGCGCAAAATGGATTACAAATTAACTTCCTTGTCGCATCATCTTATTGATAGACACTATGAATTAAGTGCTAAACAGGCTTTCTCAAGTTGGCAAAGTATTAGTGAATTTATTGAACAAGGATTAGCAATCGTCAAAAAAGGTCAAAAGGTGTACCATCATTTGTATTCAAGAGCGATGTTTCCACAGTCACATTTTCTAGGGTTTGAAATTAAGCAACAACAACCTAAAATATATTGGCGTGCGGAATTTTCGGACCCACTTCATTCTACAGTTACAAGTGATTTACGTTATGCACCTATTGAAGATGAAGCCTATATTCAAAAAATAAAACGACAGATAAAGCCAGAATTAAAACGTTTAGTAGATGATAATGTGTTTAACGTGTGCGAATTGTTAGCACTTTCTGATGCTGATGAACTCATATTCACAAATGAAAATCAACTTGAGTACATGATTGAGCGCTTTGATGAAAATATAAAGCAATCTATTCGTGAACGTGCAGTTATTTCAAGACATCCCATTCCAATTAAATCAGATTATCGCAAAGTGATGACGCACTATAGCGTTGATCCAGACTTTATTAATTTAGGTTATTTTGGAAATTTTTATGAAACAAGAGGTTTCAATGAAATTGAACTCGTATGTAAATATTTAGAATCAAAAGGGGAAACCAATTTTAAAATCCATTGTTTTACTAATATTAAAGGTAATGTGCAAGCAATGCATAACAATAGTGATTTTAGCGATTACATTGTTTTACATCCGTTTGTAGGTTATTTTGAATTTTTAAATATTACAACAATCTTAGACGGATTACTACTTTTTGATGCACATACTAAAGGAATTAAACCGTTGAACCCTTATATTCCTTCTAAATTGAGTGATTATAAAGGGAGTGGGAAAGCGATATGGGCATTTACAGAGGAAAACAGTATAATGGACCAAGATAAACAAATTATTCGCACACATCTTGAAGATTTTGAACACTATATTGATGGGTTTAAACAAATTAAAAATAATGTAACGCGTTTCATTTCGGAAAAATAAGATTGAACAAGGTGATGACATGACTTACAAAGTAAAAGTGGACCATGTATCTAAAATCTATGATTTAAATAATAGTAAAGTTAGTAAAATAATTTCATTATTATCATTTGGTTATTTTTATCGACCTAAACCATATTACGCATTATATGACATTTCTTTTGAAGTAGAAGAAGGAATGTCTGTTGGGCTAATCGGTCTGAATGGTTCGGGTAAATCTACTTTGTCAAATATTCTTGCAGAAGTGCTTGTTCCATCAAAAGGCACAGTTAGTATTAACGGAAAGTCATCACTTATTGCGATTTCTGCTGGTTTAAAAAATGATTTTACTGGAGAAGAGAATATACGTTATAAATGTTTAATGCATGGAATGTCATCTAAAGAAATTAATGATGTATTTGATGACATTGTGGCTTTTTCTGAATTAGACGAATTTATTTATCAACCTATCAAAAGTTATTCGAGCGGAATGAAAGCACGTTTAGGTTTTTCTATTGCAATTCATACCAACCCTGATGTGCTAATCGTAGATGAAGCTTTATCAGTTGGAGATGAAACATTTGCCAATAAATGTATTACGAAAATGAAAGAACTCCAGCAACAAGGTAAAACAATTTTCTTTGTTTCTCATTCGGCAGCACAAATTAAAAATATGTGCGATAAAGCTATTTGGATTCATTATGGAGAAATGATTGAATATGGTGAAGTAAACCATGTGGTCAATCGTTATAATACTTTAATTCGAGGATTTAAAGCCCGAGATAAAAAAGGGCAATTGGCTTATAAAAAGAAGATGTTAAGATTACAACAACAACGTAGCGATACGATTGAACAATCAGAGTTAGAAAAAGTGCATTGGTCTACCTTTATTCCGGTAATGATTAGCTTTGGAATATTTGTAGCAAGTATTTTTTGGCAAATTTTAGGATAATTCATATTAACAAGAAGGTATGTGCTTTGATACACACACTATGATGACTGATCAATGAGTTAATCTGTAAGAAGAATAGGATAGGTTGTACGATTACGTTACGCACTTGTCTAAATATATAAGGAGGTCACAAGATGAAAAAAGTGGGCATGTTTGTTTGGAATCATTTTACAAATGATGCCAGAGTGAACCGCGAGTGTACAGCTTTAGCTGAAGCAGGCTATGATGTAGACTTGATTGCGATAAATGATCCGAAAAACCCAGCAATTGAAGCGTTTGAAAAAGTAAGTGAACGTTTTCGTGTTCATCGGGTAAAACGTTATCCTTGGTTGCTCCAAGCGTATTCTGACTTTGGCAAGCCTTTTGTCATTGTCGTTGGAGGTTTAGCCATGACTGTTGCTGTAGGATTATTTTTTGTTAATTTCATGATTTTATCGAGTTATTTAATGATGCTTTTAGCTACTGCTGGGGCAATCAAACAAAGAAAAGTGCGTAAAATCGTCGTAAATAGTGCAATCATTGCGCGTATGATTGTGAAAGGCTATTTGTGTAAATCAGATATTTATCATGCTAATGATTTAAATACATTGCCTCAAGGGATTGTATGCGCAAAATTACGTCTGAAGCCTAAACCACTTGTCTATGATAGTCATGAAGTTCAGTCTGATAGAACAGGTTACGATAAGAAAAAGATTAAAGTGATTGAGCGATTTCTATTACGTTTTGTCGATGAGATGATGGTAGAGAATCATACACGTGCGAAACATAATGAAGAAATATATGGTTTTTATCCTCAAACGCTTTATAATTATTCGGAGTTGTATGATATTAACGAACGACCTAAAGTAAATTTACATCATCAATTAGGTCTTCCTGAAGGGGAAAAGATTTTACTATACCAAGGTGGTTTACAACAAGGAAGAGGCTTAGAAAAGCTGATTGAAGCAATGCCACATATTAATGAAGGGGTACTTGTTTTTATAGGTGCAGGAAAATTAACCGCAACACTAAAATCACTAGCGCAAAAATCTCCAGAGCGAGACCGAATCTTCTTTTTAGAAAAAGTGCCTTTTAAGGAATTACCAAGTATTACTAGAGAAGCGTATTTAGGTTTTCAAGTTTTGCAAAATGTGTGTTTTAATCATTATTCAGCAAGTTCAAATAAACTTTTTGAATATATAATGGCACATGTGCCGGTCGTAAGTTGTGATTTTCCAGAGATTGCAAAAGTGGTAAATGAACACGAAGTAGGGATTGCAATTGACGCACATGATTATCGAAATATAGCTCATGCCGTTAACGAATTGCTGACGAATCAAGAACGCTATGGAAAGGCTAAAGCTAACACGAAAAAAGCAAAATACATTTATAATTGGCAAAATGAAAAAAAGAAACTTTTAGCGCTTTATGAAGGAATAGAACTTAAAACAGGATTTATAGGAAAGGTTAAGCACCAGTTAAAGCCAAAAAATATGATTGAATAGACATCATAACAGCCATGATACGATGAACGATTTCATGGCTGTTGTGGTGTCTTTTTTTATGTAGAAAGTAGGTGGTATATTTAATACGATAAATACGTGATTGTCCAATAATGTGGATAAAAATTTGCAGTAAAAAAGAGAACCACACATGTAGTGAGCGTCTCTTTTTATGTTACAGCTTGATTTTATAGGTGAGCGCTGTGTCCACCTTGCATTACCCAGAATGTACCTACAACAATGACAAGTGTAATGATGATAGCGAAGATAACTTTTGCAAGTTGTACGCGGCCATCTTTACCTTCAGTTAAGTGCATGAACATTAAGAGTTGTAAGAATGCTTGGATAAAAGCAAATCCAAAAATAATAGTTACTTTAGCTTCAAATGACAATGATGTGTATAGTGTGACGAAAACTGCAAGTAACGTCAAAATGATTGAGGCGATAAAGCCTATTGTATGTTTGATTACTGTACTCATCCGCTAAACACCATCCCTATCATGTATACGGCAGTAAAGATGAAGATCCATACAACATCTAAGAAATGCCAGTATAAACTTACAATGAAAATTTTAGGTGCATTATGTTTATTAAGTCCGCGCATTGCAACTTGGATTAATAAACAAATGATCCAGAAGATACCTAATGTAACGTGGGCACCGTGCGTTCCTAATAGTAAGAAGAAACTTGACCAGTATGAGCCCGCTTGTGGTACAGCACCTTCATGTGCATAGTGTGTGAATTCGAAAATCTCGAATGCTACGAATCCTACACCAAGAAGTACCGTAATAATCATCCAAATCATAAATAATGTTTTCTTTTCTTTACGCATGTAATAAATTGCGATACCACATGTGTAAGAACTTGCTAAAAGCAAGAACGTCATGATTAAAACAAGAGGTAATTCAAATAACTCTGTTGTCATCATGCCACCGTAGCCACCACCGTGTTGGAGTGTTAACAGTGTTGCGAAAAGCGTACCAAAAAGGGCAAATTCAGCTGTAAGGAAGATCCAGAAACCGAGTTTGTTTAATTCACCTTCATGCGTACGTGCATCAATTGTATCAACCTTATGACTCATGATTCATAGCCTCCCTTTCTTTTTGACGTGCTTTTCTTAAGCGTGCTTCTGTTTCAGCAACTTCACTAGCAGGGATGTAGTAACCGTGATCTTGTTGGAAACTTCTCCAAATCATTAAACCGAAGATACCAAGTAAACATAAAATTGCTGGTAAAATCGTTTCGAATACTAAGAAGAAACCACCAATAAAGAATAGGATACCCATCCAGAAACCGATATGTGTATTATTCGGCATGTGAATATCTTTGTAGTCATGATCATCTAAGTAGTGACGACCTTGAGCTTTCATCTCAACGAATGAATCTAAGTCATCCCAATGAGGTGTTTTTGCAAAGTTGTAATGTGGAGGGATTGCTGAAGCTGTAGCCCACTCAAGACCACGACCTAAGCCGCCCCAGTTATCGCCAGTTGCTTCACGAGGTGCTTTTAAGTGACTGTATACGATGTTACCAACGAAGATTAAGAAAGCGATAGACATCATAGCTGCACCGATTGAAGAGATAAGGTTAAGTAAGAACCAACCATCTTCTGGCAAGTATTTGTATAAACGACGTGGCATACCATCTAAACCTAAAACGAATTGAGGTAAGAACGTCACATTGAAACCAATCATAAAGATCCAGAAGAACCATTTATTTGGTTTTTCGAACAATTTGTATCCCATTGCTTTTGGATACCAGAAAATCATAGCTGCAAAACATGCAAATACAACACCAGCAACAATAGTGTAGTGGAAGTGTGCCACTAAGAAATATGTGTTGTGATATTGAAAGTCTGCAGATGCCATAGCAAGCATAACACCTGTTACACCACCAATTGTAAAGTTAGGGATAAACGCTAACGAGAACAACATTGGTGATTCAAAAGTGATACGACCTTGGTAAAGTGTGAACAACCAGTTAAAGATTTTTACACCCGTTGGCACAGCAATTAACATAGTTGTAATTGAGAAGAATGAGTTAACTAACGCACCGCTACCCATTGTGTAGAAGTGGTGTACCCAAACGATAAAACTTAAGAATGCGATACCAGCTGTAGCCCACACCATACTTTGGTGACCGAACAAACGCTTACGAGCGAACGTCGGAATGATTTCTGAATAAATACCGAACGCTGGCAATACAAGGATGTATACTTCAGGGTGCCCCCATACCCAGAAGAAGTTTGCCCATAACATTGGCATACCGCCGCCAGCAACAGTAAAGAATGAAAAGTCAAAGACTCTGTCAACAGTCATTAATGCAAGTGCCACTGTTAATACAGGGAAAGCTAAGATAATGATTAACATTGTGATGAATGTTGTAACAACAAACATCGGCATTTGCATAAACGTCATACTTGGTGTTTTTAGTTTGATGATAGTCACAAAGAAGTTAATACCTGTGGCTAAAGTACCAATACCTGCGATTTGGATTGCGATTAAGTAGTAATTCACGCCAGGTCCAGGGCTGAATTCACCAGCGAGTGGCGCGTAGTTTGTCCAACCTGCTGCAGGTGAACCACCAATAATAAATGAAATATTGAATAGTAACATACCAGCAACGAACAACCAAAAACTAATGTTGTTAAGTAAAGGGAATGCTACGTCACGCGCTCCGATTTGTAGTGGAATGATGATGTTCATTAAACCAATTACAAGTGGCATTGCCATGAAGATAATCATGATAACACCGTGCGTAGTAAAAATTTCATTATAGTGGTTTGATTCTAAGAATGGATTATTTGGTACTGTTAATTGAATACGTAAAAGGATAGCATCTATACCTCCACGTACAAACATTAAAACAGCACAAATCAAGTACATTAAACCAATTTTCTTGTGGTCGACTGACATGAACCATTCCTTGTATAAATATCCCCAAAGCTTAAAGTAAGTAAGGGCTGCGATTACACCAATGACTAAGAATGGCGCTCCAATTTGAGCCATAGTAATCATCCAGTTCCCGTTTACAATAAGCTCATTCCATGGAAAGTTCATCATTAATGTCCACCTCCACTTTTATCGTTTGATTCCGATTTTGCACCTTTGTGCATTGATTCCATTTCATCCATATTATGTTCTTCTTCTTTAATGAACGCATTATCATATGGCATATTATCCGCTAAAATAGCAGCTTTCATACCGTGACGTTCATAGTTTGGATTTGTGATTTGTGGTTTACGTGCTGGCTTATTCGGTTTACTTAAAACGCCTTCTTTATCATCGTAGAAGTTTGGATCTTTTGGTGAATAGTTGAAACGTTTGTAAGCGTAGAAGATGTATTCTGGATCAGCAGCCGGATCCACGAAAGCCATGTGCGTTCCACTGAATGTTAATTCTTTGTTTGGAGTAATAGGTAAAAGCAGTTTATCGAATGTATCTTGATCGATTTTTGTTTTAGATTTTGCTTCTTTTACCCATTTGTCATACTCAGCTTGACTTACTGCGTGAACGTTAAATGTGTGACGTGAGAAGCCTTCCCCGTTAAAGTTAGAGTTACGGCCACGGTACGTACCTTCTTCACTAGCTTTGTAAGTCCAGTTCATTGTCATGCCTGTCATGGCATATTTTTGACCCCCGAGTTGAGGTACCCAGAAACTTGTCATCGTATCCATAGCTTGAAGCTTGAAAGTGACAGGACGGTTAGTTGGAATTGTGATGTGGTTAACCGTTTCAATTTTTTCATCTGGATAAGCGAAGAACCATTTGTAACCACCGCTGACTGCGTAAATCACTAAAGGTTCATCTTTAGCTTTTGGTGGTTCTTCATACTCATAAAGTGACTTAACAGTTGGAATCATTAATGCAATTAAAATAATTACAGGGATAATGAACCAAATTGATTCAAGTAACACACTATGATGCAATTTGCCAGATTCACTCGTTTTGTTGTAACGATATTTAAAAGTGAAGATAGCAAATAAAATAAGTACGACAGCAACAATGGCAACCATAAAGATAATCGAATAGATGATTAAAAACCTTTGGTCACTTGCCATTGGCCCTTTTGCGTTTAAAACTTCTACATCAGAACAGCCCGCAAGCAAAATTATTGTTCCGAATGCAAGAAGCATAGACTTTAATTTTGACACTTTTTTGACCTCCTAATACTACAATTGTAGGACTTACATTAATTTTAAAATAATATGTGATATTTACAAGAGGCTTTTTAGAAATTTGTCCAAATAAATTTAGTGAAAGCCGTGTGACTCTAACACTGACAAGGGTTAGCACCTTTATAAAAATAATGTGTACATTTTGTGAAATGTGTTACTTTTATTCAAATTTACGCCAAAAGCTACTCTCGCACGATTTATAATAGACTTTGAAATTATATTTTCATATTAAAAAAAGGGGGATTATGTATTGTGTTGTAGGGAAATTACTGATTTATTTATAGGAGAATCATCACATACAATAAGAGATAGAAAAAGAAAGAGAGTGTGTTAATTAGTCATTGAATAGACTTTGAACACACTCCGAAATTGTAAAAAAGCACACATAAGCCTACGCATATTACTATATTGTAATAGTAATTAGGGGGTGGCTTATTGTGTATAAATTACGATTTTAATCAACGGAAGGTGCGTCAACAACTTCAATAATACGTTGGGTTGTTTCGATAGCACCGTCAGAATCAGCAACTTTATATTCTAAATGATATGTACCTGTTTTTGACGTATCAATATGACCTTTAACTTTTATTTTATCCGTAAGGTCACCGTCTTCTTTATCATAAGCTTTAACACCTTCAAGCGGATTGTAGTTCGCACCGATAGTAATTTTAGTATTAGATATTCCTTTGATTGATGGAATTTGATTTGTTGTTGCTTCAGCATTCAAGTTAGGAGTGACCAAAGTGGCCGAAACGCCTAATGCAGATAGAGATTGTAGTAATTTTTGATTCATTGGCTCTAGCCTCCATTTGTTTCTATACAATTACATTATACCTATTTCACACAACAATAAAATCAATCTTTAGTACTAAAAGTTTAAAGATGATGTAAAGCCATTATGAGGCGATCGTGAAACAGAGACGAGCATATCTATAGGAATAAAGTGAAAAAGCATGAATAATAAAGGGGAAAATTGTTACAGGAGTGATGGTAATGTTAACGCAAGAAGAAAAAGGGATTATTTTAGAGACCGTTCCGGTATTGAAAGAAAAAGGGACGGAAATTACATCGGAGTTTTATGGTAGAATGTTCAAACAACATCCCGAATTACGTAATATGTTTAACCAAACAAACCAAAAGAAAGGCTTTCAATCTGCAGCATTAGCACAATCCGTATTAGCGGCGGCTGTTAATATCGAGGATTTGACACCTATTTTACCAATTGTAAAAGAAATTGGATATAAACATTGCGCATTAGATGTACAACCAGAACATTATCCTATTGTAGGCGAAAACTTACTTGCAGCCATTCAAAAAGTAGTAGGTCTTGAAGCGGATCACCCAATTATTCAAACTTGGGGTAAAGCATACGGAGAGATTGCTGATGTTTTTATCAAGGTTGAAAAAGACATTTATGATCAGATGGCTTGGGAAGGATTTAAACCATTCAAGATTGAAAAAATCGAGCAAATTACGCACAATATTAAAGCGTTTACTGTTGTATCAGATGACATTGATTTAAGTCAGTTTGTACCTGGTCAATATATCACTGTAGATATAGAAAGTGAATCATTGCCGTATCGTGCAAAACGTCATTATTCGATTATAGATGGCGATACGAACTTCATCACTTTTGGTGTGCGTCGTGAAGCGAAAGACGGACATGAAGGTGAGGTATCTACAGTGCTTCATGATGCATTTAAAGAAGGGGATTACATTCATTTGTCTGCGCCAGTAGGTGGTTTCCATTTACACGATACGGATAAACCACAGCTTTTCTTAGGAAGTGGCGTAGGCGTAACGCCACTTGTGTCAATGTACCGTCAAGCGGTGAAAGTCTCACCTCAAACGCAGTTTATTAATGTGGCAGCTTCCGAAGCAGATGTGGCATTTAAAGATGAGATTGCAGCGATTAAAGCGCAAGGCACAAATACAGATGTTCATCATCATTTACGTGATAAAGAAGGCTATTTAGAATCAGCTGAGCTAAAGCGTTATTTAACAGAAGACACACAAGTGTATCTATGTGGAGGAACATCTTTCTTACAGGCGATGATCAAAGAATTACGAGCGTTAAACTTTAACGAAGATAACATTCATTTTGAAACGTTTGTGCCAAGATTGAGTGTATCTGTATAAAAATGCTTAAAGGTTTCAACGATTCTATAAAAACGGGGCTGGAACATTGGGTTTCAGTTCCTTAAGAAAAACACCACAAAAACCGTCCGAAAGGTTTTGTGGTGTTTTATTGTTGTTGTTAAATGTAAAGGGGATAGGAATTATGTCCCAACGCCATTATTATCAAGACAAGAAGAAACGCGTTTTCACTTGGTTATGATTTTTCTCTTCCTTTTTTGAAACGAATGAATTTAACTAAATAAAGTATGTAAGCAATGAATAAAAATAAGTTAGATGTTAATACATGAACAGTACTAATATTACCAAATTTTATACTAACCATTACCCACATTATTATCAATAAAAATAACAATAAACATACCCATATATTAAAAATTTTTTCATGGTATCACTCCTAGAGTTAATAGAAAGTAGCTACTCCAGTTATTGCGCCGCCAACAGCACCAACTACTCGGCTACTAACAGCCCCAATTACTGATAGGGTAACTGTCCCAACGCCTGTACTAGCAATACCTAAAGAAGTACCTCCTGTTGCTGCACCACCTGCTAGACTAGCGAGACATTTTAATGATCCTCGTTCTTCTTGTGCTAACTGAACATAAAAGCCTAAATTACCCTCTTTTTCAAAATAACCCAATGTAAAATTGCTACCATAATGGATGAAATTCATTCTTAAGTCTCTAAAATGTTGTTTTATTCACGTTAAGCTGCTAAAACCTAAATAAAACCAAGCAAGGGCTGTGACTTAATTCCTATCCTAAATAAATAACGGGAGCATGATGACGAAATCGATTGATTTCGTCATCATGCTCCTGTTTTTGTCTATTCTAATCCACGACGCATCTTTTCAGCAATGAGTGTATTGTTTAAAACCATTGTAATTGTCATTGGGCCAACACCGCCTGGAACAGGTGTGATAGCTCCTGCAACTTCTGACACTTCCTCGTATTCAACGTCACCTTTTAATTTACCGTTTTCATCAGGAGTATTACCTACGTCGATTACAACAGCGCCTTCTTTGACATCTTCTTTTTTCACCATACCAGGTCGACCTACAGCACTCACGATAATATCCGCATTTTTAAGGTGTTCATGAATATTTTGACTGCGTGAATGTAGGGTTGTCACAGTAGCATTTTGTTGAATGAGTAATTTAGATACAGGTTGTCCTACGATGTGGCTACGACCAATGACAACAGCATTTTTACCTTCTAAATCGATGTCAGCATGTTTTAACAATTCCATAACGCCTAAAGGTGTACATGGAATAAGTTTTGCTTGATCTAAATAAAGGCGGCCGATATTGATAGGATGGAACCCGTCAACATCTTTATCAGGGTCGATGGCATCTAATACTTTTTGTTCATTGACTTGTTCAGGTAGTGGTACTTGCACAAGAATACCGCTGACACTTTCATCATTGTTTAAACGTTCTAATTCTTTTAAAACATCTTCTTCTGACGTATCTTCTTCTAAATGGATGACTTCTGAAATCATCCCGATTTTTTCAGCTGCTTTTTTCTTAGAACGTACATAACTTTGGCTCGCGCCATCATTACCTACTAGGATTACAGATAATTTTGGTGTGTAGCCTTTTTGTTTTAAAATCTCAACCTCATCTTGCAAACCTTGACGGTAATTTTTAGCAATTTCTTTACCATCTAAAATTTTCGCACTCATAATACAAAATCCTCCCTTGGTTAATTCGAACTTTCTAGTGTAAATTATACATCAATTCTCAAGTTTTTGGTCTAAAAACCGAAATATTTAAAATAAAAATACTGTAAAGTTCGATTTTTGGATTGAAAAAAGCATGTTTGGTTGTTATGCTATACCTGTAATATACAACTAATTGGTTTGGTATTTCAAATGATTGAAAGGGTGTTCAAATTGAAGATTGCAGTCATTATGGGCAGTTCATCTGACTGGCAGATTATGAAAGAGGCATGCGATATGTTGGTTTACTTTAATATTCCGTACGATAAAAAGGTGGTTTCTGCACATCGTACGCCTCATATGATGGTCGATTTTGCAACGCATGCTTATGACAATGGGTTCCGTGCCATTATTGCGGGAGCAGGTGGAGCAGCTCACTTACCTGGTATGGTCGCGTCTATGACAACATTACCGGTAATTGGTGTGCCGATTGAATCTAAAAGCTTAAAAGGTTTAGATTCTTTGCTTTCGATAGTACAAATGCCTGGAGGGATTCCAGTAGCGACGACAGCGATTGGAAAAGCTGGTGCAAAAAATGCAGGGATTTTAGCAGCGCGAATCATAGGTGCTACAGATGAAGCAATTCAACAACAACTCAGCGCTTATGAACAATCACTCATTCAAAAAGTGGAGGACATGCAAAATGACCTACAATAAGCTCAAATTCGGTTCAACGATAGGAATCATTGGTGGAGGCCAACTTGGAAAAATGATGGCACAATCTGCTCAAAAGATGGGCTATCGTGTCATTGTTTTAGACCCAGATGCAGCGTGCCCTACGCAATACGTCGCACATGAATTTATTCATGCAGCTTACGATGATGCGGAGGCTTTGGAGGAATTAGGAACGAAATCTGATGTGATCACTTATGAGTTTGAAAATATTAACGCTAAACAACTTCAAAAATTAACAGAGCGTTTTAATGTGCCACAAGGTTATGATGCCATTCAACGCTTGCAAGATCGCCTAATAGAAAAACAATCTATTCAAAATGCGGGTGCACGAGTCGTACCATTTGTTCAAGTGACTTCGCCGAATGATTTGAATATGGCGGTTAAGGAACTGGGTTATCCATTTATGTTAAAAACCCGTTTTGGTGGTTATGACGGTAAAGGACAAGTATTTGTGGATTCAGAGCAGAAATTAGAAGAAGCACTTGCACTTATCCAAGAACAAGAATGTGTCGCAGAACAATTTCTTGAATTAAAACGTGAAGTTTCGTTGACAGTCACTAGAGGTTTAAACGGTGAAATATTATTTTTCCCACTTCAAGAAAATGAACATCGTAATCAAATTCTTTTCAAAACGGTTGTTCCTGCAAGAGTGCATCATACCGCGATTGCGCAAGAAGAAGTTCGAAAGATTACACAAGCCATTCATTTTATAGGAACTTTTACAGTTGAATTTTTTATTGACGAAAATGATGAATTATATGTAAACGAAATTGCACCTAGACCACACAATTCTGGACATTATTCAATAGAAGCATGTGACTATTCACAATTTGACACACATATTATGGCTGTTACAGGCCAGCAATTGCCGCCAGAGATTCAGTTATTAAAACCAGCTGTGATGATGAACTTACTTGGAAAAGATTTGGACTTGCTTGAAGACGTTTTTGCGTCTCATCCTGAATGGCATGTTCACATTTACGGTAAAACATCTCGCAAGCCATTGCGTAAGATGGGGCATCTTACACAACTGACAAATGATATTGAAACAGTAGAAAGCGATTTAATAAATTACTTTGAAGGGAGACAATCATGAGTAACGCTTTAGTTTATGAAGGAAAGGCCAAACGCGTATTTGAAACAGAACAACCACACACACTGCGTATCGAATATAAAGATGAAGTAACAGCAGGAAATGGTGCTAAAAAAGATGAGATGAAAGGGAAAGGGCGATTGAATAACAGAATCACTTCTGAAATATTTAATTATATTGCTCAACATGGAGTGAAAAGTCACTTTATTCGTCGCATTTCTGAAACAGAACAAATTGTACAGTCTGTAAATATCGTTCCATTAGAAGTAGTTGTACGAAATATAGCTGCGGGTTCAATAACAAAACGTCTCGGCATCGAAAGTGGGCATCGATTTGAAGTACCACTCGTGGAATTTTTCTACAAAAAAGATGAACTCAATGATCCCCTTATTACTGAAGATCATATTAAATTATTACACATTGCAGATGAAGACGAAATTAAAAGTTTAAAAGCACAAGCGCTACAAGTCAATCAAGCATTAGTACAATTAATGAATGAAATGGACTTGGATTTAGTGGATTTCAAAATTGAATTTGGTAAAGATGCAGAAGGCCACTTATTGCTTGCGGATGAAATTTCCCCTGATACTTGTCGAATTTGGGATAAAACAACGGGTGAAAATTTTGATAAAGATGTTTATCGCAATGACACAGGCTCTTTAATAGACACGTATGAATCATTTTTAAATAAACTGGAGGCTCTTAAATCATGAAAAAAATCGAATTACACATCACATTACAACCACAAGTTTTAGATACACAAGGACAAGCATTAACACGTGCAGTACA
The DNA here is from genome assembly GCF_020883535.1 of Staphylococcus ratti. NCBI lineage: Bacteria > Bacillati > Bacillota > Bacilli > Caryophanales > Staphylococcaceae > Staphylococcus > Staphylococcus ratti. The sequence continues at coordinate 1,638,041 of NZ_CP086654.1, read as the reverse complement.
CGATTTAGGTTATGCGCAAGTCAATGATATCCGAGTAGGAAAAGTACTTTATTTAACTGTCGATGAAGCAACGGACGAAGCGATTCACAATGTTGTTACGACGCTAAGTGAAAAGCTATTTGCGAACACTGTTATTGAAGAATACAGCTATACAATTTTAGGTGACGCTTCAGAAAAGGAGAATGTCTAATGAAATTTGCGGTACTTAAATTTCCGGGATCTAATTGTGACCGCGATATGTATAATGCAGCCATTAAGTCAGGAGTAGAGGCTGATTATGTAGATTATCGTGAAACGTCTTTAGAAGGTTTTGATGGGGTGTTAATTCCTGGTGGATTTTCATTTGGAGATTATTTACGCTCTGGGGCTGTTGCAAGTGTGGCACCTATTATTAATGAAGTAAAACGTTTAGCTGCAGAAGGGAAACCTGTCTTAGGTGTGTGTAACGGTTTTCAAATTTTAACAGAGATTGGACTGCTTCCAGGAGCTTTATTGCATAATGACAGTCATTTGTTTGTAAGCAGAAATGAACGTTTAACAATTACGAATGCACAGACACCATTTACTAATTTATATGATGAAGGCGAAGAAGTGATTTATCCGGTAGCACATGGAGAAGGTCATTACTATTGTACAGAAGAAATATATAATGACTTAGTTCGTAACAATCAAATTATTTTGAAATACAATGAAAACCCTAATGGTTCATATGAAGATATTGCAGGGATTGTTTCAAAAGAAGGCAATGTATGTGGTATGATGCCTCACCCTGAACGTGCGTTAGAAATGATTTTAGGAACTGATAGTGGTGTGAAATTATTTGAATCAATGGTCAAAAGTTGGAGGGAACAACATGCCTAAATTTTTAGAACCTACTGCAGAAGAGGTTAAAAGTGAAAAGTTATATCAAGACATGGGTTTAAGTGACGCAGAATTTGAAAAAGTTCAAGGTATTTTAGGACGTAATCCTAATTTTACGGAAATTGGTATCTTTTCCGTGATGTGGAGTGAACATTGTTCATACAAACATTCAAAACCGTTTCTTAAACAATTTCCTACAACTGGTGAGCATGTATTAATGGGGCCAGGTGAAGGTGCCGGCGTTGTTGATATTGGTGATGAACAAGCTGTTGTTTTCAAAGTAGAGTCCCACAATCACCCTTCAGCCATTGAGCCTTACCAAGGTGCGGCGACAGGCGTCGGCGGTATTATACGTGACATCGTTTCTATTGGTGCACGTCCAATCAACCTTTTAAATAGTTTACGATTTGGTGAGTTAAATGAAAAGACTAACAGACGTCTATGTCGTGGTGTTGTTGCGGGTATTGGTGGTTACGGAAATTGTATTGGTATCCCAACAACGGCAGGCGAAATAGAATTTGATGAGCGTTATGATGGTAATCCGCTTGTTAATGCGATGTGTGTCGGTGTAATCGACCATAACATGATTCAAAAAGGAACAGCCAAAGGTGAAGGCAACTCTGTTATTTATGTTGGTTTGAAAACAGGACGTGATGGTATTCATGGTGCAACGTTTGCTTCTGAAGAACTTACTGAAGAAAGTGAAAGTAAACGACCTTCAGTACAAATTGGTGATCCATTTGTAGGTAAGAAATTAATGGAAGCGACTTTAGAAGCGATTCAGTACGATGAGCTTGTAGGTATTCAAGATATGGGGGCAGCAGGTTTAACGTCATCTTCATCTGAAATGGCTGCTAAAGGTGGAAGTGGTATCCATTTAGAACTTGAAAAAGTACCTGTACGTGAAGAAGGTATTTCACCATATGAAATGATGCTTTCAGAGACACAAGAACGTATGTTGTTAGTAGTTAAAAAAGGAACAGAGCAAAAGTTCTTAGATTTATTTGATTTTTATGAGTTAGACAGTGCAGTTATCGGTAAAGTGACAGATACAAATCGCTTTGTATTAACATATGAAGGTGAAGTTTTTGCTGATATTCCTGTAGAACCACTTGCAGATGAAGCACCAGTATATGTTTTAGAAGGAGAAAAACCAGACTATACGCCTGAAAAACGTGATTATTCAAATATTGATGCTGAGGAAGTTTTTACTAAGTTATTAACGCATCCAACAATTGCCTCTAAACGCTATTTATATTCACGATATGACCAACAAGTCGGCGCAAATACAATTGTGAAACCAGGTCTTCAAGCTTCTGTTGTACGTGTAGAAGGTACAAATAAAGCGATAGCTTCAACGATAGATGGAGAAGCGCGTTATGTATTTAATGATCCATATGAAGGTGGAAAGATGGTTGTTGCTGAAGCTTATCGCAATTTAATTGCAGTGGGTGCGAAACCATTAGCGATGACGGACTGCCTTAATTATGGTTCGCCGGAAAAGAAAGAAATATATCAACAATTAATTGATTCAACACGTGGTATGGCAGAAGCGTGTGATGTATTAAACACGCCTGTTGTGTCAGGTAACGTGTCACTTTATAACGAAACACGTACATCATCTATTTTCCCAACACCAGTTGTAGGGATGGTCGGATTAATTGAAGATATTAAATATCTTGAAACATTCCAGCCACAAGCTAGAGATACATTGTATCTTGTTGGTAAAACTGAAGCGCATTTTGGCGGTAGCCAAATTGAAAAGTTATTATACCAACGTGTTAATCATGAAGCGGAACATGTAGATTTAACGGAAGAAGCTAAACGTGGAGAAACAATTCGAGAAGCGATCCGTTCAGGACAATTATCACATGTTCAAACTGTAGGTAAAGGTGGCGCTTTAATCACATTGGCACGAATGAGTGCACACTATAGTTTAGGTGTAGAAGCAACGTTGCCATTTTCTCGAGAACTTTTCTTTAGTGAAACACCAGGACGCTACATTGTCAGCGTTAAAGAAGGACAACACTTTGATATGGAAGATGCAGTTAAAATTGGAACATTTACGGATAAAGATGTATTTAACGTGCGTGGCACAGATGCAACAATTGAACGTCATACGTCTGAATTAAAACGTGAATGGGAAGGAGCAATTGAGGCATGTATGACATCCGTGGATTAAATGAAGAATGCGGTATTTTCGGAATTTGGAATCATCCACATGCAGCACATTTAACCTATCTTGCTTTGCATAGTTTACAACATCGTGGTCAAGAAGGCGCTGGAATTGTTTGTTCGAACGGAGAACAACTTTTTGGGGCTAGAGGAATGGGATTGTTAACTGAAGCTATTTCTGATGCACAACTTAAGTCATTAGAAGGTTACAAACATGCAATTGGACATGTCCGTTACGCTACAACAGGTGCGAGTGAAGTATCCAATGTCCAACCTTTCTTATTTAAACACTCTAAAGGTGATCTTGGATTGGCGCACAACGGGAATTTAACAAATGCAATGCAACTGCGCCGTGCAATTGAATCTACGGGAGGCATTTTTCAAACGACGAGTGACTCTGAAGTTCTCGCACATTTACTGATTAAAGGTACTTCCAAGCACATTAAAACAAATCAAAAGTCTGCATTAAATCAGATGAAAGGCGCGTTTAGTTGCGTTATTTTAAATGAACAGCAATTGACTGCAACGCGTGATCATAGAGGTGTAAGACCGCTTATGTTAGGTAAAGTAGACGGTGCTTACTGTGTTGCGAGTGAAACATGCGCATTTACAGCAATTGGTGCAGAATATATTCGCGATATTGAACCGGGTGAACTTATTACATTTTCTAATGAAGACGATGTAGATTACGATCATTATACGGCAGACATTGATCATCGCATGTGTTCTATGGAATATGTTTATTTTGCTAGACCTGACTCTGAGTTTCGCAAACATTCAATTTATCAAGTTAGAAAAGCACTTGGCAGACAACTGGCAAAGGAAATGGATGTAGAAGCAGATATCGTGATCGGCGTACCAGATTCATCTCTACAAGCAGCAAAAGGTTTTTCAGAAGTTTCAGGTGTTACAAATGAACAAGGATTATTAAAAAATCGTTATATTGGACGTACGTTTATTACGCCGGATCAAGCTGTACGTGAGCGACAAGTACGTATGAAACATGCGCCTATACGAGATGTTATAGATGGGAAGCGTGTCGTTGTAATTGATGATTCGATTGTACGTGGGACAACAAGTAAACATATCGTCAAGACGTTAAAGTCGGCTGGTGCTAAAGAAGTGCATATGGGCATATCTTCGCCACCTTTGAAAAATCCATGTTATTACGGTATCGACGTATCGACACATGAAGAGCTTATGGCAGCACAATATGATCTTGATGAAATTAGAGACAAAATTGGTGCGGACTCTTTAACTTACCTTTCTGTTGAGGGGATGCATGACGTATTTAAGCAATATGGTTCAAAAGGTGAATGTAATGCGTGCTTTACAGGACATTACCCAATTGAAATCATAGACCATGAATTACCTGTAGCAAAAGAATTGAAGCGAAGAGGAGTGTAAAAGAATGGCTGAATCATACAAGCAAGCTGGCGTAGATATTGAAGCAGGATATCAAGCGGTTAAACGCATGTCGAGTCATGTTGAACGTACAATGCGTAAAGAAGTCCTTGGAGGTTTAGGCGGATTTGGTGCTACTTTTGATTTATCCCAACTTAATATGAAAGCGCCTGTTTTAGTATCAGGTACAGATGGTGTTGGAACGAAATTGAAATTAGCGATAGATCATCAACGCCATGATTCAATAGGGATAGACGCCGTAGCAATGTGTGCCAATGATATTTTAACAACTGGCGCAGAACCGTTGTACTTTTTAGATTATATTGCGACGCATAAAGTTGTGCCTGAAGTTATTGAACAAATTGTTAAAGGAATAAGTGATGGTTGCCAAGAAACTGGGATGGCACTCATTGGTGGCGAAACAGCTGAAATGGGTGAAATGTACCACGAAGGTGAATATGATGTTGCTGGCTTTGCAGTAGGTGCTGTAGAAAAAGATGAATATATAGATGGCAGTACTGTAGAAAAAGGCGACATTATTATAGGTTTAGCTTCACATGGCATCCATTCAAATGGTTACAGTTTAGTCCGCAAATTAATTGAACAATCTAACATTGATATCAATGAAATGTTTGAAGCGGATGCGTCTTATTTAGATGTATTTTTAAAGCCGACTGCACTTTATGTTAAACCGGTTTTAGAAGTTAAAAAACAAGTGAACATTAAAGCGATGACACATGTTACAGGCGGTGGTTTTTACGAAAATATTCCTCGCGCATTGCCTGAAGGTAAGACAGCAGTCATTGATACGACATCATTTCCAACGCCGCGTATTTTTGAGTGGTTACAAGAACAAGGGCAGATTAAAACTGATGAAATGTACAATATTTTTAATATGGGTATTGGTTACACGATGGTGGTATCCGCTGAAGATGAAGCAAGTGTACACGCCATTTTAAAACAAGCTAACGTAGATGCTTATACTATTGGACATATTGCTGAAGAACCTACGCCGATTCGTCTTATGGGGGTGTAGAAATGGTTAAAATTGCCATTTTCGCGTCTGGTTCAGGTACGAATTTTGATAATATCATGAAAAAAATCGCTTCTGGAGCGCTAAAGCATATAGAAGTGACAGGGCTTTATACGGATAAACCTGACGCATCATGTGTCGCGCTTGCACGTGAACATCAAGTGGAAGTATACGCTTATGAACCGAAACACTATGCATCAAAAAAAGCGTTTGAAGCAGCCATCTGTCAACAACTTAAACAAGATCAAGTGGAATGGATTGTATTGGCAGGTTTTATGCGGCTCATTGGCGAAACGTTGCTGCAAGCGTATGAAAATCGAATTTTAAATATTCATCCTTCATTACTTCCGAAATATAAAGGCAAACATGCGGTAGAACAGGCATTAAATAGTGGAGAAACAATGACTGGAACGACCGTTCATTTCGTAGATGCGGGGATGGATACTGGAAAAGTGATTGCGCAACGTCAATGCCCTATTTATCCAGACGATTGCGTTTCAGAACTTGAACAGCGCATTAAAACATTAGAGTATGAATTATATCCTGAAGTCATTCAAAAGATTATTCAATAAGGAGATTTCAAATGAAAAAAGCTATTTTAAGTGTTTCAGATAAAACAGGGATAGAAGACTTTGCTAAGGCGCTTGTAGAACAAGGGTTTGCATTGTTTTCAACTGGAGGAACATTACGTGCGATTGAAGCAGCGGGTATACCAGTAGCATCTGTTTCTGATTTAACACATTTTGATGAGATTATGGATGGTCGTGTAAAAACATTACACCCAGCTGTGCACGGAGGTATTCTTGCTGATAGAGACAAACAAGAGCATTTAGATCAATTGAAAGCTCAACATATTGACCTTATAGATATGGTAGTCGTGAACTTGTACCCATTTCAGAAAACAGTTGCGAACCCAAATGTTACTGAAGCGGATGCAATTGAAAATATTGATATAGGTGGGCCGACAATGTTACGTGCGGCTGCGAAAAACTTTAAGCATGTGACAACAATCGTACACAGTGAAGATTATGAAGAAGTCATCCAAAGATTGAAAAATAATACTTTAGACGAAGCTTACCGCAAATCATTAATGTTAAAAGTGTTTAAGCATACGAATGAATATGATCAAGCTATTGTAGCTCATTTTGATGAAAATAAAGAAAGCTTACGTTACGGTGAAAACCCACAACAAAGTGCGTATTTTGTACGTACTTCTGAAGCTAAAAATACTTTAGCTGGTGCAAAACAACATCATGGTAAGCCATTAAGTTACAATAACATTAAAGATGCAGATGCGGCACTTACACTTGTTAAGCGTTTTGAACAACCAGCAGCAGTAGCGGTTAAACATATGAATCCTTGTGGCGTAGGAATTGGTGAAGATATTGAAGTAGCATTTGAACATGCATTTCAAGCAGATTCAACGTCAATTTTTGGTGGAATAGTGGCGTTAAATCGTCCGGTAACTCGAGCTTTAGCAGAACAATTGCATGGTATCTTTTTAGAAGTTGTCATTGCACCTGCTTTCGAAGCTGATGCGCTTGAAGTATTGACGCAAAAGAAAAATATTCGCTTATTGGAAATTGAAATGACGCCAGTAGAAGATGAACAAGAGTTTGTTTCTGTATCAGGAGGTTATTTAGTACAAGATAAAGATACTCAAGTGTCTTCACGTTCAGAAATGAATGTCGTTACTGAAACAGAACCTACAGAGCAACAATGGGACGCTTTAGTATTAGGTTGGGAAGTAGCGAAAGCGGTTAAAAGTAATGCGATTGTACTTGCTAATGGTCATCAAACAGTAGGTATTGGCGCTGGACAAATGAATCGTGTAGGTGCTGCTGAAATCGCTATAAACCATGCGATTGAAATGAATGACAATGTGGCGCTTGCATCGGACGGTTTCTTCCCAATGGACGATACAGTTGAACTTGCAGCAAAAGCAGGGATAAAAGCGATTATTCAGCCAGGTGGATCTATTAAAGATCAAGATTCAATTGATATGGCTAACCGTTACGGAATTGCAATGGTTACAACGGGCGTGCGTCATTTTAAACATTAATGGAGGAACATATCATGAAAACATTAGTAATTGGTAGTGGTGGTCGTGAGCATGCGATTGCACAAAAATTGAAACAATCTAAACATGTCACACATCTCGATGTCATTCCGGGTAATGACGCGATGACAGCAATCGCTACAATTCATCCTGAAATTGCAGAAAATGATCATGAAGCGATACTTAACTTTGCTAAAACCAATGAAATTGATTGGGTTATTATCGGACCAGAACAACCATTAACAGAAGGACTAACAGATCTTTTAAGTGAATCGGAAATTTCTGTATTTGGACCTAATAAAGCAGCAGCGCAAATCGAAGGTTCTAAAGCATTTGCGAAAGCTTTAATGGAAAAATATCAAATTCCTACTGCGGATTATCGTGAAATTGACAGTAAAACTGAAGCGCTCAAGTATGTTCAAGATTGTGAACTTCCTATCGTCCTTAAAAAAGATGGCTTAGCTGCAGGAAAAGGTGTTATTATTGCACAAACACGTCAAGAAGCATTAGACGCTGTAGACACATTGTATCCTAATGAAAATGAAAAAGTCGTATTTGAAACCTTTCTTGAAGGTGAAGAATTTTCAGTAATGACTTTCGTGAATGGAAGCTACGCGGTGCCATTCGAAACGATTGCACAAGATCATAAACGTGCATTTGATCAAGATAAAGGGCCAAATACAGGTGGTATGGGAGCGTATTGCCCAGTGCCACATATCGGGGAAGACGTATTGCGTCAAACGAATGAACGCATTGCACAGCCTATAGCCCATGCCTTAGAAAAAGAAGGATATGACTATTTTGGTATTTTATACATCGGGGCAATTTTGACAAAAGAAGGCCCTAAAGTCATTGAATTTAATGCGCGTTTTGGAGATCCAGAAGCTCAAGTATTATTGACGCGACTTGAAAGTGATTTGATGGAGCACATTTTAGAATTAAAAGAAAAGCAACCGATTTCTCAACAATGGAAACAGGATGCTGTTGTTGGTGTCATGCTTGCATCAAAAGGCTATCCAGCGGCCTATGACAAAGGAAGTCTTGTTTCTGGTTTTGAAACTGATTTAGAACATTATTTTGTAAGTGGTTTGAAACGTGATGCAAATCAATCATTTGTTACAAGCGGAGGACGTGTCATTCTTGCTATTGGAGAGGGAGACTCAATTGAAGCTGCACAAAAGAAAGCTTACGAGCGTGTAACAAAAATTGAAAGTGATGGGTTATTCTATCGTAAAGATATTGCGAACAAAGCATTGAAATCATAAAGGAAACCCCTAGGGACAATTGAATTGTGCCTAGGGGTTTTTTACGGGAAAATTTCCTTTGCAGATGGAAGTTAGGAAAGGAAATGGTGTGCCTTTTCACATCATCGAGATCGTGAAAACGCAACGGTTTAACGGACATCTAATATGCCTGTGATAGGCAATAGATGACTTAAGCCAAACGCAGCACTGATGAGGGCTATGATACATACGATAAGAAGTAAATCTCGATAGCTAAAAGGGGTTTGATAATAATACGTGCGTGGACCGTCACGAAACCCTTTCATTTCCATTGCCACAGATAGTCGGTGTGCTTTACGCATATTTTGACTCAATAAAGGAATAAGCAAATGATAAAAGCGCTTGATACCTCTATAATTTTGTTTTTGAATGATTTGATAGCGCATTTTCAATGCTTGTCTAAGTTGAAAAAATGATTCGATAATTAATGGCAACATTCGGAAAGCTGCCATAAAGGCATAAGCGATTTTAGGTTTTACTTTCATATGCTGCATAAAGCTGTAAAATATCATGATTACTTGTGATGTGAATGCAATAGATAAACCGAAAAAACTAATCGTTAAAGTTCTTAACGATAAATGTATACCACGTACAAGGCTTTCAATGGTAATATGGATAAAACCAAATTTAAAAAGCTCATGATGCCCATCTCCATAAAAAATCATAAATAAAGATGAACTAAGCGCAAAGAACATAGAAAAACCTACAAAAATGAAAAGAATGCGTAATTTGGCGCCACTCATAATGAGCATAAATCCAAACATTAATGCGACAAGGTAGAGCATCACATCAAAATTGTGTACAAAAATAATAAAGAAAAATAAAGCAAGGCCTAAAAAGAGTTTCGTAATAATATTGACATTATCCATAAAAGTACGATAGTTTTTCCAAGATGCAATCATGTTAAAGCCTCGCTTTCATACATCTTCCCATTTTCGATGACATAACGTTTAGAAGGGTAACGCGCTATGATTTCAGAGTCATGTGTAATCATAATGATGGCTTGCCCTTTTTGAATACGTTGTTGAAACAGTTGAATTAATTTAAAAGTATTATGACTATCCAATCCAAACGTAGGTTCATCCAAAAGGAGAATGTCCGCTGATGTGCTTAAAGCCACTGCAACACTTAGACGGCGCTTTTGCCCCATTGAAAGTTCAAAAGGGTGTTGCTCTTTGACGTGTGTTAAGTCTAATAACGCTAACATTTCATTCGTTTCTTTTTGTGCTGTTTGTGCGTTTTGATGCTTAAAATTAATAAAAATCTCATCATAAACCGTATTTTGAATAAATTGGAGTTCTGGGTTTTGATAGACTAAAAACATATGAGAAGCTGCTGTTTTTAGTTTGCGCACCGGTTTTTGATTGTATGTGAGTGTACCTTCATATGGAATAAGTTGCATAAGCGATTCAAAAAAAGTCGTTTTTCCTGTTCCATTTTTACCAGTAATGGCAACCCAATCACCAGACTTTATGCTAAATGATGGAATGTGATATAAAACACGCTTGCCTCGCTTTATCACGCCACCATTCAATTCTAGTTGAAATGAGGAATGGGGTAATGCAGCAGATCCCAGTGTTTTAGGCGCTGCTAACCAAGCATTAGGATGCCAAACACCATATTCAGATAAAAGTGCTTCAAAATGGTTCAAAATATCTGTTGGTGTACCTTCTTGAATAATCTGCCCATCGTGATTCATCAAAATGACACGATCTACATAGTTCCAAATGTGCTCAACTTTATGTTCAACAATTAAAACGGTTTGTTCTTTCCAAATTTCACGTAACAGTTGCCATAAATTTTCGGTTGCTTCTGAATCGAGCATGGCTGTAGGTTCGTCCAAAAATAACGTATCTGTTTGTTGCAGTAAAGTGCCAGCAATAGCTAATTTTTGCTTCATCCCGCCGCTTAATTGATGAATGGATTGCTTCGGATCGACGTCTAATTTAACTGCTTCTAATGCCGCTTTTATTTTGACATTCATTTCGGTTGGTGGAACTTGGTAATTCTCTAAAATAAATGCTAACTCTTCATTGACTTGCGGCATACAAAATTGAGCGTCTGGATCTTGAAAAATGACGCCGGCATTTTGAGAGATTTTCAATGTTTCATATTTCATGGGTAAATCAATTAAATGAGGTACGATACCACTTAATACATTCAATAATGTACTTTTCCCAGAGCCAGAAGGGCCGAGTAAAAGTACCTTTTCTTTGTCCTTAATTTCAATATTTAGCCCATCAAAAATTTTATGAGGGGCATTCGGATATTTTAATCGTAAGTTTGTTGCTTTTAACACGTTGCATACTCCTTATAAAGCATCGTAATCTTCTTTTGAGGCAGGGCGGAAAAGCTGTGTCACACCGGTTTTGTCCAACGCTTTTACAAGGAAATAAGAAAACATTCCTGCAAGCACCGCACCACTAATTAAACGAGCAACGATAAGTAAAATTAAGTTCCAAGTGGCTACTTCACTTAAATAGCCATAATACCAATCGATTGGTAGGCTGATAATTGCAGCAGCCATACCTGCAAGGATACTGACCATAAATGTACGAGAACGGTATTTGAAAATAGCGAAAACAATTTCACAAGCTAAACCTTGAAGTAATGCATAGATAATAGTTGGAATATCGAAACGTCCCATTATGATTGTTTCTCCAGCGCCTGCAGCAAATTCAGCAATTAGTGCAATACCCATTTTGGGAATGATTAAATAAGCAACAATAGCTGCTGCGAACCACATACCATACATTAATTGATCGATGTGTAGGCCTAGCGGTTGAACAGTATAGTAGGCCACCCACCAAAAATTATAAATGACAGCAAAAATGACTGATATTAGCACAGTGACTAAAATATCAGATAATGTTAAACCTTTTCTACTTGAACTCATAAACATCCTCCTAATTACAAAAAAACACAGCACCTCAACTAGAGGTACTGTGTATGACGTGGAAGTGAAACTGCAAATCTTTAAAAGAGTCATACGCGCAAAAAGGCATACTTATCTCGAGGGAATTTGAGCTTTCCTCACACTTTCCTACGCTAGTATCGTCTAGTTCAGGTTCAAAGGGTTTGAGGTAAACACCTCATCTCAGTTTTCACACCCCTAGTGTGTCTTTATTGAATGATTAAAGTCACTATACACCCGACACCTTTAAATGTCAATGTGCATTCTTAAGTTAATACAATATTCAAAATGTTAAACGTAAAATACGAGAGGTATGTTTATTAAAATGACTAACAAAAATAGCCTATAAGAACAGGGAATCCCTCTGTTCCTATAGGCCAATAGAGCGAGACGTATTATTCAAATGTGTTTTGAATATCGTCTTTTGTTTTTTCAGCGCCTTCTTTAGTGTCTTCTTTTTTATCTTTTAATTCTTGCTCTTTATCTTTAGCATTTTCAGCTGCTTTTTTAATTTCTTCTTTAGACATTTTACATCTCTCCTTTAAAAGGTATCTATATAAAAGAGTTCCCCTTTTTTTAAAACGTTAAACATCAGAAGTACACAACAAAAAATGTGATTTTTGGTATAATATATGTTTTAAACGACTACAAAAAGATAATATAATTAAATACAGTGATAACAGTCGTCTATATTTAAGGTAAATCGGTGTGTGTGGTAGAAGGTGTGACAGTACAAAATACGTCTCTCCATCTAAAGAATGAGATTTGTTTTTTATAAAGACATAGTTGATGTCTTCGTATATAATAATTGTGAGGTGAAGCGGATGTCTTTGTTTAATAAATACACCGAGGTGATTTACAGTTATATTATCGGTGCGATTTCTATTTTATTAAGTCTTATTATTTTTCTTAATATCCCATTGATTCACCAATTTAGTCAGCATAAAAAACCTGCAATTAATATTGAAAATTTGTGGGACTTTATTATGGCTTTTTTCAATGAAATCATTCGCGTAATGAGTAATTATATTGGTGAAATTCCTTTAGTGAGTGGCATTATTATTTTATTATTTGGGATTTTTATGATCTTTATCGGAAGAACATTAACGAATACCACTCGTTTCGACTATGACATTTCTATTTTATTTTTATTGATTGGGATCATTTACTTTGTGCTTACTTTGATTTTTATGTCACAAGTGTATGGCATAGCGGCATTTGTTTTTGTAGTTCCCTTTATCATACATATTGGGTATATCGCATATAAAGATGAACTCAATCCATTTAATCGTAAAAAGCATTATCTTTGGATTATTATCAGTTATGGCCTTTGTTATATTATTGGCCAACTCGTGCTCTACGGTCGTATTGAAGAACGTGAAGTGGCGCCTATAGATGTCTTAAGTATTAATACGTTCTTTGTGATTTTATGGTTACTCGGGCAAATGTCTATTTGGAACTTCTTATTTTTACGCCGTGCTCTACCGATGACACAAGAGGAAATTACTGGAGAAGAAAACCCGTATGTACGAAGTAAAAAATACAGTTTTGTGGGTCAATCTCAGCACCATTTCAAAGATCTTCAAACGCGTACAAACGAATTAACCCAAGATTTTTCACATCGCACGCGTAGAAGCATTGATTTAGATAAAATTCGACGCAAGCGCGAAATGATTAAAGAGAAATGGTTTGGTTGGGCAAAACTAGAAGAAGACGACATTCCGTCTTTCTTACATCGGCCTAAATGGTTAAAACGAGAATATGTCAGTATCGCATGTGGTGTCATTTTATTCTTCTTTATTTTAGTTGAATTTAAAAATCGTAACGGTTTATTTCTTTCTGGTGATTGGCAACTTTCACAAACACAGTATGTGTATGAATGGGTGAGTTTATTCTTATTGCTCGTCATTGTGACGGCTTTTATTTGGACATCAGTGACGAATATGTTGCAAGGACGACACTACTATTTAAAATTATTTATGATTAGTATTTTATTCTTTAAACTTTTCACAGAATATATCGTCATTTTAGTGCATGGATTAATGCTATCGATTTTTATTACACCAATTCTTGTATTGATGCTCATTCCAGCCATCATTGCGTTTATATTCCAGTTGCGTCAACCGTCGCCTGAACAAATAGAACAATATGGCGAGGATGCTTAATATTTGTGATACAAAAAGGGAGTGAGACAACGAAGTCAAATAGATTTCTGTCTCGCATCAAAAAATGTGTAAAAAAGTAAAAAAGCACAGTAGCTGTCTGGATTGAAAATATGCTTAGCAGCTTATTTCAATCCTAGTCAGCCTTGTGGGGGCGAGACAACGAAATCAAATAGATTTCTGTCTCGCATCAAAAAATGTGTAAAAAAGTAAAAAAGCACAGTAGCTGTCTGGATTGAAAATATGCTTAGCAGCTCATTTCAATCCTAGTCAGCCTTGTGGGGGCGAGACAACGAAATCAAATAGATTTCTGTCTCGCATCAAAAAAATGTGTAAAAAAGTAAAAAAAGCACAGTAGCTGTCTGGATTGAAAATATGCTTAGCAGCTTATTTCAATCCTAGTCAGCCTTGTGGGGGCGAGACAACGAAATCAAATAGATTTCTGTCTCGCATCAAAAAAATGTGTAAAAAAGTAAAAAAAGCACAGTAGCTGTCTGGATTGAAAATATGCTTAGCGCTTATTTCAATCCTAGTCAGCCTTGTGGGGGCGAGACAACGAAATCAAATAGATTTCTGTCTCGCATCAAAAAATGTGTAAAAAAGTAAAAAAAGCACAGTAGCTGTCTGGATTGAAAATATGCTTACTTAGCAGCTCATTTCAATCCTAGTCAGCCTTGTGGGGGCGAGACAACGAAATCAAATAGATTTCTGTCTCGCTCCCTTTCTATATAAGTTAAGTATATAACGATGATGTTTTTTCATGTTAAACTAAAAGAAATGATAAAAGAAAGGCTGAAATAATGAAAATAGCAATTTTAAATAAAGGAAAAGAAGGAAAATATTTTAATCAATATCCTTTGATTGAAGAAGAAGATATTTTTAAAAGTGATCGCTTAGAAGAGGGGGACTTATTTCAAATAAAGTCTTCTACAAATATTTATATCGCGACATGTTATGTAGGGCGTCAACATAAAGGGTTAGGTTGGGTGCTTTCTTACAATGCAAATGAAAAGATAGATACACATTATTTTAAAGCGCTTTTTGAAACAGCACGTGAAACGCGAAATTACTATTATCAAGCGGACGGGACAAATGCTTTTCGATTGTTTAATGGTGAAGGTGATGGATTAGGCGGTTTGACGATAGATCATTATGATGGTCATTTATTGATTCAATGGTATTCAGAAGGAATATATCAATTTAGAAAGTATATTATAGAAGCGATGCAAGCTGTATTTCCTTTTAAATCGATTTATGAAAAAACGCGATTCAAACACAATGCGATTCAAAGTGGCTGGGTGCTTGGTGAACAGCCTCAATTTCCTATTGTCATTGAAGAAAATTTTACCTTTTACAACGTGCATTTGGATGATGGACCAATGACAGGTATTTTTTTAGATCAAAAAGAAGTGCGCAAAAAATTAAGAGATTATTATAGTGAGAACCGTACAGTGCTTAATTTATTTAGTTATACAGGTGCTTTTTCAACGATAGCAGCGACGAAGGGGGCTAAAACAACAAGTGTAGATTTAGCAAACCGCTCTCGACAATTGACAGAAGAAAATTTTGGTATTAATGGTATTGATCCGACGACGCAATCGATTTATGTAATGGATACATTTGATTTTTATAAATATGCAATGCGTCATGGTTATAGGTATGATACGATCGTGATTGATCCACCGAGTTTTGCACGTAATAAAAAGAAAACGTTCTCAGTTACAAAAGACTACCATCAATTAATTCAACAGGCACTCCGTATTTTAAACCCGGGTGGAACGTTAATCTTAAGTACAAATCACAGTATGTATACGCTTAATGCGTTTAAAAATACAATCAAATCCACGTTAGCAAACGAAGGTGTCACTTATCAAATAGACGAAGTAATGGGGCTACCAAAAGATTTTAAAACAACTTCACACTATAAACCTTCTAAATATTTAAAAGTGGTGTTCGTTACGATTGAGCATTAGTTTATATAATTATGGGTATATAAAGTTAATACATTGATGAAAGGTGGCCATTATGATTATGGGATTTAAAGATAAAATCACTCAAAAAGTAGGTAATAAAGTTTTACACATTGAAGATATTGCAGTGAAAGACGCTTTACCAAAATCAGAAGAAGAGCTTCAAAAAAGACGTCAACACGCGGAATCTGTAATTAAGAAAAAAGCATTACTTTCATCAGGTGCAACGATTGTTCCAATACCAGGATTTGATTTTGGTGTAGACATGAAATTGATGCGTGACATTATTGAAGATGTTAATAAAATTTATGGTTTGGACCATAAACAAGTAAATAAAATGACTGACGATATGAAAGATCGCATTAAAATCGCAGCAGGTATTCAAGGGAGCCAACTTATCGGTAAAAAGGTGTCTAAAGGTCTTTTAAGAATTGTAGTGAGAGATGTCGCAAAACGTACGGCAGCCAAACAAACACGCTGGTTCCCGCTTGTAGGTCAAGCTGTCTCAGCATCGATTAGTTATTATTTTATGATGAAAGTCGGTAAAGAGCATATTCAAAAATGTGAAAATGTTGTAAAGACATTGATGTAAACTGACGAAAAATTGTTGAAAATAACATAGAAAACGGATAGTGCCAACTGTTTTCGAATTGAAAATAAAGGCACTTTTTGGTAATGTTATGCTAAGTAGCTAATTTACTAATAAATTTATGCTAATGAATTTGGGAATAGAAGGAGTAAGATAAAAGATGGAACAACAATCATATGTAATTATTGACGAGACAGGAATTCACGCGCGCCCAGCGACAATGTTAGTTCAAACTGCTTCAAAATTTGATTCAGATATTCAATTAGAATACAACGCTAAAAAAGTTAACTTAAAATCAATCATGGGTGTTATGAGTTTAGGCGTAGGTAAAGACGCTGAAATTACGATTTATGCAGATGGTAGTGACGAAAAAGATGCGATTCAAGCGATCTCTGAAGTCTTATCAAAAGAAGGATTAACAAAATAATGTCTGAGATAATTAAAGGGATTGCGGCATCAGATGGTGTGGCAATTGCTAAAGCCTATATGCTCATCGAACCAGATTTAAGTTTCAGCGAAACAACGACGAACGATAGCGAAGCAGAAGTGCTTAAATTTAACGAAGCATTAAAAAATTCTAAAATTGAATTAACGAAAATCAGAAATAACGCTGAGGAACAATTAGGTCCTGATAAAGCGGCTATTTTTGATGCGCATTTACTTGTCTTAGATGACCCAGAATTAATTCAACCTATTGAAAGCAAAATTCGTGATGAAAAAGCGAGTGCACCGCATGCATTAACCGAAGTGACTCAAAATTTCATTACTATTTTTGAATCAATGGATAATGAATATATGAAAGAACGTGCAGCGGACATTCGTGACGTTTCAAAACGCGTGTTAGCACACATTTTAGGGGTAGAATTACCGAACCCAAGTATCATTGATGAAAGTGTTGTTATTGTTGGACATGACTTAACACCTTCAGATACAGCACAATTGAACAAACAATATGTGCAGGGGTTTGTTACGAATATTGGCGGTCGTACGTCACATTCAGCGATTATGAGTCGCTCACTTGAAATCCCTGCGGTAGTAGGTACAAAATCTATTACAACAAATGTTAAGCAGGGCGATATGATTATTGTTGATGGTTTAACAGGCGACGTCATTGTCAATCCAAGTGAAGATGAAGTGAAAGCTTATCAACACAAACGTCAAACATTTTTTGCTGATCGTGAAGCATTAAAACAATTACGCGATGAACCTACTAAAACGATGGATGGCAAACATGTTGAACTCGCAGCAAACATTGGTACACCTAATGATTTAGAAGGTGTGAAAGAAAATGGTGCAGAAGGTATTGGTTTATACCGTACCGAGTTCTTATACATGGGACGCGATAACATGCCTTCTGAAGATGAACAGTTTGAAGCCTATAAAAAAGTACTTGAATCAATGGACGGTAAACGTGTCGTTGTCCGTACTTTAGATATCGGTGGAGACAAGGAATTACCATATTTAAACTTACCTAAAGAAATGAATCCATTTTTAGGATATCGTGCAATTCGTTTATGTTTAGATCAAACAGAAATTTTCCGTCCACAGTTGCGTGCATTATTACGTGCCTCAACATATGGGAAGTTAAATATTATGTTCCCTATGGTTGCAACAGTTCAAGAGTTTCGGGATGCTAAAGCGTTATTACTTGAAGAAAAAGCGAATCTCGAAAGTGAAGGCGTAAAAGTAAGTGACGACATCGAACTTGGTATTATGGTTGAAATTCCTTCTACTGCGGCGCTTGCAGATGTGTTTGCTAAAGAAGTTGATTTCTTCAGTATTGGGACAAACGATTTAATTCAATATACGATGGCAGCAGATCGTATGTCTGAACGCGTCTCTTACTTATACCAACCTTATAACCCTGCTATTTTACGACTTATTAAACAGGTTATCGAAGCTTCTCATAAAGAAGGTAAATGGACAGGTATGTGCGGTGAAATGGCAGGAGATGAAACGGCCATTCCACTATTACTAGGTTTAGGTTTAGATGAATTCTCAATGAGTGCAACATCTGTTTTAAAAGCACGTCGACAAATTAAGCATTTAAGTCAAACTGAAATGCAACAACTTGCGGACAAAGCAATTCAATGCGCAACAGTTGATGAAGTAGTTGACTTAGTTCATGCATATACTTCAAAAGCATAATTTTAGAACATAACTAAATATACTAAGATAAGCGATGAAGAGATTCTATATTGATAGATCTCTTCAGCGTTATTTTATGGTTATAAAAAGCGGGCAGGTGCCATAGTAATTTTCCTATGGCACTCGCCCGCTTTGTTTTAAACAGCAATAGTAGCCGTATTGTGCTTTTCATTTTGTAGTAACAAAAGGCTTTTCGAATCTAATCATTTTTGTGAGTGGAGAGCCCTAATTTTTGATTAATTTGATCTA
Source organism: Staphylococcus ratti (assembly GCF_020883535.1). NCBI lineage: Bacteria > Bacillati > Bacillota > Bacilli > Caryophanales > Staphylococcaceae > Staphylococcus > Staphylococcus ratti. The sequence goes on along the minus strand of NZ_CP086654.1, from coordinate 1,619,194 downwards.
AATCAATTTGATACATCGGTTCATCATCAATGAGAAGAAATGGGGTTGCGAACGCATCATGTTCAATCATTTGTTGTCGAAAAGCAGCGTTTTGAATATTTCTTTCTTCAAAGTCCACTTGTTGGTCGCTTAAATAATTTTTAATAAACGCACAAGGTGGACAATCATTTTGTGTATATATGATAATACGAGACATGTAAAGACCTTCTTTCAATTCAAACTTCTAATACTAAATTATCTTAGCAATGGAACGTTGTCAAAGTATTTTCAAATTATGATTTTAATGAATTAAACAAAATGTCAAATTAAAAATTATGGCAACTTTGCGTCTTGTCAATAAATTGTCAATCTTATATTAAGCATAGTCATTCTGTTTCTCAAGTGGGCTCAGTATAATGGAAATTACTTTGGAAAAGATTGAGGGAGTGATTCAATGGATGCAGTGGAAATCAGTCGTTTTTTAACAGGAATGACGCTTGCTGTCCATATTATATTTGCAACGATTGGCGTTGGTATGCCTGTGTTTTTTGCATTGGCAGAATTTTTAGCTATTAAAAAGAAAAGCTCACGCTATTTGGCACTCGCTAAAAGATGGGCTAAAGGATATACCATTACCGTGGCTGTCGGCGTGGTTACGGGTACAATTATAGGATTACAACTTTCATTGCTTTGGCCGACATTTATGCGTATTGGCGGACATGTTATTGCTTTGCCATTGTTTATGGAAACTTTTGCTTTTTTCTTTGAAGCAATATTTCTCAGTATTTATCTTTATACTTGGAATCGATTCAAAAATCAATGGACGCATTTCTTATTAAGTATTCCTGTCATCATTGGCGGAAGTTTTTCAGCATTTTTTATTACTTCAGTAAACTCATTTATGAACACACCTGCAGGAATGGAAATTTCTGGTGGCAGAATGGTGAATGTTGATCCGTTAGCAGCCATGTTTAATGCATCGTTTTTTGTACGTTCTTTTCATGTGATTACAACGGCATTAATGACGATGGCTTTTATTTTAGCGACTATCGCAGCATTTAAATTACTAAAAAATAAAGTAAAAGAAGATAAAGTTTATCATCAAAAGGCGCTTAAATTAACGATGATTGCAGGTTTGATTTTTTCTATGCTTTCTATGTTAGCAGGGGACTTATCTGCGAAGTTTTTACATCAGCATCAACCAGAAAAATTAGCAGCCTATGAGTGGCACTTTAACACAGAATCTAATGCAGATTTGGTACTTTTTGGTGTCATAGATGAATCCACTCAAGAAGTAAAAGGTGCGCTTCACATTCCAGGTGCGTTGAGTTTCTTATCTGACTCAAGCTTTGATACTAAAGTGAAAGGGCTTAATGAATTTCCTAAAGAGGAATTACCACCGCTTATCGTACATTACTTTTTTGATTTAATGGTGACATTTGATATTTTTTGTTTTGTAGTATCCGGACTTTATGTACTCGCATTGTGGATTAAAAAATGGAATCCTAATCATAAAGCATTTTTATATGCAATTTTATTTACAGGACCGGCAAGTATGTTAGCTATTGAGTTTGGATGGTTCTTAACAGAATTAGGGCGCCAACCTTGGATGGTTAGAGGCATATTAAAAGTTCAAGATGCTGCAACAACAGCTGGCGGTTTACAGTTTGTGACGCTTTTATTCGCTTTATTGTATTTTGTACTTTTATTCTCAGCAAGTTTTGTTTTAATAAGAATGTTTAAAAATCAACCTGTCTCTAAAGATATTGAGAAAATTGAATCAGAGAGAAGAGGGGGAGCATTATGAGTTATGAAATGATAGGTATTACGGTATTATGGCTATTCCTCTTTGGTTATATTATTGTGGCATCCATCGATTTTGGTGCCGGCTTCTTTTCATTGCATGCCAAACTCTTTGGGGAATCCAAAAAAGTAAATGGTTTAATTCAACGTTACTTAAACCCTGTGTGGGAAGTCACAAATGTCTTTTTTGTCTTTTTCTTTGTGGGTATTGTTGGATTTTTCCCAGACACAGCTTATTATTTCGGCACAGCATTATTAATCCCAGGTTCGATTGCATTAATATTATTAGCAGCACGTGGCGCATTTTATGCTTTTGAAAATTATGGTCAGGATTCTAAATTGTCATGGTTAATGATTTATGCGGTATCTGGATTGTTAATTCCAGCTGCGCTTTCCACTGCATTAACAATTTCAGAAGGTGGCTATTTAATTCGAACTTCCAATGATCATGTTGATTTGAATTGGGTGGCGTTGTTGCTAAGTCCCTTCGGTTGGGCTGTTGTATTATTATCGATTGTTTCAGTATTGTATATTTCATCGGGCTTTTTAACATTTTATGCAGCTAGAGCGAAAGATTGGAAGGCGTATGTTTTAGTTCGAAAATGGTTTTTAATGTGGGGCGCACCGATGATTATGGTTTCGTTATTTGTATTTTTATCGCTACGTGTGCAAAACAAAACGCATTTTGATTCAGCTGTATTTGAATACGGCTGGCTATTCATTATTAGTTTTATTGCATTTTTAATTGCTGGTATGCTCACTTATTTAAAAAAAGCACATGGTATTGCTTTTTTATTTGTAATGATTCAAATGGGGACGGCATTTTTCGGATATGGTTTAAGTAAACTACCGTATCTCTTATATCCATATGTTCGTATTGACCATGCTGTGACGAACGATAATATGGCTGTTGGGCTGATTATTGTATTTGTTTTAGGATTAGTGTTGCTATTACCTTCACTTGCGTTATTACTTAAACTGTTTGTATTTGACAAAGCGTATGTTAGAGGTAGAAAATAGGGGTATTGAATTAAGCAAATATAGAGAGATAGAACAAGCACTACTTTCTAAATTGGAATTCAATGCTAATATTATTAAAAGGACTAAGACGATTGAAATGATGCAACGTGTTGATAGCACAGAAAGCATTAGATATCTAGCCTTTTCTAATTTCGGAGGTAACATATGGATAAAGAATACGTTGTAATTGGATTAGGACGTTTTGGTGGGAGTATCGTACGCGAACTCAATGCGTTAGATATGGATGTAATGGCAATAGATAGCGATGAAAATCGTGTGAATGAATACAGTGATATTGCCACACATGCCGTGGTAGCAGATACAACAGATGAAGCAGTGATGAAAAGTTTAGGTATTCGTAATTTTGATCATGTGATTGTGGCAATCGGAGAAAATATTCAAGCGAGTACATTGACAACCCTTATTTTAAAAGAGTTAGGTGTAAAAAAAGTAACAGCCAAAGCGCAAAATGATTATCATGCAAAAATTTTAAATAAAATTGGAGCGGATACAGTTGTGCATCCAGAGCGTGATATGGGGCGTCGAATTGCGCATAATGTGGCAAGTGGTACCGTGTTGGATTATCTCGAGCTTTCAGATGAACATTCTATCATTGAAATGAGAGTAATGGAAAAATTGGCAGGACGAAGTTTAGTAGAATTAGATATTCGTGCCAATTATGGTATTAACATTATTGCTATTAAACGCGGAAAAGAAATTATTGTTGCACCGGATCCAGACATGGTGCTTGAGTTTGACGATATTTTAATTATGATTGGTCATGATAATGATCTTACGCGCTACGAAAAGAAAATGGCGCACTAAAAAAGGTGTTTAGAAATAGGTAAATGGTTCAAAAAAATCCGTTGCGACATTAATCGCAACGGATTTTTTGGGTTACTTTTTATCATTCACTTTCATAATCACGGGTAATATCATTGGTTTGCGTGCTGTTTTTTCAAATAAATAAGGTTGCAACGTCTCAATGATTGCAGATTTGATTTGATGCCATTGAATATTGTCGTTGTTATTCAATTTGTAAATCACGTCTTTTTTAATTTTACGCTGTGCATCATAAATTAATTGGCCGGATTCGCGCATATAAACAAAGCCACGTGAAATAATATCAGGTCCTGAAAGCAGTTGTTTCGTTTTGAAATCAATGCTTACGACAACGATAACTAATCCTTCTTCTGATAGAAGTTTACGGTCACGAATGACCACATTTCCGATATCACCGATACCACTACCATCTACAAGTACATTACCTGATGGGATACGGCCTGCCATACGTGCTGAATCACGTGTCAATGCAAGCACATCGCCAATATCGTGGATAAAAACATGATCTTCAGCTACGCCACAGTCCACACCTGTTTGACCATGTGCTTTCAACATGCGATATTCACCATGAATTGGTAAGAAGTATTTTGGTCGAATAAGACGCAACATTAATTGTTGATCACCTTGGGAACCGTGTCCTGACGTATGAATGTTAGAAATTTTGTTGTGAATGACTTCAGCACCAGCTTGATACAATGCATTAATTGTACGGTTAATACTTTTCGTATTACCTGGAATTGGTGATGAACTAAAGACAACAGTATCTTCAGGAATGATTTTAATTTGTTTATGCGTGCCATTAGCGATACGTGAAAGTGCCGCCATAGGTTCACCTTGAGAACCTGTACATAAAATTAGCAATTCATGCTTTGGTATGCTATTAATTTTGTTTGGTTCAATAAATGTTTCTGGTGGTGCCTTAATATAACCGAGTTCTGTACCAATTTTAATGTTGTTTTCCATTGAACGACCGAAAGTCACAATTTTACGATTGTATTTAATCGCAGCTTCTACAGCTTGTTGCACACGATAAATATTCGAAGCGAAAGTAGCAAAAATAATACGTCCTGTGCAGCCTCTAAAAATTTTATCGACGTTTTGGCCGACTTCACGTTCACTTAAAGTAAAATCGGGAACTAGGGAATTTGTTGAGTCTGAAAGTAAACACAACACACCTTCGTCACCTAGTTGAGCCATTTTAGCAAGGTTGGCTGGTGCCCCCACAGGTGTAAAGTCAAATTTAAAGTCACCAGTGTGGACGATTTTACCTTCAGGTGTGTCTACGATAACACCGTAAGTTTCTGGAATACTGTGTGTTGTAAGGTAAAAGCTAATTTCAAAATGTTTAGATTTGATTACCGAATCTTCGTCAATCTCATTTAAAGACGCTGTACGTAAGAGATGGTGTTCCTCAAGTTTGTTGCGGATTAAACCGAGTGAGAGTGGACCACCGTAAATAGGGACATTGATTTTTTTTAGCAAGTAGGGCACACCGCCGATATGATCTTCATGACCATGTGTGATGAATAAACCAACAATTTTGTCTTGGTTTTGTTCAAGGTAAGAATAATCAGGAATGACATAGTCAATGCCTAACAAATGATCATCGGGAAATTTAATACCTGCATCAATGATTACAATTTCATCTTTATACTCGACGGCATAAGTGTTTTTACCAATTTCACCTAAGCCACCAAGCGCATATACGGCTACTTCATTTTTGTGAAGTTGCTTCATTACTCAGCGCGCTCCACATTATAATGCTCTGACTGTGCTTCATATTCTAAATGTGCGCCCTCTAATTTAGTTATGAATTCGATATTATAGTTACGTTCTTTCAAATAACGTCTTACTTGTTCTTCAGTTTCTGCTTCAACATAAATTGTTTGTGTGTTTTCACGTACAATCACTTCATCACGATTATGTTGATAAAATACTTTAAAAATTGCCATTTATAATTTCCTCCTAGAGTTTACAAAAAATATATTAATGATGCATGAGTCTAAGTGTTTTAAGTAAAAAATAAAAAACATGAACTGAATAAGTAAAATCTTTAAGATAGACTTCATTCAATCCATACGTCGACTTAACTCTGTGCATATGTATCATTTTAAATCCGTTCAGTAGGCACAAGTTAGGATTGTACCTTTACCTAGTTGTTATTTATTTTACCTTATGTCTTCAGATAAATAAAGCAGTTTGTGATAAACTATCCGTATCGAGATAATGAATCAATATGTAAGCGTATTTTAATGGAAATAGGTGAGGACGATGAAAAGTAGTAAACGTATTATTGAAGAAGTAAAAAGGGAAAGTCAGCGGGAAGATAAGGCGCTTGATGGCATTAACTTTGAAATAAGGGAAAATGAAGTGACGATGTTTTTTGAATATAATGAACCGAGCCCTAAAGAGAAAAATCATCATTACGTTAGGCATGATCATGACCCAGAGTTTTTAGATGTCGAGACATTCGAAAAAGTAAAAACTGAACTAGCGTCCTTGAATATACCTTATTCAGAACGACGAGATGAATTTATATAAAAGAGAAACCACCTAAAAAAGTGCGATTAGATCGCCTTTCTAGGTGGTTTTAATTAAACTTCAATTGCATTTTCATGAGGTTGAAGTGGATTTTTACCATCGATGTGATCATAGAACATCACACCGTTTAAATGATCGAGCTCGTGTTGGAAAACAATAGCAGCATAACCTTTTAAACGTAAGGTAAATTCTTTGCCTTCCAAATCGTAAGCTTTAACTTTAATTCTATAATGACGATGAACATATCCTGGGATATTTTCATCCACACTTAAGCAACCTTCGCCAGTCGGTAAATAACCTTCTTGAACACTGTGACTGATGATCTTAGGATTAATCACTATCATGTCATAAGATTTGCCATGACCATCATCAGGAAGATAAATGGCAAATGCACGTTTTGGTACGTTGATTTGCGGTGCAGCTAAACCTACGCCACTACGTAATTTATATTTTTCCGACATTTCGGGATCTTGACTATGATATAAAAATGTTTGCATAGCTAAAAAGGTTTCTTTTTCTTCGGCAGATAAAGGGAATTTTACTTCTTCTGCTCGTTGACGGAGTGTTGGATGTCCATCGCGAATGATATCTTTCATAGTTAGCATATTTGACACCTTCCTTATCTATTTAATATATCAGATAAGCGGCTCAGAGTCATAATAATATTGTTTGATTTATACAATTGTTTTCATTAATATTACCAATGAAAAGAAGGAGGTATACTCAAAAATGAAATTCAAAAAGTCAATAGGTGTTATTGTAGCCACGAGTATCTTGTTAGTTGGATGTAACAACGATAAAGAACACATTCAAAATTATAATGATGGTTTAGAAAAAATTCAGAAAGCAGAGCAACCGATTACAGAGATAAATGAGAAACTAGGAAAGCTTGAAAAAGAAAAAGAGCGCATCGCTAAAAAAATCGAAAATAAAGATATTCATTCAGTACAAGATAACATCAAAAAAATGTTGAAAAATACTGAGGAGCGTAACAAAGAAATAAAAAAAGAGAAAGATGCGATGGATAAGTCGCAGAAAGAATTTAATAAAATTAAAGGTGACGTCAGCAAAATAGATGATAAAGATAAGAAAAAAGAATTTGATGAATTTAATAAAGCGATGGACACGAAATATCAAAAGCATGAAGATTTTGTTAAAGGGTATCAAAATATCTTGAATAAAGAGAAAGATTTGTTTGAATATTTTACGACTCAATCTATCACACAAGATGAAGTGAATCGTAAGTCTAAAGCAGTTGTAGATGCACAAAAACAAATGAAAGGTAAAGTAGATAAATATTCAGAGGCAGTTAAGAAAGCGAGAAAAGAGAAAAGCGATATTGACCAGTTTACTAAGTAATGAGAATATAACAGTTTTATAAAAATAGTATAACAGTTGCGTTAACTGTAATGTTACCAACTGTTACAGAAGTTGTTCAAAACTGTTTAACAGCTTGTAAGAAATATGTTAAACTATGTAAAGATGAACTATATAAAACGGGAAAGGTATGGTGAATTGAATGGCTGCTAAGTTAAAAGCCCAATTCGATGCTGAACAAGTATTGAAAGATACTGAATCAAAATTTGAAATGGTTCAAATCTTAGATGCAGATGGAAATGTAACTAATGAAGATTTGTTACCAGATTTATCAGATGAGCAATTAGTTGAATTAATGAGAAGAATGGTATGGACACGTATCCTTGACCAACGTTCTATTTCTTTAAATAGACAAGGTCGTTTAGGTTTCTATGCTCCTACTGCTGGACAAGAAGCATCTCAACTAGCTTCACAATATGCTTTAGAAAAAGAAGATTTCATTCTTCCAGGTTACCGTGATGTACCACAATTAATCTGGCACGGATTACCATTAACGAAAGCATTTTTATTCTCACGTGGTCACTTTGTTGGTAACCAGTTCCCAGAAGGTGTGAATGCATTAAGCCCACAAATCATTATCGGTGCTCAATACATTCAAACTGCAGGAGTTGCGTTAGGTCTTAAAAAACGTGGAAAAGAAGCGGTTGCAATTACTTACACTGGAGATGGTGGTTCTTCACAAGGTGATTTCTATGAAGGTATCAACTTTGCATCAGCATATAAAGTACCTGCAATTTTTGTAATCCAAAATAATAACTACGCGATTTCTACACCTCGTGAAAAACAAACTGCAGCGCATACGTTAGCACAAAAAGCAATTGCTGCAGGTATTCCTGGTATTCAAGTAGATGGTATGGACGCATTAGCTGTATACCAAGCAACGAAAGAAGCGCGTGACCGTGCTGTTAGAGGAGAAGGTCCTACGTTAATTGAAACAATGACGTATCGTTATGGCCCTCATACAATGGCTGGTGACGATCCGACGAAATATAGAACTTCTGATGAAGACTCTGAATGGGAGAAAAAAGACCCACTCGTACGTTTCAGAAAGTTCTTAGAAAATAAAGGTTTGTGGTCTGAAGACAAAGAAAATGAAGTCATCGAACAAGCTAAAGATGAAATCAAAGCAGCTATTAAAGAAGCAGACGGTATTGAAAAACAAACTGTTACTTCATTAATGGAAATTATGTACGAAGATATGCCATATAACCTTAAAGAACAATATGAAATTTACAAAGAGAAGGAGTCGAAGTAAGCCATGGCACAAATGACAATGGTTCAAGCGATTAACAATGCGCTAGCAACTGAACTTAAAAATGACGAAAACACTTTGATTTTTGGTGAAGACGTAGGTGTTAATGGCGGTGTATTCCGTGTAACTGAAGGTTTACAAAAAGAATTCGGTGAAGACCGCGTTTTCGACACACCTTTAGCAGAATCTGGTATTGGTGGTTTAGCTTTAGGTTTAAGTACACAAGGCTACCGTCCAATTATGGAAGTTCAATTCTTAGGTTTCGTATTCGAAGTATTTGACTCAATCGCAGGTCAAATTGCACGTCACCGTTTCCGTTCAGGTAACTCTAAAGTTGCGCCTGTAACTGTACGTGCGCCATTTGGTGGCGGTGTGCACACACCAGAATTACACGCAGATAACTTAGAAGGTCTTTTAACACAATCACCAGGTTTAAAAGTAGTAATTCCTTCTGGTCCTTACGATGCAAAAGGATTATTAATCGAAAGTATCCGTAGCAATGATCCAGTAGTGTATTTAGAGCACATGAAATTGTACCGTTCATTCCGTGAAGAAGTACCGGAAGAAGAATATACAATCGAAATTGGTAAAGCGAATGTTAAACGTGAAGGCACAGATTTAACAATTATCACTTACGGTGCAATGGTTCAAGAATCATTAAAAGCTGCTGAAGAACTTGAAAAAGACGGTCATTCAGTAGAAGTGATTGACTTACGTACAGTTCAACCACTTGATATCGAAACAATTGTTAAATCAACTGAGAAAACAGGCCGTGTAGTTGTAGTACAAGAAGCACAAAAACAAGCAGGTGTAGGTGCAAACGTAGTATCTGAATTATCAGAACGCGCAGTACTTTCATTAGAAGCACCTATCGGACGTGTTTCAGCACCAGATACAATTTATCCATTTACACAAGCTGAAAATGTTTGGTTACCAAACAAAAATGACATCTTAGCGAAAGCTAAAGAAACACTTGAATTTTAATAAATTTTAAAGCGTCATAAATATAAATAGGATAAATAAGAAGTGTTAAAGATGGGTATGATAGGAATAACTCAATTGAAGATGGTCATGTAGTTGTGGACGGGGTTGCCTGTTCACAGACATAACATCTTCTCTTTAACATTCTTTCATTTCGTTACAACTTAACAATCAAAATGATTAATTAGGAGGAAACAACGTGGCATTTGAATTTAAATTACCAGATATTGGTGAAGGTATCCACGAAGGTGAAATTGTAAAGTGGTTTGTAAAAGCTGGAGATCAAATCGAAGAAGACGACGTATTATGTGAAGTTCAAAATGATAAATCTGTCGTTGAAATCCCTTCTCCTGTTTCAGGGAAAGTAGAAGAAGTACTTGTAGACGAAGGTACTGTAGCTGTTGTAGGTGACACGATTGTTAAAATTGATGCACCAGACGCTGAAGACATGCAATTCAAAGGCGGTCACGATGACGACAGTTCAAGTGAGAGCAAAGAAGAAGTTAAAGAGGAAGCAAAAGAAGAAGCGCCTCAACAAGCAGCAAGTGAAGATGTAGATGAAAATAAACACGTTAAAGCGATGCCATCTGTTCGTAAATACGCACGCGACAACAATGTAAACATTAAAGCTGTTAATGGTACTGGTAAAAATGGTAGAATTACAAAAGAAGATGTGGATGCATACTTAAATGGTGGCGGCCAAGCTACATCAGCGCAAACAGAAGCATCAGCACCAGCTGACGCAAAAGAAGAAGCTACGTCAACAACATCAGTGGTATCTACTGAAGGCGACTTCCCAGAAACAACTGAGAAAATCCCTGCAATGCGTAAGGCAATTGCTAAAGCAATGGTTAATTCTAAACACACTGCGCCTCACGTAACATTAATGGACGAAATCGATGTTCAAGAATTATGGGATCACCGTAAGAAATTCAAAGAAATCGCAGCTGAACAAGGTACGAAATTAACATTCTTACCATATGTTGTTAAAGCATTAGTGTCAGCACTTAAAAAATACCCAGCACTTAACACTTCTTTCAATGAAGAAGCAGGTGAAGTGGTTCACAAGCATTACTGGAACATCGGTATCGCAGCAGATACTGAAAGAGGTTTATTAGTGCCTGTAGTGAAACATGCAGACCGTAAATCTATCTTCCAAATTTCAGATGAAATCAATGAACTTGCTGTAAAAGCACGTGATGGTAAATTAACTTCAGATGAAATGAAGGGTGCGACATGTACAATTAGTAACATTGGTTCAGCAGGTGGACAATGGTTCACACCAGTAATCAACCATCCTGAAGTAGCAATCTTAGGTATTGGCCGTATTGCTCAAAAACCTATCGTTAAAGATGGTGAAATTGTTGCAGCACCAGTATTGTCATTATCATTAAGTTTTGACCATAGACAAATTGATGGTGCTACAGGTCAAAATGCAATGAACCACATCAAGCGTTTACTTAACAATCCAGAATTATTATTAATGGAGGGGTAAAATATGGTAGTCGGAGATTTTCCAATTGAAACAGATACTATTGTCATCGGTGCAGGACCAGGAGGATACGTTGCAGCAATTCGTGCAGCACAACTTGGTCAAAAAGTAACAATTGTTGAGAAAGGTAATTTAGGCGGCGTTTGTTTAAACGTTGGTTGTATTCCTTCAAAAGCATTGTTAAATGTTTCACACCGCTTTGAACAAGCACAACATGGGGCAGATTTAGGTGTTACTGCTGAAAACGTATCTTTAGATTTCGGTAAAGTTCAAGAATTCAAAGGTTCAGTTGTTAACAAATTAACAAGTGGCGTTGAAGGTTTATTGAAAGGTAACAAAGTAGAAATCGTTAAAGGTGAAGCTTATTTTGTTGATAAAAATAGCTTACGTGTGATGGACGATAAGAGTGCTCAAACATACAACTTTAAAAATGCAATTGTTGCGACAGGATCTCGTCCGATCGAAATCCCTAACTTCAAATTTGGGGGCCGTGTCTTAGATTCTACAGGCGCGTTAAACCTTAAAGAAGTACCGAAAAAATTAGTTGTCGTAGGTGGCGGTTACATCGGTTCTGAATTAGGTACAGCATACGCTAACTTCGGAACTGAAGTGACGATTCTTGAAGGCGCAAAAGATATCTTAGGCGGTTTCGAGAAACAAATGGTTCAACCTGTTAAAAAAGGTATGAAAGCAAAAGGTATGACAATTGAAACAGAAGCTTTAGCAAAATCAGCTGAAGAAACAGATAACGGTGTTAAAGTGACTTACGAAGTTAAAGGCGAAGAAAAAACAATCGAAGCAGACTACGTATTAGTTACGGTTGGTCGTCGTCCAAACACAGATGAACTAGGTCTTGAAGAAGTAGGCGTTAAACTAACAGATCGTGGTTTAATCGATGTTGATAAACAAAGCCGTACTTCAGTAGACAGTATCTATGCAATTGGTGATATCGTTCCGGGATTACCGCTTGCCCACAAAGCAAGCTACGAAGCGAAAATCGCTGCTGAAGCTATTGCAGGACACAACTCAGAAGTAGATTATATCGGTATGCCAGCTGTATGTTTCACTGAGCCTGAACTTGCTCAAGTTGGTTACACTGAAGCACAAGCTAAAGAAGAAGGTATCGAATACAAAGCTTCTAAATTCCCTTATCAAGCAAACGGTCGTGCATTATCATTAGATGATACGACAGGTTTCGTTAAGTTAATTACACTTAAAGAAGATGACACGTTAATTGGTGCTCAAGTTGTAGGTACAAGTGCCTCTGACGTCATTGCTGAATTAGGACTTGCGATTGAAGCAGGTATGAATGCTGAAGACATCGCATTAACTGTTCATGCACATCCAACTTTAGGTGAAATGAGCATGGAAGCTGCTGAAAAAGCAATCGGCTTACCAATCCATACAATGTAATTCGTGAGAATACAATAAAATTGGGGGTGGGACATCGAAATCATTGTGATTTCGTGCCCACTCTCTTTCTTTTAGCTAATTTAAGGGGGAGATAATATGGATTATCAATATCCAATTGATGTGGATTGGACGCAAGATGAAATGGTTCAAGTTATTACTTTTTTTAACGCGATAGAATCTTATTATGAAGCCTCCGTTGACAGTACAACGTTAATGGCGCGTTATAAGGAGTTTAAAAAAATCGTTCCTGGAAAAGCTGACGAAAGAAATATTTTCAATGCATTTAAAGAACAGAGCGGCTACGATAGCTATCGTGTAATGAAACAAGCTAAAGAAAATCCTGAAAAAACGACATTGTCTGACAATTAAAAAACCTATTGTAATTTAAGCTGTAGTTTGGTATTTTTATTGAGCATTAAACTTTATGTTTAGTAAAAGTAAACAAATTGCAGCTTTTTTAGAGGTCAAACATGAATATTGGAAAAAAACTTAAAACTTTAAGACAACTTAAAAATTTAACACAGGAAGAGCTTGGAGAGCGTACAGATTTATCTAAAGGATATATTTCTCAAATTGAAAGTGATAAAACTTCTCCGAGTATGGAAACCTTTTTGAATTTATTAGAAGTGCTTGGTACAACACCAGCAGAATTTTTCGATAAAAAGCAAGTGGATAAAATACATTATCCTAAAGCCGATCAGCTCACTTATGATGAGTATGATAAAGGGTATTTTTTGCAGTGGCCTGTGAAAACATCAAATGAATTTGAAATGGAGCCGCTATTGCTCACGCTACAGCCTCAAGCAGCATATAAATTATTTGAACCTTCGTATTCTGATACGTTCGTTTATTGTATGCATGGATGTGTCACGCTTAAATTAGGCAATGAAAACTATAATGCTTCAAAAGGGGATGCACTATATTTTAAAGCGACCAAACAACACCAGCTTATCAATGAAAAAAATAAAGAAGCGCGTGTGATGATTGTAGCGACGTCATCGTATTTATAGGAGGAAAGACTTTGACAACATTATTATCTTTTCACAATGTAACCAAAAAATATCAAGATAAGACAATACTTAAAGGGATTAATTTAGAAATTGAATCTGGACATTTTTATACACTTTTAGGTCCATCAGGCTGTGGTAAAACAACGATTTTAAAGCTGATTGCCGGATTCACACAAGTGGACGAAGGGCAAATTGTTTATCAAGGAAAAACGATTAACCATCTTCCACCAAATAAAAGACAAGTGAATACCGTGTTCCAAGATTATGCACTCTTTCCTCACTTGAACGTCTATGAAAACGTGGCATTTGGATTAAAAATGAAAAAGATGGATAAAGCACAAATTAAAGAAAAAGTTCACGAAGCGCTAAGACTTGTAAAATTAGAACAATATGTGGAACGTGATATTCAAGCGTTAAGTGGTGGACAAAAGCAGCGAATTGCGATTGCTCGGGCGATTGTTAATGAACCGGAAATTTTATTGCTTGACGAATCTTTATCCGCTTTAGACTTAAAATTACGTACAGAAATGCAATATGAATTAAGAGAATTGCAATCAAGATTAGGAATTACCTTTGTATTTGTTACACATGATCAAGAAGAAGCACTGGCGTTAAGTGATTATATTTTTGTAATGAGAGAAGGTAACATCGAACAATTTGGTACGCCTCTTGATATTTATGACGAACCAGTTAACCGGTATGTGGCCGACTTTATCGGGGAGTCTAATATTGTTGAAGGGCGCATGGTAGAAGATTATATCGTTAATATTTATGGTCAAGATTTTGAATGTGTAGATAAAGATATTCCTTCAGGTAAAAAGGTAGATGTCATTATTCGACCAGAAGACATTTCTTTAATTGATGCGCCTCAAGGGTTATTTAAAGCAACTGTACACTCGACTTTATTTAGAGGTGTACATTATGAAATTACTTGTATCGATGAGCAAGGTTATCAATGGACCATTCAATCTACAAATAATGCTGAAGTGGATGATAAAGTAGGTTTATATTTCAAACCTGAAGCTATTCACATTATGGTGCCAGGTGAAACTGAGGAAGAATTTGATAAGCGTATAGAAGGTTATGGAGACGTCGAAGATGAAAAACATTAGTCGTTGGTTAGCAATACCTTATATTTTATGGATGCTGATTTTTATTATCATTCCAGTCATTCTACTATGTTACTTTTCTTTTGTAGACCAAAATGGCCATTTTTCATTAACAAACTATCAACAATTTTTCACAATGCGCTATATGTACATGTTAGGTGAATCTATTTTTTATGCGGCAATCATTACACTAGTATGTTTAATCATAAGCTATCCTGCAGCTTATTTTATTCGTCAATCTGCGCATGCTGCAACTTGGCTTTTAATAATGATTATTCCAACTTGGATGAATTTACTACTTAAGACATATGCATTTATTGGGATTTTCAGTCAAGATGGAATTATCAACCGTTTCATTAATATGTTGCATTTGCCTTCACAATCGTTGTTATTTACGGCGCCAGCGTTTATCATTGTTTCGGCTTATATTTATATTCCCTTCATGTTATTACCTATTTACAATAGTATGAAGGATATTAATCCTCAATTGTTTTACGCGGCACAAGATTTGGGCGCCAGTACATTTACAACAATACAAAAAGTCTTATTACCGTTATCTAAAGAAGGTATTAAAACAGGTATTCAAATTACATTTATTCCAGCGCTCTCTTTGTTTATGATTACACGCTTAATCGCAGGTAATAAAGTGGTTAATATTGGTACGGCGATAGAAGAACAATTTCTAGTGATACAAAATTACGGAATGGGTTCAACAATCGCCTTGTTCCTTGTTTTATTTATGGCTCTTCTTCTGATCTTAACACGTACAAAACATAAGGGAGGCGCGTCATAATGAAATGGTTTGGTAAAAGTTATTTAATAGGTTTACTTATCATTTTATACTTACCGATTTTTTATTTGATGTTCTATTCTTTTAATAGCGAAGGAAATATGGTTCGTTTTAGTGGTTTTACGTTGGAACATTATGTTGCGCTTTTTAATAATACACGCTTATTAGAAGTGGTTTTTAACACGATTGCAGTGGCATTGATTGCAGCAGCGATTTCGACAATTATCGGGTTATTTGGTGCGTTAATGTTATATCAAATCCGCAATAAGACACTGAAAATATCATTTTTAACGTTAAATAATGTGTTAATGGTTTCTTCTGATGTTGTTATCGGTGCCTCATTTTTAATTATGTTTACAGCATTGGGGCATATAACCGGTTTTGGATTAGGATTTACATCGGTGCTCGTCTCACATATTGCATTTTGTATTCCTATTGTCGTTATTATTATTTTACCTAAATTATATGAAATGAACGCATCAATTTTAGATGCTGGACGTGATTTAGGTGCATCAGATTTCCAAGTTTTTAGCCAAATTGTGATTCCACAATTAATGCCTGGCATCATCGGAGGATTTTTTATGGCATTGACGTATTCTTTAGATGATTTTACAGTGAGTTTCTTTGTTACAGGGAATGGTTTTAGCGTGTTATCTGTTGAAATATATTCAATGGCAAGACGAGGGATTAACATGGAGATTAATGCTATTTCAACATTGTTGTTCATTATTATCATGTTAGGCTTAATCATTTACCAATGGCTCAAGAAACGCAACAAACGTGCGATAGAGCATAAGAGGGGGTTCACCTCATGAAACAATTAATGCAATTGGTGTTTGGCGCACTCACGCTAGGTATACTTTGTTTAGCAATTGGTTATTGGATCAATCATGATGTTGGACAACAAAAGCAAGAAAAACTTTATGTTTACAATTGGGGACAGTACATAGATCCAGAAGTCATCCAACAATTTGAAAAAAAGACTGGCATTAAGGTAGTTTATGAAACGTTTGATTCAAACGAGGCGATGGAAGCAAAAATTCGAAATTTCGGGACGAGTTATGACGTCGCTTTTCCAAGTGATTACACTATAGAAAAGATGCGTAAAGCTCATTTATTAAAGCCTTTGGATAAAAAACAAATTCCGAATGCCAAACATTTAGATAAGCATTTTATGAATCAATCGTTTGATCCTAATAATACCTATTCTATGCCATACTTTTTTGGAACAGTAGGGATTATTTACGACAAAACCAAATACCCTGACATTAAGTTTGATAGTTGGCAAGATTTAAAAAATCCACGTGTTAAAAATGATGTTCTTTTTGTAGATGGTGCGCGTGAAATTATGGGACTATCCTTAAGCAGTTTGGGGTATAGTTTGAATGACACGAACCCAAAACATTTAAAGGAAGCAGAAACAGAGTTGAAATCATTTGCACCTTCTGTTAAAGGTGTCGTAGGTGATGAGATTGCAATGATGTTAGAGCAACATGAAGCTGGGGTTGCTGTTTTGTGGAGTGGCTCGGCAGCGCCTATATTCACTAGCGATGATCGATTTGATTACGTCGTGCCTAAAGAAGGCTCTAATTTATGGTTTGATAATATGGTAATTCCTAAGACATCTCAAAATGTTAAAGGTGCCCATCAATTTATTAATTTCTTACTTGATCCTAAAGTGAATAAACAAAATACGGAATGGGTAGAGTATGGGACACCTAACAAAACAGCAAAAGCGTTATTGCCAAAAGAAATGCGTGAAGATCCACGGATTTATCCAACACCTGAAGTGCAACGTAGACTTGAAGTGTATAAAGATTTAGGACCGGATGTATTAAATGATTACAATGAAAGATTTCTTAACTTTAAGATGGGATTATGATTCTAGTTATTTTTAAAGACTTTAGATATAATTAAGTAACAAAGTTCAATGAGGAGTGAAATTATGGCTTATGAGACTTACCAACAGGTAGTAAGACCAGTGAGTCGCATTGCTGAAAAAATTTTAGGATGGTTAAGTTGGATTGCATTACTTCTAACTACTATCGTAGCGATGTTTTTTGGCTTAGTGCTATTTAGTAATGAAAATTCAATTCAAAATATTGAAAATGGCATTGCTAATAATGAAACGATACAAAATTTTTTAGCTAATAATCAATTAACGGCGACTCAATTTGTCATCACAATGCAAAATGGTGTTTGGGCATTTATTGTATATTTAATCGTATGTCTTTTGATTTCATTCCTAGCGTTAATTTCAATGAAACATCGTATCGTTTCGGGGTTGTTATTTTTCCTTGCTGCCGTTATAACATTGCCGCTATTTGTAATTTTAGTACCTTTATTTTTTCTAATAATCGCTATTATGATGTTTGCGCGTAAGCCTAAAGTAGTTGCTACGCCAAATTATTATAATACGTCTTATAAAGAAAGATACGATAGGGACATTAATGAAGAACGTGGACATTATGTTATTGATGAAAAAGCTTATGAGAGGCCTACGTCACAAGCTCAACAACATGCACGTGAAAATGAAGACACTGCAAGATATGAAAATGTGTCAAATCATATGACGAAAGATACCGATGAAGTATCAGAATCGCCTCAAGTGCTTTCAAGAACGGCAAAATATCATCATAAGCCTGTTAAACGTACTGAGAACACAACAGAGCAATCGACGTTGGATGATGAAGATGATACAGTGGTTTATCAGCCGCGTTCAGAAGCTAAAAAGCAAGATACGGGACACACATTCGATTCACGCTCTAATGCTCATATAAACGATGAATCATTAGAAAATGAACAATTGAATCCAGAAGCTTCTAAACAACAACGTAAAGAAGAACGGGCACAAATGAAAGCACAAAAAAAAGAAGCACGCAAGGCACGTAAAGCGCATGAGAAAGCACAACGTAAATTACGGCCTAGCGCTTCATCGCAACGCCGTCAGAATTATGATTATCGAAAACAAGTTCAAAAAGAACGAACAGTTGAAGAACAAGAGACAGACTCGAAATAATACGATATGAATAAGTGAAAAGTAGCGGAGAGATTCTAATGCTAAGAATTTTTCTGCTACTTTTTTATATGATTTATACAAAAAATAAAAAAATACAACAAAGATTATGGATTTTTATTAAATTATACGTTTATAATTGTGAGATAGGGTAATAAAACGACTAAGGAGGTTATGTATTATGGCAAACAACAATTATACTTATGAAACACGTGACAATCATAATGTAAATTATGATCGTCCGCAGCATGATCATTATCATAATAATAAACCGTTTAAACGTACGGTGGAAAAAGCTTTAACTTGGACTGGTATTGTTTTACATGCTTTATGGGCTATTTTACTAGTTGTATTTGGGGCTCAACTCCCTAATTTGTTGAAAAATCCAGAAGTTCAGCAACAAATGCAACAACAAGGGACTGACCCTTCACAAGTAGCAGCACAAAGTCATAGCGTTATGCCATTAGTATTAATGGTAGGTTTTCCTTTAATCGTCGCTTTAATTGCTGCATTTTTATTTAAAAAACGTATTATCGCAGGTATTTTATTAATTTTAGCAGCATTACTTGGATTCTTCATGAGCGCAAGTTTTATTGCCGCTATTTTATGGTTGGTTGCAGGTATCATGTTATTAGTGCGTAAACCTAAAGGTCATCATACGCATTCAAATCACGAATACGAAGGGTATCGTAGAGACAATGTAGGACATCAAGAGAATAAGTACCAACATACTACTGCAGGTACGTCTTCTAAACATTATGAAAATAAGCATGATGAAAATAAAGCGTTTGATAATAATCGCGTTGATGACCATTATAAAAACAATGTAAACAATCAGCATGATGTGCATCGTACGAATCATACAGACGGTCGTCGTGATGGCGTAAAGACTAATCATCAACCAGAAGGACAACGCTATAGTGATAAAACATCACGTGATGATAACGACACGTCCGTTAATAATCATCTTCATCGTGATGCTCACGATGAACGTCAATCCTTAAAAGATGAAGTAAAAGACAAAGGTACTGACGCTAAAGCGCGTTTCAATGATGTAAAAGACGATTATCGTCGTTAATGCATAATATAAAAGCCACATCCATATTTGAATGGATGTGGCTTTAAATGTATTATTTGTAAAATTTTAAAAGATGTTCAAATGTATCTTCAAGAAAAGCAATAAAAGCTTTATCCGTTTTGAGCTCTGGAGCATTTGGTTTTAATGCACGGGCAATAAAAAATTCTCCTTTTTTAACATTCTTGGCACGTGTAATTCCCTTTTCAACTTCCGCTTTGGACATATGGCTAATTTTAGATTTATCTGGTTTTGTATGGTCTAAAGAAATTTGGAAATCTTCAGGTAACTGTAGCAATGTTTCTAGTTTTTCTTCAAAAATTTTAACATCTTCAGCTTTATTTTTATCTTCATGCATCATACCAAACATGACAAACAAATGATCTTCAAATAGGCCAATTTGGAAGTGGGGTTGCATTTTATAGCCGCGTTGGTTCGTAGCAAAGGCGACCCATGTGTCTTTAGGGGGATTCACCGTTCGACGTGCGTGTTTTGCAACATGTGCATAAAAAGTTTCACCTGTCATTGTTTTCAAATATTCTGTAAAATAGGCGCCAAGTTGATGGAATTGTGGTCGAATGTTTTCGTCCAAAGCAGCCATGCGGGCATCTAAACCATCAATTTGAAATACTTTAAAATCTTTAGGTTTGAAAGTATATTTCGTCATTTTTGTTCCTCCTATGTTGGTGTAAACTTGATTAATTCTAGCATAACTTAGTTTCTAAAACATTCATAATATAATGATTTGTTGTATAATGTAAGACAACTAGGAGTGATGCTTATGCATTTATATGATTTCGCTAAAAACTTAGTGCTAGAAGCAGGGAATAATATTCGTAAATGGATGCACGAAGACCTTGAAATAGTAGCTAAATCGAATCCTAATGATTTAGTTACAAATGTTGATAAAGCAGTAGAAACTTTTATTGTGAATCAAATCGAAGCACAATATCCAAACCATAAGATTATCGGTGAAGAAGGGCATGGCCATCATATCGATTCGACAGAAGGTATCGTATGGGTCATCGATCCTATTGATGGGACTTTAAATTTCATTCATCAACGTCAGAACTTTGCGATATCAGTTGGAATTTTTAAAGATGGAAAGCCTTATGCTGGGTTTGTTTATGATGTGATGCGTGACATTTTATATCATGCAAAATCTTCTCATGGTGCATATAAAAATGAAACGCCTTTACCACTCCTCCCATCAACACAATTAAAAGAAAGTATTGTCGGTTTAAATCCAAATTGGTTAACGAAACCTAAAATGGGGGAGATATTACAGCCAATTATTCAAGAGGCACGTACAGCTAGAGCATATGGCTCAGCTGCTTTAGAAATAGTTTACGTAGCGACAGGTTTGTTAGATGCCTATGTTACCCCTAGGCTTCATCCATGGGATTATGCTGGAGGCTTAATTATTCTACAAGAAGTGGGAGGCAAAGGAACAAACTTTTTAGGGGAACCTTTGTCAATTACTCACCACAGTACAGTTTTAATTGGTAATGCCGCGATTCATGAAGACATCTTCATGCGTCATCTACAACCGAAGGCACAAGAACTTCAAACACTTCAACAACGCTTTAAATAAGAAAGGAGAGCACAGCAAAGTGTTGTGCTCTCCTTTCTTATCACATATCAATTAAAAGGATACGGTTGGAATGATGGATGTTAAAACCAATCATTTTCGCGATATTTCTTTTTTAATGAGAAACCATATCCTAAAGTAGCCATTAATAAAACGAATGTAATACACATCCATAAAATATTCGTTGCAGCAATTGCAAAACTAAACAATACTAAAAATAAGACTGCAACAAGTGCGAGAACGAGAAAAATCGATTTAGACTTTTGCATCTTTATTCCACCTAACTGTGTCGTCATTTCATTTATATGATATAATAAACGAGTTGCAAAAGAAAGTGGTAATTTACTCAGGAAAGGAAATTAATGTATGACAAAATTTAGAGAAGATGTTCGTAATATTGCGATTATCGCTCACGTCGACCATGGTAAAACAACTTTGGTTGATGAATTATTAAAACAATCTGGAATTTTCCGTGAAAATGAACATGTTGCAGAACGTGCAATGGATTCCAATGATCTTGAAAGAGAGCGTGGGATTACAATTTTAGCGAAAAATACAGCAGTCGACTATAAAGGTACGCGCATTAATATTTTAGACACACCAGGACACGCTGACTTTGGTGGTGAAGTAGAACGTATTATGAAAATGGTCGATGGGGTTGTGCTTGTTGTTGATGCATACGAAGGTACGATGCCGCAAACACGTTTTGTACTTAAAAAAGCGTTAGAACAAAACTTAAAGCCTGTCGTAGTTGTCAATAAAATTGATAAACCCTCTGCACGTCCAGAAGGTGTTGTAGATGAAGTATTAGATTTATTTATTGAATTAGACGCAAATGACGAACAATTAGAATTCCCGGTCGTTTATGCTTCTGCTACTAGTGGAACTGCAAGTTTAGATGCAGACAAACAAGATGAAAATATGCAATGTCTATACGAAACGATTATAGAATATGTGCCAGCGCCTGTAGATAACCGAGATGAACCATTACAGTTCCAACCTGCATTGTTAGATTACAATGATTATGTTGGACGAATTGGTATTGGTCGTGTGTTCCGAGGTACGATGCGTGTTGGAGAAAACGTATCATTATTAAAATTAGATGGTAGTGTGAAAAATTTCCGAGTGACGAAAATATTTGGATATTTCGGGCTTAAACGTGAAGAGATTCAAGAAGCATATGCCGGAGATTTAATTGCTGTTTCGGGAATGGAAGACATTAACGTAGGTGAGACGATTACACCTCAAGATCATCAAGATAAACTTCCAGTATTACGCATTGATGAACCGACATTAGAAATGACTTTCAGAGTAAATAATTCACCATTTGCTGGACGCGAAGGGCAATTTGTTACTGCGCGTCAAATTCAAGAACGTTTAGATAACCAATTAGAAACAGACGTTTCATTAAAGGTAACACCAACTGATTCGCCTGATGCTTGGACAGTTGCTGGTCGCGGTGAATTACATTTATCTATTTTAATTGAAAATATGCGTCGAGAAGGTTTTGAATTACAAGTATCTAAACCACAAGTCATTTTAAAAGATATCGATGGCGAACTTCATGAACCATTTGAACGCGTTCAAGCTGAAGTTCCTGAAGAATATGCGGGATCTGTCATCGAATCATTAGGTCAACGTAAAGGTGAAATGGTTGATATGATGACAACAGATAACGGTTTAACACGTTTAATCTTCAATGTGCCTGCTCGAGGATTAATCGGTTATACGACTGAATTCATGTCAATGACACGTGGTTATGGCATTATTAACCATACTTTTGATGAATTCCGTCCACGCATTAAAGGTCGTATTGGTGGACGCCGTAATGGTGTACTTGTGTCTATGGATCAAGGTAGTGCGAGCGAATATGCGATTTTAGGACTTGAAGATCGTGGTGTTATCTTTATGGAGCCAGGTACAGAAGTCTATGAAGGAATGATTGTAGGTCAAAATAATCGTGAAAATGATTTAACAGTTAATATTACTAAAGTAAAACATCAAACGAACGTACGTTCAGCTACAAAAGACCAAACTGAGACAATGAAAAAACCACGTATTCTTACATTAGAGGAAGCTTTAGAATTTATTAATGATGATGAATTAGTAGAAGTGACACCTGAAAATGTACGTTTAAGAAAGAGAATCTTAAACAAAGGTCAACGTGAAAAAGAAGCTAAACGAATTAAACAAATGATGGAAGATAACGAATAAAACGTTGCGTTTAAACTAAATAGAGATTTAAGAAGAGGTCGGAATGATATTATGCTTTTGGATGCCTTTCTGGTAGCCCATGACGTGTATGGAATATATCCGAACCTCTTCTTTTGCATGCTTTACATTTCGTGTTTATTGCGCAATATCATATAGTAAAAAGTTATCATGCATGCCGGGGTTGAATTGATTTTAAGCCACGTTATTTGGTCGGTTTTTATAAATGTATTACACTAAATAGAGATAAAAAGGAGGGCCTTTAATGGAACAACGTTTTAAATCTTTATTTGAAAGTATTACTTTTCCGAATGGAAAGACGATTAAAAACAAGTTTGTTCTCGCACCACTCACACATACGATTTCTAATGAAGATGGGACAACATCAGAGCGTGAAATCGAGTTTGTTAAATCACGAACACAGGATGTAGGGATGGCGATTACGGCTGCGAGCTACATTAATATAGAAGGCAAAGCTTTTCCAGGACATCCTTCTATTTCTAAAGAAGCGGATTTGAAAGGCTTAAAACGTCTAGCTCAAACCATTAAACAAAATGGTGCTCTAGCGATTATACAAATTCATCATGGTGGCGCGCGTGCATTACCTAAGTATGTACCCAATGGTGATGTTAAAGCACCGAGTGACATTGAAGATTATGGTTATGGTCAGTCTCAAAAACATTCTTCTCGAGCAATGACTGCTGAAGAGGTTATGCAATCCATCAAAGATTATGGTCGTGCTACTGAACTTGCCATACGTGCTGGATTTGATGGTGTAGAAATACATGGGGCCAACCATTATCTTATCCATGAGTTTGTATCGCCACATTATAACCACCGAAGCGATAAATGGTGTAAGGCTTTAGCTTATCCTAAAGCTGTTGTAGAAGAAGTGTTGAATGTAAAAACGTCATTGGCGCCTAAAGATTTTGTTATCGGTTATCGTTTTTCACCGGAAGAAGCTGAATCACCTGGAATTTCTATGGAACTTACAGAAAGATTAATTAAAATGCTTATTGCGTATCCACTTGATTATTTACACGCTTCTTTAATGGATATTCAATCTACAACAAAAGAAGGTAAATATGCCGGCGAAAAACGTATCACATTGTTGAAGAGATGGGTAAATCACCAAATGCCTTTAATTGGGATTGGTTCTATCTATTCTGTTGATGCCGCTTTAGCAGGTTTGAACTCAGGGGCAGATTTGATTGCGCTTGGTAGAGGTTTATTGTTAGATGCAAGATTAGTAGCTAAAATTAAAGAAAATAAAACAGAAGCGATTATACGTCAATTTGATTCTAAGCGAGAAGATAAACATCAGTTGCCGATCGAACTTTGGCATTTGTTTAATAAATCGGCATTTCCTATACCGAAAAAAGAAAATGAATAAACGAATAGGCTAGGGAGAAGGCTGTTTTTGGCTGCCGTTTAGCGGTTGCTTAGAGCGCGTAATCCTAGCCTATTATTGTGTAAGAAAGTTGTACGTGTGACGTTACGCGCCATGCGTTTTCGTATGCTTTAGGTTCGTTGATGTTTCGTCATTATCTGTAGTAAGTTGGGAAGACGATGTTTTGTTGGAACGATGCTTAGGGGTATCTAAGCGACTTTTACATTCATCACACATAAATGTTTGAATAGGGTTATTTTTTAAACGTTTTGCAATCAGTGTATCCTCATCTAGTAATACTTCTGTATCACAAATGATACACGTTACTTTTCGCATTTATAACACCTCGATATGCGTAACATATTTAAATGGATATTGAATACCTTCAGTTTGTTGATAGACAAAACTGTCCACAGCATTATCTTGATAAAGTCTTTTTCCATCTTTAGAGAATTGGAAGAATAAATAAGGTAATAAATTGAAAGGAATATCGATATGTTCTGTCTCGTTTGATAGCCGGATGATTGTTGCATCATCAGAAGGTTCTGCATTTTTGAAAAAAGGTGTCATATTAATGACAAAAGAACTTTCAAGTACAGAACGTTTTTTATACTCAATTTCAGAATTTAAAGTAGGTGGATTTGTTTGACCTTCTAAAATCGCACGATTCCACTCACGATTGTCTTCAAATTTAATAGGCTTTTCCCCATTGAAGTCACCTTTTTTTAAATCTTCAATGCGAATTTTACGATCATCAAAAATCCAAGTTGAACTGTCCAATGTAATTGGAAATTTTACAGACCCTTTGATTTGAATCATATTCATTGCACTCCCTAATAGTAAACTAAATTTATTTTATCATACTTGGGACGGACACGTACGAAATACACTTGCTTTTTAAAAGGGCTTAAGATAAACTTTTAAACATACAGATAAATTTATGGGGGGACGATGTCATGAGCAAGCAATCAAACATTAGCAATGCGGCATACGACCAATTAAATGCAGATGCAGATAGAATTTTACAGCTCATTAAAGTACAAATGGACAACTTAACATTGCCTCAATGTCCTTTATACGAGGAAGTTTTAGATACACAAATGTATGGTTTGCAAAAAGAAGTTGATTTTGCAGTGAAACTTGGCTTGGTAGATAGAGAGGACGGCAAAGCATTAATGCTTCGTCTTGAAAAAGAGTTATCAAAATTACACGAAGCGTTTACAAGAGTTTAGTTGCGATAAATAATTCACCAAGAGCTTTTATCGCAACGACACTTTGTATCTGCGATGAATTGGATGATTAAAACATTATGAATAATATAAAAAACTTGCTTCGATATATTTTGAGATCCTCTAAATATATCGATTTTCCATTATTAATCACTTATCTTGCGCTATGCTTTATTGGTTTGACCATGGTTTATAGTGCAAGTATGGTAGCAGCAACAAGAGGAACGCTTACTGGTGGTGTGTCAGTGCCAGGTACATATTTTTATACGAGACAGCTAATCTACGTTATTTTTGGATTTGGGATTGTATTTTTCATTGCCTATTTATTGAATGTGAAAGTATTAAAAGCACCCAAGTTTCAAGTCGGCATGATGGGATTTATCGTGTTATTGCTTTTGGCGACATTAGTTGTAGGGTCTGAAATAAACGGTTCTCGAAGTTGGATAAATTTAGGTTTTATGAATTTACAAGCTTCAGAGTTGTTAAAAATCGCTATTATTTTATATGTCCCATATATTATTGAACGAAAAAGAAGGCAAATACAGCGAGATCCAACCGCAATTTTATGGCCTATATTATTTGTAGGTCTTATTATTGGGCTCGTATTATTACAAAAAGACGTAGGACAAACACTTTTAATATCCGCCATTTTCTTTTCTATTATTTTATATGCTGGAATTGGTGTCAAAAACTTCTTGAAAATTGGCTTTTTTAGTTTATTAGGTCTTTTTGTAGTCATTATTATTATCGTTGTATTCAGAATTAACATTTTACCTACGTATCTTACAGCACGTTTTAGTGCACTGGAAAACCCTTTTAACTTTGAAGATGGTATTGGTTATCACCTTGCCAACTCACTCCTTGCTATTGGTAATGGAGGTCTTTTCGGAAGAGGACTAGGAAATAGTATTATGAAATTAGGTTATTTACCTGAGCCACATACAGACTTTATCTTTGCAATCATTGCAGAGGAATTAGGTTTGGTAGGAGTATTAATTGTTCTAAGTTTATTGTTCTTTATTGTGTATCGATCATTTGAGCTCGCTTCACGTACGACGTCTTATTTCTATAAATTAGTTTGTGTCGGGATTGCGAGTTACATTGGTATTCAAACCTTCATCAATTTAGGTGGGATTTCTGGCTTGATTCCATTAACTGGGGTGCCACTGCCATTTATTAGTTTTGGAGGTTCCTCAATGATCAGTTTAAGCATTGCGATGGGCTTATTATTAATTGTGTCAAAACAAATTAGATATGAGCAAGCCCGCAAGCGTTATATTAATAAAAAACAAGCTACTTAAAGCAATAACGAGAGCTTTGAATCTAAATGTGTGATATGATTCTTAGTTCTCGTTTTTTATTTTGACTTTTGACGCGATAGATTTTAAAATGAATCTGGTAATAACAAATTTCTATCAAATTAGATAAGGAAAAGTTATAACGTGTAATAAAAGTTATTGCGTAATTGAATAATGAAGAATAATTACCATTTTAACTTTTAGTCGTCATTTGATATACTAGTAATTATGTTTTTAGAATTTTCGAACTTTTTAGGAGGTTGGCTTTATGAAACGCATTCGGAAGTTATTAGTCGCAAACCGCGGAGAGATAGCCATACGTATCTTCAGAGCTGCAACGGAATTAGACATTCAAACGGTTGCGATTTACTCAAAAGAAGATATGGGTTCATTACATAGATACAAAGCAGATGAATCTTACCTTGTGGGAGAAGATTTAGGTCCAGCTGAAAGTTATTTAAATATTGAAAGAATCATTAAAGTGGCCAAAGAGGCGAATGTAGATGCCATTCATCCAGGATATGGCTTTTTGAGTGAAAATATGCAATTTGCGAAGCGTTGTGCGGAAGAGGGGATTATTTTTATTGGACCTCATCTCGAACATCTTGATATGTTTGGTGATAAAGTAAAAGCACGTACAACAGCAATTAAGGCAGATTTACCTGTTATTCCAGGTACTGATGGTCCTGTCGAGGGGTTTGAAGCGGCCCAAGCGTTTGCGGAAAGCGCGGGCTTCCCACTAATGATTAAAGCTACTAGTGGTGGCGGTGGAAAAGGGATGCGTATCGTGCGCGAACCTTCTGAATTAAAAGAAGCATTTACACGTGCTAAATCTGAAGCGGAGAAGTCATTTGGTAATAGTGAAGTTTATATTGAAAAGTTTATAGATAACCCTAAACATATCGAAGTTCAGATTATTGGTGATGAAGATGGCAATATCGTCCATTTATATGAGCGTGACTGTTCAGTTCAAAGACGCCATCAAAAAGTTGTCGAAGTTGCTCCATCTGTTTCATTATCTGATGAATTGAGAGCGCGAATCTGTGCGTCAGCGGTTGAATTAATGAAAAAAATTAATTATGTCAACGCCGGGACAGTTGAATTTTTAGTTTCAGGAGAAGACTTTTATTTTATTGAAGTCAACCCTCGTGTGCAAGTAGAGCATACGATTACTGAAATGATTACAGGTATTGATATCGTTAAAACTCAAATTTTAATTGCGGATGGCGAACCATTACATGGCGAAGCGATTCGTATGCCAGCCCAAAATGAAATTAAAACATTGGGCTATGCGATTCAATGTCGTATTACTACAGAAGATCCAACACAAGATTTCATGCCTGACACAGGCCGCATCGTAGCTTACCGTTCAAGTGGTGGATTTGGAGTACGTTTAGATGCTGGTGATGCATTCCAAGGTGCCGAGATTTCTCCATACTACGATTCTTTACTCGTTAAAGTTTCTACACATGCAATCAGTTATAAAGAAGCACGTGAAAAAATGGAACGTTCTTTACAAGAAATGAGAATTCGTGGTGTCAAAACGAATATTCCATTTTTACGTAACGTTATCAATCATGAAAAATTCGCATCAGGTGATTATACGACAAAATTTTTAGAAAATGCACCAGAATTATTTGTGATTCAACCTTCTAGGGATAGAGGTACTAAAACATTAGAATATATTGGTAATGTCACAATTAATGGGTTTCCTAATGTTGACAAAAGACCGAAACCTGTCTTCGAACCTGCGTCAATTCCGGAAGTAAGCCATGAGACGCTTGCAAGCTTAAAAGGTACAAAGCAATTATTAGATGAAAAAGGCCCTCAAGCGGTTGCAGATTGGGTAAAAGCTCAAAAAGATGTGTTGATTACAGATACAACATTCCGAGATGCACACCAATCACTTTTAGCTACACGTGTGCGTACACATGATTTACTTAAAATTGCGCCAGCAACAGCAGAAGTCATGCAAAATAATTTTTCATTAGAACTATGGGGCGGCGCAACTTTTGACGTTGCATTTAACTTTTTAAAAGAAAATCCATGGCATCGATTACATGAGCTACGCAAAGCGATTCCGAATGTCCTGTTCCAAATGCTTTTACGTGCTTCTAACGCAGTAGGCTATAAAAACTATCCAGATAACGTGATTCAAAAATTTGTGAAACAAAGCGCTGAAGCGGGTATTGATGTTTTCCGTATTTTTGATTCATTAAACTGGGTTGAACAAATGAAAGTAGCAAACGAAGCGGTTCAAGAAGCGGGTAAAATTTCAGAAGGAACGATTTGTTATACAGGTGACATCTTGAATCCAGAGCGTTCTAATGTGTATACATTAGATTATTATGTTAAATTAGCAAAAACGTTAGAGCGTGAAGGATTCCATATGTTGGCCATTAAAGATATGGCCGGACTATTAAAGCCGCGTGCAGCATATGAATTAATTGGAGAATTAAAAGCGGCAGTAGACTTACCAATCCACTTACATACACATGATACAAGTGGAAACGGTATTATCATTTATAAACAAGCGATTGATGCAGGTGTGGATATTGTTGACACTGCAGTAGCTGCAATGTCTGGGTTAACAAGTCAACCAAGCAGTAACTCACTTTATTATGCGCTTGATGGCTTCGAAAGAGATCTGCGTATGGATATTGATGGTCACGAGGTATTGTCTCATTATTGGGATGCTGCGCGTGCTTACTACAGTGATTTCGAAAGTGATATGAAGTCGCCGCATACGGAGATTTATCAACATGAGATGCCAGGAGGACAGTACTCTAACTTACGTCAACAAGCTAAAAGTTTAGGGCTAGGGAACCGTTTCAGTGAAGTGAAAAAGATGTACCGCCGTGTCAACTTCTTATTTGGCGATATTGTAAAAGTAACGCCGTCATCTAAAGTTGTTGGAGATATGGCGTTGTACATGGTTCAAAATGATTTAGATGAAGCGTCTGTGATTAAAGATGGTCATAAATTAGATTTCCCTGAATCCGTGGTTTCTTTCTTTAAAGGTGAAATTGGACAACCTGTAAACGGCTTTAACGAAGCATTACAAAGTGTTGTTCTAAAAGGACAAACACCACTAACGAAACGACCAGGTGAATATTTGGAACCTGTAGATTTTGATGCTTTAAAAGTAGAGTTGCAACAAAAGCAACAAGATAAAGTAACAGATGAAGATGTCATCAGCTATGTCTTATATCCGAAAGTATACGAACAATATATTCAAACATATGAAAAATTCGGAGATGTCTCTATTTTAGATACACCGACATTTTTCTTTGGAATGCGTGATAATGAAACGGTACAAATTGAAATTGATAAAGGGAAAATTTTAATTATTACATTAAAAACAATCACAAAACCAGACGAAAATGGCATGTGTACAGTCTTTTTCGATATGAATGGGCAAGCACGACGTGTTCAAGTTAAAGATGAAAACGTTCAAGCATCCACACGTGCTAAACCTAAAGCGGATAAATCTAATCCGACGCATATCGGTGCGCAAATGCCCGGAACTGTGCTTCAACTTAACGTTAGTGAAGGTGATGAAGTAGAAGCGAGTCAAGCATTAATTATTACCGAAGCTATGAAAATGGAGACAACGGTGCAAGCACCATTTAAAGGTATTGTTAAAAAAATTCATGTCGCGCCTAATGATAGTATTGAAACAGGCGACTTACTCGTGGAATTTGAACAAGCAGAATAAAATCAATATAAAAAAGGGTGTCTTCCTTATATGGATGACACCCTTTTGGATTACAATTATTGTTCGCCACGATTTGATCTTAGTATTAACAATAAGAAATAACTTATCATTCCAAAAAGTAACGTGATGAATAGCGCATGAAACAAAGCAACGATTAAATTGACGTTTGTAATCACTGATAAAGCGCCTGTCAGAACTTGAAGAATGATTAAAATGAAGCTTGCGGTATAACCGTATTGAATCGTACGAATCGTTGGATAATTTTTAACGGCATGAATATATACCATCATTACTGTTAAAAATGCGATAAATGCTAAAGTACGATGAGACAACTGTACCCAATCATGTACATCATGTGGCACTAAATCATTAAAAGGCAAAGGCCAAGCACCGTAAGCTAGGCTAGAGTCTGTATGACGCACTAATGCTCCAGTATAGATGGCTACATAGATAATACCCGCCATGAGCCAAGTTAGGCGTTGGAGAGGTTTACGTATATGTACGATATTAGCTTCATATTTTTGGTCTAAATCAAAAATGATTAATGTTAGCACGAAGACAGATGAGAAACTGATAAGAGATATCCCAAAGTGTAGTGCCAAAATATAATCGTTTTGTTGCCACATTACTGCAGCAGCCCCGATTAAAGCTTGTAATAATAAGAATCCAATACTAATGCTACATAATGGTTTCACTTCTTTAATGTGGCCAATATGTTTCCAAGATGTGATTACAAGCCAAAGTACAACGAGTAAAGAGAGTCCAGATACCGCGCGGTGACTCAATTCAATGATCGTTTCAATCGGGAGGTTTTCAGGTAAAAAGGCACCGTGACATAATGGCCAATCTGATCCGCACCCATCTGCAGAACCAGTTTTTGTAACGAGCGCCCCACCAAGCTGAACCCATATCATCATTAAAGTAGCTAATACGGAAAGCCACTTTAGGTTTCGCTTTCTAAACACTGCTCAACACCCCGTTATTAAATAAAGTTGTAAAAAAGATGGAAATTCTACATTTGGCTCTATTATATCAAAAAATGCGCCTCTGTTTGTGACTTAATCATGACTTTCAATCAATGTCGATAAAGTGTCACATTTTTTTCGGAATTTGCCTAGTAAAGTATTTCACTTTAATATATCATTGTATTATATGAGAACTTTAAGGGGGGCAAATGATGTCTAAATCCGAGTTAGCCGTTCGAACTAAAGGACGTGTAACTTTTCAAGAATTAAAGCAGATTATCAAGTTAGGCCTTGTCCAAGGTAACCTGATTCCTGCTTTTGCTGGCGCATGGTTAGCTGTCGTTTTTACACACCATTCTTTTTTAGGATCTATTCCACAAATTATTACGATGGTGCTTGGTTCGACATTAGTGATGGGGGGCGCATGCGCACTCAATAATTATTATGACCAAGATATTGACCGCGTAATGCCGAGCAAGCAAAATCGTCCGACCGTTAACGACCGGATTTCAAATCGTCATCTTTTAATATTAAGTTTAGGCATGATTGTAGTAGGGGAAATCTTGCTTTTCATGCTTAATATTCCAACAGGAGTCATTGGCTTAGCAGGAGTCATTGGCTATGTTTCATTTTATTCAATATGGTCAAAACGCCACACAACTTGGAATACGGTGATCGGGAGTTTTCCTGGTGCTGTACCTCCGTTAATTGGTTGGGCAGCCGTTGATGGACAATTATCCATTTTAGCGTGGGCATTATTTTTAGTTGTATTTTGTTGGCAACCAATTCATTTTTATGCGTTGGCTATTAAAAGAAAAGATGAATATGCAATGGCTAATATTCCAATGTTACCATCTGTGAGTGGTTTTAAACGTACGCGTCTAGGTATGTTTTTATGGTTATTTGCACTATTACCAATTCCATTTTTAATGCAATCACTAGGAGTGGTATTTGTAGTGCTAGCGACGTTGTTAAATTTAGGTTGGTTATATTTAGGGATGACAAGTTTCAAATCAACGACAAATGAGTCAAAGTGGGCAACGAAGATGTTTATTTATTCTTTAAATTACCTTGTTGTGTTTTTTGCGCTTGTCGTTGTGATGACTTTAATAAATATGATTTAAACGGAAATGAGTGAGGGTTAAAAAATGAGCATACCAATTTTACCTACTATTAGTACAATGTGTATCGTAATCAGTGCAATTTTTGTTGCTATTGGTTGGAGACTGATTTGGAAAAAAGAAATAGAAAAACATAAAAAAGTCATGTTAATTGCAGCAATATTTGCCGTAGTGTTCTTTACAATATATGCGAGTCGTACAATCTTTATTGGTAATACAGCATTTGGTGGACCGGATTCAGTTAAATTGTATTACACTATTTTCTTATTCTGTCACATTACACTGGCGACTGTAGGCGCTGTTTTGGGACTTATCCAAATTGTGACAGGTTTAAAAGACAAATATCATGTTCACCGTAAAATAGGACCATCTGCTTCATTGGTGTGGTTCTTCACTGCAATCACAGGTGTTGCTGTATATCTTTTACTTTATATTTTATATCCAGGCGGCGAAACAACGTCTTTAATTAAAGCCACTTTTGGATTATAGTGTGTTAGGGTTGTAACAATCGTTGCTCAATGATGTTACAACTCTTTTTTGGTATCAATTATTTTGACTTTTGCTTCAAAAATGGGAAAATATTGTAAAATACCACGTTTTGAAGGAGGTGCCTATGAAAAGTATTATATTTAAGATGTTAGGCGTTATATTATTCATCGGCTTCTTGATTTATTTGTTTTATTCTCCTAATCTTGAATTTGATGTTTTAGAAAATCCTAACCGATCAAATGATTCGGCTAAGCGTAATAATGCACCCCAACATAAACAAAATGAAGGTGAAAATTCAACTTTGACCAAAGGTGTGGGCACCTT
Organism: Staphylococcus ratti; assembly: GCF_020883535.1. NCBI lineage: Bacteria > Bacillati > Bacillota > Bacilli > Caryophanales > Staphylococcaceae > Staphylococcus > Staphylococcus ratti. Next base: position 1,585,157 of record NZ_CP086654.1, on the reverse strand, counting down.
AGTTGGAAAGTCAATGAATAAAGTGACTGAAAAATACGGTCAAGCAGATCGAACGTACAGCTTTGAAAAAGATTATGAAAACTACATTTTTCATAGAGAGGATATGTATCTCATTATTACAGCCAAAAATCATAAAGTGATATCGGTCTATGTGACGGGCGAAGGCTCGAAAACAAAGGTAGGGCCTATTGATATCAATTCTCCTGCCGATAAAATTTATAATTCATTTTCTATCAATACGGAGCCGCAATTTAAGTTGAATGGGCGTGAATATCATTACGAATTGTCGGATGAAGATATTAAAACACAAGCATTGATACAGTTTGGTGACATTTATGAACAGGTGTTTATAGATCAACAAACGAATCGTGTTATTGGATTGAGATTTTTAGATAAAGAGGCGTTAGTTGCGATGAATCCATACGCGCAAAATGAATCTTCGATGTTGAGCGAAGATGAAGTAGACAAAAAAGAAGCGCATAAAAATCCAGACCAAGATGTTAACCAACGATTGACTTTATATGAACTTACAAACGAAATGCGTCAACTGTATCATCGCAAACCTCTAACAGTAGAAGGAAAACTTGAAAGTGTAGCTAATGTGAATTTATTTAATACCCTATCTAATGGTAACACTACTTTTACAGAGTCTAATTTAATCGATGTATTAGACCAAGCGGATTTACACTACAATAGTGTTTCACAAAATGTGGCGTATAATTTTACTGATATTCCAACGCTCGCTCATAGTTGGATGAATTCAGACGTCCATCGTTCAAGAATGTTAAATGAAAAATATACTAAAATGGGTAGTGAAATTGATCGACAGTATTTCATATTAATCTTTCTAGAGGAGGAAGAAAGAGATGTTTAATGAAGCATTAGTGACGGTTTTAGACAAAACAGATCAATTAGGAGATATGATTAGAGCGTCTGAAGTCTATCATCAATATAAAGAAGCGCAACAGGCATTAAAAAATGATGAAACCGCACAAAGTTTGTATCAAGCATTTTTAACTACGCGCGTGGCATACAACGAAGTCCAAAGGTTTGGGCGTTACCACCCAGATTATCAACAAATTATGTTAGAAACGAGACGTGCTAAGAGGCAATATGAAATGCATCCGACTGTGATTACATTCAAGCAAGCTGAAACAGCGCTACAACAACTTATCGATGAAGTTGTCACGGTATTAGCTACAAGTGTTTCAGAACATGTTAAAGTAGATGCTGGCACACCACTATTTGATAAATTAGCCCACGGTTGCGCCACAGGTGAATCATGTAAATGTAAAGCGCATTAACGTGATAGAGCACCTCGAAAAAGTATTTTTTTCGAGGTGCTCTATCTTTTAACGTAGGTTAATTGTTTTAAACTGTTGCGCTAAAGTTGGGCGATCAGTCACTATAGTATGGACGCCGTGCGTGATTAAATCACACATTAAATCAATACTATTTACGCCATAATAACCCGGCGCAATTTGACGTGAATTAAGCCAAGAAATGAACCGTTTTGATGTAAGTGGTAGCCCTTTATAAGAAAGGGGCATTTGGAATGTGAGCGCTTGCCCATCGTAAAGTTTGGAAAAACCAGTATAAAATTTAAGTATGCCTTCAGTCACTTCAGCTTGACTTGCGCCTGTTGCAATGTCGTTAGAATGGTAGAGGTTAAAGCGCTCGATTTGTTCTTTATGAAAACTTGTAACGAGTACACGATGTTGCGCGTCATGTTTGACGATAGTTTGATACAAGCGTTCAGCCGCAATACTTCCTTCATACGTTTCAGGATGGTCTTTAATATCAATATTAACCAATTGATTAGGGTAGCATGTAAACAATTCATCTAATGTCATAATTTTAGCTTTAGGATGGTTCTTGTAAGGTGTTGTACCATTAATATCTGTAAAATGATAGCCGGCATCTAATTTTTTTAATTCATCTAACGTATACTCTACAACGCGGCCAGAGCCATTTGTTGTACGATCAACATCAGCATCATGAAATACGATGACATGTTCATCTTTAGAAATACGGATATCAATTTCAAACCCAGTCAACCCGAGTTTTTCACTATGATCAAAGGCGAGGGCCGTATGTTCAGGGCGTTCGTACATACCGCCTCTATGACTTAATATAAAGGGGGCAGGATGTTTGAAATAGGGATGGATGTTTCGCGGATTAATTTCTTTTTTGATATAGTTCAATAAAAAGCGGCTGCCTATTAAACTTGAAATCCCTATAATGGTACGCGTGATGATTCGGCGCGACTGTGTCATTTTTACCAACTCCTTAATGTGATAAAATTTATCTTTTCGTTTTTATCGCACACATGGTACGATATAAGCGTGAAAGTGCGAGGTGAAAAAATGGAAATCGTACAACGAGAAAAATTAATTATTTACTTAAAAAATATGAAACATGAACGTCAAATACGTAAGTATGGTCACATTGTTTCGACGAACAAAACACATAAATATGTCGCAATGTATGTAGAACAACAACAAATAGATCAAATCGTTCAAAATTTGATGAAACTTAAATATGTGACGAAAGTGGTAGGTTCACCATATAAAACTATAAAAAAAGTATACGAAAAAGAAAAATATGAATTTTAGCTACTCAAGTGGTGGCAACCAATGTTGAAGTCTTAAAACACTTTTTAAATAATTAAAGTATAGCTCTAATTCTGGATATGCTTCAGGAGCGTGGACATCTACACCAACCATTTCGATATTATAAGGTGAGGCGAATGATTGGATGAGTTCGTATTTACGATTAGTTTCAGGAAAGGGATAACGTAAAGCATTCAACATGATATAAATCCCTTGGAAGTACCTTCCTTCTGTAGGTTGCATAATTAAAGCAACGGATGTTAATTGCGCTTCGGATTTTGGTGTATGAAAAAAGACGATACGCTCGACTCTTGGATGATTATAATCGATCAGTGTTTTAAATTCGTATAAATCTGTAAGCCCTTGACCAAGTACGATAAATGATTGTTTCATGATGTTCCTCCTTCATGAAAATTATATTAAAAATGAAAAAAGATTGGAAGTGTAAGTATATGCGCGTCATCGCCGGAAAACATAAAAGCAAACCGTTAGACACTCTCGAAGGTCGAAATACAAGACCTACTATGGATAAAGTGAAAGAGGGCATTTTTAATAGTTTACATGAGGTTCAAGGTATCGGATTAGACTTGTTTGCTGGAAGTGGCGGTCTAGGCATTGAAGCACTTTCAAGAGGAATGGAGAAAGTTATTTTTGTAGACCAAAATTTTGGCGCAATCAAAATTATTCGTCAAAATATAAAAAAATTAGGGCTTGAATCTCAAACTGAAGTTTACAAAAACAACGCTGATCGTGCGCTTAAAGCATTGTATAAAAGAGAAATTCAATTTGATATTATCTTTTTAGATCCTCCTTATGAAAAAGGTTTGATAGATAAAGCGTTGGAACGTATTCAAGAATTTGATTTATTGAAAAAGAATGGTATTATCGTGTGTGAGTTTAGTCATCGTGAATCTATTCAAAGTAACGGCTTCAAAGAAATCAAACGATATCACTATGGTTTAACTGATACTTGTTTATTGGAAAAAGGAGAAAATCATGACTAATACAAAAGCAGTCATTCCAGGAAGCTTTGATCCTATTACTTTGGGTCATATCGATATTATCGAACGTAGTGCAGAGCGCTTTGAAGAATTGCATATATGCGTTTTGCGCAATAGCAGTAAAAAAGGGACGTTTACATCTGATGAACGCATTGCGCTAATTGAAGCTTCAGTTTCACATTTGGATAATGTCTATGTCCATTCTTATGGAGGTTTGTTAGTAGACTTTTGTGAATATGTTGGTGCGACAACGATTATTCGTGGTTTACGTGCGGTGAGTGATTTTGAATATGAATTACGCCTCACGTCCATGAATAGAAAATTAAACCCTAATATTGAAACGTTATATATGATGACATCAACAGATTATTCTTTTATTAGTTCAAGTGTTGTGAAAGAAGTGGCACAGTATGATGCAGATATTTCAGAATTCGTACCAAAACCAGTAGAAGAAGCGCTATTAAAAAAATTCAAATCATAACCACCCGTTTAATGGGTGGTTATGATTTTTGTGTCATTACGGATGATTGAATACATCTTATTGGTGCAACACATTATTATTTCGAATTTTGAGCCAGTGTATTTATCTGTCGTGTGAGATGATGACAGGTGTATTGAAATCTGTGTTTGTTTGCTGCGTTAGTAGATTGTATATATCTGTCGCTTTTATTTCGTGTTTAAAATAAGAAGCGGATGTTTTATTGACATTGGTAATTAAGTTTTTCTCTGGATAGCGTTGTTTTAGATTTTTTAAATACGTTTGTCCTTTAGTTGTCATGCCTAAAATTCTAACCGCATTAATGTGAGGTTGGACATCTTCATAACGAAAATTCAGTAATACGTTCATTAAAATGCGTTGTATATGTGTATGCGTGTAACGCTTTGTTTTCAGTTTTGTGAGCAACGCATCCCAATGATTAACCTCACGAATCATGCGACTTAAGCGATGCTCAAATCCTTCACTCATTGTATAAATGGAAGCAAGTGATGTGAGAGATTGTTGTAGCACGGTGAGTTGAATCATTTTAAATAGCGTATCTGTTTGAGTGAATGGATGAGAAAACAATGGATAATTGTTCGGTGGGACGCAGTTTTTCCAATGTTTTCCATTATTAAGGATATCTTTACGAATTGCAGAACCACTTGCAAATGTATGATGTGCGATTTCATTTTGGTGATGTTGTGCATTGGTACGCGATATTGTGTATGGTTTGATGTTACTATTTTGTATGTGTAATTGCTTGAGATAAGACAATGCTAAAATATTGTTAGGTGACTCGATACACGCATCATTTATATATTCACCGACGATCCGAGCATAACTTTTACCTTGTTTGAGTGCGTTTTGAAATTGCGGATGATTTTCAAAGTGGCATATTTGTTCAGCTATTGACTTAAGCTGACGGATATCGCCACTTTCGCTACCAAATGACAGGGCGTCTACGTCTAAATAATTGGCAACTTTGACACCCATTTCTGCAAAACGATCACTTGAAGATAGACTGCCGAGTAAAGGCAGTTCAACGACAAGATCAACACCTTGAAGCGCCATTTGTGTGCGTGTGAATTTAGAATACATTGCAGGCATACCACGCATCATAAACTGGCCACTCATGATCGCGATGACCACGTCTGCATTAGTGATGTGCTTTGATTGTTGCGCGTGATAGAGGTGTCCATTATGAAAGGGATTATACTCTGTAATGAGGGCAACACTTTTCATTTGCTTTCTTTCCTTTCGTGTCTCATTATGAGTATTGTAACAGAACTAAAGATGTTAAGAAAAAATCTTGACAACTTTAGCGTCAAAAGTTAAAATAAATTTTGTGCTTGTTAGAGGTGAAGCCATATGAAATGGTCAATAACACAATTAAGAAAATACCAAGGACAACCTTTTAAATTTAATCAAACTGTTGAATTTAACGATTTAGCTGGAACTTTAGATATTATACATTTATCTCCAGTTCACATTGAGGGTGAATTAATCGTAAAGTCGAATGAAGTCGTTGCAACTATGCATTTAACTGGAATGTATACGATGGCATGTGCACGTACACTTAAGCCAGTAGAAGTTCCTTTGGATACAACATCGACGGAAGTGTTTGATTTAGATGGTTTATACGAAGATGAGGACGATGAACATTATCATCTCGCGACGGATGGCATCATCAATCTTCGTGCAATCGCGGAAGAGATTGTGATGTTAGAAAAACCTATGCGTGTTATCGCTGATGATAGCGAAGACATGTTAACAGGTGGTCAAGGTTGGGAAGTTGTTGACGAAACACAAATTTTGGATAACGACCCTTCACAAGATGAGTCGCATAAAAAAGTCGATCCAAGGCTTCAAAAATTACAACAGTTTTATGATGATGGTGATCGCGCACGCTAAAATCAATACGTCATATGTAATGAATAAAAGGGAGGATTAATCATGGCAGTACCAAAAAGAAGAACTTCTAAAACAAGAAAAAACAAACGCCGTACGCATTTCAAATTAACAGTACCAGGTATGCAAGAATGCCCAAACTGTGGTGAATTTAAATTATCACACCGTGTATGTCCAGGTTGTGGTTCATACAAAGGTGAAGAAGTCGTTTCAAAATAATTGATACGATATAAAATCGCTTTGACGCATTGAGGTCAAAGCGATTTTCTTTTTAACTTTATGATAGAATGAAATAAAATGATAAAGAGTTGAGGCGTGTTTATGGAACAAATTACTTCCAACCAAAATACAAAAGTGAAATTATATCAAAAGCTAAAAAAGAAACGTGAGCGCGACAAACAAGGGCTTATGATTCTTGAAGGGTATCATTTAATTGAGGAAGCATTTCAAAATAATTTAACTATTGAATATCTATTCGTACTTGATGTGGCGCGTGTCGATCAAGCGTTAATTGAAGCGAGTCAGGCTACTTATGAAATAAATATGAAAGTGGCTGAAACACTAGCTGGAACGGTAACGCCTCAAGGTATTTTTGCGATTGTTCAAAAACCAACGTTTGAAATCTCTACTGCCAAACAAGTGCTTATATTAGATCGTGTACAAGATCCGGGAAATGTAGGAACATTGATTCGAACGGCAGATGCGGCAGGTTTAGATATGGTTATCGTTTCTAGAGGAACTGCTGATGTTTTTTCTGATAAAGTGTTGCGTGCGAGTCAAGGTAGTGTGTTCCACATACCGGTAGTGGTAGAAGAAGATGTGGTACATTTTGTTCAAAACTTTAATGGGCCAGTTTATGGTACTGCGATAGAAAATGCTGTGTCCTATCACAAGATTGACAAGAAGCAAACGTCATTTGCGCTCATTTTAGGTAATGAAGGTGAGGGGATGACTAAAGCTCTTTTAGATGCGACGACGCAAAATGTTACGATTCCTATTTATGGTCGCGCAGAAAGTTTAAATGTAGCGATTGCAGCTGGGATTTTAATGTTTCATTTAAAGGGTTGACCCTCAATTTACTCATGTATATAATTGATGTATTGATACAGAATAAGAATGCTTATAAAAAGACGGAAACGATACGAAACAATTGTAAAGGGAAGGTCGGCAATAACTGTGAGTCGCCTCAATTGTGTATGGTTTTTTTCACCTTTTTAGCTACTTAAAGAGATTTAAGTCGGGTTTATGACTCGTTATCAACATAAATTCAGAGTGTATGTAGGAGACTACATAAAACTGGGTGGTACCACGGAAAGACTTCGTCCCATGTATAGGACGGGGTCTTTTTATTTTTAAGGAGGATTAAAGATGTCGCAAGCAGATGAAATGTTACAAATTAAAACTGAAGCACTTGAGGCGATTCAACAAGCGGATAGTGAAAAAGCTTTACAAGACGTGAAAGTACAATATTTAGGTAAAAAAGGTCAAGTGACCGGTTTAATGAAAAATATGAAAAATTTATCAAAAGAAGAAAAACCTGAATATGGTCAAAAAGTGAATGAGGTACGTCAAGCCATTACAAGTGCGATTGAAGAAAGACAAGCCGATTTAGCTGAAGCACAGTTAAACCAACAACTTTCAGAAGAATCTATTGACGTTACATTGCCAAGTCGTAAAATCGCAAATGGAGCTAAACATCCGTTAACACGAACAATTGAAGAAATTGAAGACTTGTTTTTAGGATTGGGTTATGAAATTGTTACAGGCTACGAAGTTGAACAAGATTATTACAATTTTGAAGCGCTAAATTTACCAAAATCTCATCCAGCTCGTGACATGCAGGATAGCTTCTACATTACTGAAGAAATTTTAATGCGTACCCATACCTCACCAGTACAGGCGCGTACGATGGAAAAGCGTAACGGCGAAGGACCTGTGAAAATATTATGTCCTGGTAAAGTATATCGACGTGATTCAGACGACGCGACACATAGTCATCAGTTCACACAAATTGAAGGGCTTGTTGTAGATGAAAACATTAAAATGAGCGACTTAAAAGGGACGCTTGAATTATTAGCTAAATCATTATTTGGTGAAGAACGTGAGTTGCGCTTACGTCCAAGTTACTTCCCATTTACAGAACCTTCAGTAGAAGTAGACGTTTCGTGTTTTAAATGTAAAGGTGAAGGTTGTAATGTATGTAAACATACAGGCTGGATTGAAATTTTAGGTGCGGGTATGGTCCACCCTAATGTGTTAGAAATGGCTGGATTTGATTCAAAACGTTATTCAGGTTTTGCTTTCGGTATGGGACCAGATCGTATCGCGATGTTGAAATATGGCATTGAAGACATTCGTCATTTCTATACGAATGATGTACGTTTCTTAGAGCAATTTAAAGCGGTAGAAGATAGAGGTGAAACAACATGTTAATTTCAAAAGAATGGTTAGAATCCTATGTGAATATTGATGTTTCCATTGAAGCGTTGGCTGAACGTATTACACGTTCGGGTATTGAAGTTGATGAAATTATTGATTTTACTAAAGATATTAAAAATTTAGTTGTTGGATATGTAGCATCAACTGCAAAACATCCAGATGCAGATAAATTAAGCATTTGTCAAGTCGATATTGGTGAAGATGAATTGACTCAGATTGTCTGTGGGGCCTCTAATGTCGATGCTGGTCAGACGGTAATTGTCGCTAAAGTAGGCGGGCGTCTTCCAGGTGGTATTAAAATAAAGCGTGCCAAATTACGTGGCCAAGTGTCAGAAGGTATGATTTGTTCTTTACAAGAAATTGGTTTAGCGAGCAATGTAGTACCAAAAGCTTTTGAAGAAGGGATTTATAACTTCACTTCACAAATTGAGCCAGGGACAGATGCTTTAAAAGCATTATATTTAGATGATCAATTAATGGAGTTTGATTTAACACCAAACCGTTCTGATGCGTTAAGCATGATTGGGACTGCTTACGAAGTAGGGGCTTTATATCATCAGCCTGTACAGAAGCCAGAAACAACGCTAACTTCAGAAAAAGGCGATGCACATCATAAACTTTCTGTGAAAATTGAAAATGAAGACAAAGTGCCTTATTATAGTGCGCGAGTTGTAGAAAACGTTACTATTGCGCCTTCTCCAGAGTGGATGCAAGCGCGCTTAATGAAAGCGGGCATTCGACCAATTAATAACGTTGTTGATATTTCTAATTATGTATTATTAGAATATGGTCAACCTTTGCATATGTTTGACCAAGATAAAATAGGTTCTAATGAAATTGTCGTGCGCCAAGCACGTGAAGGCGAAACAATGACAACATTAGACAATCAAGAACGCCAATTACAGACGAATGACATCGTTATTACAAACGGAACAGAGCCTATTGCACTTGGCGGCGTCATGGGCGGTGATTTTTCAGAAGTAACAGAACAAACTAAAAACGTAGTAGTTGAAGGGGCCTTATTTGATACGGTTGCCATACGTCATACGTCACGTCGCTTGAATTTAAGAAGTGAATCATCAAGTCGCTTTGAAAAAGGATTAGCAGCAGAATTTGTGAATGAAGCAGTTGACCGTGCGTGTTATCTTTTAGAGACGTTGGCGAACGGAGAAGTGTTAGCTGAACGTGTTGCTCAAGGAGATTTGGGTCCTTTAACACGTACAATTGAAATTACTGTAGATAAAGTTAATCGAACAATAGGCTTTAATGTGTCAGAACATGAAATGATAGAGGCACTTCAACAACTTGGTTTTGAGACGACTGTAGAAGAGCAAACGCTCCAAGTAACGGTACCTTCTCGCCGTCCGGACATTAAAATTGAAGCTGATATTATTGAAGAAATTGCGCGTATTTACGGGTATGATAATTTACCTTCATCACTTCCAGTATTTGAGTCTGTAACAAGTGGTGCGCTTACAGACCGACAACGTAAAACGCGTGCGATACGTGGTGCTTTAGAAGGCGCTGGATTGTCACAAGCCATGACATATTCGCTTGTTGACGAAAAGCGCGCTAAAGCTTTTACAATGGAAGCGCGTGAAGCGATCAAATTATTAATGCCAATGAGTGAAGCACATTCTACATTACGTCAAAGTTTAATCCCACACTTGATTGACGCTGCACAATACAATGTGGCACGTAAAAATCAAAACATTGCATTATATGAAATCGGAAATGTCTTCTTTAGCAATGGTGAGGGTGTTTTACCAGACGAGGTAGAATATTTAAGCGGTATTATGATAGGTGAATACGTTGCACATCCTTGGCAAGCTAAAAAAGAAGTGGTAGATTTCTATCTTACAAAAGGTGTAGTGGACCGCATCGCCGATAAACTAGCACTTTCTTTTGATTATGAAACAGCACAAATAGACGGTTTACACCCTGGGCGAACAGCAAAAGTATTATGTCAAGGTGATGTAATTGGATTCATTGGAGAACTTCACCCAACAGTAGCGAAACAATATGATTTAGGACGTACATACGTCTTTGAATTGAATTATGAAAAGTTAATGAGCTACCGTGTAGGTTATATCAACTATAATCAAATTCCTAAGTTTCCTGGCGTAACACGTGATATTGCATTAGTAGTTGATACAGAGGTACGTGTATCAGCATTGATTCAAACTATTAAACAAGCCGGAAATCATTTATTAAAAGAAGCTTCTGTATTTGATGTCTATGAAGGTGAACATATGGAAGCAGGTAAAAAATCAGTAGCGATTCGATTAGAATATTTAGATACTGAAAACACTTTGACTGAAGCACAAGTAGCAGAAGTTCATGATCGCATCCTATCAGAACTAGAACAACAAGGTGCAACGTTAAGAGGTTAGTAAGTGACTATATTAAGAAGGGCAAAAACGCAACGGCATTATAAACCGTTGCGTTTTTTGTCGACCAATTGTATAGCTTTGTTTCGATTACTAAAATGTTTTTTAGAAATTTGGTCAAGTCGTTGTAATCCTTCTTTTTCAATAATACGTGCTGCTAATAAATCTACTTTACCGCTAGCTCCTTTTAAAATTGTTTGGTTCATTTTTTTGGAAAGATGATCCATATGTTTAACGAAAGCATATCTTGAAATGATACTGGCTGCTGCGATTGCAAGTGATTTAGATTCGCCTTTAGTCTCAAAATGCGTTCGAGATTCAAGAGGAATATCGCTTAACGCATAACGTTTGTATACGCCAGGTTGCGCAAATTGGTCAATAACGATAGCTTCAATCTCATTTTCATTTACTTTCTTTAATACGTTGATGATACATTCATTATGTAATACAGCTTTCATCTTAACTTGCGACCAACCTAGTGCTTGACGATCGTTGTATTTAGGGTTGTCTAATACAAGTAATGAATGGGGCAGAAAGGTCACAAGTTGTTCAGCAAGCGAGACAATTTTAGCGTCATTTAATTTTTTGGAATCATCAACACCTAATGTTTTTAGCACGTCGATATGTTCTTTGCTTACGTAACATGCACATACAGTTAAAGGACCAAAATAATCGCCGCTACCTGCTTCATCACTACCGATACAATTATGCTGATTATATTTAAAAAGTGTCTTTTCAGAAGGTTTAGTTTTAGTAGAAGCGGGTGCTTTTACGATGTCACCTAAGAGCATACTGGCAACAGCTTCTACATTTTGACCTTGAAACATGACTTTTCGAGATTTGTAAATACTTATAGTTACATTTTGATATTTAGCTTTTGCGATCATGCCGGGAGCTAAATTAGAAGTATCCACATTAATTTTTTTCATAAGGGTATCGATTTCATTTTGTGATAATTGTTTAACTAAATTTGACATAAGCGACCTCTTAATATTTATTCAATAGAGCCTAAGCAATCATATTGTTCTTATAATAATAAACGTTCTTTCTGCTCTTAATCCTATCATAGAAATCTATGATTTGGCGACTTGTTTGAGCATCAGCGTCGCTATGATGATTGAAATACTTAGCGTACGTTTAAAGTTTATAAATCGATGATACACAAACGTGGTTGTCTCGTGTATAATGAGCATTGATGAATAAATTTAAATGATAGGGCTAGGTGAGTGGACATGGGTGAGTTTAAAAATAGAATTAACGTAACAATAAATGACCAGCACTATACTATTGTTGGAGAAGACGATCCTGAGCACATTCGTTATGTAGCTGATTTAGTTGATGATAAAATAAGGGTATTAGGTCAACGTAATGCAGGATTAGATTCTGTACGTAAAGCGGTATTAACAGCGGTGAATGTGACACATGAATTGGTGTTACTCGAAGAAGAAAATGCCAAATTAAGAGAAGAAATTCAACGCTTAAAACATAGAGGAGAATAGGATGTATATCGTGATTAGCGGTACACTCCTGCTTATTTATGCCGCTATAGGTTTTTACCGAGGATTGGTTGCAAGTTTATTACATTTATTGAGTACCATTTTTGCGATTTGGACGGGCTTACAGTTTTATCAACCATTGAATCATTATATGAGATTATTTATTCCTTTTCCTAAAACGGACGCATTTGATGCGAATTATGCGATTGATTTTGCACAACCTGAAAGGCATTTTAATACAATCATCAGTTTGTTGATAATAATATTTATAGTCAAAGTAATGACCCATATGGTTTTGGATGCATTTTCCAAGTTGATTTATCGACAACGCAACGTATTTTTTCTACGCGTTTTCGGCGTAATCATAAGTTTAGTATCAGGAGTGATTGCGCTTCATTTTCTTTTGCTCTTGATGGCGTTGTACCCAGATTCGACGATACAATCATCACTTCAACATGCTCGATTGGCAAAATGGCTCATTACAGAGCTACCTCTCCTTTCACCAATAACGCTCAATTTAACTTAAACAATCTTAAGAGGCTGGAACGTAATATGTTAATGAACAATCGTTTCATCCTCTTTTTTATGAGGTGATTCATATGACAAAAAAAGATGTCGTACGCTTACTTGAAAAAATTGCTACTTATATGGAGTTAAAAGGCGAAAATGCTTTTAAAGTGTCTGCTTATCGTAAAGCGGCGCAAAGTCTCGAGGTTGATGAACGTGCGCTTGAAGAAATTGATGACGTGACAACGTTAAAAAATATCGGTAAAGGCGTTGGAGAAGTCATTGAAACATATCGTCAAACAGGAGCATCACCTACATTAGAGACGCTTCAAAAAGAAGTTCCTGAAGGATTGGTCCCTTTACTTAAAATTCAAGGTTTAGGTAGTAAAAAAATTGCTAAGTTGTATGAAACACTTAACATTACGGATAAAACATCATTACAAGCAGCTTGTGAAGCTGGCAAGGTAAGTGAATTAAAAGGATTTGCGAAAAAAACAGAACAAAATATATTAGAAGCAGTTAAAGCGATGGGGGCTAAAAAAGAAGCATACCCTATTGATACGATGCGGAGATTAAACCGTGTCATTCAAGAACACTTAACGACTATACCTGAAATTGAGCGTTTTGAAGTTGCGGGAAGTTTTAGACGTATGAAAGAAATGAGCAAAGACTTAGATTATATTATTAGTACACGTGAACCTGTGCAGGTACAACAAGCACTTCTTAAATTGCCACACAAACAAAAAGAAGTGGCAGTAGGACAAACGAAAGTTTCGTTAGAGGTTGATTATGATGATGAAACGATTGGCGTTGATTTTCGTTTAATTGAACCTGAAGCGTTTTATCATACATTACAACATTTTACGGGTTCAAAAGAACACAATATTCGTATTCGTCAATTAGCTAAAGCGCGCCAAGAAAAAGTAAGTGAATATGGTATTGAACAACCAGATGGCAAGTTATTGCAGTTTAATAGCGAAGCGGAGATATACCACCATTTTAATGTTGCGTGGATTGCGCCGAGCATGAGAGAAGATGGTTCAGAATTTGATAAAAATTTATCGGATATTATTACGCTTAAAGATATTCGTGGCGACATACACATGCATACGACAGCAAGCGATGGTGCGATGACTTTACAAGAAATGGTTGAAGCGAACATTCAAAAAGGCTATGAATTCATGTGTATTACGGATCACTCGAAAAGTTTACGTGTGGCGAACGGCTTAAGTATCGAACGACTATTAAAGCAAAATGAAGAAATTAAAGCTTTAAATAAACAATACAGCGAAATCGATATTTATTCTGGGACAGAGATGGATATTTTACCAGATGGGACTTTAGACTATGATGATGAGATTTTAGCACAATTAGACTATGTAATTGCAGCGATTCATCAAAGCTTTAATCAAAGCGAAGCAGAGATTATGAAGCGGTTAGAAACGGCGTGTCGAAACCCTTATGTGCGTCATATTGCGCACCCAACAGGTCGTATTATTGGTCGTCGTGATGGATATCAACCAAATTTAGAACGCTTAATTCAAATGTGTGAAGAAACGCATACCGTCTTGGAAATTAACGCCAATCCGAAGCGTTTAGATTTAAAAGCATCCATACTACGTGCCCATCCTAACATTAAACTTGCGATTAATACTGATGCACACCATACAAATCATCTTGAATTTATGAAGTATGGTGTTGCCACAGCACAAAAAGGCTTCGTAAAGAAATCACAAGTGATTAATGCTATGACTAGAGATGAATTTAAAACATTTATAAGTCAAAAAAAGCGTTAACATTAACTAAATAAAAGGGAGTTGAAGGGGACATTGATGAGAGAGTTTCAAGAGCTGTCATATATGATGTCCTAACCTTTAACATAGAATCCTAAATAATAAAGTGTCACTATGTAGGAATTGAACGAGCAAGTCGAGGTTACTTGCGTCTGGATATAAAATAGTATGTGGTGCTTTATAGAAATTGAGGGATGAGTATGAGACAAAAAACATTAGAAGTACTAGAATTTGATAAAGTGAAAGCGTCATTATTAAATGAAGTAATTAGTGAGTTAGGCGCTGAGAAAATAGAACAGCTTCAACCCGCAACGGAATATAATATCGTTGTCGCACAAATTGAAGAAGTGGATGAAATTTCACAAATATACAATCAACATCGTTTGCCAAGTTTAAGTGGTCTTTCAAGAATTTCGCCATCTATTCAACGTGCCAAAATTGGCGGTACTTTAAATGTGCCCGAATTAAATGCGATAAAGCAACTTATCCAAGTTCAAAATCAATTTAAAACCTTTTACAACCAATTGGTTGAAGAAGATGAAAAAGTGAATTACGTCATTTTAGATGAACAAATGAGACGATTGCCGATTTTAACGCATTTATACCAATCTATCAAAGAAAAATGTGATGCCACTGACTTGTTTGACTCAGCAAGTTATGAATTACAAGCAATTCGTAGTAAAATCTCTAAAACGAACCAACGTATTAAGGCGCAATTAGATCGCATTGTTAAGTCTACTGGTAACCAAAAAAAGCTTTCTGATGCGATTGTCACAGTAAGAAACGAACGTCACGTCATTCCGGTTAAAGCAGAATACCGTCAAGATTTTAATGGCATTATGCATGATCAGTCTGCATCTGGACAAACGCTTTATATTGAGCCTTCTGCAGTTGTTGAATTAAATAACCAAGTCAGTCGTTTAAGAAATGAAGAAAAGATTGAAGTTACGCGTATTTTAGCGCAACTTACAGAAGAAGTAGCCGCAGAAGCAGCGTCTTGTTTGATAAGTGAAGACATTATGGGACACCTTGACTTTCTTATTGCTAAAGCGCGCTATGGCGCAAAAATAAAAGCGACAAAGCCTACATTTACGGAAACAAAACAGATCTATTTACCAAAAGCATTTCATCCACTTTTAGATTTGAATACTGTCGTAGCGAATACCATTGCGTTTGATAAAGATATTCAGACAGTTATCATTACAGGTCCGAATACAGGTGGTAAAACCGTTACTTTAAAAACACTTGGTTTAATTATCGTTATGGCACAATCTGGATTATTGATTCCGACTTTAGATGGAAGTCAGTTAAGTGTTTTTGAGAATGTTTTTTGTGATATTGGAGATGACCAATCTATCGAGCAATCACTTTCAACATTTTCATCTCATATGAAAACGATTATTTCTATATTAGAAGAAGCCAATGAAAATAGCTTGATTTTATTTGATGAGCTCGGTGCAGGTACAGACCCAAGTGAAGGGGCAGCACTTGCGATGAGTATTTTAGACCATGTACATGAGCTAGGCGCACACGTGATGGCAACGACGCATTATCCCGAACTTAAAGCCTACAGTTATAATCGCCAAGGTGTAATGAATGCGAGTGTAGAGTTTGATGTTAATACGTTAAGCCCAACTTATAAATTGTTGATGGGTGTACCAGGACGCTCTAACGCTTTTGATATTTCAAAAAGGCTCGGTTTAAGCTTGAAAATCATTAACCGTGCGAAATCGATTGTAGGTCAAGACGAACAAGAGATTAATGAAATGATTGCTTCTCTTGAAACCAATACAAAACGTGTAGACGATCAACGTATTGAACTGGAGCGATTGGTGCGAGAAGCAGAAGCAATTCATCAACAACTATCTCAAAAATACGAGCAATATCAAAACTTTGAATCTCGTTTAATGGAAGAAGCAAAAGAAAAAGCGAACCAAAGAGTTAAAACTGCTACAAAAGAAGCAGACGAGATTTTAAAAGAATTACGTGACATGCGTGATTTAAAAGGTGCCGAAGTAAAAGAACACGAATTAATTAATAAAAAGAAAATGCTAGATGATCAGTATGAGGCGCAATCAATTAAACAGGATGTCAAGAAACAACGTTACGACGCGATTCAAGTTGGAGACGAAGTGAAAGTCCTTTCTTATGGTCAAAAAGGTGAAATACTAGAATTAATTGGTGATGAAGAAGCTGTTGTTCAAATGGGTATTATTAAAATGAAGTTGCCTATAAAAGACTTAGAAAAGAAAGAAAAAATGAAAGAAAAACCGTCAAAAATGGTGACACGCTCCAATCGTTCCACAGTCAAAATGGAATTAGATCTACGTGGTTACCGCTATGAAGAGGCATTACATGCGTTAGATCAATATTTAGATCAAGCTGTTTTGAGCAATTATGAAGATGTTTATATCATTCATGGAAAGGGAACAGGTGCACTTCAAAAAGGTGTGCAGCAACATTTAAAACAACACCGCAGTGTTTCAAGTTTTCGCACAGGTATGCCAAGTGAAGGGGGATTTGGTGTGACGGTTGCGACATTAAAATAATGAGCAATTGGAATGAAATCAAAAATCAAATTTGATATACTTTGACTATCAACAAAATCAAGGAGGCAAAGTCCTATGGCATTAATCGAAGTAAACGATTCAAATTTTAATGAACAAATCAATAATGGTGTTAAATTAGTAGATTTCTGGGCAACTTGGTGTGGGCCATGTAAAATGATTGCACCTGTTTTAGAAGACTTAGCAGCAGATTATGATGGAAAAGCTGACATTTTAAAATTAGATGTTGACCAAAACCAAGCTACAGCAGCAAAATACGAAGTAATGAGTATTCCAACATTAATCGTATTTAAAGATGGTGAGCCTGTAGACAAAGTCGTTGGTTTCCAACCTAAAGAAAACTTAGCACAAGTTTTAGACAAACATTTATAAATATTAAATAGAAGATGTAAAAGTCAAATTAAGACGAAATCATTTTTGAGGCTGGGAGACGAATCTGACAAAGGTTTCGACCCAGCCTTTTCATGTAGAGCAGAGATAAGGGAGGTGAGTAAGGATGGAGGATGTCAAAACGAAATTAAAACAAAAGTTAGCGGTAGTACCGACAGAACCAGGGTGTTACCTCATGAAAGATCGACAAAACCAAGTTATATATGTCGGGAAAGCGAAACGATTACGTAGCCGTTTACGTTCGTATTTTACGGGTGCGCATGACCTTAAAACGACACGGCTTATACGAGAAATTATGGATTTTGAATACATCGTCACTTCTAGTGAAATAGAATCTTTGTTATTAGAATTAAATTTAATAAAAAAGTATCAGCCGAGATATAACGTACTATTAAAAGATGATAAAAGTTATCCATTTATAAAAATTACAAAAGAACGACACCCAAAACTCATTGTGACGCGAACGGTGCGTAAAGGAAGCGGTAAATATTTTGGACCCTACCCTAACGCCTATTCCGCACATGAAACGAAAAAATTACTTGACCGTATCTATCCTTTTAGAAAATGTGATAAAATGCCTGACCGTTTATGTCTGTATTACCATATTGGCCAATGTCTAGGGCCGTGTGTATATCAAGTAAAACAATCAGAATACGACAAAATGACGAAAGAAATAAGTGATTTTTTAAATGGTGAAGATAAAACCATTTTAAAAAATCTCGAAACACGTATGCATCAAGCGAGTGAAAATCTCGAGTTTGAACAAGCTAAGGAGTATCGTGATTTAATTGAACATATTCATAATTTAACAAACAAGCAAAAAATAATGTCTGCGGATCAAACTGTGAGAGATGTATTTGGCTATCACGTTGAAAAAGGTTGGATGTGTATTCAAGTGTTTTTTGTCAGACAAGGGAATTTAATTGAACGTGAAGCAACGATGTTTCCACTTCAACAAACACCTGAAGAAGAATTTTACACATTTATCGGGCAATTTTATCAACTGAATCAGCACTTTATTCCTAAAGAAATTCATGTTCCGAAACAGTTAAATCATGAAATGATTCAATCGGTTGTAGATACAAAAGTGATCACTCCACAGCGTGGCCAAAAGAAACAATTAGTGGATTTGGCGAACAAAAATGCCAAAGTTACTTTAGAAAACAAATTCGAATTGATTGCACGGGATGAATCACGGACGGTCAAAGCGATTGAGCAATTAGGGGATGCAATGGGCATTCAAACACCGATTCGTATAGAAGCATTCGACAATTCAAATATTCAAGGTGTAGATCCTGTATCAGCGATGGTGTCATTTATTGATGGTAAGCCCGATAAAAAAGGTTATCGTAAATATAAAATTAAAACTGTGCAAGGGCCAGATGATTATAAATCGATGCAAGAAGCTGTCCGAAGACGATATATCAGAGTGTTAAACGAAGGTTTACCACTTCCAGATTTAATTATTGTTGATGGTGGTAAAGGACATATGTCCAGTGTTATCGACGTAATTAAAAATGAATTAGGACTGGATATTCCTGTTGCTGGTTTACAAAAAAACGATAAACATCAAACTTCTGAATTATTATACGGAGAAAATGCGCAAATGATTCCATTGAAGAAAAATGGACAAGCGTTTTACTTATTGCAACGTATACAAGATGAAGTGCATCGTTTTGCGATAACTTTCCATAGACAAACGAGACGAAAGACTGGTATGCAGTCCGTTTTAGATCAAGTTGAAGGAATAGGGCCAAAACGCAAGACAAAATTATTGCGTCAATTTGGTTCTATTAAGAAAATGCGAGAAGCAACGGTGGAAGATTTAAAAATGGCGGGGTTACCTCAAAAACCAGCAGAAGCACTTTATACAGTATTACAAGAAGAAAAAGCATAAAATTGGGTATGAGAATCATTCTCATACCCAATTTTGTCACATTTAGTGTTACAATGAGGGAGAGTTGATTTCTTTTTTTTAATAAGATATGCAAACGTTTTCCTCAGGGCAACATACAAAAAAGAAGTCAAAAAATTATAGTATCGCAGGGGGGACTTCCTTTTGGCACAAACGAAGAATCAATTCTACCTTAGACGATTACACTCGTTGCTTGGCGTTATTCCATTAGGTGCTTTTTTAGTTGTTCACTTAACAGTAAACCACCAAGCTACGCGAGGGGTAGAAGCATTTAACAAAGCGGCAGGATTTATGGATTCACTGCCATTTCTTTACGCTCTAGAATTTATCATGATTTATATTCCGATTTTATTTCATGCTATTTACGGCTTTTATATTGCATTTACAGCCAGTCAAAATATCGGGCATTATTCTTACACACGTAACTGGTTGTTCTTATTCCAACGTTTATCAGGAATATTAACGTTCTTATTCGTAATGATTCACATGTGGCAAACACGCATCCAAAAATTAATGGGTGAAGAAGTAAGTTATGACATGGTACATCAAATTGTAGCAAATCCAATTTGGTTAATTTTCTACATCGTATGTATCATTGCAGTTGTTTTCCACTTTGCTAATGGTTTATGGTCATTTCTTGTGACTTGGGGGATTTTACAATCACCAAAATCACAAAAGATATTCACTTGGGTATCATTAGTAATCTTTATTATTTTATCTTACATCGGTGTAAGTGCGATTGTAGCATTTGCATAAGCGTTGGCTAAAATTTGCAATTATAGAATCTATAAGACAAAAATAAAACACTTGATTGGACTGTCACAAGCGTTTTTAGTCTTAACGTTTTAATCATTTCAGGGGAGTGACAATGCTATGGCAGAGAAGAAAATTATTGTTGTCGGTGGAGGGCTTGCAGGCCTCATGTCAACAATTAAAGCAGCAGAACAAGGTGCGCACGTAGACTTGTTCTCAATCGTTCCAGTTAAACGTTCTCATTCTGTATGTGCACAGGGGGGCATTAACGGAGCAGTAAATACAAAAGGTGAAGGCGACTCGCCGTATCTACACTTCGATGATACAGTTTATGGCGGAGACTTTTTAGCGGATCAACCACCTGTTAAAGCAATGACAGAAGCGGCACCTAAAATCATCCACTTATTAGACCGTATGGGTGTAATGTTCAGCCGTACAAAAGAAGGGTTACTCGACTTCCGTCGTTTCGGAGGCACATTATTCCATAGAACTGCCTTTGCCGGAGCAACGACAGGTCAACAATTATTATATGCTTTAGATGAGCAAGTACGTAGTTTTGAAGTAGACGGCTTAGTGACTAAGTATGAAGGTTGGGAATTTTTAGGCATCGTTAAAGATGATGAAAATAAAGCAAGAGGTATCGTTGCCCAAGACATTACAACATCAGAAATCAAATCGTTTGGTTCGGATGCAGTAATTATGGCAACAGGGGGCCCAGGTATCATCTTCGGTAAAACAACAAACTCTATGATTAATACAGGGTCAGCAGCCTCTATTGCTTATCAACAAGGTGTTAAATATGCCAATGGTGAATTCATTCAAATCCATCCTACCGCTATTCCGGGCGATGACAAATTACGTCTCATGAGTGAATCTGCGCGTGGTGAAGGTGGACGTATTTGGACGTACAAAGATGGTAAGCCATGGTACTTCTTAGAAGAAAAATACCCAGATTATGGTAACTTAGTGCCACGTGATATTGCAACGCGTGAAATCTTTGATGTCTGTGTAAACCAAAAATTAGGTATTAACGGTGAAAACATGGTTTATCTTGACCTTTCACATAAAGATCCTCATGAACTTGATGTTAAACTTGGTGGAATCATTGAAATATATGAAAAATTTACAGGTGATGACCCACGTAAAGTACCAATGAAAATCTTCCCAGCTGTTCACTATTCAATGGGTGGTTTATACGTAGACTACGATCAAATGACGAATATTGAAGGATTATTTGCGGCTGGAGAATGTGATTTCTCACAACATGGTGGTAACCGTTTAGGAGCAAACTCATTATTATCTGCGATTTATGGCGGTACGGTAGCAGGTCCGAATGCTGTAAAATATGTAGAAAATGTAGAGAAATCATACGTTGATTTAGACGAAAGCATTTATCAAAAACGTATTGATGAAGAACAAGCGCGTTTCGACAAACTTCTGAATATGAAAGGGACTGAAAATGCCTACAAGTTGCATCGCGAACTTGGTGAAATTATGACAGCAAACGTAACTGTTGTGCGTCATAATGATCGTTTGCTTGAAACAGACAAGAAGATTGTTGAATTAATGAAGCGCTTTGAAAATATTGATATGGAAGATACGTCAAGTTGGAGTAACCAAGCTGTCTTCTTTACACGTCAATTGTGGAACATGCTTGTATTAGCGCGTGTGATGACAATCGGTGCATATAACCGTAATGAATCACGTGGTGCACATTACAAACCTGAATTCCCAGAGCGTAATGATGAAGAGTGGTTAAAACATACGATTGCAACGTATAATGGACCAACTGAAAAACCAACATTCACATATAAACCAGTGGATGTTAGCTTAATTGAACCTCGTAAACGTGACTATACAAGTAAGTCAAAAGGGGGTAAAAAATAATGGTAGAAACGAAAGAGCGTAGCCAAAACGAAACGCAAACATCTCAGGAAAACGTGAACCAACATCAACAAGTAGCTCGTAACAGCAATAAAACTATAAAATTAATTATTAAGCGTCAAAAAGATGCACATTCAAAACCATACGAAGAAGCATTTGAAATTCCTTATCGTGAAAACTTAAATGTTATCGCATGTTTGATGGAAATTCGTCGTAACCCAGTTAACGATAAAGGTGAAAAAACAACACCAGTAACATGGGACATGAGTTGTTTAGAAGAAGTATGTGGTGCTTGTTCAATGGTTATTAACGGTCGAGCAAGACAATCTTGTTCTGCGATTGTAGACCAGTTAGAACAACCGATTCGTTTAGAACCAATGAATACTTTCCCAGTGATTCGTGACCTTCAAGTAGACCGTTCACGTATGTTTGATAACTTGAAACGTATGAAAGCGTGGATTCCAATCGACGGCACATACGATTTAGGTCCAGGACCACGTATGCCTGAGAAGAAACGTCAAACAGCCTATGAGTTATCAAAATGTATGACATGTGGCGTATGTTTAGAAGTATGTCCTAACGTAACATCTAAAAACGACTTTGTAGGTGCGCAAGCCATTTCACAAGTACGTTTATTTAATCTACATCCTACAGGCGCGATGACAAAAGATGAAAGATTAGATGCGTTGATGGACCAAGGTGGTTTACAAGCATGTGGTAACTCTCAAAACTGTGTGCAAGCTTGTCCGAAAGGAATTCCATTAACAACATCTATTGCAGCGCTTAATAGAGAAACATCATTCCATATGTTCAAATCATTCTTTGGTTCTGATCATACTGTAGAATAGAAACTGAATATATTAGTGAAACGTTAAATGTTTCATATCGATAAATAGGGGCGGGGCATAGAAATGTTCCTGCTCCTTTTTTCATATGCTGAGTATCCAACTTATCAACCAATACAGGGTATGATAAAATGAACAACAACTATATATGAATAGGATGAAGATTATGGAGAGACCTATTGGTGTGATTGACTCGGGAGTAGGTGGTCTCACAGTTGCTAAAGAGATTATGCGACAATTGCCAAATGAAACCATTTATTATCTTGGTGATGTGAGCCGTTGTCCTTATGGTCCAAGATCTCAAGAAGAGGTGCGCCAGTTTACAATTGAAATGGCGAATTATTTAACACAATTTGATATAAAAATGCTTGTCATTGCATGTAATACAGCGACCGCCGTTGCTTTAAAGGCTTTGCAACAACAACTTAAAATTCCTGTAATAGGCGTGATTGAGCCCGGTGCACGTACAGCGATAATGACAACTGATAATCAAAGTGTTTTAGTTTTAGGGACAGAAGGTACTATAAAATCGGAAGCGTATCGTCAACATATTAAACGTATTAATCCAAATGTAGAGGTTCACGGTGTAGCGTGTCCAGGTTTTGTCCCATTAGTTGAAGAACTTAAATATAAAGATCCAACGATAACAAGTATCGTCATTCACCAGACTTTGAAAAGTTGGAGACATATTGAAGCAGATACTGTAATTTTAGGATGTACACATTATCCGTTATTATATCAACCTATTAATGATTATTTCGAGCGTACTAAAACTGTAATTTCATCAGGACTGGAGACAGCGCGTGAAGTGAGCGCTTTGCTTACTTTTAGTCAAGAACATGCGCATTATAATCCAAGTCCTAAACATCGTTTTTTTGCAAATGGTAATGTCACACATGTTGAATTTATCATTAAAGAATGGTTAAAATACAATCAAGTCGAAGTAGAACGTATTTATTTAGGACAGGAGGATTAATGTATGACAGATATCGTCATTGCATCATCGAATAAAGGGAAAATTAATGATTTTAAAGTTATCTTTTCAGATTATAATGTGATTGGTATTAATGAACTGATTGAAGATTTTGACGTAGAAGAAACAGGGACTACATTTGAAGATAATGCTCGGTTAAAATCAGAAGCTGGAGCTAAAGCATTAAATAAAACCGTTATTGCGGATGATAGCGGTTTAGAAGTAACGGCGCTAGACGGTGCACCAGGGGTATACTCAGCACGTTACGCGGGAGAAGCAAAAGATGATAACGCTAATATTGAAAAAGTATTAGCTGCTTTAGAAGACAAAACAGACCGTACAGCACAATTTGTTTGTGTCATTAGCATGACTACAGCAGAAGGACACACAGAGACATTTAAAGGTACAGTTAATGGTGAAATTACATTAGCAAAAATTGGAGAAAATGGTTTTGGATATGATCCTATTTTCTATGTACCAGATAAAAATAAAACGATGGCACAATTGACTGCGGAAGAAAAATCTGAAATTTCACATCGACGTAAAGCAATAGACCAATTACAAGTATTTATTGAAGGAGCAGAGTAATGATGAAACTTATACTCGTCAGTGACAATCATTCTGAATCAGGCGTTTTAAACGATATTTATGAAAAACATGATGATGCAGATGCCTATTTTCATTTAGGAGATTCAGAGTTTGTATATGATGATATTGAATTAAGTATGTATCGGCGCGTTAAAGGTAATATGGATTTTTACCCTGAGTTTCCAGAAAATGAAATATACGAGTTAAATGGTGTGCGCTTTTTTTATACACATGGTCACCATCTCGGTGTAAACCAAGGACGTGAAGCATTAGCGCAACATACCAAAGAACAAGGTGCAACCTTTGCGTTTTATGGGCATACACATGTCGCACGTTATGAATTGATTAACGGTGTCCATATCATTAATCCTGGTAGTATTTCCCATTCACGAAGTAATGAAGTTGAAACGTATGCTGAAATTAAGTTAGAAGAAGGGGACGGCATTTTAAATTTCCGTGACCGTAACCATGAAATTATCAATACGATTCCTTTTGAATATTAAAAAGAACGACTAAAGGGAGCTAGGACAAAATCATTTAGATTTTGTCCTAGCTCCCTCTGTTATTTAAATGAAAATTTATTTTTTAATTGATAAATTCGGTAAATCAAAGGATTTGTAACACATATAAAATCTCCGACTAACTCTTCAACGTAGCCACCAAACCCTTTTTTAAATTGTAAAACGCCATAGTCTTTTGCTTCTTTAGAAAAATTACCTGTAATACCGTAAAAATTGTATCTTTCTAAATTTTGACTTTTAGCATGTTGAATCATATGCCACTGAAGTACGTAATTGCCCATGAATTTATTAAAAATTGGATCAGAGCCACTGAATAAATAGACGAGTTCATTATTATTTTCAGCGAAGATGGCAGCAGCTAAATCAAGCGTGTCACCATATTTTACACGCAATTGTTGGGCTTCTACGATGTCTTTTTCGAGTTTATTGTAAATAATCAGTTGTTCATTTAATTTATTTTGTTTCTTTTTAGAAAGCGGCTTTGTGTGCGAAGCGGACATTCCATGGATGATTTCATTAACATCATGTGCTTTCGTTTTTAATAACGCAATATGTTTATTTAAATTAACATAGGCAAGTTTCATTGTCGAAATGGTTGGATAATTCTTCAAAAAAGACTTAAAGTAGGGCTTTGAAAATAATGAAAACCCATGCTTAATTTCAGCTTTTTGATAAAGTGCATAAAAGGTATCAATTTCGTCAATAGATAGTGTTCTAACTTCTACCCCCATATTCATTGCTTTTTTAATACTATGTGCAGTATTATAATCCATTTGTTTTAATAATGCTTGCTCATCTTTTTCGCTTAAATCGAGAATCGAGAGCCATCTAGCTTGGCTAAGTTCAGAATATCCTGTTGTATATCCTTGATGTTTAAAACCGAG
This sequence comes from Staphylococcus ratti, assembly GCF_020883535.1. Taxonomy (NCBI): domain Bacteria; kingdom Bacillati; phylum Bacillota; class Bacilli; order Caryophanales; family Staphylococcaceae; genus Staphylococcus; species Staphylococcus ratti. The sequence continues at coordinate 1,559,210 of NZ_CP086654.1, read as the reverse complement.
TTGGTTAAGGCGATTCATCCAATTCGTATTATCATTTTGTTTTAAAATAGTGCCTTTATAGTCACGAAGCGTTCTAATGATGTAAGGGTCAGTTAAAATGAAAAGCGTACGTCTTTTCTTAAAATAATGTTTGAGTTCGTTGAAATAGTATTGAACCAAGGCTTCATTATCATAATCTAAAATAGGGCCACGATGGCTATAAACATAATTGAAATATTTTAATAGAGGTGCAGAAGTAAATAAACCTGCTGCAATAACTTGACCTTGATCATCTTTGACGCCTAATAAGTCAATACGAGCTGCATTTTTAGTTTTGGACTCATAGTGTTCTAATGATTGTGTATATTGCTTGAATTGATGTTGAATAAAGTGATGATATTCATCTGGTGTAAGCACTTCAAATTTCAAAATAGATCTCCTTTCAATGTAAATTATGGCATATAGTGTTGAATAGATTGCTTTTATTTTGCCTTGCAACTTAAATAGTATTTTTATTCTGTTTGGGCATATTGATTCAACCATATCATAAATAAGAAGTGATTGCACTAGCGATATTATGACATTTATAAGTCATTTTGGAAGAAAAATTACCAAAGTAAATATGTTTCTTCCTAAAACATATAAGTTGACTAATAATACGAAAATAAAAGCGTAAAAAATCAATGAAACGGTTTGTATGTTTCATTCGAGGCATTTTTAATAGATTGTCTTTTTATATCCAATAAATTAAAAAATAATGGGAAATATTGCACTTAATAAAGATTTAATGAATGATTAATGATGGTTAATTAAAAGTTAAGCAATATATTATAGAAAAATATAAGATTTTTGTATACATTAGAGACTGTAGATTTTAAATTACATAATTAAGGAGCTTAAAAATGTTTACAAACAAGACAGAGAAATACAGCATAAGAAAATTTACAGTTGGTACAGCTTCAATAGTGATTGGGAGTTTACTTTATGGTGCAGCGGGAGAAAATGAGGCGGAAGCAAGTGAACAAGCACCGAAAGTTGCTGCCGAACATCAATTAAAAGGGAATGTACAATTAACGCAAGCACCAAAACAAGAAGTTAAAGTAACTGCGAGCGAAATGCAAGCGCAAAGTAAAAATGAAACGCAATATCAAGCGCAACCAACAAAACTCAATGAGCCAGAGGAGAACAGCTTTAAGCCAACACCTATTGAAGCTCCTAGAGTACAAGAACCTGTAAAGTTAGCTACTAACAACAATCAAGTAGAAAAAATGGATACGCAAAAATTGCAAGCAATATCGAAAATAGATACTAAGGATATTCAAAAGCCACAAGCACTAGCGAATGTGAAATCTGCCGAAACAGAAGCACAAAAAGCGACGCAACCTATTAAAAAAGTTGAAGAACACAAGGGTACGGATGTATCGAAACAAGTTACAGTTATATATAGTAAGATTGAAGGGTTTAAAGCACATAATGTAATAAGACCACACCATGGACAAGGTGGTAGAATGAACTACGCATTGAAAATTCCAAGCAGCATAAATCCCAGAGATCAGTTTAAAATACAATTGTCTGACAACATTAATACTCATGGTGTTTCAGTCGAAAGGAAAGCGGCCTCTATAACTACATCTAGAGAAAACAATATCGGAGACGTGATCGCTACAGGTCAAGTTTCAGAAGATGGTAAGACAATCACATATACTTTCACTGATTATGTAAAAAACAAGCAAAATATAACCGCAAATTTGTCTTTAAGTTATTTTGTAAATTACGGTAAAGTACAACAGTCTGGAAATCAATTGATCACAACTACGATAGGAGATACAAAAACGAGTCGTAACATCTACGTATACTATGACAATAGTAAATATGTAGATGGACGAATTACAGAACTTAATAAAAAAGAGGGGACATTTAAACATATCGCATATGTTAATCATTTTGGATATTGGAATGGACATAACACAGTATATGTATCAGGGCATGTTACACAAGGTTCGACAACGGGACAACCTAAAATTAAAGTTTATAAATATATTGGGGAAGGCTATCCGCCAGAAAGTGTTTATTTAGAAAAAGGTAAATGGGCAGAGGTATCATTAAATTCAAGTAATATTCGTTTTAATGATTATGGTAGTTATAGCTTGAGTTTAGATGTTTCAAAAAATCAAAGATATGCGATTAAATATGTAGGAAATTATGATTCTAATGTTGAATCTCTCTTATACAAAACTTATGCTCAAAGCCAGTACAGCTATTGGTATTCAAAAGTAAATGGTGTTAAATTTTATGAAAATAACGCTAATGGAAATGGAGAGCTACGACCTATTCCTCCACAACCAGAGCCGAAGCCATTGCCAGAACCAGAGCCGAAGCCACAGCCGGAACCAGAGCCAAAGCCATTGCCAGAACCAGAGCCGAAGCCACAGCCGGAACCAGAGCCAAAGCCATTGCCAGAGCCAGAACCGAAGCCACAGCCAGAGCCAGAGCCGAAGCCATTGCCAGAACCAGAGCCGAAGCCTTACGCACCAATAACTTTGACACCAGCGGAATCAAATATGAAGCAGGCAGAAATGAAACCAGTGAAGCAAGTGACTAAAGCTAAAGTTGTAAAATCGACTTCTGAAAAAGAATTGCCTAATACAGGAGGAGAAAATAATCACACACCATGGTATGCAGGATTGTTAGTTTTAGTAGGAACGGCATTATTATTTAGAAGGAAAAATAAACATGAGTAATAACCATTGGTCATTTTGAGAATCAACTAGAATAGCGAAACTAAAAGTTTATATTAGGCACTATGTGAAGTTAATCAAATCGCAATGTGTTAAAATAAGACATTTTTGAAAAGACAAGTACTACGGTGCTTGTCTTTTTGTAATTTTCTCTTAAAAGTAAAAAATTAATAGATGGTAGTAAGGGGAGAAATGCAGCTATCAACAACTGATTTTAAGTTCGTAACATAGTAACATGGAAGATTCTTTAAATATTTTGCGGGTTTGAAAATAAAGGAAATTATACTTATGGAAAGCGTAATCCAAAAATATGGTTGGAATTATACGGAAAATAGAGGTAATTTCTTTAGTTATAGAGAACACCTTTAAAAATTATATTAGTGTCCTAGTAGGAGAGGATTGTAAGGTGTGAAATGTACTAAGATGATCCTATGCATTGTGTAGGTTAAACTATGCTAATAAAATATCCATCAAAAATATCTTACCTACTTAACAACATAAAAAAACTGAATTTAGGGGAGTATTGTTTGTAAATCGCAGTTACAATGACTCAAGTGTAGTTGAAAACATTGTAACTAATATTAGTAAATATTTGTACAGTATGGATAATGATGCTTATTTATATGATGGTATTAAAATGATGCAAGATATATATCAAGCTACGGTGTGTCTACAGTATTTTTGAAAAATGGCCAACGAGATATACTCGCTAGCCATTCATACACATTTCGAACCAATTACAATTACTTAAATAAACCTTTGATGAATTCAATCAATTTTTTGATGAAGTTGATAATAAACATCGTAATCCCCCCTTTACTTTAAGTACCTTTATTATAGAACATTAATATTTTCAAATAATAAAAATGTCCTAAGTCGTTGTAATAAATTCCTAAAAGTACAAAAGGTAAAGAAGTCATTCATTTTGGAATTCCTAAATGTACAAAACCGAGTAGAAGCTACAAATATTGATAGAGCTGCTATTAAGTTAATAATTAATAATTAAAACAAAACAGTTGGGATTTTACGAACAAGAATAGAGATACGGGTATTAACGTAGAACTTGCGTTTACTGGAATCAGTCAAGGATAACTTTTAAATGAAGCTATATCTTGGTTATTTTAATATGTTAAGGAGGTTATTATGTTAAAAGAAAAAGAAAGTTTTAGATTGCTATATCAAGCTATAAGAGAACTAGCAAATAAACTTGGAGATAATCAACTAGAAACTAATTCTGTTAGTTTATTATTATTAGACTTTGATTTCGAACATGAAGTCTTTGATAATTTGTTTATAGCGATTTTAAAATATTTAAAAACAGTGAGAATTGAAGATATAAAACATAGTGAACTTTTAGATTTGATAGACAATACAATTCCAAAAGATCGACAACTCAATACATTTATCAAAAATAAAATAATTATTGGTTTTGCTAATAACTATTTCCCGAAATTACAAATATTAGCAGATAGAATAAAGTCTGATATGGGACATTTATTAAGTCAAGATTAGATACTTCATCAATTAAGATTATGAATAAAATTAAAAATAACCTTGATGCTTATTTTAAAGATATTGTTGAAGTAATTAACGGTGGTGCAATCCAAACTAGGTAAGTGCATTTAGAAAAGGCTATCCGTTATGGGTAGCCTGTTTTTTTATTTTAAAATATAATGTGAATCATATAATATAGAGCAAGAGGCTTATTCTCAATAGAGCTGTTGGGTGACGAGGTTTGTTGAAGAGGGAAGTTTCATTATGATTATTTATATTTTTTGTAGTCTATTGACAATAATAGCTTTTATCTCACTTTTCAAAAATATAGTTAGTAATAACAAAGATAAAAAGTTAGATGTTTTATCTAGCGTTTTACTTTTGATTTATTCTGCTATTCTTTTGATTTATGGTTTAGATTTTTAAGAATAAAATTAGTTTTTAGTAAGAATATGTATTTATTCAGAAGAAAAGTAAAAAGAGAAATAGAAGTTACAACAATTACGAATAGTGGCGTAGTATTAATGGTTAATACTTTAACAAAATACAAATAGCAGCACACATCTGTAAAGTGTATTTGGAGACATCCGTAACAACAGTTGTCTATTATATATTGTAATATTACATGAAATAGTTGTTTATGAAACGACTTGGCATGGCATAGCCATTTTAAGTGCCTACATTACATTATTTTAGAATTCACATGTGCGATTGACGAATCGGTTTGCTGTGTCCTCGAATGAGGGTAGGGTAATGTGATGTATATACATAACGACCAAGCCATATTACCTATTAATTTAGGGGTATGGTTATTTTTTTATGAAAAAAATTAAAAAAAGTTAAGGAAAATCGTTGATTTACACGGTTAAGCGTGATATAATATATTTAGACAGTTGAAAAGTTGAAAGGAGGGAAAAAGATGTTAGAGACTTTAGAAAGAATAGCAAACATCGTCTTCACAGTAGCCTCGACACTAGCCGTAATCAAAGCACTGAAAGACGATGATGAGAAATAAGGTTCCGCCTCAAACGGGGCAACCTTACTTATTTAAAGTCTAACATCTATTAAATATGAAAACAACTTCTATAATCTTAATACTGTTACTTTGGCTTAATTTATTCATCGGCAATTCATATACGAGCATAGCGTTAACTTTAGCGACAACTTTAGTAATTCTTAAACTGTATAAAAAGGGTGAATGATATGGATTTAGAAAATGTGAATAAAGCAATAGAAAAGTTATTTAAGACACAAAACGGTAGTCAAATATCTAAGGCTACTGGTTTGCCTTATCAAACTGTACAAGATTTAAGAAACGGAAAGGCTAGCATAAATGACGCTAGATTCAGAACCGTTGTCGCATTGTACAACTACCAAAAATCTTTAGAAAACAAATAAAGCGACCTGTAAAAGGGTCGCTTTTATTTTTGGGGTTTCGGGGACGTTTCGGGGACGTTCAGCACCAAACACGACATTCAACGAAAACTAACGAAAAACAACAAAATACCGTCATATCAACGTTTAAAGTTACGAGATATAACGGTAGAACAACGAAATATAATCTATTAGCGTCCTGGGAGGGATTCGAACCCCCGACCGATGGCTTAGAAGGCCATTGCTCTATCCAGCTGAGCTACCAGGACATTTTTTAACACAAGATTAATTATATCTAATCCTAAACAATAAATCAATATAAGCTCAAAAAAATTGTTGTCTTTTAACACCATACACAAAATTTTACAATTAATTTTCAATAAGGATGTTAGCATGTGCGGTGCATAGCTAATTCTAAGAACCGCACACGTTTCTAAAAAGTACACTCAAGATTGAACCATTGATGAGCGGTATTTTTACGGGAAAGTAGAAATAATATAGAGTAGAAGATAAATCGATAATATAAGTAAGACTATGCCTGTAAAGAAAAAATAGATGATATATCTTTGGATATTTTGAATATGATCTACATTCCAAAAGAATTTAAAGCCGCCTTGTTGATTCAAAGCAAGCGTGATAAATAATAAGATACAGGCTGTACCAACAGATGATGCAAGAATGAGTAATAATATGAGCATAAAATCAAACCCTAGCTTATAAGTTTAGTGTAAAAATGTAACAGATGTATTTAATTCGTATTTCGTGGAAATGGTATCACAAATGGAAGATTTTCTTTATGTGACACATTGGAAATGAGGTACCAATGTAAAAAAGCATGTTTGAGTGCTTTCATATCCTATTATACCTTTCTTATGAGTGTCTATCTACTCTAGGCATTTGAGGAGTGCATGAAACAATGAGGTCCTACAGTATTTATATATTGTTTAACTTATAAATTAAGTAGGTATATAGTGAGTAGGCTAGTATAAAGGAAAGGGAGTTTATTATGACATCATTATATCCTTATTTATCTTTTGAAAATACAAAGGAAGCACTTCAGTATTATGAAGAAGTTTTTGGAGCGACGGATGTTTTACGATTGCCATTAGGCGAAGAACAAGCGAGTCAGTTTGGTATAGACCCAGAAAAAGCAAGTGAAGCTACAATGCATTCCGAATTTTCAGTTGCTAATGTACAACTCTTTGCATCTGATTCATTTAGTGGAAATGATAAAATCAATAGTGCGATTTCTTTAATGTTAAATTACGATATTAACAATAAAACAGACGAAAAAGAAATTCAAGATTTATATGACCGTGTTAAAGATCATCCAAGTATTACAGTCGAAATGCCTTTTGAAGCACAATTATGGGGCGGTAAAATGGGTGTGCTCAAAGATCAGTACGGTGTACGTTGGATGTTACATGGTGAAGACATGACACAACGTCAACAATAAACACTTCAAAATGAATAAAAAAGGAGCCATCGACTCAGAATGAGACGAATGGCTCTTTTTTATAAATAAAGTTGACCTTTGGCGTAATAGAATGTTTCTCGTGTAGGTTGCTGAATTAAACTAAGTAGTGTGAGAACACCAATTTTACCAGCAATCATGGTCACAATAATAATCATCTTAGCGATAGCACCATACTCTGTAGAAATACCCGTTGATAGCCCGACCGTCCCAAATGCGGAGACGACTTCAAATGCGAGATCTTCAAAATTTAAATTTGGCTGAGCTATAGATATGAGTAAAATCATTAAAATGACAAATACACCTGTAGAAATGGCGATAGCGAGTGCTTTTTCCATTTGTCTACGCACGACCGTTCGATTAAAGATACGCGCATGTTGATGACCTTTTAAAATTGTAATGATAAACGCAATGACTAAAGCGAAAGTTGTAACTTTAATCCCACCTGCAGCACTCATAGGTCCTGCACCGATGTACATAAATACCATCATTAACAACATCGTTCCAGGAGCGAGGTGAGTCATATCTACCGTGTTAAAACCAGCAGTTCTTGTTGTGACAGATTGGAAAACTGAAGCCTGAAGTTGTTCAGGAAGTGTCATGGATTTCAATACACCATTACACTCTAGTATCCAAAAAGAAATCGCACCAACAATAATAAGAATTAATGTCATAATAATCGTGATTTTCGAATGAAATTGTAAGCGTCTACCTCTTTTTAAAGTAACCAAATCTAGAAGGACAATATAACCAAGACCACCAAAAACAATTAATAAAGCAACTGTAAAATTTACGATCGGATTTGTTGCATATGAAGCTAGGTTGTCTGAAAATAGAGAAAATCCTGCGTTATTCAAAGAGGAAATGGATGTGAATAAACTTATAAAAATCCCTCGGTCCCATCCGTACTGGGGAACAAAGACGAAAGATAAAAATAAAGTACCTAAGCTTTCGAGAATAATATTAAATAATAAAATATATTTCATAAAGAATGTGTAATTACGTGCGTCTTCTGTGTTGAGCTCTAATTGGAATAGGATATTTTCTCTTACAGATAGAGATTTTTGAGTGAATTTCAATGCGAGCATTGAAACGGCAACGATACCCATTCCTCCAATTTGAATAAGCAACATAATAACAATATCTCCAAGTATGTTGAATTGTTTTGTCACGTCGACGGTAGACAAACCTGTAACAGTAAACGCACTTGTTGCTACATACATAGCATCTAAAAAGGAAATGGGTTTTTGTCCTGTCCATGGAAGGTACAATAACACACTACCAATTAAAGTTGTCGACAAAAATAATGACAAATATAATAATATGGGTTGTTTCCTACTCTGCATCACTTGGACCTCAGTTCTTTTTGGGAATATCATACCATGATTATTATGATAAGCAAGTAAAATTTTGCATAAAAAAACGGTGATAGATTAGAAATCTAACTGATTTCATAATTCCATACCGTTGAAAAATATGAATATGACAAGTCTCAAGCATGTGCTTTTAACGATGATTGCTAAACATGTCTTTGATTATGAATTATACCAAATTATTCACATACTAAAATTTATTGGAATATAACACTGCATTAAAATGAAGATAAGATACACTTATGAGAAAATAAAGGTACATTACCAAAAATTGAAATGCGATTTTATACGTGTAGTGCTATTACTTTCAAGCTTTAAAGGGGTTAGAACGATGTAGTTCGTCCTAACCCCTTATATCATTACATTATTTCTTTTTGAATGTGTCAATTAAACCTTTGATTAATTTAATGATTCCAAGAATGATATCAGCCCAGAACATGTTGATAACCTCCTCTTATTTTTTACACTTTCAGTATAATAAATTTAAGGAGTTTTTTAGGTTATAATTCCTACAAATGTGGATTTACTGCGTAACTGTCATCACATTTTTCAAGGCAAGACACTTAGGCACTCTAAATGTTATTTTTTCGACATATATTGAGCAAGTTTTGCGTTTTAATGGCTGCAACAGATTTATTAAGCAATAGGATTAATTTGATTTTGATATGCGAATATAAAAGGGTAGACGAATTTTAAAATTAAGTAGCATTGTAAATTGTGTGTAAAGAAATAGCTACACCTAGGCATCCTAAATGTTTTGAAGCTTTTTATTTTTGACACTTAAGTAGAAAAAATGACGAGTTTTGAAATCAAGCGCAATTTAATTAATGGATTAGTTATAGTGTGAGTAACAAAACAAAACACAATTTAATCAAATGTAACTTTGTTTTGGAAAATCTACTATTGAGGAGTGTTGTTTTATGTCAGATTTAATCAAAGCAATTAAAGATACAGTACAAGCAGGTATTGACCATGATTGGGTAACAATGGGTACAGGCATCGCTGACATCGTTGCTAAAGGTATTGACGTAATTTCAGGTTTCTTCGGTTAATTATTAGTTTACTTTGTTGATTGATATTAAATTAAAATAAGAATTGGAGTGTATAATAAATGTCAGATTTAATCAAAGCAATTAAAGATACAGTACAAGCAGGTATTGACCATGATTGGGTAACAATGGGTACAGGCATCGCTGACATCGTTGCTAAAGGTATTGACGTAATTTCAGGTTTCTTCGGTTAATTATTAGTTTACTTTGTTGATTGATATTAAATTAAAATAAGAATTGGAGTGTATAATAAATGTCAGATTTAATCAAAGCAATTAAAGATACAGTACAAGCAGGTATTGACCATGATTGGGTAACAATGGGTACAGGCATCGCTGATATCGTTGCTAAAGGTATCGATGTAATCTCAGGTTTCTTTGGCTAATTCATATACTAAATAAGTTGAGTCATTACCGATTGGTTTGCCAGAATAATTGTGCTTAATGACTCAACATTATACCCCCCATTCTCGAGAACTAGAGGATGGGGGGTTCCTTTGCAGTTTAAAAAAAGAGGAGGACAATGTGTTGCTTTGATAGGTCGCATTACTCGACTTATCAAAGCAAGCAGTCACTTAATCCTACTCTCTTAATAGCGTGCATATTTAATTTTTAAGGCTTAGCATTCAAATAAATTGAAATGACATGTTTGGGAAGAGTAAGAACTTAACTGTCAAAAGAATGTGGCTTACTTGAGATAAGCTCAATTTAATTAATTAAAAAGTTATTTTTGTTTTTTAGGATCCCAAATTAAAATATCATGCCCTGCATCATTTTTAGCTTCGAGATCTGTAAAGCCATTATCAATAAAGAATGATTTTGATTCAAATCTTGCAATGGCTTTAATAGGTTCATTAAATGACTTTGCAAAATCTAATAATTTTGAACCGTAACCTTTTCCTTGATAGGCCTTTAATACTTCTAATTTCCACACAACAAGGTAATCATCATAATCTGGAAAGTACGTTTCTTCAACTTCACCTTTACGATAAAGCGCCATTCGGGCTCCAATCTTTTCGCCAACATAGATACCGTAAAATGGTGAATCTGAACTCGCATCAATCATTTCACCGTGAAATTCATCGACCATATAGAGGTCTTTGTTGCCGAAGTTTCGAAATTCCTCAAAAAGTTTCTCAGTACGATAGTTGATATCTAGATGTTCCACCTTTGTCATCAAAATGCCCCCTTGCGTTTGTTTCCTCAATTATAGCGTACTTATTTATATATTGAAAAGCAAAATCAACAGATTCAAACGATAGACGTCGAACCTGTTGATTTCGTGAAAGAAAATGGATTTTGTTTTTAGGCTTTTTTAGGCTTATTTGCCGATAGGTTGTTTACCACCTGAAGTGAAGATTGCGATGATTTGTTTAATTAATTCAATTATGATTCCCATTAGAATCACCTCCACTTATAATGTAACGCGAGCCAATATGTATTGGGGGATTGTTGCTTGAATTATCATATTTTGTGCTAAGGTGTTAATAATAGAAAAAATAATAACGAAATGGATGCCTCACTGTTGAAAGATATAAGCCGTAAAATTGTCATCGCGTTTGTTAAAGATTATACTGTTAAAGAATACGATATAAGGAGACCGAGCATGGAGTGTTATAACGTCACAGTCAATGAAAAGGATCAATTTATTCCAAAGTATACGAATCACAATCAAGAGTTGATTCAATTTTATGACTTTGATCCTAATAAAGAGGAAAGTTTTGCGACACGCATGGCACGACCGAATAATGGGAGAGAGCAACAACTTGCGCAAGTGATTCGCCAATATATGTCAGATTTAAAGCTATCAAGTGCGCAAGAACATGCTTTAAATCAGCTTGCTCAAGGCGCAAAAGTGGTTATAGGTGGTCAGCAAGCAGGTATTTTAACAGGCCCTTTATATACTTTTCACAAAATATTATCTATTATTGTTCAAGCTTCACAATTATCCGAAACGTATCAACAATTTGTAGTACCCGTATTTTGGATAGCGGGTGAGGACCATGATTTCGACGAAGTGAATCATACCTATGTCTATAATGAAGAAAAAGGTCAGTTGAAAAAGGTAAAGTATCATACTTTAACGCCGCCAGAAACGTCGGTATCTCATTTTGAGCCGGAAAGTAATGCTTTAATGGAAGTGGTTGAACAATATTTTGCTCAGCTTCCAGAGACGGTGCATACTAAAACATTAATCTGCGATTTAAAAAAAATGATTCAACAGAGTAATCATTGGACTGATTTATTTAAACAAATTATTCAAAGTTGCTTTAGCGATCAGGGATTATTAATGATCGATGCTAGTCATTCTGAACTTAGAAAATTGGAACTTCCATTTTTAAAAGCGTTATTTAAGGAACATTTAGAAGTAGATAAGGCGTTTAAAAATGGTCAAAACAAAACGCAACAGGGCGGTCTTTCTAAAATGATAGAAACAGATTCTAATGTGCATCTGTTTTTAGAATATGAGGGACAGCGCCAGTTACTTAAATATGAAGAAGGTAAGTATGAACTGAGCAAATCAACGAATAGTATGACGACAGAAGAAATTTTAAAGTTAATCGATCAATCTCCAGAGCGATTTTCTAATAATGTTGTCACACGTCCATTGATGCAAGAATGGTTATTTAATACAGTGGCCTTTGTAGGAGGGCCAAGTGAAATAAAATATTGGGCTGAACTACATCAAGTTTTTCAGAACTTTGACATTGAAATGCCAATTGTTTTGCCTCGCTTAAGATTGACGTATCTTACAGCTAAAACTAAAAAATTATTAGCACAGTACCAATTAAATGTTTCTGAAGTAATTGCTAATGGGACGTATGAAGCGCAAGAAAAATTTATACGGGCGAAAGCCTCTAACGAAGTGATTGAAGAGATTGATGCTATGATAAAACAACAAGAAGCTTTTTATGAGCGGTTGGCCAACGAGATGTCAAAAACAGAAGATAATCAGAAGCTTTTGAGGAAAAATCACCAAATACAGTTACATCAGTATCAGTATTTAAAACAACGTTATCTTACAAATATTGAAAGAGAAAATGATATAAGCATGCGTCATTTTAATCAATTAACATCGGCTCTCCATCCAATGGGTGGCTTACAAGAACGAATATTAAATCCATTACAATTTTTAAATATTTTTGGGTGGGATATGTACACGTCCTCCACTTTCCCTCCACTTGATTACACATTTGAACAATTGATTATAGAAACCTAGTAATACCAAGGGTTTAAGAGAGATTCGAAGCGTTTCGAATCTCTTTTTTTTATGTCCATTTTGATAAAGTTTGGAGATTTTTACATAATTAGTGGAGGATAGTGGGGAGATGTGGTAAATTATAGATAAGGTGAGGTGAGATAAGATGTTCATGGGTGAATTCGAAAATAAATTAGATATCAAAGGACGTATGATAGTACCGTCCAAGTTTCGCTATGACCTGAATGAGCGTTTTATTATCACTAGAGGCCTAGATAAATGCTTGTTTGGATATACACTTGATGAATGGCAAACCATAGAAGAGAAAATGAAAACCTTACCTATGACCAAAAAAGACGCAAGAAAGTTTATGCGTATGTTTTTCTCTGGTGCTGTCGAAGTGGAAATTGACAAACAAGGCAGAATTAACATCCCTGCTAAATTAAGGGAATATGCAAATCTTGATAAAGACTGTACGGTGATTGGCGTATCAAATCGTATTGAAATTTGGGACCGTCAAACATGGAATGATTTTTATGACGAATCTGAAGACAGTTTTGAAGAGATTGCCGAAGATTTAATTGATTTTGATTTTTAAAAATAGCTGGAAAGCAAAACGAAAATGGAGGGTTTCACTGTGTTTCATCACATTAGCGTGTTATTAAAAGAAACGGTAGACCAACTTAATATTAAGGCAAATGGTGTCTACGTGGATTGCACGTTAGGTGGCGCAGGACACTCAGCGTATTTGCTTAGTCAGTTATCTGATGAAGGTCGACTCATCGCAATAGATCAAGATATGACAGCAATTAACAACGCGAAGGAAAAGTTGAAAGATGAACTTCATAAAGTCACCTTTGTCCATGACAACTTTAGAAATTTGGCTCAAGTATTAGATGAGCTTGGGATAGAAAAAGTGGATGGCATTTTATATGACCTTGGTGTATCGAGTCCTCAACTTGACGTCCCAGAACGGGGATTTAGTTACCATCATGATGCGAGACTAGATATGAGAATGGATCAAACACAAGCGCTTTCAGCATATGAAGTAGTAAATGAATGGTCTTATGAAGGTTTGGTTAAAATATTTTTCCGTTATGGAGAGGAGAAATTTTCTAAGCAAATCGCTCGTAAAATCGAAACGAGACGCCAAACACAGCCAATTGAAACAACATTAGAACTTGTCGAACTGATCAAAGAAGGCATCCCAGCAAAAGCGAGACGTAAAGGTGGGCATCCTGCAAAGCGCGTGTTTCAGGCGATTCGTATTGCAGTAAACGATGAATTGTCTGCATTCGAAGATTCTCTAGAACAAGCAATTGATCATGTGAAAGTGAACGGTCGCATTTCAGTCATTACATTCCATTCATTAGAAGATCGTTTATGTAAACAAATGTTTCAAGAGTACGAAAAAGGACCGGATGTACCAAGGGGACTACCGGTTGTTCCAGAAGCTTACACGCCAAAATTAAAACGTGTAAATCGCAAACCCATTGTTGCAAGTGATTCAGATTTAGAAGCAAATAATCGTGCAAGAAGCGCAAAGCTTAGAGTGGCCGAAATATTGAAATAAAGGGGCGAAACAATCAGATGGCAGTAGAAAGAGTATACGAAGCGTATCATCAAGAGGCAGCACAACCACAAGTAACACCTAATCCAAAACGTAAAGTAACACCGCAACCCGAAACGCGAAAACAACAAGCCAAAAAGACAATCGTTGTTGGGTTAACAAGATTTGAGAAAATGTTATACATATCATTAGTAACTATCATTGCAGTGATTAGTATCTATATGCTATCGTTGAAAATGGATGCATATGATACAAATGGCAAGGTAGCAAGTTTAGAACAAAAAATTGAAAAGCAAACAAGTCAAAATAGCGCATTGGAAGCAGAAACTAAACAAAACGCCTCATATAAACGCATCTATGATAAAGCCCACGAACAGGGTATGAGCCTTAAGAATGACAATGTAAAGGTAGTGCGTAAAAATGCCGAAACGCAAAATTAAGATAAAAAAAAATAAGCTAGGAGCAGTCCTCCTGATTGGTTTTTTTGGACTGCTCTTTTTTCTATTGGTTTTAAGATATAGTTTCGTAATGTTAACAGGCCACTCATCTGGAGAAGATTTAATTGCAAAAGCAAACCACAAATACTTAGCTAAGCTCGATGAACAAGCTGAACGAGGTAAAATTTACGACAGAAATGGAAAAATTTTAGCAGAAGATGTAGACCGTTTTAAATTGGCTGCAGTAGTAGACCCTAAAGCGAGTAAAGATTCTGATAAAATACGTCATGTCAAAGATAAAAAAGATACAGCTAAAAAGTTAGCTAAGATTATTGATATGCCTGAAAAAGAAATCGAGAAACGTTTAAATGTCAAAAAAGCGTTTCAAGTTGAGTTTGGGAAAGCAGGTCAAGGCTTAACTTATCAAGATAAAGAAAAAATAGAAAAAATGAAACTACCCGGTATTACGTTATATCCAGAAGTAGAGCGTTTTTATCCTAATGGCAACTTTGCCTCTCACTTAGTTGGTTTAGCCCAAAAAAATCCAGATACTGGAGAGTTGAAAGGAGCATTAGGGGTCGAAAAAATATTCGACAGCTATTTGTCTGGAAAAAAAGGTCACGCGTCATTTTCAACGGATATTTGGGGCTACATCACACCAAATTCAAAAAATGAAATTGCGCCAGAGCGTGGTGACGACGTACATTTAACGATTGATTCTAATATGCAAGTGTTTGTCGAAGAAGCTTTAGATGATATGGTTAAACGTTATGAACCTAAAGATATTTTCGCAGTTGTGATGGATGCTAAAACAGGTGAGATTTTAGCCTTCAGCCAAAGACCTACATTTAACCCTGAGACAGGTGAAGGTTTTGGAAAGAAATGGGCAAACGACCTGTACCAAAATACGTATGAACCAGGATCAACGTTTAAAAGTTTTGGATTAGCGGCTGCGATTCAAGAAGGTGAATTTGATCCAAAGAAAAAGTATGAATCTGGGCATAGAGACATTCAAGGTTCACGTATTTACGACTGGAATAAAAAAGGTTGGGGAGAAATTAATATGGGACTAGGTTTCACATATTCTTCCAACACTTTAATGATGAAATTGCAAGATTTAGTCGGTGCAGATAAAATGCAATCCTGGTATGAAAAATTTGGCTTTGGCAAATCAACAGACAGCTTGTATGATGGCGAAGCAAGCGGCCACATTGCGTGGGATAACGAATTGATGCAAAAAACATCTGCTTTTGGACAGTCTACAACAGTTACACCGGCTCAGATGTTACAGGCGCAATCGGCCTTCTTTAATAAAGGAAATATGATAAGACCTTACTTTATTCAATCGATCATGAATCCGGTTGAAGATAAAACATTTTATAAAGGCGAACGTCAAGAAACCGGCAAACCCATTACCAATGACACTGCAGAAAAAGTTAAAAAGCAGCTAGATGAAGTTGTAAATAGCAAAGACAGTCATGCTAAAAACTATCGTGTAGATGGCTATCATATCGGTGGTAAGACAGGGACTGCTCAAGTTGCTGACGAAAAAAATGGTGGTTATGTACAAGGTCCAAATCCATATTTTGTAAGCTTTATGGGACATGCGCCAAGTAAAGATCCGCGTATCGTCGTTTATGCAGGCATGAGTTTAGCACAAAAACGTGACCAAGAAGCCTATGAAATGGGTGTGAGCCGTGCATTTGTGCCTATCATGCAAAATTCTCTGCAATATTTAAACGTTGGTAACGACGAAGTGAAAAATAATGGGAAATTAAATGAAGTGCCTGATGTCACAAATCAATCTGTTCAAAGAGCAGAAGACACACTTAAAGGTAAATCATTTAATCCTGTTGTTATTGGTAAAGGTGATAAAGTTGTAAATCAAAGTCCAGATAATAAAGTGAAATTACTACCAAACAGCAACGTATTGATTATGACGGATGGAGATCTTACAATGCCAGATATGACAGGGTGGACACGTGATGATATCATCGCTTTTCAATCTCTTACAGGCATAAAAGTAAAAGTGAAAGGGAGTGGATTTGTGAAATCGCAATCTATCTCACCACAAGCTACAATTAATAAAAAACAACAAGTTGAAGTAGAATTAAAAGCGCAATAAATTAAAAGTTTGATATATTAGAAGCATAAGATTATTAGATTTACGGCGTGAAAAATACGGTTGACACTTGGGGGTGAAACGATGGGCTCAAATGAAAGTTTGATATCAGTTTCACTCCCAATTATATGTGAGTAAAATTAGATTAATTTTAGAGTTAATAAAAAGGAGAACTATTATGAGTTTTATCATTGCGATCATTGCATTTATCATTACTGCCGTTTTAGTACCAGTATTGATACCAACATTAAAAAGGATGAAATTTGGACAAAGCATTCGTGAAGAAGGCCCTGAAAGTCACATGAAAAAGACGGGTACACCTACGATGGGAGGTTTAACATTCTTAATCAGTGTGTTAGTTACAACGTTGATTGCTAGCATTTTCGTAGATGAAGCAAGCCCATTATTGTTGCTTGTATTTGTTACGTTAGGGTTTGGTTTGATTGGATTTATCGATGACTATATTATTGTTGTTAAGAAGAACAACCAAGGTTTGACAAGTAAACAAAAATTTATCGCACAAATTGCCATTGCAGTCATTTTCTTTATCGTTGCAAAAGGGATGAATGCATTTGATTTTTCAACAAATATTAATTTGCCTTTTACAGATTTCAGTATTCCTTTATCATTTGCATATGTTATTTTTATTATTTTTTGGCAAGTTGGTTTTTCTAATGCGGTTAATTTAACTGACGGTTTAGATGGCTTGGCAACAGGATTGTCTATTATTGGTTTCTCAATGTATGCCATTATGAGTTTTGTGTTAGGAGAGCCAGCAATTGGCCTATTTTGTATTATTATGGTGGCAGCGTTAGCTGGGTTTCTTCCATATAATATTAATCCAGCAAAAGTATTCATGGGAGATACAGGAAGCCTTGCCTTAGGTGGTATTTTTGCAACACTTTCAATTATGCTGAATCAAGAATTATCATTGTTATTTATTGGTCTTGTGTTTGTGTTGGAAACACTTTCCGTAATGTTGCAAGTAGCATCTTTCAAATTAACAGGCAAACGAATTTTTAAGATGAGCCCATTACATCATCATTTTGAGCTTAAAGGATGGAGTGAATGGAAAGTAGTTGGGGTATTTTGGACAGTAGGATTAATTTCTGGCCTTATAGGCTTATGGATGGGAGTGAGCTAATTGCTAAACTATACAGGATTAAAAGGGAAGAAAGCATTAGTCCTTGGATTAGCTAAAAGTGGCTATGAATGTGCCAAATTGCTACATTTGTTAGGCGCGGATGTCACAGTCAATGATGGTAAAGATTTAACACAGGATGCGCATGCGCATGACTTAGAGGCTATGGGAATTAGCGTTGTAAGTGGTTCACATCCACTAGCATTATTAGATGAATCTCCTATAATTTTTAAAAATCCAGGCATTCCGTACACTGTACCAATATTAGAAGAAGCTAAAAAGCGCGGACTAAAAATTTTGACGGAAGTCGAATTAAGTTATTTAGTATCAGAAGCACCGATAATTGGTATTACAGGAACAAACGGTAAAACGACAGTAACGTCACTTATTGGTGACATGTTCAGTAAAAGTCGCGAATCAGGACGTTTAGCAGGGAATATAGGATATGTTGCTTCGAAAGTTGCGCAAGATGTACGTGCTGATGAGCATCTTATTACAGAATTATCTTCATTCCAACTTTTAGGAATTGAAAAATATCGACCACACATTGCTATCATTACAAATATTTATTCTGCACACCTTGATTATCACGACACTTTGGAAAATTATCAAAATGCGAAAAAGCGTATTTTTGAGAATCAAACAGAAAGTGATTACTTAATATTCAATTACCATCAAAGACATTTGATTGATACAGCACAAGTAAAATCAAAAATCATTTATTTCTCAACACAACAACCTGTAGATGGCATTTACGTTGAAAATAATTACATCGTTTATCAAGGAATGCGTCTTATCCACTTAGATGACATCGTATTACCAGGGGAACATAATTTAGAGAATATTTTAGCGGCAGTGATGGCGGCAATTCTTGCAGGTGTGTCAATTTCTGCTATTATCCAATCATTAACGACATTCTCTGGCATCGAGCATCGACTTCAATATATCGGTAACAATAAAACGAATAAATATTACAATGATTCGAAAGCAACAAATACACTTGCAACACAATTTGCTTTAAATTCGTTTAAACAGTCTATCGTTTGGTTGTGCGGTGGACTTGATCGAGGAAATCAATTTGATGAGCTTACGCCGTACATGAATAATGTACGCGTAATGGTTACATTTGGAGAAACTCAAAATAAATTTGTTAAATTAGGTGAAAGTCAAGGGAAATATGTATTAAGAGCAAAAGACGTTGCTGAAGCAGTTGATTTAGTCCAAGATGTGATTGAACCTAATGATGTTGTGTTACTTTCACCTGCGTGTGCAAGCTGGGATCAATATGATACATTTGAACAACGTGGGGAAGCCTTTATCAACGCCTTCCGTAAACACTTACCATCACATTAAAGGATGTGACTTAAATGAGTGAACCTGTTAAAAAAATAGATAATGAGTACATTAAAGAAAAGCGACGCAAACAATTGAAAAAACGACGTCGTTTTCAGCGCAATTTAGTTTTAGGGTTAGTAGTGATTTTTGTACTCATTGCATTGTTTATGTTTACGCCAATAAGCAAAGTACATAACGCAGAAATCAATGGCACGCATTTCGTATCAAAAGAAGAAGTGAAAAAGCAACTGCGCATTGATAATACGCCTAGAATATATGCTTATGATTCTAAAGCGGCAATAGAGCGTATCGAAGAAAACCCATTAGTTAAATCCGTGGATATTCATAAAGCATTTCCTAACCAACTCATTGTGGATGTGAACGAGCATGACGTTGTGGGGGTTACAGAAGAAAAAGATAAGAACGTTCCAATCATAGAAACAGGAAAAGTACTAAAAGATTTTAAAGGTACAGTCCCTAACGAAGTGCCATATTTGAATGGTTTTAAAGGGACGGAAAAGCGTAAAGTTGTTGAAGCGTTACAAAAGATGGACGGAACGACACGAGCGCAAATTTCTGAAATTAATTATGCACCGGAAAAAGATCAACCTAATTTAATTAGACTCTATATGAGAGATGGCATAGAAGTGTTAGGGAAAACTACAACTATTGCTAAAAAATTGACATATTATCCGAGCATGTCACAAGCTTTAGAAAAAGATGAAACTGGAAAATTAAAAAAATCAGGATACATTGACTTGTCTGTTGGCGCTACTTTCATTCCATATGAGAATGATAAAAATGGCGATAATGGATCAGCAAGTTCAAAAGAGCTTAAATCAGGTACAGCAACTGAAGATAAAGCGAAAGATGACTTACAAAAAGCACTGAATAAAATTAAAGAGAACGAAAAAGAATAAAATGTCAAAAAAGTTCTAAAATCAACGTGTTTATAGTTCACATTGAAAGTTTGTTATTGTAAACTGTTTATAGTGTGAATAAGAATTATGTCAGGAGGTGCCTATCTATGGAAGAACATTATTATGTAAGCGTAGATATAGGCTCATCAAGCGTTAAGGTTATCGTTGGTGAAAAATTTCATAATGGTATTAATGTGATAGGTACAGGTCAAACCTATACAAGTGGCATTAAAAATGGACTCATTGATGATTTCGACATTGCTAAACAAGCAATTAAAGATACGATAAAAAAAGCGTCCATTGCATCAGGAGTGGATATTAAGGAAGTTTTTCTTAAATTACCGATTGTCGGAACGGAAGTGTTTGACGAATCAAATGCTCTTGAATTTCACGAAGATACAGAAATTGAAGGCACACATATCGAAAGTGTCCTAGAAGGAATTCGTGAAAAAAACGTAGAACCGAATACAGAAGTGGTCAACACATTTCCACTTAAATTTGTAGTGGATGGCAATAATGAAGTAACAGATCCTAAAGAGCTTGTTGCGCGTCATTCACTGGAAGTTGATGCAGGCGTAATTGCTGTTCCTCAAACGTTATTGATTAATATGATTAAATGTGTGGAAGCAAGTGGTGTAGATGTGTTAGATGTTTATTCTGATGCGTACAACTACCGTTCTATTTTAACGCCTACAGAAAGAGAACTCGGTGCTTGTGTAATTGACATCGGTGAAGATTTAACACAAATTGCTTTCTATGAAAGAGGAGAATTAGTAGACGCTGATGTTGTAACGATGGCAGGACGTCACATTACAGAAGACATACAGCAATTTTTAAATACTACATATGAAACTGCTGAAAAAATTAAGCAGCAATATGGTCATGCTTTTTATGATTCAGCATCTGATCAAGATGTCTTTACTGTTGAACAACTTGACAGTGAAGTTCCAGCACAGTTCACTCAAAAAGAGTTGAGTGATGCGATTGAAGCACGTGTAGAAGAAATTTTCTTTGAAGTGTTTGATGTTCTACAAGAATTGAACCTCACAAAAGTAAATGGTGGATTTGTAGTGACAGGTGGTTCTGCTAACCTGTTAGGTGTAAAAGAATTGCTGTCAGATATGGTGAGTGAAAAAGTCCGCATTCATACCCCTTCTCAAATGGGTATCCGTAAACCTGAATTTTCTTCAGCAATTTCGACAATTTCTAGTAGTATTGCTTTTGATGAGTTGTTGGATTATGTTACAATTAGTAATCATGATGACGAGGAAATTGAAGAAGAAGTAATCATAGATGAGACACCACGACATGAGTCCCGATTGAGTGGCTTTGATAACTTCTTTAAAAAGAAAAACAAAAAACACTCGGACGACAGAATAGACTCTGAAAAATCAAATCATGAAAATGAAAAACATAATGATTATGAATTAGAATCTGAACGAGATGGAAGAAATGCAAATGATGAACCGCATCACCAAGAAGAAAGTAAGTTCAAAAAAATTATGAGATCATTATTTGAGTAATTGGCTACAAAGATTAGGAGGAATTGTAAATGTTAGAATTTGAACAAGGATTTAATCATTTAGCGACACTTAAAGTCATCGGTGTCGGCGGCGGTGGTAACAATGCCGTGAATCGAATGATTGACCATGGAATGAATAATGTTGAATTTATTGCAATTAATACAGATGGGCAAGCGTTAAACTTATCTAAAGCAGAATCAAAAATTCAAATTGGTGAAAAATTAACACGTGGTCTAGGTGCCGGCGCTAATCCAGAAATTGGTAAAAAAGCTGCTGAAGAATCACGCGAACAAATTGAAGATGCAATTCAAGGTGCAGACATGGTATTCGTTACTGCTGGAATGGGCGGCGGTACAGGTACAGGTGCAGCACCAGTTGTAGCCAAAATTGCTAAAGAAATGGGTGCACTTACTGTAGGTGTTGTTACACGTCCATTTAGTTTCGAAGGACGCAAACGTCAAACACAAGCAGCTGCTGGTGTTGAGTCAATGAAAGCTGCTGTAGACACATTAATTGTAATTCCTAACGATCGTTTATTAGATATCGTTGATAAATCTACATCAATGATGGAAGCGTTCAAAGAAGCTGATAACGTTTTACGTCAAGGTGTACAAGGTATTTCAGACCTTATCGCTGTATCAGGTGAAGTGAACTTAGATTTTGCTGACGTTAAAACAATTATGTCTAACCAAGGTTCAGCATTAATGGGTATTGGTGTTTCTTCTGGTGAAAATAGAGCAGTTGAAGCAGCTAAAAAGGCGATTTCATCTCCACTACTTGAAACGTCGATTGTTGGTGCACAAGGTGTGTTAATGAACATCACTGGTGGCGAATCATTATCATTATTCGAAGCACAAGAAGCTGCGGATATTGTGCAAGATGCTGCTGATGAAGATGTGAATATGATTTTCGGTACAGTGATTAATCCGGAATTACAAGATGAAATCGTTGTAACAGTGATTGCAACTGGTTTTGAAGATAAGCCTTCATCACAAGCGCGCAAACAGCCAGCCACTTCTGGATTTGGAAGCAGTGCTCAAAATACAACAACTAGAGAATCTGGTTTTAACGGTAACCATTCACCGTCAACTTCTTCATTACAAGATGATAGAGAAGTGGATAATGGCCGTGGCCATAGTACAAATGATGATGATATCCCAAGCTTTATCCGTAACAGAGAAGAACGTCGTTCAAGAAGAACACGTCGTTAATTCTCTTCAAATATCATCACAGCATAAGAAGATATGATATAAAAGAGCACATGACTTGATGATTAAGGGTTTGATAAATTGATGAATGTGCTCCCAAAGTAGATAGATTGTTGCTAGGACAAAGGTGAATCGTTCATTGTCCTAGCTTTTTGCTTTTATGAATTCAATATTAAGACTTGGATATGATTAGGAGGCTATTTGATGAAAGCTTTCATACCTGTAGGACACTATTTGAATTACGTACCGAGCCAAAAGCATGAAATATCGATTGGCATGACAACGCGTCAAGGTGGCGTGAGTCCTTTTCCTAATCATGCATTTAATATGGCGCGTTACATCGATGATACATCTGAAAATATTACAAAACATCAAAATATTTTAGCGCACGAAATAGGATTTCCTACATCGCAATGGGTTTTTCCTATTCAAACGCATGAGGCTAAAGTGGTTGAAGTTAGTTCGAAAGATAAAGGGTCAAATATTGATGCATTGTCCAATGATTGTTTGTTTGGTGTGGATGGTCTGTATTCATATGATAAAGACATACTCTTAACGATGTGCTATGCGGATTGTGTGCCAATCTATTTCTATAGCCCTAAACATCATTTTATTGGATTGGTTCATGCTGGATGGCGGGGAACTGTAAAGTGTATTGTAGAGGAATTATTAAATCAATTTCCATACCCATATGAAGATATGTATGTTGTTATCGGACCTTCAACGTCTAACACTTACGAAATCAATGATGATATTTTGGCGCAATTTAAAAAATTGCCGATTGATGATACAAAGTACATTGAAACTAGAGGAGACAATCGACATGGTATTGATTTAAAGTTAGCCAATCAATTATTGTGTGAGAATAAGGGTGTACCTCATGAGAATATTTACAGAACGACGCACGCAACCTCTGAAAACTTAGAATTATTTTTCTCCTATCGGGTAGAAAAAGGAAAGACAGGAAGAATGTTAGCTTTTATTGGTCAACATTAACGTATTGTATGGAAAGGACAAATAAGGATGTCAGTTCAAGAAAATTATAATCATATACAATCTGAAATAAAAAAGCATGTAAGTGAATCAGAATTAACGTCTATTCCTCGCGTGATTGCAGTGACGAAATATGTTACAATAGAGCGAGCCAAAGAAGCTTATGATGTGGGCATTCGTGATTTTGGAGAGAACCGAATTGAAGGGTTTCGAGATAAAAAAGCAGCGTTACCAGATGATGTGACGATGCATTTTATTGGTTCGCTACAATCTCGAAAAGTAAAAGAAGTCATCAATGAAATCGACTATCTTCATGCGTTGGATCGTGAGAGTTTAGCAAAAGAAATCAGCAAACGTGCAACGCACACAATTAAATGTTTTGTGCAAGTCAATGTTTCTGAGGAACAATCTAAACATGGATTAACTTTAGAAGAGGTAATACCATTCATTCAACAACTTGGGCATTACGATCATATTCAAGTGGTAGGCCTCATGACCATGGCACCTTATACAGATGATGAAGCACAATTAAAAGATATATTTAAACAATTGAAACTGAAACGTGATGACGTTCAAGCTTTAAACTTAGATTATGCCCCATGTACGGAATTATCTATGGGGATGAGTAATGATTACGCTATAGCAACTGAAATGGGTGCGACATATGTGCGTATTGGTACAAGTTTAGTAGGAAAAGAGGAGTGAGGGTATTGGCTATAAAAGACCTATTCAATGGCTTTTTCACATTCGAAGAGGAAGATGATGATTTCATCGAGGAAGAAGAGCGTCGTGAAAGAGCACGAGAAAGAGAAATGCAAAGAGAAGCTGACAAAAACCAAAGTGCATCTTCTAAACAAGGATTTACACAATCTACGCAGACGACAGAACGTCCTAGAGCGTTACAATCTGTCCCTAAAAAACAATCTTCTAGAAATAAATCAACACATAACGAACGTAAATATCAAATCGCGAAAGAATCAGCGACACAGCAAGGGAATGTGGTAAGTATGACTCAAACACAGGATGCATTTACAAATGGCAGTTCTAAAATGTGCTTATTTGAACCTAGAGTATTCTCTGATACACAAGATATTGCTGACGAACTAAAAAATCGTCGTGCAACCCTCGTAAATTTACAACAAATCGATGCAGTATCAGCAAAGCGCATTATCGATTTCTTAAGTGGAACTGTATATGCAATTGGTGGAGATATTCAACGTGTCGGTGCGGATATTTTCTTATGTACTCCAGACAATGTAGAAGTCGCTGGTAGTATTTCAGAGCACATTGATGCGATGGAAAATCAATACGAATAAGGGAGACATCTATGGCAGAACAAACAGTAGGAATGATTTTTGAATTTTTGTTATTTGCAGTTAGAATCTATACGTATGGTATGATTGTCTACATTTTTATGTCATGGCTACCTGGTGCTCGTGAAAGTGCCATCGGACAATTTATGGCTAAAATTTACGAACCTTATTTAGAGCCTTTTAGACGCATTATCCCACCTTTAGGAATGATTGATTTATCACCAATTGTGGCATTTATTGTACTTAATTTGTTCCAAAGAGGTCTAGTGGCAATATACCAATTAATCGTGACGCAATTTTATTAATCGTATGATTTTACTATAGGGGTTGGGACATAGAGATGTTCTAGCCCCTTATTTCATAGGCAGCGTTTAAAAGTGTAGTAGATGGCTCGTTTAAAAAGACGCTTTTTGAGCTTTTCAACCACGTCATCCGCGCTTACGATGTGTTTAAATATGTGAAGGAGCATAAGAAAATGGAGCTTTATCAACACTTCAGACCAGAAGAACGACCGATGATTGACGCATTAACAGATAAAGTAAGACAAGCTGAAACACAGTATAGCCCAGTCTTGACTTATTTTTTAGATCCACGAGGACAATATATTTTAAAAGTTATCGTCGGCAGTTTCCCAGACTTGAATTGTCATTTTTATGGGGGTCCCCATTGCGAACGACGTCGTGCTATCATTGCTCCGGATTATTTTGAGCCAATGGCAAATGATTTCGACCTAAGTTTAATTGACATAGCGTATCCTGAGAAATTTGTTTCAATCAAACATCAACATGTTTTGGGCACTTTAATGTCGTTAGGCATTGAACGTGAACAAATTGGTGATATTATAGTAGGAGAGCGATTACAGTTCGTTTTGACAAATCAAATTAAATCCTATATCATGATGGAATTAACACAAATAAAAGGCGCAACAGTTAAACTCAATACCTTATCTATCGAAAATATGATAGAATCTAAAGAGCAATGGCAAATGCATAATGCGACGGTAAGTGCGTTACGATTAGACGTTGTTATTAAAGAGATGATTCGAAAATCACGAGGTATTGCGCAAACATTGATACAACGTAAACGCGTGAAGGTCAATCATTCAATTGTAGAATCTGTTGATTTTCAACTTGCTGAAGGTGACGTCATATCGATTCAAGGATATGGTAGAGCAAAAATCACAGAAATTGGTGAACGTACAAAAAAAGATAAATTGAGATTAGCCTATCAAACTTTATTTAAATAGTGTATTATGAAGGAGGAAATGACATGGCTTTCACACCAAGTGAGATAAAAAACAAGTCTTTTACACGTACTAAAAATGGTTTCGAACCGGTTGAGGTTGAACAATATTTAGAGCAATTAAGTAAGGAAATTGAGCGTTTAAAAGAAGACAAGAAGCAACTCGAAAATGTATTGCAAGAAAGAGACACACATATTCAATCATTTAAAGATGTTGAAAAATCAGTTGGTGAAGCAATTGTAAGTGCACAACGTGCGGCAGATGAAACAAAAGCAGCGGCACAAAAAGAGCACGATGCAATCATTCAAAAAGCACATGCTGAAGCCAATCGCATTGTCAATGACGGCATTGAAAAATCACGTCGTCTTTCATTCCAAACAGAGGATATGAAACGACAATCTAAAATTTTCCGTTCACGTTTTAAAATGTTAGTTGAGGCACAATTAGATTTGCTTAAAAGTGATGATTGGGAGTATTTACTTAATTATGACTTAGATGCACAACATGTGACAGAAGAAAATGTTCAGCATTTAAGCAAACAAGACTTAACTCCTGAAGAACAACAACAAACAGAAAAAGAAAATACGGTTGAGAATCATACAGAAGCATCAAATAAAGAGAATGATGGAGACAAGCAAGAGAAGTAAGTCATACTCACAGCGAGTTAGGGAAGGTGAGAGCCTAGCGTAGACACTTTACTTGTATCACTCACATCGTGGTATAAATATGTTTTAAAAGAGAACTCTAAGCTGAGTTAATCAGGGTGGTACCGCGGCATAGCCGTCCCTTTAGTTGAGCTTAGAGTTCTTTTTATATTTTAAAGGAGTGAATAAATTATGGATTATAAAGAGACGTTACTCATGCCCAAAACTAAGTTTCCTATGCGTGGTGGGTTACCTAATAAGGAGCCTCAAATCCAAGCTCAATGGGAAGAACAACGTTTATATGAAAAGATGTT
Source organism: Staphylococcus ratti (assembly GCF_020883535.1). Taxonomy (NCBI): domain Bacteria; kingdom Bacillati; phylum Bacillota; class Bacilli; order Caryophanales; family Staphylococcaceae; genus Staphylococcus; species Staphylococcus ratti. The sequence continues at coordinate 1,531,768 of NZ_CP086654.1, read as the reverse complement.
AAAGAAAAATGAAGGCAATACCCCTTTCATTTTGCATGATGGGCCACCATACGCAAATGGTAATTTACATATGGGGCATGCTTTAAACAAAATTTTAAAAGATTTTATCGTTCGACATAAAACGATGCAAGGTTTTTACGCTCCTTATGTACCAGGTTGGGATACACATGGTTTACCAATTGAGCAAGCGTTAACGAAAAAAGGTGTTAAACGTAAAGAAATGTCTATTGCGGATTTTCGCAAAAAATGTGAAGCTTTCGCATTAGAACAAATTGAATTACAGAAAAAAGATTTTAAACGTCTCGGTGTAAATGGCGATTTTGATCATCCATACATTACATTAAAACCAGAATATGAAGCGGCACAAATTCGTTTGTTTGGTGAAATGGCGGACAAAGGATTAATTTATAAAGGGAAAAAACCAGTTTATTGGTCGCCTTCAAGTGAATCTTCACTTGCGGAAGCAGAAATTGAATACCATGACAAACGTTCAGCTTCTATTTATGTTGCTTTTGACGTGAAAGATGCGAAAGGTACAGTAGACGAAGATGCTAAATTTATTATTTGGACAACAACACCTTGGACATTACCTGCGAACGTAGCCATTACGGTCCACCCTGAATTAACTTACGTTCAGATGAATGTTGATGGCGAGAAATATGTTATCGCTGAGGCATTAGTGGACACAGTGGCAGAAATGCTTGAATGGAATAAAGAGACGGTTGTTCGTGAAAAAGAATTTAAAGGTTCAGAGTTAGAATATGTAGAAGCAGCACACCCATTTATTGATCGTGTATCCCTTGTTATTAATGGTGATCATGTTACGACGGATGCAGGTACAGGTTGTGTACACACAGCACCAGGTCACGGTGAAGATGACTATATTGTAGGTCAAAAATACGGCCTTGACGTGATAAGTCCCGTAGATGATAAAGGCGTTTTCACTGAAGAAGCTGGACAATTTGCAGGCATGTTCTATGATAAAGCGAATAAGGCAATTACAGAAGTATTAACTGAAAAAGGCGCATTGCTTAAACTTAACTTTATTACCCACAGTTACCCACATGATTGGCGTACGAAAAAGCCAGTTATTTTCCGTGCGACACCACAATGGTTTGCGTCAATTTCTAAAGTGCGCGAAGATATTTTAAATGCAATTGACCAAACAAAATTTAAAGTAGATTGGGGTAAAACACGTATTTACAACATGATTCGTGATCGTGGTGAATGGGTGATTTCACGTCAACGTGTTTGGGGTGTCCCGCTACCAGTTTTTTATGCTGAAAATGGCGATACCATTATGACAAAAGAAACAGTGAACCATGTTGCAGATTTATTCGAGAAATATGGCTCAAATGTCTGGTTTGAACGTGAAGCGAAAGATTTATTGCCAGAAGGATTTACACATGAAGGTAGCCCTAACGGAACATTTACTAAGGAAGACGACATTATGGACGTTTGGTTCGATTCAGGTTCTTCACACCGTGGTGTGCTTGAAGGTCGTTCGGAATTAAACTTCCCAGCGGACATGTATTTAGAGGGCAGTGACCAATATCGTGGTTGGTTCAACTCTTCAATTACAACATCTGTGGCGACACGCGGTGTGTCACCTTACAAAATGTTGTTATCTCACGGTTTCGTAATGGACGGTGAAGGTAAGAAAATGAGTAAATCTTTAGGTAATGTCATTGTACCTGATACGATTGTTAAACAAAAAGGTGCAGATATTGCACGTTTATGGGTGAGCTCAGTAGACTATTTAGCTGACGTGCGTATTTCTGAAGAAATCTTGAAACAAGTGGCAGACGTTTATCGTAAAATTCGTAATACGTTACGTTTCTTACTTGGAAATGTAAGTGACTATAATCCACACACAGATAAAATTGCTGAATCTGACTTGTTAGAAGTGGACCGTTATATTTTAAATCGCTTTAGAGAATTTTCGAAAAGTACATTAGATCATTACGATCAATTTGATTATTTAGATATTTATCAAGAAGTTCAGAACTTCATTAATGTAGAACTTAGTAACTTCTATTTAGATTATGGTAAAGATATTTTATATATTGAAGCAAAAGATGCGCATAAACGCCGTAGCATGCAAACGGTACTTTATGAAATTTTAATTGATATGACGAAATTATTAGCGCCAATTATTCCGCATACGGCAGACGAAGTTTGGTCATATATTGAACATCAAGACGAAGAAAGCGTTCATTTGTCAAACTTACCAGAGCGTCATGAAGTAGATCATCAATTGGTTGAAAAATGGTCAACATTCATGCATTTACGCGATGACGTAAACCGTGCATTAGAACATGCACGTAATGAAAAAACAATTGGTAAATCGCTTCAAGCTAAAGTGAAAATTGGTAATAGCGCTGATTTTGACACAACGGCTTTCTTAGCGCAATTTGACAACTTACCACAATTATTCATTGTGTCACAAGTTGAAATTGTGGATGCACCAAACGGTCAAGAGTATCAATATGCAAATGTTGAAATTGAACATGCGGAAGGCGAACAATGTGCGCGTTGTTGGAACTACGCAACAGCATTGGGTTCAGTAGGTGAACTTACAGAGCTATGCCCACGTTGTCAAGAAGTCGTTAAAACTTTAAACTAAATGAGTTTAGATGATTCAAATCGCGAATGGAACTTTTAGTACCAATTGAATATTGATCAATCATCAAACAAGGGTCAAAGACGTAAAAGCGTCCTTGACCCTTGTTCATGTGTTTAAAAGTATAGATTAATTTAACATTTCTAGATTGTAGTCTAAAAACGAACGGATAACGTAAGACAGTGTATAGAATAGATAAATGATCAGCTATGATTCGTTTTTAGTAAAGACATGAGATAAGCGCTTTTGTATTGCCCTTTAGTATAAAAGTGTTCTTTTAACAAACCCTCAATCTCAAAGCCTAGCTTTTCATAGATATGTGTAGCTTTTTTGTTATCAACATCGACATATAAATAGATTTTATGCATATTTAAAATGTTGAAAGCGTAATCTATCGCTTCTTTAAAACCAAATTGAGCAAATCCTTTACCACTAAATTCAGGTTTAACAATAATTTGGATTTCGCAGTTGCGATGAATATAATTAATTTCTACTAATTCAACAATACCTGCAACTGTTTTATCGTCATCTTCAATGATAAAACGGCGTTCGGCTTCATCTAACACGTGCTTGTTAAATAAGTATTTGAGTTCACTAAGGGACTGGTAAGGCTCTTCAAACCAATAAGACATAATAGACTGTGTATTATTTAACTCATGGACAAATGATAAATCTTTTTCTTCTAGAGCTCGTAGTTTCATCTTTTTACTCCTTTGTATAATAAGTGTTTCATATAGAATGGTAGTTTTTATTTTGACATATTTGTTTTAAACATAAATCGTATTATTTTGATTATTGTAACATACATAAACCTACGAAAGAAAAAGTATGGAATGTCCAAAATGATAAAGGTGCACGGTGATATTGATATACCTTGTAAACTTGAGGTTCTCCATAAATGATTGAAATAAATATAATTTAAAATGTTAACGTTTTATTGTTTTGTTATTTTAGAATAGATTGTGAACACACTGTGATACGTACGAATTTTTACAACGTGAAATAAAGATTTAAGGTAATATTAAAGTAATATAATATATAATTTAGCTTTTTTGGTGCTTATTTATGGTACGCTTTTATCGTTAATCGCTATCAACGATTATAAACCAACTTGATTGTAAGTTTTAAAGGGGTGACACAGTGGATAATAAATTATTATTCGGACTTATATTTGCGATTGTCGTATTTTTAGCAGAAACAGTTAAACATTTGACGTTTAACCAAATTTATTACGGCAATATGCTAGGATTTTCAAATTTTCTAGATGTTTTAGTTACTACTGTTTTAGGTTATGTATTTGGTGTGCTAATGGCATTTGCGTTAAATATAAAAAAAACTAAAGAGTAATTGAAGGCGTAGCTGTTTAAAATGTATTGAAGAAAATATCTATAAAACGTGGTGTGAGTTTCGTGTTATAATATAGTAATGTAAATAGAAAGGGTTTAAAAAGATGAAGAAAAAATACTTTTTAGGATTATCCATCTTCACAGTCGTGATTGTTTTCATTGCTGACCAGCTGACGAAATGGCTGATTGTAACTCAGATGACACTGGGAGAATCTTTTACAGTGATTCCAAATTTTCTAGCCATTACATCACATCGTAATGATGGAGCTGCTTGGGGAATTTTAAGCGGACATATGCCATTTTTCTATATTATTACGATTGTTATACTGATCGCGCTTGTTTATTTTTATATTAAAGAAGCCCAAGGGCAATTTATGATGCAATTATCTGTGAGCTTACTTATCGCAGGGGCTTTAGGAAATTTCGTTGACCGTATTTTCAATGGAGAAGTGGTCGATTTTATTGATACAACAATTTTTGGATATGATTTTCCAATTTTTAACATTGCAGATTCAAGTCTGTCAGTGGGTGTTGTTTTGTTAATTATTGTGTTAGTGTTCACATCGCAACACGAAAAAGGATAGGTGAATGTCATGCAAAAACATGAATTTAAAATTGAAGATGCATTATTAGATTTACAACGTATTGATAAAGTGTTGCCTACTTTGAATGAAGCTTGGTCGCGTAGTCAAATCCAAGATTGGATAAAGGACGGACAAGTTGAAGTCAACGGTAAAAAAGTTAAATCGAATTATAAAGTAAAATTAAATGATCAAATCGTAGTGACGGAAGTTGAAGCGATTGAAGCAGATATCAAGCCTGAAAATTTAAATTTAGAAATTTATTATGAAGATGAAGACGTAGCGGTGGTGTACAAACCGAAAGGAATGGTTGTGCATCCTTCTGCTGGCCACTATTCAGGTACGTTAGTTAATGGTTTAATGTATCAAATTAAAGATTTATCAGGAATCAATGGCGAAATACGTCCGGGTATCGTCCATCGTATAGATAAAGATACGTCTGGTTTATTGATGGTAGCCAAAAATGATGTTGCCCATCGAGACCTTGTTGAGCAACTTATGGCTAAAACGGTAACGCGTAAATATACTGCTTTAGTTCATGGGCACATTCCTCATGAATTTGGTACGATTGACGCACCGATTGGACGTAATCAAAACGATCGTCAATCTATGGATGTTGTAGATAATGGCAAAGAAGCAATTACGCATTTCAATGTAATTGAAAACTTTAAAAATCATACGCTCGTAGAATGTCAACTTGAAACCGGTCGTACACACCAAATCCGTGTTCATATGAAATATATCGGTTTTCCACTCGTTGGAGATCCGAAATATGGTCCGAAGAAAACTTTAAATATTGGCGGCCAAGCATTACATGCAGGATTAATTGGTTTTACACATCCGCGTACAGGTGAGTATATTGAACGTACAGCGCCTTTACCTGAAGACTTCGAAACACTAATTGAACAAATTCGAAAAGAAGAAGCTTAATTAAAGGTAAATTGTTATAAATCTTACTTTGACTTTTTATAAAAAAAGAGTTATGATAAGACACAGTAAATAAAGAACCTAAGTCTTTAAATAGAAGTCCCGTGAGGCTTAAAAGACATGATACGTATAAATTGAAGTGTGTTTCCTCCATATGCTTATTTGAGCGTTACAAGGGTTGAACACAGTTTTAACAGGCGAACTCATGTCTTATTGAAGGCATGAGTTTTTTATATACCTGAATTATTGTTTTTAAGCAATCATGTATGCAATTTAAATGACTTGTGAAAGGATGTCTCATATGACAGAACGAATCATTTTAGATGAATCAGCAATTAATCGTACGTTGACGCGAATTGCACATGAAATTCTGGAATATAATAAAGGATCTGAAAATTTAGCGCTACTTGGTATCAAAACACGAGGTGAATACCTTGCCAAACGCATACAGCAAAAAATTCAACAAATTGAAAATGTCTCGGTACCGACGGGGACAATTGACATTACACAATTTCGAGATGACGTTGAAATGCGTGATGCACAATTAGCACAATCCTTTGATATTGACATTGATTTAAATAATCGCATCGTCATTATTGTCGATGACGTACTTTATACAGGGCGTACAGTTCGAGCATCATTAGATGCAATCTTATTACATCGCCGCCCCAAAAAAATTGGATTAGCAACATTAGTGGATCGAGGTCACCGAGAGTTACCGATTCGCGCCGACTTTGTCGGAAAGAACATACCAACGTCGCATGAAGAATCAGTAGAAGTATACTTATCTGAAATTGATGAACGTAATGCCGTTGTAATTAAATAACTACCTTTTAATTCAGTACGAGAGACTGACAAAGGTAACATCATAAGGAGTGTAGTATGTTAGGGCGTAATACGCTTGTGTTTAGCATAGCTACATTATTATGATAGCCTAAGTCTCTTAACTGAATGCAGTTAAGAGATTTTTTTATTAAAGGAGATATAAAAAATGCCAAATGAAGAAATGTTTAAACGTACAGTACAACCTGTATTAGATGTACATGAAAAACCAAAGCCGGCACAGTGGGCCTTTTTAAGTCTGCAGCATTTGTTTGCAATGTTTGGTGCTACAGTACTTGTTCCGTTTTTGACAGGTTTACCTGTATCATCAGCATTGTTAGCGTCCGGTATCGGGACGTTATTATACATATTCATAACGAAAGGTAAAATCCCTGCTTATTTAGGTTCAAGTTTCGCCTTTATTACTCCAATCATTACAGGATTAAGTACCAATAGTTTAGGTGACATGCTCGTTGCATTATTTATGAGCGGGGTGATGTACATCATTATTGGAATAGCAATCAAAATAAGCGGAACAAATTGGTTGATGGAAATATTGCCACCCGTTGTAGTTGGACCAGTCATCATGGTAATCGGATTAAGTCTCGCACCTACAGCAGTGAATATGGCAATGTTCGATAACGCGGGTGAAATGAAAGGGTACAACTTAACTTATGTCACCGTCGCAAGTATTACACTTTTCGTAACTTTACTCGTACAAGGATTTGCCAAAAGATTCTTTTCGCTTATCCCTGTGTTAATTGGTATTATTGTTGGTTACATTACTGCAATTGCATTTGGCATTGTTGACTTTAGCAAAGTTGAGAAAGCTTCTTGGCTACAGTTTCCAGACATTTATATTCCCTTTGCTAATTATCAACCTTCGATTCATCTAGGTTTAATTGCAATTATGCTACCGATCGTTTTCGTAACAGTAAGTGAACATATCGGTCATCAAATGGTCATTAACAAAATTGTAGGTCGTAATTTCTTCGAAGACCCAGGATTACATCGCTCTATTATCGGAGACGGGGTTTCAACAATGTTTTCAAGCATAATTGGAGGGCCGCCAAGTACGACATATGGTGAAAATATTGGTGTACTTGCGATAACGAAAATTTATAGTATTTATGTTATTGCGGGTGCAGCGGTAATAGCGATTACGCTAGGGTTTGTCGGGAAATTCACAGCACTCATTTCTTCTATTCCAACACCAGTGATGGGAGGGGTCTCAATTCTCCTCTTTGGAACAATTGCAGCAAGTGGTTTACGCATGATTGTTGAGAGTCAAGTTGATTTCGCACAAAATCGAAATCTTGTTATCGCGTCTGTCATCTTAGTGATAGGCATTGGTAATATGATGCTAAATTTATCTGATTTAGGTGTGAAATTAACAATTGAAGGTATGGCACTATCAGCAACAGCAGGTATTATCTTAAATCTCTTATTACCAAAACGCTAATTTAAAGGAGGAAGCACGATGCAACATTTAGTTTCAATGGAAAAGTTAAGCCCAAAGGAAATCAAACACCTCATAGAAGTCGCTGCACAATACAAACACGGAGAAGTTAGACCGAGTTTAAAAGGGAAATTTATCGCAAACTTATTTTTTGAAAACTCAACAAGAACAAAATGTAGTTTTGAAATGGCTGAACATCGTTTAGAAATGAAACAAATTAACTTTGAAATAGCGACCTCTTCTGTCCAAAAGGGCGAATCTTTATATGACACATGTCGTACATTGCAGAGTATTGGATGCGACGCGTTAGTTATTAGACACCATGAAAACAATTACTATCAGCCGTTACTTGATATGGGAATCCCGATCATTAACGCTGGTGATGGAAGTGGACAACATCCAACCCAAAGTTTATTAGATTTAATGACAATCTATGAAGAGTTTGGGCGTTTTGAAGGACTCAATGTTGTGATATGTGGAGACATTAAAAATTCACGTGTCGCTAGAAGTAATTACCATAGTTTAACTGCTCTAGGGGCAAATGTGGTGTTCTCTAGCCCAGATGTTTGGAAAGACCATACGATGGATGGTGCTTACGTAAATCTAGATGAAGTGATACACGACATGGACATTGTGATGTTGTTACGTGTGCAACACGAACGTCACGGTGAGGGGACAACAGGTTTTGATGCTCAAACGTATCACGAGCAATTTGGACTTAACGAACCACGTTACCAAAAATTGAAAAGTGACGCGATTATTATGCATCCTGCACCGGTGAACAGAAACGTTGAAATTGCAGATGCGTTAGTAGAAGCGCCGAAATCTAGAATTTTTAAACAAATGGAAAATGGTGTTTATTTAAGAATGGCTGTATTAACTGAAACGATTCAATAAGGGAGAGATTAAAGTGATATTAATTCAAAATGCAAAAATGTTAGAAGCTGGAACGTTAAAACGTGTAGATGTATTGATTGAGAATGGGAAGATTAAATCAATCGCTTCTCAGATTGAACCTGAAACAAATATGCAAGTAATGGATGCACATGGTCATTTTTTATCAGCTGGATTTATAGATGTGCACGTGCACTTAAGAGAGCCAGGTGGCGAACATAAAGAGACCATTGAAACAGGGACTAAAGCAGCAGCTCGCGGTGGCTTTACAACGGTATGTCCAATGCCTAACACAAAACCTGTTCCAGATTCTATTGAAAACATGGAGCGCTTAAATCAGCTTATTAAAGCGAATGCTTCTGTACGTGTATTACCTTATGCAGCAATTACAGAACGACAAGCTGGAAAGAATCACGTTGATTTTGAGGCATTAGAAAAAGCGGGCGCATTTGCATTTACGGATGATGGTGTAGGGGTTCAAGAAGCTGCAAAAATGTACGAAGCAATGCAAAAAGCAAAAGCAGTAAATAAAGCTATCGTTGCACATTGTGAAGACAATAGTTTAATTTACGGTGGCGCAATGCATGAAGGGAAAAGAAGTGAAGCGCTAGGCATTCCTGGTATACCAAGTATTTGTGAAGCGGTGCAAATTGCACGTGACGTACTATTAAGTGAAGCGACAGGGTGCCATTATCATGTTTGTCATGTCTCTACGAAAGAAAGTGTCCGTGTCATTCGCGATGCTAAAAAAGCTGGTATTCCAGTAACAGCTGAAGTCACGCCACACCATTTACTATTAACTGAAAATGATATCCCTGGAGATAACGCCACTTATAAAATGAACCCACCATTAAGAAGTGACGAAGATCGCCAAGCATTACTTGAAGGTTTGCTGGACGGGACTATAGATTTAATTGCAACAGATCACGCCCCTCACGCAAAAGAAGAAAAAAACCAATCTATGACACGTGCGCCATTTGGTATTGTAGGTAGCGAAACAGCTTTCCCGTTACTATACACGCATTTTGTAATGACAGGTGAATGGACACTGCAACAATTAGTGGACTATATCACGATTAAGCCAGCAAAAGTTTTTGATTTACCATACGGAGTGTTAGAAGAAGGTGCACCGGCAGATTTAACGTTAATTGACTTGGAGACAGCTTACGAAATAAAAGAGGAAGACTTTTTGTCAAAATCTTCAAATACGCCATTTTTAGGAGAACGTGTTTACGGTAAAACGTTATTCACAATGGTTGACGGAGAGATTTGCTATGAGGAGGCAAAATAATGTTTGAAAAACGCTATCTAGTACTAGAGGATGGTACATTTTATATGGGATTTAAATTGGGGTCAGATGTTCTAACAAAAGGAGAAATCGTTTTTAATACGGCTATGACTGGCTATCAAGAAACGATTTCTGATCCGTCATATACAGGACAAATTATTACTTTCACATATCCTTTAATTGGCAATTACGGCATCAATCGTGAAGATTTTGAATCATTGGTGCCAACACTTAATGGTGTTGTCGTAAAAGAAGCATGTCAAACGCCGAGTAACTTCCGTTCACAAAAGTCGTTAGACGAAATGCTTAAAGAATTTAATATCCCAGGTATTAGTGGTGTTGATACGCGAAGTATCACGAAAAAAATTCGTCAGCATGGCGTTTTAAAAGCAGCTTTTGTTGATGACAAAGAAGACATTGAAACGACGATTCAAACATTAAAAAGTGTGGAACTCCCGCGTACTGAAGTACCCACTGTTTCTACTAAAACGCCATATGTATCAACAGGATTTGACTTGCGTGTTGTACTTGTAGATTTTGGTAAGAAACAAAATATTGTACGGGAGTTAAATGCACGTGGATGTGAAGTGACGGTCGTCCCATATGATACCTCTGCAGAAGACATCATTAAAATGTCTCCAGATGGTGTGATGTTATCCAATGGACCTGGTGATCCGCAAGACGTACAAGTGGCGGTGGAGATGATTCAAGGCATTATCGGCAAAATTCCATTTTTTGGCATTTGTCTAGGACATCAATTGTTCGCATTATCACAAGGCGCGACATCATTTAAAATGAAATTTGGTCATCGTGGCGCCAACCATCCAGTAAAAGATTTAAGTACAGGCAAGATTGCGCTTACAAGCCAAAACCATGGTTATGCGATAGATGAAGCGTCATTAAAAAATACGGAGTTAGAAGTAACGCACATTGCGTTAAATGACGGAACAGTTGAAGGGCTACGTCATAAATCAAAACCTGCTTTCTCTGTACAATATCACCCAGAAGCTTGTCCGGGACCTACCGATTCCAACTATTTGTTTGATCGATTTATAGAATTAATGTTAGACCATAAAAAGAAGGAGCGCGTTAATCATGCCTAAAAGAAACGATATTCAATCTATCCTTGTTATTGGCTCGGGTCCAATCATCATTGGACAAGCTGCAGAATTTGACTATGCTGGTACACAAGCGTGTTTGGCTCTGAAAGAAGAAGGCTACCGTGTCATTTTAGTAAATTCAAACCCAGCAACGATTATGACGGATAAAGAAATCGCAGATAAAGTATATATTGAGCCGTTGAAGCATGATTTTATTGCGCGCATCATTCGAAAAGAACAACCTGACGCATTGCTACCAACGCTAGGTGGACAAACAGGACTCAATATGGCGATTGAATTGCACAATAGTGGTGTTTTAGCGTCTAATAACGTAAAACTACTAGGCACCGAACTCGATTCCATCGAATGTGCCGAAGACCGCGAACGCTTTCGTACACTTATGAATGAATTGAATGTTCCAGTTCCTGAAAGTGACATTGTAAATACGTTAGAACAAGCGTTCCAATTTAAAGAAGAAGTGGGTTATCCGCTTATTGTACGACCTGCGTTTACGATGGGTGGTACAGGCGGCGGTATTTGTCATAATGATGAAGAATTAAAAGAAGTCGTATCTAACGGCTTGAAATACAGTCCTGCAACGCAATGTTTAATAGAAAAATCTATCGCAGGTTATAAAGAAATAGAATACGAAGTGATGCGAGACAAAAATGACAATGCGATTGTAGTGTGTAACATGGAAAACATTGACCCTGTTGGTATTCACACGGGAGATTCTGTAGTAGTAGCACCAAGCCAAACATTGTCAGATGTTGAATATCAAATGTTACGCGATGTCTCTTTAAAAGTTATCCGTGCTTTAGGGATTGAAGGGGGTTGTAATGTTCAACTCGCACTGAATCCACATTCGATGAATTATTACATCATTGAAGTGAACCCACGTGTTTCACGTTCATCGGCGTTAGCGTCTAAAGCGACAGGTTATCCAATTGCAAAATTAGCGGCAAAAATAGCTGTAGGTTTAACCTTAGATGAAATGAAAAATCCAGTAACAGGTACTTCTTACGCAGCATTTGAACCAAGTTTAGACTATATCGTTTCTAAAATTCCACGTTTTCCTTTTGATAAATTTGAAAAAGGTGAACGTGAACTGGGTACTCAAATGAAGGCGACTGGAGAAGTCATGTCTATTGGCCGTACTTACGAAGAATCTTTATTAAAAGCGATTCGCTCATTGGAGTATGGGGTCCATCATTTAGGATTACCAAATGGAGAATCATTTGATTTAGATTACATTAAAGCGCGTATTAAAGCACAAGATGATGAGCGCTTGTTCTTTATTGGTGAGGCGATTCGTCGAGGTACAACATTAGAAGAACTACATGAAATGACTAAAATTGATTACTTCTTCTTAAATAAATTTAAAAATATTATTGATATAGAGCATGCATTAAAAGCAAATAAGGGAGATATTGAGTATCTTGAATTTGCTAAACGTTTTGGATTTAGTGACCGTACGATTGCCCATCGCTTTGAAATGACAGAAGACGAAGTATACAACTTAAGAAAAGCGCATAACATTTTCCCAGTGTACAAAATGGTAGATACGTGTGCAGCTGAATTTGAATCTGCAACACCTTACTTCTATGGCACATATGAGTCAGAAAATGAGTCCATCGTAACAGATAAAGAAAAGATTATCGTGCTTGGATCAGGACCTATTCGCATTGGACAAGGGGTTGAATTTGACTACGCCACAGTACATGCAGTTTGGGCGATTCAAAATGCAGGTTACGAAGCGATTATTGTTAACAATAACCCAGAAACGGTTTCTACAGACTTCTCAATTTCGGATAAATTGTATTTTGAACCTTTAACAGAAGAAGATGTGATGAATATTATCAATCTTGAGCAGCCTAAAGGTGTAGTCGTTCAGTTCGGAGGGCAAACGGCAATCAATCTTGCAGATAAACTTGCGAAATATGGCGTGAAAATTTTAGGGACAACACTAGAAGATTTGAATCGTGCCGAAGACCGTAAAGAGTTCGAAGCATTACTCAATCAAATTAATGTGCCACAGCCTAAAGGGAAAACAGCGACTTCTGCGAAAGAGGCGTTAGATAATGCGCGTGATATTGGGTATCCTGTTGTGGTGCGTCCTTCATATGTTTTAGGTGGTCGTGCAATGGAGATTGTAAATAGTGACGCCGAACTGGAAAACTATATGAATGAAGCGGTGAAAGCCAGTCCAGAACATCCTGTATTAGTAGATCGTTATTTAACGGGTAAAGAAATAGAAGTAGATGCCATTTGTGATGGTAATACGGTAATTATACCGGGTATTATGGAACACATTGAACGTGCAGGCGTCCATTCTGGAGATTCTATTGCTGTATATCCGCCACAAACGTTAAGTCAAGAAGATATCGACACATTAGAGGCCTATACTGTCAAATTGGCCAAAGGTTTAAATGTTATTGGATTAATTAATATTCAATTTGTGTTAGCTCATGACGGTGTTTACGTATTAGAGGTGAATCCGCGTTCAAGTCGTACTGTACCATTCTTAAGTAAAATCACTGAAATCCAGATGGCACAACTTGCAATGCGTGTCATTATGGGCGAAAAACTTAATGACATGGGCTTTGAACAGGGCGTTCAACCCTATAAAGAAGGTGTGTTTGTAAAAGCACCAGTTTTCAGTTTTAACAAATTGAAAAATGTAGACATTACACTTGGACCTGAAATGAAGTCTACAGGTGAAGTGATGGGACGCGACCTTACATTAGAAAAGGCGCTATACAAAGGATTAACGGCTTCAGGGATGGAAGTCAAAGACTATGGGACAGTATTGATTACAGTAAGTGACAAAGACAAACAAGAAATGGTTAAAATTGCACAACGTTTGAATGAAGTGGGCTATAAAATTATAGCGACTGAAGGTACAGCAAACGTCTTATCTCAAAATGAGATTAAAGTCGAAACGGTAGGGAAAATTGGAGGTCAAGATGATTTGTTGACCAAAATCCAAGATGGCGATGTACAAATCGTTATTAATACGATGACCAAAGGGAAAACAATTGAACGTGATGGTTTTCAGATTAGACGTACATCTGTAGAAAATGGTGTACCATGTCTCACATCATTAGATACAGCAAATGCATTAACAAATGTGATTGAAAGTATGACTTTCTCAATGAGAAATATGTAGGAGGTAAAAGCGGTGGAAAAATTAACAGTGCTTTCTAATCAATCGATTGCAGATCGAATTTATGAGTTGAAAGTAAGTGGACCGAGTGTATCAAAGTTAAAACAACCTGGACAATTTGTGCATATTAAAGCGGGCGAGGGCTCGATGCATATGCTAAGACGACCGATTTCGATTTGCGAAATTGATACACAAAACGATAGTTTTACGATGTTATTTAGAGCAGAAGGAGAAGGAACACGTAAAATTGCAGCGTTAAGAACAGGCGATCAAATCGATATTATTGCGCCTTTAGGAAAAGGCTTTCCAGTAGAAAAAGCGAAAAAGAAAGCTTTACTTGTTGGAGGAGGTATCGGAGTTCCACCGCTTTATGAACTTTCAAAACAACTTAACGCACGTGGCATTGAAACGGTACATGTGTTAGGTTTTCGTTCCAAAAAAGATGTGTTTTATCAAGCACAATTTGAAGCATTAGGGGATACGTATATCGTAACAGAAGATGGCTCAGCAGGTGAAAAGGGCTTCGTGACACATGTCATTGACCAATTGCCGGTAGATTATGATATTTACTATACTTGTGGACCAAAACCAATGCTTAAGGCGTTGACTAAACTTGAGACACTCAAAGATGTTCCGGGTTACATTTCATTAGAAGAACGTATGGGATGTGGCGTAGGAGCGTGTTATGCGTGCGTCTGTCACGTACCTGAAAGTGAAACAGCTTACGTTAAAGTATGTACGGATGGACCCGTATTTGAAAAAGGAGCGGTCATTTTATGAGTCGATTAAATATTGAACTTCCTGGATTGTCTCTCAAAAATCCTGTTATGCCAGCAAGCGGATGCTTTGCTTTTGGAGCTGAATATAGTCAGTTTTACAATCTCTCAGAGCTAGGAGCGATTATGATTAAAGCAGCGACAAAAGAAGCTAGATACGGTAATGAAACACCGCGTGTGGCTGAAACAGATAGTGGCATGATCAATGCCATTGGGCTTCAAAATCCAGGCGTCCATCATATATTAGAGCATGAGCTCAAAGCACTTGAACAATACGACGTCCCGATTATTGCAAATGTTGCTGGTTCTACAGAGGAAGATTACGTTTATGTTGCTGAACATATTTCAAAAGCGCCTAACGTCAAAGCATTGGAATTGAATATTTCTTGTCCGAATGTCAAAGAAGGCGGTATGCAATTTGGTGTGGACCCAACAGTCGCAGCAGAACTCACCAAAAGAGTTAAACGTGTTTCCAAAGTTCCTGTATACGTCAAATTGTCACCGAATGTCACGAATATCGTTGAAATGGCAAAAGCGATTGGGGCACATGCGGATGGATTGACGATGATCAACACACTTGTAGGTTTACGCATAGATGCTAAATCAGGGCGTCCAATTATTAGTAATATCATTGGAGGATTAAGTGGTCCTGCTATTAAACCAGTGGCATTACGTATGGTATACGAAGTGCGTAAAGCATTACCAGAGATACCAATTATTGCGATGGGTGGCGTTCAAAATGCGCAAGATGTCATTGATTACGTATCAGTGGGCGCAGATGCAGTTGCGGTTGGTACAGCTAACTTCCAAAACCCGTGTGTATGTAAAGAAATTATTGATACATTGCCGAAGTTATTAGATGAACTCGGTGTTCAGCATATTCATGATTTAAAAGGTCGAACACAGAAAGGACTGTAACGTATGAAAAATACACCCATCATCGCTTTAGATTTTGCCTCGCAAGAAGAGGTCATGCAATTTTTAGCGTTATTCGATGAACCGCTTTTTGTAAAAGTAGGTATGGAACTCTTTTATCAAACAGGGCCCTCTTTAATACAAGAAATTAAAGCTTTAGGACATGATATTTTCCTAGATTTAAAGCTCCACGATATACCGAATACAGTGGGTAAAGCAATGGAAGGGTTGGCTCAATTAGATGTTGACCTTGTCAATGTACACGCAGCAGGTGGAACTGAAATGATGCAACGTGCTGTAGAAGGATTAAAAAAATATAACTCAAATATTAAAATCATTGCTGTAACACAATTAACATCCACAACTGAAGCGATGTTACATAAAGAACAAAACATCCAAACTTCTATTGAGGACGCAGTGTTGCATTATGCACAACTTGCTCAAAATTCAGGATTAGATGGTGTGGTTTGTTCACCGCTAGAAACCGCGTTAATTACAGAACACTGTGGAAAAGATTTTCTAAAAGTGACACCTGGCATTCGTCCAAAACAAAATGAGAATAATGATCAGAAGCGCGTAACGACACCAGAACAAGCTAAACAACTTGGCTCAACGCATATTGTTGTAGGGCGTCCAATTACGCAAAGTTCAAACCCAGTTGAAAGTTATCATCAAATTAAAGAAAGTTGGTTACGCTAATGACAAAAGCAATTGCACAAGCATTACTTGATATTGAAGCAGTTTCGTTGTCACCAAATGATATGTTTACTTGGAGCTCTGGTATTCAATCTCCGATTTATTGTGACAATCGCGTCACTTTAGGTTATCCAAAAGTACGTGAAGCGATTCGAGATGGTTTAATTCAATGTATCAATGAACATTTTGGAGATGTTGAAATTATCTCTGGAACAGCAACGGCAGGCATTCCGCATGCGGCTTACATTTCAGATAAAATGAATTTACCAATGAATTATGTGCGTTCAAAAAGTAAAAGTCATGGTAAACAAAATCAAATTGAAGGCGCTAATAGTAATGGCAAAAAAGTGGTCGTCGTTGAAGATTTAATTTCTACGGGTGGCTCTTCTATTAATGCTGTTGAGGCTTTACGTGAAGCTGGCGCAGAAGTTTTAGGTGTAGTTGCTATTTTTACATATGGCCTATCAAAAGCAGATGACATGTTTGGTAAAGCAAAAGTGCCTTTTCATACATTAAGTCATTTTGATGAGTTGATTTCAGTAGCTGCTGAACAAGGGAAAATCGCACAAGACGATATTGATACACTCGTACAATGGCGAAACGCATTATAACCTAAAAAGATGCGCTCAAAAATTTGGGCGCATCTTTTTAGGTTTATTTATCTTAAAAACCAGCGTGTAAACGCATAGCCAATGAGCATTATAAGTAATAAGACTATAACAGGAATAATTAAATGACTGCTTATCATCGTGAATTTGCCTCCAATCATGATTTAATTCTATTGTAACGGGTTATACTAATAAGTGAAAGCTAAACAGAATATAATATTAAGGTGTGCGCGTAAGACCCCTTAATATTAAGGAGGAAACAAAGATGAAAATACCTAAAATCACAACGTTTTTAATGTTTAATGGAGAGGCAGAAGAAGCGGTACAATTATATACGACGCTTTTTGAAGATAGTGAAATTATTACGATGGTCAAATACGATGAAACGGTGCCGGAACAAGCGGGAAAAGTACAACATACGATTTTCAAGCTTAACGGTCAAGTATTCATGGCTATTGATAATATGAATGGCACATCAATTGAGATGAATCCAGCAATGTCACTGTTTGTCACGGTGAAAGATCAGTATGAAATGGATGTACTTTACAATGGTTTGAAAGAAGATGGTGCGATTTTAATGCCAAAAACTGAAATGCCACCCCAATATCGTGAGTTTGCATGGGTACAAGATAAGTATGGCGTGAACTTTCAACTCGCATTACCAGAATCTTCGAAATAAGGTATAGGATTCGTGCGCGATTATTGATATGACGATTGCTTTTTAATGAAGCAAAGCTATATAAATAATGAGGACGCTACTGTATAAAGTTTTGAGGCTAGAACAACACGTAACTTAGGGAGAGGGGTCAACAATTTCTCTAAGTTATTATATGTGATGTTCTAGCCTTTTTTATTAAGGTTGTTTCGCTTTTTGTTCTAAAGATTTGATTTTATCGTAATCAGGTGTTGCATACAGTGTTTTCTGATTATCATATGTGACAAATCCAGGCTTTGCGCCGCTTGGTTTATGCACATGTTTGATTTCTGTATAGTCTACTGGGATTTGGCCAGATTGTCCTGCTTTTGAAAAGTATGCGGCTATCATTGCCGCTTCTTCTATCGTTTGCATACTTGGTGCATCAGACATAATTACAACATGGCTACCAGGTATGTCTTTCGTATGAAACCATAATTGTGATTTTTTAGCGAGTTTGTTCGTTAAATAATCGTTTTGTTTATTATTTTTACCGACATAAATGGTATCCCCATCAGACGAAATAAACGTTTGAAGTTGAATAGGTTGATTCTTCTTTTTCTTGTGCTGTTTGCGTTGTTTTATAAAGCCTTGCTCCGCCAATTCTTCTCGAATATCATCAATTTCATTAACTGTAATATGCGCTAGCTGTTGCTCTATATTTTCAAAATAAGCAATATTGGACTTCGTAAGTTGAATTTGATGTTTTAGCTCACGTGCACGTGTTTTTAAACGATTGTATTGTTTGTAATAATATTGTGCGTTGTCTGAAGGTGAGCGTGTCGGGTCTAATGGAATGGTTACATTCTCTCCAGTATAGTAGTTAACGGTTGTTAAGCTTTTATCGCCTGTTTTAAGTTGATAAATGTTCGCAGTAATTAACTCGCCAAATAATTGCTGTTGTTCCTTATTTTCAGTTCCTTCTTGTTCATCGATCAACTTGCTTAGCTTATTTTGGTTTTTTTGAAGCAACTGATGAACCAATTTTACTAAATCATTGGCGCGTTGTTTAACACGTTCTCGTTCACCACGTGCTTCATAAAAGCGGTCTAACAATTGGTGTAAAGAATCGAATTCCACTTTGTCATCATAAAACTGTTCTAAATCCATAAAATAAAAATCTTCTTTACCAGTCTCGTGATTTTTATGGAAAATTGGGTGTGGCGTTTGATCGATTTCAGCTAGCACTTCATCAAACGCTTCAGGGAGCGTTTGAGCTGTCATAAATTGACGACGTGCTGTAATTTCTTTTGTAATTAATGGGGAGAAGCCTTCAAATGTTTGTAATAATTGGCGATCGATGCGGCCTGCGTTAAAATCTATAAAGCGTAAAATTGCTTCACCACGATATTCAAATGGATTGTACTTATTTTGTGTTGGAGGCGCTTCGTATTCAAAGCCTGGCATCACTGTACGATACTGATTCGTGTTTGGCGTTAAATGTTTAAAGCCTTCAATAATTTTTCGATTTTCATTAACTAAAATTAAATTACTATGTTTGCCCATAATTTCTAAAATCACGGTGCGATGAATCGTGTCACCAATTTCGTCTTTGCTCATCACATCAATTTCAACACGACGATCATTGTCTACTTGACGTATAGCTTGGATAAAACCACCTTCTAAATGTTTCCGGAATACACGGGCAAACATTGGTGGTTCAAATGGATTATCGTATTTTTTTTCGGTCAAATGTAATCGAGCAAAATTAGGGTGAATAGACAGTAATAATTGATGATTTTTACGATTTTGACGCACTACGATAATAATCGTGTCGTTTTCCGGTTGATTAATTTTGTGAATACGTCCTGATACGAGAGGTTGAAGCGATTCAACCATTTTACGTGTGAAAAGTCCGTCGAATGCCATAATTTACGTGCCACCTTTATTAAAATTCATTGCTTCATTATAACATGCACGGTCATAATGTGCAGATTGGAACATTTCTCAGAGTCAGCTCTATACAATAGAATTAGAATTGTGGTAAGATATGTTAATAACTAGAGAATAGTGAAGGAAAGGTCGTAAGGAATGGATACTGAAAAAGGCTTACTTATAGTACTCTCAGGCCCTTCTGGTGTAGGAAAGGGCACGGTTCGAAAGCGAATTTTTGATGATCCAACGACATCTTATAAATATTCAATTTCAATGACAACGCGAGGCATGCGTGAAGGCGAAGAAGATGGCGTGGATTATTTTTTCAAAACAAGGGATGAGTTTGAAAAATTAATTGAAGATGATGCGTTTATTGAGTATGCTGAGTATGTTGGCAACTACTATGGGACACCTGTCCAATATGTAAAAGATACAATGAATGCGGGACATGATGTCTTTTTAGAAATCGAAGTTGAAGGGGCAAAACAAGTTCGTAAAAAGTTTCCAGATGCATTGTTCATCTTTTTAGCACCACCAAGTCTTGATCATTTAAGAGAACGCTTAGTTGGACGCGGTACGGAATCAGAAGAAAAGATTCAAAGTCGTGTCAATGAAGCACGAAAAGAAGTAGAAATGATGAATCTTTATGATTATGTTGTCGTTAATGATGAAGTTGACCTTGCGAAAGATCGAGTTCAAGCTATCGTAGAAGCTGAACATTTAAAACGTGAACGTATAGAAGCAAAATATCGAAAAATGTTATTGGAGGCCAAAAAGTAATGTTATACCCACCTATTCATCAATTGCAAGATAAAATTAGTTCTAAATATTTAATTGCGACTACTGCCGCAAAACGTGCACGTGAAATTCAAGCGGATCCAGAGCATTTATTATTGAATGATTATACGAGCAAAAAAACAGTAGGACGTGCTTTAGAAGAAATCGCTGCAAACAGAGTACATCCTTACGTAGATCCAAAAAATTTCTAAACTTCCTATAAAGGATGACCGATAAATTAAAACATTGAGGCTAGGACAGCTACACGATTAGATGTCTTAGCCTTTTGTTGTATCAAAGGGTACTTGAACGGAAGATACACACGTATAAGAGGATTTTTATGTAAATCCTATACATCCTATATTATAATCGAAACAAGAGTTCTGACAGGAGTGGAAGAAATGAAAAATATATTACTCGCAGTGACAGGCGGTATTGCAGCTTATAAAGCGATCGATTTAACAAGTAAGTTGACACAAGCAGGGTATCAAGTGCGTGTGATGATGACAAAACATGCACAACAATTTGTAACGCCATTATCATTTCAAGCGATTAGTCGTCATCCTGTTTATACAGATACCTTTGTTGAAGAAAATCCCGCAGAGATACAACATATCGCCTTGGGTGATTGGGCGGATGCGATTATTGTAGCACCGGCTACAGCTAACACTATATCAAAACTTGCACATGGCTTTGCCGATGACATGGTGACTTCGACATTACTGGCATCTACAAAACCTAAGTTCATCGCACCTGCAATGAATGTTCATATGTATGAAAATCCTAGAACGCAACAAAATATGCGCATTTTAGAAGAAGACGGATATCATTTTATTGAACCAGGAGAAGGCTTTTTAGCTTGTGGCTATGTAGCAAAAGGTCGCATGGCAGAACCAATGGACATTGTATTAGCTGTTGAACAACGCATCCAAACGAATGATAAGCAAAATGTTCGACACGAATCATCATATTTCAAAGGACAGCGTGTTTTAATAACAGCGGGTCCAACAGTTGAAGTTATTGATCCGGTTCGCTACGTTTCTAATCGAGCATCTGGGAAGATGGGGTATGCGCTTGCAGAGGCGCTTGTAGATATAGGAGCTGAAGTGACTTTAATTTCTGGACCGACCTCACTTGCATCGCCTGAAGGGGTCCATTTTGTTTCGGTGCAAAGTGCTGAAGAGATGTTTGAAGCTGTAAAAAGCTATTATCAAAATATGGACATTGTGTTTAAAACAGCGGCTGTGTCAGATTATACGCCGATTTCACCACTAGCACATAAAATGAAAAAACAAGATGGTAATGTAACGGTGGAATTTAAAAGAACCGTAGACATTTTGAAATATTTAGGTGAACAAAAAACACATCAAAAACTTGTAGGATTTGCTGCGGAAACACAAAATGTAGCAATGTATGCTCAAGATAAACTTCAACGAAAAAATGCAGATGTGATAATCGCAAACAATGTAGGTGACACTTCGATTGGCTTTAGTTCAGAAGAAAACGAAGTGACGATGTATTTTAAAAATGGCAAAGCGGTTTCAATACCTAAAAGTGCAAAAATTGAAGTGGCGCGTCAAATCTTAAGCGCTTTAGTAGGTGAATGGGAATGACGATTGCCCAAGTGATTGTTGATGTAGATTCTAAAAGTGTTGACAGAACATTCGACTATCGCATTCCTGAATATTTAAGTACGGTTGTTCAACCTGGCGTAAGGGTCATTGTGCCATTTGGTCCTCGAAAAATACAAGGTTTTGTTATGGCTTGTATTTCTGAAGAGGAAGCAGAATATGACTTAGCTCAATTGAAATCCATTATAGAAGTTAAAGATATACAACCAGAACTTACAGAAGAGTTAGTACATTTGAGTGAGTGGTTTAGCCGATATTTTGTATCGAAGCGCATTTCCATATTAGAAGCGATGCTCCCAAGTGCGATAAAGGCGAAATATACAAAAGTATTTCAAATTCAACCAGAAATCGAGTTGCCTCAAGCAATTGCCAAATATTTTGATGCACAAGGCCAATATCATTATCAAAAAGCACAAAAAGATCATATGGTGCATGAACTACGGCCTTATTTGTTAGATGGTTCAATCAAGGAAATGACATTATTGAACCAAAATACTACGCGCAAAACACAAAAAGCCGTACGTTTAGTTGATGTTGAAAATGGTGACACACTTCTGTCTGATTTAGAAAAAAAACCTAAACAATACGAACTTGTTGCTTTTTTACTTGATGAACACCATCGAGATGTCTTTTTACAAGAATTGTTAGAAATGTCTTTTTCTAACTCCTCTATAACGACGTTGACTCAAAAAGGTATTCTTGAAAAATATGATGCGATTGTAGAACGTGACCCTTATGCAGGACGTGTGTTTGAAGCAGAAGCTGCACGCAAGTTAACGGCTGAGCAACAAAAAGCGTTCGAACAATTAAATCAAGCACTTCATGATGAAAAAGCGCAAACGTTTTTGCTACATGGTGTGACGGGTTCTGGTAAAACTGAAGTTTACCTTCAAATCATTGAACAAGTATTGAAACAAAATAAGAGTGCGATGATGTTAGTACCAGAAATTGCTTTAACACCCCAAATGGTTAATCGCTTTAAACGTCGATTTGGTGATGAAGTAGCGGTACTTCACTCAGCCTTATCTAAAGGGGAGCGCTATGACGAATGGCAAAAAATAAGAGATGGCCGCGCACAAGTAAGCGTCGGTGCACGTTCTAGTATTTTTGCGCCCTTTAAAAAGTTAGGTATTATCATTATCGATGAAGAACATGAAGCGACGTACAAACAAGAAGATTATCCGAGGTACCATGTACGTGATATTGCTACATGGCGTGCAAATTTTCATGGTTGTCCATTAGTACTGGGGAGTGCGACACCAAGTTTAGAAAGTTATGCGCGTGCGGAAAAAGGCGTTTATCAGTTGTTATCTATGCCTTCAAGAGTGAATCAACAACCATTGCCTGATATAGAGATATGCGATATGCGCGAGGAACTTGCACATGGGAACCGTTCCATGTTTTCGGAAAAATTAAAGACGGCCATTGAAACTCGATTAGAACGTGAAGAACAAGTCGTCTTATTTTTAAATCGACGCGGCTATGCTTCATTTATGCTATGTAGAGATTGTGGGCATGTGCCTCAATGTCCCAATTGCGACATTTCATTAACCTATCATAAATCAACAGCCCAGTTGAAATGTCATTACTGTGGTTACCAAACGCCAGCACCTTTTCAATGTCCAAGTTGTGAAAGTGAACACATCCGTCAAATGGGAACAGGCACACAGAAAGTAGAAGAGTTGTTGGAAAAAGCATTTCCAGAAGCACGTATCATTCGAATGGATGTGGATACGACAACACAAAAGGGAAGTCATGAAAAATTGCTACAACAATTTGGTGACGGTAAAGGCGATATATTACTCGGCACACAAATGATTGCGAAAGGTTTAGATTTCCCGAATATTACGCTAGTCGGTGTTTTAAATGCGGATACACTGCTCAATTTACCAGACTTTCGTTCGAGTGAACGTACGTTCCAATTGTTAACGCAAGTTGCCGGTCGCGCAGGCCGACATGAAAAAACGGGTGAAGTTATTATTCAGACGTATAACCCTGATCATTATGCGATACAAGATGTTAAAAATGGAGATTATTTGAATTTTTATCAAAAAGAAATGCGCTACAGACAATTAGGGCAATACCCACCGTACTATTATTTAATTAATTTTACGATTACACATGAAAATATGAAAAAAGTATTGCAAGCCGCTACACATGTGCATCAGATTTTAATCCAACATTTGTCTGATAAAGCATTTATATTAGGGCCATCACCTGCAGCACTTCCAAGGATTAACAACGAATATCGTTTTCAAGTTCTTGTGAAATATAAAAGTGAGCCATCATTGATACATGCATTAACGTATTTAGATGATTATTATCATGAACAATACGTTAATGATAAACTGGCTTTAAAAATAGATATTAATCCACACATGATGATGTAGTATAAAATTTAAATACATTCAGCGTACTGTTTAACAGAAATGCTAGGTTTTGGATATTAATAAAGAACAAACGGTTGAATAAGATAATTTTCCTTTTATCTGTGAGCCGTTTGTTCCTTTTTTCTAATTGATACTAAAATAATAAGACGATGTTAGAAAGTGTAGGCGTGTCCTGGAGAATATGCGCTTTTAATTTGAATTTTAATGAACGACTAACATAAACTTAATATGTAAAGGTGTGTCACACATCGCATTTTCTATTAATTTAAGCTATAATATAATGATGAATTTTAATAGGAGTAATACAGATGGCGATTAAGAAAATTTTAACAGATCCGGATCCGACTATTCGAAAAAAAGCTGCGCGTGTCACAACATTTGATGCTACTTTAACTCGAATCATCCAAGATATTGAAGACACGATGTATGATGCTGGGGGACAAGCATTGAGCGCTCCACAAATAGGTATTTCACAGCAAATCGCAATTGTGGATATGGAACAAGATGGCATTTTACAATTAATTAATCCAGTTGTCACGGCTGAATCAGAAACGAAAACGACAGAGCTTGAAGGATGTTTGAGTGTGCCGAATCGTTTTGGAGAAGTGACACGCAGTCAAATGATAACGGTAAAAAGTCAAGACATCCACGGACGAGAAATCGAACTTACTGCATATGATGATATTGCACGTATGATATTACATGAAATTGATAATCTGAATGGCGTTCTTTTTACAGACAAAATGGACAGAGAAATAACAGAAGCAGAATTGGAGGCATATTACGAAAATGAGTAAAATTATTTTTATGGGTACCCCAGATTTTTCAACATCGGTGTTGGAAATGTTAATTGAAACGCATGAAGTGATTGCAGTCGTTACACAACCAGACAGACCTGTTGGGCGTAAACGTACTTTAACGCCACCACCGGTTAAAAAAGTAGCATTAGCACATGCGATTCCTGTGTATCAACCTGAGAAGCTTACAAATTCAACAGAATTACAAACATTATTGAATATGGAATGTGATCTCATTGTTACAGCAGCATTTGGCCAATTGTTACCAACAGCACTATTGGAACACCCAAAATATGGGGCAGTGAATGTCCACGCTTCTTTATTACCGAAATATCGTGGAGGTGCACCTATTCACCAAGCGATTATTGATGGGGAGAGTGAAACAGGTGTAACCATTATGTATATGGTCCAACAATTAGATGCGGGAGATATTATTTCACAAAGTGCGATTCCTATTGAAGATAGTGATAATGTGGGCTCAATGCATGACAAATTAAGTGAATTAGGAACGCAATTGTTACAGCAAACGTTGCCATCCATTTTAAACGGGACGAATTCACGTACGCCACAAGACGCCTCAAAAGTTTCGTTTGCTTCAAATATACAACGTGAAGATGAATGGATAGATTGGACGAAAGATGCACGCACTATTTTTAATCACATTCGAGGTCTATCGCCTTGGCCGGTGGCGTCTACGCAATTAGAAAATAAAGTAATGAAAGTGTACCAAGCGGAAATCAACACGGATGTTACAGGGCCTCCAGGTCAGATTGTTCAAACGACGAAAAAACATATTATTGTAGGCACAGGCTCTGAAGAAAGTATCGCTTTAACGGAAATTCAGGTAGCAGGAAAAAAACGTATGCCGACTGCAAACTTCTTAAGTGGCTATCACGAAACGCTGATTGGGAAGGACTTAGGATAAATGACTACAGTACGTGCATTAAGTCTAGAAACGATAGAAGCGGTATTTAAAGATGGCGCTTACAGTAATTTGAAAATCAATGAAGTGTTGAATCGAGAGACACTTAGCATAAGCGATAGAGGATTATACACGGCTTTAGTATATGGAACGATTCAACGAAAAATGACATTGGATTATTATTTAAAGCCTTTTGTGAAAACGAAAATTAAAGGATGGGTAAGACGTTTATTATGGATGAGTCTGTATCAATTCCTTTATATGGACAAGATTCCAACACACGCCATTATTAATGAAGCAGTAACGATAGCTAAAAAACGGGGAGGCCAACAAACTGGTAATACGGTCAATGCTATTCTTAGACGTATGACGACAGAACCTTTACCCCAAATAAGCCATATTAAAAATGAGTTAGAGCGTATTTCAATTCAATACAGCATGCCATTATGGATTATTAAACATTGGAAAACACATTTTGGCTTAGAAACTGCAGAAATCATCGCAAAAGAAATGCTTATGCCAGTCCCCCAAACTGTGCGTGTCAATCGTACGAAAGCGACGGTACAAGAGGTAAGACAACAGCTTGAAAGTGAAGGCTTTCATGTCAGACAAGATGCGCATATCGATGTATGTTTACACGTCTCCAATGGGTCAATTTTACAGACTACTTTATTTAAAGACGGAAAAATAAGCATTCAAGATAAAAGTTCTATGTTTGTAGCTGAAATTTTAGCACCAAAACAAAACGATGTCATATTGGACAGTTGTAGTGCACCTGGTGGCAAAGCATGCCATACAGCTGAAATATTGGGAAATACAGGCCATGTTGATGCAACGGATATACATGCGCACAAAATAGAATTGATACAGCACAATATAGATAAATTAGGACTTGTAAACATGGTTGCTTCAGAGCATGATGCCACGAAGCCTTATGATAAAATGTATGACAAAATTATAGTTGATGCGCCTTGTAGTGGCTTAGGTGTACTGAGACATAAACCTGAAATCAAATATATGATGTCTGAAAAGCAAGTAACTGCAATCGTCGACATACAACTTCAAATTTTGAATAACGTCGCCCAACATTTAAAAGAAGGTGGCACACTTGTGTATTCGACATGTACGATAGAACAAATGGAAAATGAAAATGTAATCTATACATTTTTAAAAGCACATCCAGAATATGACTTCGAACCGTTTCAAAGTCCAATTGATGGTAAAATGGTTAAAACGTTACAACTTCTACCTCAAGATTTAAATACAGATGGCTTTTTTATTACTAAAATTAAAAGAAAGGAACATTCGCGATGATCACTGCAGATAAGAAAAAGAAAAATAAGTTTTTACCTAATTTTGACAAGCAATCGATTTATTCTTTGCGCTATGATGAAATGAAACAGTGGTTAGCTGAACATGGTCAACAAAGTTTTCGTGCGAAGCAAATTTTTGAATGGCTTTATACGAAACGCGTCGATTCATTTGAAGAGATGACAAACTTATCCAAAGCGTTGCGTCAACTTTTAGCGGATCATTTTGTGATTACAACGTTGGAAACGGTTGTTAAGCAAGAAAGTCGTGATGGCACGATTAAATTTTTATTCCAATTACAAGATGGCTATACGATTGAAACGGTTTTAATGCGTCATGATTATGGTAATTCGGTATGTGTGACGACACAAGTAGGTTGCCGTATTGGATGTACGTTTTGTGCATCAACTTTAGGAGGTTTAAAACGTAATTTAGAGGCTGGGGAGATCGTATCTCAAGTATTAACCGTACAAAAAGCGCTTGATGAAACAGAAGAGCGCGTATCTTCTATTGTAATTATGGGTATTGGGGAACCATTTGAAAACTATGATGAGATGATGGATTTTCTTAAAATTGTAAATCATGATGAAGGTTTAAATATTGGTGCACGTCATATAACAGTATCAACATCAGGGATTATTCCAAGAATTTATGATTTTGCAGACGAAACGTTACAGATTAATTTTGCGGTGAGTTTGCATGCTGCGAATAATGACATTCGTTCAAAACTGATGCCGATTAACAGAGCATATGATGTGAATAAACTGATGGAAGCCTTACAATATTATCAAGAAAAAACAAATCGACGTATTACGTTTGAATATGGTTTGTTTGGTGGTGTCAATGACCAATTAGAGCACGCTCGAGAATTAGCGGCTTTAATTAAAACATTGAACTGTCATGTCAACTTAATCCCAGTTAACCATGTACCAGAACGTAATTATGTTAAAACGCCGAAAAATGATATTTTCAAATTCGAAAAAGAATTAAAGCGACTGGGTATCAATGCTACAATTAGACGAGAGCAAGGTTCAGATATCGATGCGGCATGTGGACAACTACGTGCTAAAGAACGTGAAGCAGAAACGAGGTAGAATTGATGTTAAACGCAGAAATATTCTCAGATGCTGGATATTATCGAGAACAAAATGAAGACGCAGGGGGCATTTTCTTTAATCAAACAGATCAACAATTATTGGTGATTTGTGATGGTATGGGAGGGCACCAAGCAGGTGAAGTCGCATCACAATTTGTTGTCGATGAACTTCAAAAACGTTTTGAAGCAGAAAATTATATCGAGCAAGAACATGCAGAAATGTGGTTAAAACAAACGCTCCAAAATGTAAATCACGACTTATTTCAGTTAGCAGAAAGTCAAACGTCTTATCACGGAATGGGAACAACATGTGTGTGTGCATTAATCTATGACCACCATATTGTAGTTGCCAATATTGGTGATTCAAGGGCGTATTTAGTGAATAGCCGTCAATTTGATCAAGTTACAATCGATCACACTTTTGTGAATCAGCTTGTCATGTTAGGCCAAATTACAGAAGAAGAAGCTCTCCGTCATCCACGACGTAATATCATTACGAAAGTGATGGGAACAGATCGTCGTGTGACATCGGATGTTTTTACGAAGCGTATTCAATTTTACCAGTACTTGCTACTTAATTCTGATGGTTTAACAGATTACGTCCCTTTAAAAGCGATTCATGACGTACTGCAATCAAATGATACGCTTACTGAAGCGGGTGATGCGCTTATGGCCCTTGCAACAGAATACGAAGCTAAAGATAATACTTCTATTATTTTGGCGGAAATTGCAGGTGATCCAGTATGATTGGCCGCATCATTGATGAACGCTATGAATTAAAACATATTTTAGGTGGCGGCGGCATGAGTAATGTTTATGTGGCTTGGGACCGCATTTTAAATCGCCAAGTTGCAGTCAAAATGATTCATGTTCCTCCTAATGAGAAACATGAAACGGTTGCACGATTTGAAAGAGAAGTACAAAATACGACATTGCTATCCCATGAAAACATTGTTAGCGTGCTAGACGTTGGGGAAGAAGACGATTGTTTCTTTTTAGTGATGGAATACATTGAAGGACCGACACTTTCTGACTATATCAAATCCCATGGCCGATTAGCGCCAGAAAAAGCGGTTAAGTTTGCAGAACAAATATTTAAAGGGATACAACATGCGCATGAAAAAGGTATCGTGCATCGTGATATCAAACCACAAAATATTATTATCGACCGTAATCAAACTTTGAAAATAGTGGACTTTGGTATTGCAAAAGCATTAAGTGAAACAGCAATGACACAGACGAACCATGTTGTAGGCACAGTTCAATATTTATCTCCAGAACAAGCCAAAGGCCAAAAAACTGGAGAGCAATCTGATATCTACTCATTAGGGATTGTACTGTATGAAATGTTAATAGGACAGCCGCCATTTAATGGTGAGACGCCTGTCAGCATTGCGATTAAACAAATTCAAGATGCTGTACCGAATGTATCTGAAAAGCGACACGATGTGCCACAACCTCTAAGCAATGTAATTTTAAAAGCGACAGAAAAGGAACAATCGCATCGTTATAGTTCTGTAGCTGAGATGCGACACGATTTGTCTTCTACACTTTCAGAGACGAGAAAAAATGAAACCCCATATCAAACAGATTCAAGTGCGACAAAGACGATTATGTTGGATAAAAATACAATTAAAAATGAGCCGACATCCACAACATCAGTGAAACAAACAACGCAAATTCCTGTAGTCGCTCAAGCAAGTGCGGAATCTAATATGACTGAATATGCGCCTAAGAAACGATCCAAATGGAAGAAAATTATTTTTGCATGCATTTTTATACTGCTATTTTTCAGTCTGTTTATTTTTGTTGCCGCTGCAATGATGGGAAACAAATATAGCCAAGTACCTAATTTGCTCGGAAAAACAGAAAAGCAAGCTGAAAAAATCTTAAAAGATAACAAGTTAGAAGTTGGACACATTACACAAGATTATAGCGATAAGTATGCTAAAAATCAGATTATGAAACTTGAACCTGGTGAAGGCGAAAAAGTGGAACAAAAAACTAAAATTAACATTGTAGTTTCTAAAGGACAACATATTGAAGAAATGCCTAATCTTGTTGGTCAAACGAAAGAAGAAGCGGAAAAAACGCTAGAAGCGTTAGGATTTGAAAATGTACAATTCACTACTGCTTATACCCAACACGACATTGCCAAAGGGAATATTGAAGGACAAAGTATTGCTCCAGGGGAAAAAGTTGCGGTTACTAAAACAAGGGTAGATATCACAGAGTCGCTAGGTAAACGTCAAGTCTATGTAGACGATTATACGGACGAAAAGTTTGATACAGTTAAAAAGGACTTAGAAGATAAAGGCTTAACTGTCAACGTGAAATCAGAACGTGCAGATCATAAATTCAAAGAAGGTCATATCATTAGCCATTCTCCACGTAAGACTGAAGTAGATGAAGGAAGTACTGTCGACTTTATTGTTTCTAAAGGGGACGATTCTGACGACAAAGATGAAGAAGCCACTCATGAAGATAAAACCTACGATGAAAGCTTTACAGTACCTTATACTGGAAAAGATGGTAAGGCTCAAAAAGTAGAAATCTTTAAAAAGGATAAAAACGACGACGGTAAATCGCCAGTGGCGTCGTTTACAATGACGCGTTCAACATCTCAAAACTTAAGTTTTGTGGTCGAAGAAGATGGTGAGGCAAGTTATACCGTAAAAGTTGATGGCAAGACAGTAAAAGATAAAACAATTCAATATGATGATATTTAAAGTGTCATACGGAATGAATTGAAATCATCTATTGTTTTATATAACTTGTAAAATGATTGAAGAAAAGTAAAAGAAAACCTACTTTTTAGACGATGTATGCACAGTTAGAACAGCAGTCATTCACTTTATATGAAGGACGTTGATTTATACGCTTGAAGTAGTGAGGCTAGGTGAGTGTATTGAAATTCAATAGTTCAAATGTTTCTGCATACTAATTTTGTGTGACTAATCCCATTCTTTGAATTTTTGAGATAATATACAAACTAAAAAAGCAATACCACTGTAATGAGTGGTATTGCTTTTTCAATGTGGTGTAAAAGATATTGAAAAGCGATTAATCGGTAATGCCTGCCGCTGCTTTCTCTCTATCTGTGCGTGCTTTAAATTCTTCAAAACTTTCGCCATCAAGGGTATAGTTCCAACTCGCGCCGCCACCGCCAGCACCTGGTGGTCTTTCTGCAGTTTTAAGGTCTTCGGTATTTTGTTTAATTTTTAAGTATTCTTGATGTTCTTCATTGTTATAAGAATTATCATTGACTTGAGGCTGGTTTGTAGTGTTATTTTGTTCAGAATATTGTTGGTTATCTTGTACATTCACATTGGTTTCGTTGTTAGTTTGTTGATTATCGGTCTCGTTAGAAACCTCATTTTCATTAGTTTCTTTCTCTGCTTTTTCTTCCTTTTTCTTCCTTTTTCTTTTTCTCTTCTTTCTCTTTCTTACTTTGCTCTTGTTTACTTTCGTTCTTCTTACTTTTTTCATCGTTATTAGCGTCATTGCCACAACCAGCTAATAATAAAGCAAGCGCTAAAGTTGGTACAGTTAAATATTTAATTTTCACTTTTAGAACCCCTTTCACTTTGCAGTCCGTGCGCGTATATTTTTAAGTATTATTAGATATTATATACGTATATCACTATTATACGTACGTAAAGCGATATATAAATAACATTCTTTAATATTGCATAACTAAGCGTGTGTAATTAAAATAAGTCTATAAACATTATTTATAATAAACTATATCTAAAACGATATCTAACTTGTAGTTGAATGGCATTCATTCAAGTGAGTGGAGTAGCGTTAAATCAAAGAAAAGCGTTATCTTTTTTATTAGATTATTAAGATTAATACGCGATATAATAGGGTAAAATGATAGAAAATAAATGTCGGGGGGACATAGAAGTGGCTAAAAAATTACCAAAAGATCCAGGATTGGATAATACATTTAAAGTTTTAAAAGAGGCATATACATACGTACCATGCCGCTTAGAAAAATTTAATACAAAAGCATTCCAAACGTCTGGAATGGGAATGAAACCTATTGCAGTCATTAGCGGTAAAAAAGCTGCTGAGCTATTTTATGATAATGATGTGATGCAGCGTGAAAAGACATTGCCAAAACGTGTCGTAAACACATTATTTGGTAAAGGGGCAATCCATACGACAAAAGGGAAAGTACATGTTGATCGTAAAGCGTTATTTATGTCATTAATGACTGAAGAAAATTTAACGTATTTGCGTGAACTGGCACGCAATTATTGGTTTATTCACACGGAAGCCATGCAAAATAAAAAAGAAGTAAATATTTATAAAGAGTCAATCTATGTGTTAACTAAAATCGGTTTTAGATGGGCAGGTATTCAACAAACAACTGAAGAAGCAGAACGTAATGCGCGTGATATGGATATTATGATTGATTCTTTTAAAGGGCTCGGCCAAACGATCGGTGGCGGGTACCGTAAAGCGAAAAAAGCACGTGCGAGAGTAGAACAATTTTTAGAAGATCAAATCGTAGCTGTTCGTAAAGGTCACATTAAAGTAGACCCTGGAACAGCACTGTATGAATTTGCGCATTGGAAAGATTATAAAGGCAATCCAATGGAAGCGCGTTTATGTGCGATTGATTTAATGAATGTTGTACGTCCTTTAGCGGCAGTCAACCGTTTTGTAAGTTACGCAGTTAAGGCGATGATTGAATTTGATCAAGAACGCAAGAAACTTCAAATTTCGGATGACCCGAACTATGCGTATAAATTTGCACAAGAAGTCCGTCGTATTTTCCCATTTGTACCATTTCTACCAGGTAAATTTAAGAAAACCGTAGAATTTGATGGATATGAAATCAAAAAAGGTACATTTACTTTATTAGATGTCTTTGGAACAACACACGATCCGGAATTGTTTGAAAATCCATATCAATTTAACCCAGATCGTTTTGGAAAATGGGATGGCAGCCCATTCGATTTAATTCCTCAAGGTGGCGGAGATTTTTATACAAATCATCGTTGCGCGGGAGAATGGATGACGATTATTGTAATGGAAGAAACGATTAAATACTTTGCGAATAAAATTGACTTTGATGCGCCAGAGCAAGATTTATCTGTAAAATTAGATCAATTCCCAGGTAAAGTAACGAGCGGTACGATAATTAAAAATGTGCGACCACGTCGTGTCCATTAAAAATAGTAATCGATGGCGAACGTACGTCAAGATATAACTTCATGTTATCCATATTGAGGGGTTAGAACATTATATGTTCTAGCCTCTTATTTTGTGTGGTGCATTTTGAATTGTAGCATATTGTAATTCACAGGCATCATTTACAATGATGTGAATTCAGTCAAACCTTTGCTATAATAAGTTTGAAAACATCACACAAATGAGGTGCAAAATTGAAAACAGGTCGTGTTATTAGATCGCTCAGTGGCGTTTATCGCGTAGATGTAGATGGAACGCTATACGATGCAAAGCCAAGAGGATTATTTAGAAAAAAACAAGTCTCACCTATTGTCGGTGACATAGTGGATATTGATGATGAAACACATGCTTCAGGATATATTCAGCATATTCATCAACGCAAAAATGAGTTGAAGCGTCCGCCGGTCAGTAATATTGATTTGTTAGTCATTGTTATGAGCGCAGTTTCGCCTAGCTTTTCCACGCAATTACTTGATCGCTTTCTTGTAATTGGTCATTCTTACGGATTAAAGCCGCGCATCGTCATTACAAAAAAAGATTTGGCTTCTGAAACAGAAATTGCAACCATTGAAAAAAGCCTAGCGATTTATGAAGAAATAGGTTACGAAACGCAATTTGTTGGTATAGAAGATAGTGCAGCCTCTATATTTGACGTATGGGAACCAGGTTTGGCTGTTTTAAGTGGTCAATCCGGTGTCGGGAAATCGAGTTTGTTGAATAAATATCAACCTAACTTTAATATCGAAACGAATGAAATATCATCTGCACTCAACCGTGGTAAGCATACAACACGACACGTAGAATTGTACCCGCGCCATGAAGGATTTATTGCTGATACGCCTGGCTTTAGTGCGCTAGATTTTGACCATATTGATAAAGAAGCGTTGCGAGATAATTTTATTGAAATCAGTCATTATGGTGCGTCGTGTAAATTTCGTGATTGCTATCATCTCAACGAGCCGAAATGTCAGGTGAAAGCCATGGTTGAAGAAGGCAAAATTCCAGAATTCAGATATCAACATTATGTTCAATTACTCAATGAAATTTCAAATCGAAAGGTGAAGTACTAATGACAAAAATTTTTCCTTCTTTATTATCAGCAGATTTTATGAACCTCGAAAAGGAAGTTCAACACCTTACTGAAGCAGGAGTAGATGGCTTGCATTTTGATGTCATGGATGGCCAATTTGTCCCTAATATTTCCATCGGCTTTCCGATTCTAGAAGCGTTACGCAAAAAAACGACGTTGCCCATTGATGTGCATTTGATGATTGATAATCCTGAAAATTACATTGATGCATTTTGTGAAAAAGGTGCAGATAAAGTTTCTGTGCATATCGAAGCGACGCCGCACATTCATCGTGCGATTCAAAAAATTAAAGCGCACGGTAAAGAAGTAGGTGTTGTCATCAACCCTGGAACTGCGGTATCACAACTTGAAAGTCTTTTACAGGATATCGATTTTGTACTTGTTATGTCTGTCAATCCAGGGTTTGGGGGTCAAGCTTTCATTCCTCAATCAGTCGACAAAATTAAAGCGTTAAATGAATATCGACACCAACACGGTTTAAATTTTAAAATTGAAGTAGACGGTGGCGTAAATGATCAAACTGCACCATCAGTCATCAAAGCAGGTGCAGATTGGCTTGTGGCAGGTTCTTATTTTTTTAAATTTGATTCATATCACGAAGCACTACAACACTTAAAAAGTGAGGGATAATTAATGAAAAAGCGCGTTCATTTATTATGTAGTAATAGGGATATACCGAATCGCTTATTAGAAAAAAAGAAAAATGAAGATTGGGTTGGTGTAGACCGTGGCACTTTAAATCTATTACAAGCAAAGATTCAACCTGTTTTTGCGGTAGGAGATTTTGATTCTGTTTCCAATCAAGAAAGACGTTGGATAGAGGCGCGAATGGATATTGAAAAAATGCCTAAAGAAAAAGATGTTACAGATCTTGCTTATGCGATTCAAAAAGCCATTCAAATGGGATATAAAAAAATTAAAATTTACGGTGCAACGGGTGGACGTTTAGATCACTTTATGGGCGCAATGCAGATTTTAAAGCATCGTGATTTTCAAAATAAAAAGATACAACTTATTGATAAAAATAATATAATAGAATTGTTAACGGTGGGAGCATATACGAAAAGAAATAAAACGCAATATGACTATATTTCATTTATTCCTGCCACAGACGAAGTGACTTTATCTTTAGAAGGATTTAAATACGAATTAAGCGAAAAGCGTTTAGAGCAAGGTTCAACTTTGACAATATCAAATGAATTTGTCGATAAATATGCTCAAATCAATATTCATGAAGGTATGATTTATCAAATACGTAGTAGAGACGACTAAATGCAGTCGTTATAATAATCGGACGAGTGTGCAGAAAGATGGCTTCACTCGTCTATTTTATTATTTGAATAAAGTATGCGTCGCTCATTATTGAAAGTATTATAAAACCCCGAGTCTTCCACATAAAGACTCGGGGTGATATGATATTATTTTGATTTGTCTCTATTGAGAGACGTGCTACTGATAATTACACGCGAGTAACTTTACCAGATTTTAAAGCACGTGCTGAAACCCAAACTTTTTTAGGTTTACCATCAACTAAAATTCTAACTTTTTGTAAGTTAGCATTCCAACGACGTTTAGTTGAGTTTAATGCATGCGAACGGTGGTTACCCGTTGACGCTTTACGGCCTGTTACGAAACATTGTTTACCCATCATCGTACCTCCTTTAAGAAATACAAATACACTTTGCTACTACATACTAAGGTAATATACCATATTCAAATGTGTAACGCAATAAAAACTTTTAGGAACATATTAGAAAAACCTTTGTGCATTCGATAGTTTCTGTTATAATCATAAATTGTGATTATACTTTTACAATCGTAACAAAATCTTAAAATTGAAAGTTCAGCATGGAAAGATTTTAGTTATTTTAGTAAGATAGATATAAATATATCAAGTAACACTAATGAAAAAGTAGCAATAAGTATGAATTAAGTGCATATGATTTTACATGTACGTCTGCAAATATAAAAGCGTATATAGAGGTATTCAGTTGAATGGGGTGTGGGCGAGAT
Source organism: Staphylococcus ratti (assembly GCF_020883535.1). Taxonomy (NCBI): domain Bacteria; kingdom Bacillati; phylum Bacillota; class Bacilli; order Caryophanales; family Staphylococcaceae; genus Staphylococcus; species Staphylococcus ratti. The sequence continues at coordinate 1,494,766 of NZ_CP086654.1, read as the reverse complement.
TATTGTTCAACCTTTATTGCTTCATATGATACTATATATACACGAGTTGGATAAGGAGGCGTTATTTATGTCATTAGAAATTACAAATGATTACGGCAGCATAGAAATTTCAAACGAGGTTATCGCTTCAGTCGTAGGTGGTAAAGCGGTGGAGTGTTATGGCATCGTTGGAATGGCTTCACGTCAACAAGTTCGTGATGGATTAGCAGAAATTTTAGGCCATGAAAACTACGCTAAAGGCATTGTTGTGAAAGAGGACAATGGTATTTTAGACATAGATATGTATATTATCGTGAGCTATGGTGTGAAAATTTCTGAAGTTGCGCAAAATGTACAAGCTACAGTGAAATATACACTTGAACATACACTTAAATTAAAAGTGAATTCTGTAAATATTTTTGTACAGGGTGTGCGTTTTAATAACGACGGTAACGACAAATAGGAGGACATTCGGATGGTTACTAAAATCAACGGTGATTTATTTGCCGAAATGATTATACAAGGAGCACAAAATTTATCTAATCATGCTGATATGGTTGATGCATTAAATGTGTATCCGGTTCCAGACGGGGATACTGGAACAAATATGAACCTTTCAATGACATCAGGTAAAGAAGAGGTTCAAAACAATCCTACACATCATATAGGAGAGTTAGGGAAGACTTTTTCAAAAGGTTTGCTCATGGGAGCACGTGGTAACTCGGGTGTCATCTTATCGCAAATTTTCAGAGGATTTTCAAAAGCGTTAGAAAATGAAACAGAAATTGATGCTAAGCAATTCGTAAAAAGTTTTGAAGCAGGAGTGAATACAGCTTATAAAGCCGTTATGAAACCTGTGGAAGGAACAATTTTAACTGTTGCCAAAGATGCTGCAAAAGCGGCAACAGAAAAAGTACAAGACACAGTTGATTGTTTAGAAATCATGGAACATGTTTATCAAGCAGCGCAAGTATCACTTGAAAACACGCCTAATTTACTTCCAGTTTTAAAAGAAGTTGGTGTCGTAGATAGTGGTGGTAAAGGTTTAACACTAGTATACGAAGGCTTTTTAAAGGCTATGAAAGGTGAAAAAATCGAAAATAAAGCACCAAGTATAGACAAAGAAGCATTCTTTAATGATGAACATGATTTTCATGGTGTGATTAATACAGAAGACATTGTTTATGGCTATTGTACAGAAATGATGGTACGTTTCCGTCCAGGGAAAGCAAAATTTGATGAAACACAATTTAGAGATGACATGAGTCAATTTGGGGATTCGTTGCTTGTCATTAGTGATGATGAAATTGTGAAAGTTCACGTGCATACTGAAACGCCAGGTGAAGTTTTCACATTTGGCCAAAAATATGGTGAATTAATAAAAGTAAAAGCTGAAAATATGCGTGAGCAACATCGTGAAGTGTTGCGTAAAGAAGCTCAAAAAGCTAAAGAAACAGAAGAAGATGCCAATGCAACTGTAGAAACTGCGATTATCACGATTTCTATGGGAGATGGTATCACTAAGCTATTCAAATCAATGGGTGCCACACACGTCATTAGTGGTGGCCAAACGATGAACCCATCCACTGAAGATATTGTAAAAGTAATCGAACAAAGTGGTTGTAAACGCGCAATTATTTTACCAAACAATAAAAACATTCAAATGGCAAGCCAACAAGCTACAGAAATTGTAGAAGTTGAAGCAGTAGTTGTACCGACAAGAACAATTCCACAAGGTATTACGGCAATGTTCAATTATGACAGTAGTGCGGATTTAAAACACAACCAAGAAGCAATGACAACGGCATTAGAAGAAGTTAAATCAGGATCGATTACGTATGCGGTACGTGACACTAAAATTGACGGTATCAACATTGAAAAAGATGCATTTATGGGTCTAGTTGAAGATAAAATCGTAGTAAGTGATAAAGATGTGAATGTGACGCTTCAAAAAACATTAGAAACGATGTTAGATGACGATAGTGAAATTTTAACAATTATTGTTGGAGAAGAAGCGACGGATGCTCAAACTGAGTGGATAGAAACGTTCATGGAGACGAATTACGAAGATGTTGAAGTTGAAATTCAACAAGGTGAACAACCTATTTATCCGTATTTCTTTTCAGTTGAATAATAATATAAATCACAGGAAATGGTTCATATCCATTAACCTGTGATTTTTTTAGGAATATAAAAAGCACTTTTTGTAACAAATATCACAATATTTCAAAGTTTGTGAATGCTTGTTATAATGTGTATGTCTTGCATTAATATGCAATCAAGGGGGAAAGAAACAATGAAATATAAAAGCGTTTTCGACATTATAGGCCCAACGATGGTAGGGCCTTCGTCTTCACATACAGCAGGAGCTGTGCGCATAGGTCTCGTTGCGAGAGATTTATTTGGCAAGCAGCCTCAACGTGCAGATATTTATTTATATGGTTCGTTTATGGAAACTTATCGTGGCCATGGCACAGATGTCGCGCTCGTAGGTGGGCTTCTTGGATACGACACGGATGATAGTCGTATTGAAACGAGTCTTGAAACTGCAAAAACGAAAGGTTTGCAAGTCAAATTTATAGAAATGGCAGAAGAGCGTGCGCATCCTAACACTGCAATTATCGATATGATAGATGATGACCATCATATTTCGGTTGAAGGGGTTTCGATTGGCGGGGGCAAAATTGAAATTGTTGCGATTAATGGCTTCAAACTTGCGATTAGCGGTAACTATCCTACATTGCTCGTGTTTCATCAAGATACTTTTGGAACCATTGGAAAAGTGGCGAATATAATCGGGAACTATGGTATTAACGTCGGAAGCATGCAAGTAGCGCGCAAAGAAAAAGGTGATCAAGCGCTCATGACGTGTGAATTAGATGAAGATATGAGTGAAGCGATACTTGATGAAATTCGTCAAGTTCCTGGTGTAGTAACAGTCTCATTAATGGGGGACACGTAAGATGATGGAGGGGATAGCATGTTTAAAAATGTTAAAGAATTAATCGCAAAATGTGAAGCGGAAAATAAAGCGATTCATGAAATCATGATGGAACAAGAAATGGCCGTAACTGGCTTGTCGAAAGAAGAAGTCTATGCGCATATGAACCGAAATTTAGAAACAATGGAAAATGCGGTAGAAGAAGGGGTAAATGGCGTCACATCTAAAACAGGTTTAACAGGTGGAGATGCTGTTTTAATGAAACAATATATTGAAAGTGGACAATCTATTGCAGGTTATACGTTATTAGATGCGGTAAGTAAAGCTGTCGCAACCAATGAAGTGAATGCAGCTATGGGTAAAATTTGTGCAACGCCTACTGCGGGTTCTGCCGGTGTCGTACCGGGGGTATTATTTGCGCTTAAAGATAAATTGCAACTTTCACGTACGGATATGTTAAACTTTTTATTAACAGCAGGTGCATTTGGTTTCGTTGTTGCAAACAATGCGTCAATTTCTGGAGCGGCAGGCGGCTGTCAAGCAGAGGTAGGTTCTGCAGCCGCAATGGCAGCGGCTGCGGTTGTTGAAGCAGCAGGCGGAACACCTCAACAATCTGCAGAAGGATTTGCGATTTGTATGAAAAATATGCTTGGATTGGTGTGTGATCCTGTGGCGGGACTTGTTGAAGTGCCGTGCGTTAAACGTAATGCTGCTGGGGCTTCGAATGCGATCGTTTCGGCTGATATGGCGCTTGCAGGTATTGAATCACGTATTCCGACAGATGAAGTGATCGACGCGATGTATCGCATTGGACAAACGATGCCTTCCGCGCTTCGTGAAACTGGACGAGGAGGACTTGCAGGTACACCTACTGGACAGCGCCTAAAACAACAAATTTTTGGTGATTAACATGACTAAAATAAATCTTATTGAAAATCCATATGAGTTAAAGGATATCAAAGGCCTCGGACCTAAAAGACTTCAAATCCTAAATGAAATGAACATTTGGAGTATTCAAGATTTGATTCTTCACTTACCTACACGTTATGAAGACAATACTTTGATTAACCTTAATGAAGCAGAAGATGAAGCTATAGTGACAGTACAAGGGGAGGTCTATTCCTCACCCACTGTCGCTTTTTTTGGACGCAATAAATCAAAGTTAACCGTACATATGATGATTAACGGTATCGCAGTGAAAGTGATCTATTTCAATCAACCTTATTTAAAAAAGAATATTCAGTTGCATCAGTCGGTAATCATTAAAGGTAAGTGGTTAAAACATAAGCAAGAAATTAATGGAACGAAAATGATTTTTGACTTGTCACATCACGAAGACGCACAGTTTACATCTATTTATCGTGTGAAAGAAGGTTTAAAACAAAAGCCACTTAAAGATATGATTCAAAAAACATTAAAAGACGTTACGATTCATGAATGGTTGCCGTTAGATTTACGTCAAAAATACAAATTAGAGTCTTTAAACGACACACTTCATGCGTTACATAGCGCTAAAGACAAACAAACTTTAATTAAAGCACGACGTACGTTTGCGTTTACTGAATTTTTTATGTTTGAACTGCGCATGCAATGGTTGAATCGTTTAGAAAAAACATCTGATCAAGCAGTTGAAGTGAATTATCAATTAGACTTAGTCAAGTCTTTTATTGATGCGCTGCCTTTCGAATTAACTGAAGGACAAAAGACGAGTGTTAATGAGATTTTTCGTGATTTAAAGGCACCGATACGCATGCACAGATTACTACAAGGTGATGTTGGTTCTGGTAAAACGGTTGTTGCTGCAATTTGTATGTATGCATTAAAAACAGCTGGATATCAATCCGCATTAATGGTGCCCACTGAAATTTTAGCTGAGCAGCATGCTGAGAGTTTGGTCCAATTGTTTGGCGACCGCATGCATGTTGCTTTGTTAACAGGATCGGTTAAAGGGAAAAAGCGTCGCCTGTTACTAGAGCAACTTCAAAACGGTGAAATCGATTGTTTAGTAGGGACACATGCATTAATACAAGATGACGTCACGTTTAACAAGGTAGGTTTAGTTATTACGGATGAACAACATAGATTTGGCGTTGAACAACGTCAAAAACTACGCGAAAAAGGTGCGTTGAGCAACGTATTATTTATGACTGCCACGCCGATACCAAGAACACTTGCTATATCGGTATTTGGAGAGATGGATGTTTCATCAATTAAACATTTACCTAAAGGTAGAAAACCTATTCAAACGACTTGGGTCAAACATGAAGCTTACGATCAAGTTTTGAAACAATTAGCAAGCGAACTGAAAAAAGGACGTCAAGCTTATGTCATTTCTCCACTTATTGAAAGTTCGGAGCATTTGGAAGATGTCCAAAACATTTTGGCGCTTTACGATAATTTAAAAATCCAATTGCCCGAAGCAAAAATCGGGGTACTACACGGAAAAATGACGTCAGATGAAAAAGACCAAGTGATGCACCAATTTAGTGACCACGACATTGATGTGCTTGTTTCTACAACTGTAGTAGAGGTGGGTGTGAATGTACCTAATGCTACGTTTATGGTTATTTATGATGCCGATCGCTTTGGACTATCAACGCTTCACCAATTACGTGGACGTGTGGGGCGGAGTGAACATCAAAGTTATTGTGTATTAATTGCTTCCCCTAAAACCGAAACAGGTATAGAACGGATGCAAATTATGACACAAACGACAGATGGCTTTGAATTAAGTGAACGCGACTTAGAAATGCGTGGTCCAGGTGATTTTTTTGGTGTGAAACAAAGCGGCTTGCCGGACTTCTTAGTTGGAAATATCGTTGAAGATTATCGGATGCTTGAAGTGGCACGTGACGAAGCAGCCGAACTGATACAATCTGGCGCCTTCTTTACCGAAGATTACCAAAAATTGCGTACTTTTATAGAAGAAAATATGTTACATCAAAGTTTTGATTAATACAATCATCCCTATTGAAAATCATCATAAAGCAGTGTGAGAAATTCGAGTTGTTGGATTTTCTTACACTGCTTTTTTTATAACAGAAATGCATAGTGTTTTAACATAGTCTTAATATTCTATCTGTATACTTTTTTATAAAGAAAATATAGACAATTGGGGGATAGAGGATGAAGCAGCGTGCGTTTTGGAATTTATTTATAAAAATGTATCCTGAATTTGATCATGAAGTGTATACAGCATGGTCTTTTGGCGAAAATCCGACTATTTTAGGGCAGCGTGTCATTGAAGGTAAGAAACAAGCGACTACGAGTGCCCGTGTCTTATATACTGTAGAACAAGATTCTTTACCTTTTGTAGGTCAACTTAACATGATATTAAATGAAAACCGTGAACCGATGTGTATCACAATTACAACACATGTGAAGGTAGTGCCATTTAACCAAGTGGGTTACGGACATATAATAAACGAGGGTGAAGGTTATACATCTATTGAGCAATGGCGTTCTGATCACTATCATTATTTGAAAGAAGCGTGTCAATATTATGGTCTTGAATTTCATGAAGAAGAGGATGTTGTATTAGAAACTTTTAAATGTATCTATCCGGTTAACTCGAAACATTAAAATATTTTGAACTTCTTGAAATGCGTGTTAGAATGGGATTAAGTACGTTAAGACTTGGTACTAAATGGAGTGGCGAAACATGAAGCGAACAAAAAATGAACGTCGAGAAATGATTGAGAGGACCATTCAGCAGAATCCCTTTATAACAGATCAAGCTTTGAGCGAAATGTATGAAGTGAGTATTCAAACAATTCGGCTTGATAGAAGCCAGCTCAACATTCCTGAATTAAGAGAGCGTGTCAAACAGGTGGCAAAAGACCAATACCAAAACATTAGCTCTCTTGAAGATAAAGATATTATTGGTGATGTCGTTGATTTGACAGCAAACCAACAAGCGAAATCAATTTATACGATTACACGTGATGATGTTTTTTCTCGGAATCGTGTTGCAAGAGGTCACGTAGTATTTGCGCAAGCGAATTCCTTATGTGTAGCGCTTGTACAACATGAGTCGGTGCTCACAAAAGAAAGCCATATTCATTTTGTTAAACCTGTATATTTAGGTGATGTTGTGATTGCAGAAGCGAACGTAGAACAACACGATGACAAATATTATGAAATGACTGTGCGTTCTTTTGTTAATAAAACGAAAGTTTTTGAAGGAATATTTAAAATGTATTACATAAGTGAGGATGAATAACATGATTAAAATTGCTGTTGATATGATGGGCGGAGATGAGGCTCCGAATATTGTACTTGAAGCAGTTGAAAAAGCAGTGGAGGAATTTGAAGATTTAGAAATACTTTTATTTGGTGATGAAAAGCAATGCACCATCAATCATCCACGTGTACACGTTCGTCATACATCTGAAGAAATCACAATGGAAGATGAACCAGTAAGAGCTATTAAGCGTAAAAAAGATAGTTCTATGGTTAAAATGGCGGAATCAGTAAAACATGGTGAGGCGATGGCGTGTGTTTCTGCAGGGAATACAGGGGCTTTAATGTCAGCAGGTTTATTTATTGTTGGACGTTTGCCAGGAGTTGCAAGACCCGCGCTTGTTGTGACGCTTCCAACCGTAAAAGGTCGAGGTGTAGTCTTTTTAGACGTCGGTGCGAATGCGGATGCTAAAGCTGAACATTTGTACCAAAATGCGATTTTAGGACAAATTTATGCCCAAAATGTGCGTAATATTGCACAGCCACGTGTAGCATTGCTCAATATCGGAACAGAAGCACAAAAAGGAAACGCATTAACGAAACAAGCATTTACTTTATTAAATGAGTCTCAATCCATTCACTTTGTGGGCAACATTGAAGCTAAATCTATGTTGGAAGATGAGGCAGATGTCATCGTTACAGACGGTTATACTGGAAATATGATACTTAAAAATTTAGAAGGTATTGCTAAGTCTTTTGGAAAAATCATTAAAAGTACGTTATTGTCCAAACTTAAAAATAAAATTGCTGTATTAGTTATGAAAAATGACATTAAGGCGATTGCGAAACAGTTAGACTATGCTGAATATGGAGGTTCAGTGTTGTTAGGACTTGATGGTGTGGTCGTTAAAGCACACGGAAGTTCCAATGCTAAAGCGTTTTATTCTGCAATTAGACAGGCTAAAATTGCAAGTGAAACTAAAATTGTAGAAACGATGCGTGAAAAGGTAGGAGAAAATCATGGGTAAAACGGTATTTATGTTTCCAGGCCAAGGGGCCCAAAAAGTTGGTATGGCCGAAGACTTATATCAAACAGATGAAGCAGCAACACATATTTTAAATCAAGCGCAGGCAGCTGTAGATTTTGATTTGTTAAATACGATGTTCAAAGATGAGCAAGGTGTTTTAGGGCAAACTGAGAACACACAGCCAGCCTTACTTGCACACAGCATCGCTTTGTATGAAGCAATGGGTAGACCTAAAGCAGATTTTACAATTGGGCACAGTTTAGGTGAATATTCTAGTTTAGTGATGAGTGGCGTATTAAAGTTTGAAGACGTGATTAAAATTGTGAGACGTCGTGGTGCTTTGATGGCTGAAGCTTTTCCAGATGGCGTAGGGAGTATGGCTGCAGTACTAGGCTTATCATTTGATGAAGTCAAGTCCATTTGTGAACAACTTTCCACTAAAGAAGCAATTGTAGAACCAGCAAATATCAATTGCCCAGGCCAAATTGTTGTTTCTGGTCATAAATCTAAAATTGATGAATTTGCGTCAAAAGGCAAAGCGTTTGGCGCTAAACGTGTGATGCCACTGCAAGTTTCTGGTCCATTCCACTCCTCAATGATGCAAGTTATCGAAAATGATTTTGAAGCGTATACGTCAACATTTGAATGGTCTGATGCGGAAGTGCCGGTAGTTCAAAATGTACATGCAAAGGGTGAACAAGCAGCAGCAACGATTCATGAGAATATGATTAAACAATTGTATTCACCGGTGCAATTTATCGATTCTGTAGAATGGTTAATTGAGCAAGGTGCGGATCATTTTGTTGAAATCGGTCCGGGTAAAGTATTATCTGGTTTAGTAAAAAAAATAGATAGAAATGTAAAATTAACTTCAATTCAAACGATTGAAGATGTAAAGGAATGGTTAAAACATGACTAAAGTAGCATTAGTAACAGGTGCGTCACGTGGTATTGGACGCAGCATCGCATTGCAATTAGCTGATGAAGGATTTAACGTTGCGGTTAACTATGCAGGCAATAAAGAAAAAGCAGAAGCTGTTGTAGAAAGTATTAAATCAAAAGGTGTTGATGCATTTGCAATTCAAGCAAACGTAGCAAATCCTGATGAAGTTAAAACAATGATTAAAGAAGTTGTAAGTCAATTTGGCTCAGTCGATGTTTTAGTCAATAATGCAGGTATTACACGAGATAACTTGTTAATGCGCATGAAAGAACACGAGTGGGACGACGTGATTGATACAAATTTGAAAGGTGTCTTTAATTGTATTCAAAAAGTAACGCCACAAATGTTACGTCAAAAAGGCGGACGTATTATTAACTTAACAAGTATCGTAGGTTCGGTAGGTAACCCAGGTCAAATCAACTATGTGGCTTCAAAAGCTGGAGTGATTGGCATGACGAAAACTGCAGCTCGCGAATTGGCTTCACGTCAAATCACTGTAAATGCCGTTGCACCAGGTTTTATTGTTTCAGATATGACTGACGCTTTAAGCGATGAATTAAAAGCGAATATGAAAACACAAATTCCTTTAGGTCAATTTGGCGAAGATAAAGATATTGCACATACTGTTGCCTTTTTAGCATCTGATAAAGCTAAATACATTACTGGACAAACAATTCATGTAAATGGTGGCATGCATATGGAATAAGATACGTTTTATCCATCATTAACCATTAAGGTTTGATACACTTAAAATCGACGAGATTTTGTTGGAGAATGGTTGTATTTATGCGGATAAAATGGCAAAATAAAAAAGTCTGGTATTTCTATTCAATAGTCATTGAAAGTATAAAATACTTCGACTTTTAAAGGAGGTGAAACACTGTGGAAAACTTCGATAAAGTAAAAGATATCATCGTTGACCGTTTAGGCGTTGATGCTGACAAGGTTACTGAAGATGCTTCATTCAAAGATGATTTAGGCGCAGATTCACTTGACATTGCTGAATTAGTAATGGAATTAGAAGATGAATTCGGTACAGAGATTCCTGATGAAGAAGCTGAAAAAATCAACACAGTTGGAGATGCTGTGAATTACATTAATACACTTGAAAAATAATTCTTTTCATCTGAGTCGTTCTCTCGGCTCAGATTTTTTACTAATCATAAGTGGAATTTATAAAATAGAGCATCAAAAAAGAAGATGATTTGAAAATGGAGGATACTCAATGGCGAAATTACGAAAACACACCCTAATAAAAGCATTTGAGCATGATTTTAAACAAAAGATGAAGGAGCTTGATATACCCTTTCGTAATTTAGAAATTTATCAACAAGCCTTTTCACATTCGAGCTTTATTAATGATTTTAATATGGAGCGCTTAAGCCACAATGAGCGTTTAGAATTTTTAGGAGACGCAGTATTAGAATTGACGGTATCACGCTTTTTATATGAGAAATACCCTAATGTTCCAGAGGGTGACCTGACGAAAATGCGTGCAACGATAGTGTGTGAACCATCACTTGTAATATTTGCGAATAAAATTAAATTAAATCAACTCATTTTATTAGGAAAAGGCGAAGAAAAAACAGGTGGTCGAACGAGACCTGCTTTAGTGGCAGATGTTTTTGAAGCGTTTATCGGAGCTCTTTATCTAGATCAAGGGCTTGAAATTGTAGAACGATTTGCAAATGCGATTATTTTCCCTTACGTTGAAGACAATGCATTAAGTGGGGTCGTTGATTTTAAAACAGAGTTACAGGAAATGGCGCATCAAACGCTACGTAGCACAGTATCTTACCGCACAATTAAAGAAGATGGGCCGGCGCACCATAGACAGTTTACATCAGAAGTGTTGCTTGATAATGAAGCAGTTGCTTCAGGTATAGGCCGTACTAAAAAAGAGTCTGAACAAAAAGCAGCAGAAAAAGCATTATTGCAATTGTCAAACAAGGAGTAGCTTATGGTCTATTTAAAATCGATCGATGTATTAGGATTTAAATCTTTCGCAAAGCCAACACAAGTCCAATTTGATAAAGGTGTGACTGCCATTGTAGGACCCAATGGGAGTGGTAAAAGTAATATTACGGATGCGATTAAATGGGTGCTTGGCGAACAGTCTGCTAAATCTTTACGTGGGAGTAAAATGGAAGATGTCATCTTCTCAGGTGCGAAACATCGCAATGCCCAAAACTTTGCAGAAGTCCAATTGCAACTCGATAACCAAAAAGGATTATTGAATATCGACTCTGAAACGGTGACTGTGACACGACGATTATATAGAAGTGGTGAAAGTGCATTTTTTATTAATAATGAACGTCAACGCCTTAAAGATGTTGTGGAATTGTTTTTGGATTCTGGTTTAGGTAAAGAAGCCTTTAGCATTATTTCACAAGGTCGTGTTGATGAGGTGTTAAATGCAAAACCTACGGATCGTAGACAAATTATCGAAGAATCTGCAGGCGTATTAAAATATAAAAAGCGTAAAGCCGCTTCAGAAGAAAAATTAGGGCAAACAGAAGAAAATTTAAACCGTGTCGAAGATATTTTATATGATTTAGAAGGGCGTGTAGAACCATTAAAAGAAGAAGCGGCCATCGCTAAAGAATATTTACAATTATCAGACACACTCAAAGATAGCGATATACGTGTTACAGTTTACGATATTGAAGCTTATCAAAACCAAATTAATACCCATGACCAATCTTTAAATGACTTAAAAAGTGAACAAGAAAAAGTACAGACTAAAAAGTCAGATGTGACACGTCTCATCCAAAAAACAAAAGGTGAACGTTATCAAATTGACCAAAGTTTAGAAACCCTTAACAGTAAGTTGATTACAACAACTGAAAATGTTGAGAAGTTGACAGGACAGTACAAGCTCATTGAAGAACGTCAAAAAAATCAATCTCAAGCAAATGCGCGAATTGAAGAAGAACAAGAAACTTTAACACAACAGCAACAGCAAATCGAAAGTCAAAAAACAGACGTTATTGCTACGATTGAATCTTTAAAAACACAAAAGCAAGCGTTAGTTTCTGAGATTCATCAACTTGAAGCGAAATGCCAAAGCGATGATGCGACAAGCGAAGCAGATTTGGAAAGCTTAAAAGATCAATATTATGAATCCATTACGAAACAATCTGAAATCAATAATGACATACGTTTTTTAGAGCGTACGATTCAAGAGCATAAAGTAAAACAATCACGCTTGGATTCTAGGCTTTCTGAGGCTTACGAACAGTTAAAAGAAGCACAAAAACGTATTTCAGAAATTGAAAGTCAAAAAACAGAAAAAGAGACGCAATTAAATGCTGTATTAAAACAAAATAAACAAATTGAAGTTAAATTAGCAGATTCTAAAGCGGCACATAAAGATTCAGAAGACAAATTGTATCAAGCTTATCGCTACACAGATAAGTTAAAATCACGGATTGAAGGTTTACGTATGCGTGATAATGATATGTCATATTTTTATCAAGGTGTCAAAGCAGTATTAAATGCCAAACAGCTTGATGGCATCCATGGTGCAGTGGCACAAAATATTAACGTGTCAGCTGAAATGACTGTGGCGATTGAAACCGCTTTAGGAGCAAGCATGCAACATATTATCGTTGAAGATGAAGGTGCGGCCCGTCATGCCATTCATTATTTAAAACAAAAAAAATCAGGACGTGCGACGTTTTTACCACTCTCCGTCATTAAGCCAAAACAATTGGATACAACGCTAAAACAACAAGCTTCAACACAAGAAGGGTTTGTCGCGATTGCAAGCGAGGTTGTAGACACACAAAAAAAATATGAAGCGGTTATCCAAAATTTATTAGGACGTACGATTATCGCCAATACGATTGAAAGTGCAAATGCAATTGCACGACGACTACAATACAAAGTGCGCATCGTCACGCTTGAAGGAGATGTTGTAAATCCAGGTGGCTCAATGACTGGTGGAGGTGCTCAACAAAAACAATCCATTCTAAGTCAAAAACAAGATTTACAACGTCTTGAGACACAATTGGAATCATATTTAACACAGACGCGCGCATTAGAAACGCAATGCCAAACACACCAACAAACGCAAAATGAATTGAGTGAAGAATATCTTAAAATACAACAACAGCATAATCATTTAAAACATGCGATTCATGATTTATCGTTAGAACAAGATCGCCATCATGAAATTGAGCAACGCTTAAAAGCGGAACATGAAGAATTTGAATTTGAAATGAATGACGGTTATCAAAGCGCACAAAGTGAAGCGACATTACAAGCGAAAAAAGAAGAAAAAGCGCAAATCGCTGCACAACTAGAAACGCTTAACCATCAAATTCAAACTTTAACGACACAGTCAAAAGAAGATAAAGAAAAACAAACTACACTACAACAAACGTTACATCAGAAACAATCTGACTTAGCCGTTGTAAAGGAACGTCTCAAATCACAACAATCTGAACAACGACGTCTAGAAAATGATTGTGCGTCAATTGCTACTCAACAACAAAGATTAGTAGAACAATACGAATTGGTTAATTCAGATGAAGTGAATGATGGGACGACTTTGACAGCATTAGATGATAAAATTAAAGCGATTCAAAATGAAAAAAGTGTACTTTTAGAAGAACAAGATACATTACGTCAACAACGTCTAGAAACAGAACAACTCATTGAATCTAATGAAAAGGCACTCGAAGCAAGTCATCAAAAATTGTTAAGTATAGAAAACCAGTATCAAGACATCAAAGCGGCACAATCTAGGTTAGATGTCTTGATTGACCATGCGTTAACGCATTTAGATGAAAAGTATCATATGACTTTTAAATATGCGCACGAACATTATGCTACAGTCGATGAGGACATGTCAGCGCTACGTCAAAAAGTAAAATTGACACAAATGACAATTGACGAACTGGGACCTGTTAATTTAAATGCCATTGAACAATTTGAAGAAGTGAATGAACGTTACACGTTTTTATCTACGCAACGTGATGATTTACGAGAAGCAAAAACGACTTTAGAACAAATTATTTCAGAGATGGATGCAGAAGTGACAGACCGTTTTAGTACTACATTTCATGCAGTTCAAAAGCATTTCTCAGATGTCTTTAAAGTGTTATTTGGTGGTGGAGAAGCGACACTTAGTTTAACAGATGAAGATTATTTAACAGCAGGCGTTGATATAAAAGTCCAACCACCAGGAAAGAAACTACAGCATTTATCTTTATTAAGTGGTGGTGAACGTGCGTTAAGTGCGATTGCATTATTATTTGCATTATTAAAAGTAAGATCGGCACCATTTGTTATACTAGATGAGGTAGAAGCTGCATTAGATGAAGCAAATGTTGTACGTTACGCGCAGTTTTTACGTGATTTATCAAACGAGACACAATTTATTGTGATTACGCATCGTAAAGGTACAATGGAAATGTGTGATCGATTATACGGTGTTACGATGCAAGAATTAGGTGTGTCACGATTAGTCAGTGTCAACTTAAATACAATTGATGATGTCATGAAGGAGGAACAAGAATAGATGAGCTTTTTTAAACGACTCAAAGATAAATTTAGTGGACGAGATATTGAAAATGATTTTGGAAAAACAGATGATTTTGAATCAGAACGCCAAAAAGGAACGCATGAAGAAGTAGAATGGCGTGACCAAAATCAAGAGACTGAACCTCAAACATTAAAAGATGATGCGCAACCTGAACAAGCCCATGACGCGGAATCTCATAAACCCCATTTATCAGAAGAAGCGCAAAATGAAACACCAACATCTCCGCGTAAAAAGAAAAAATTAAAAGCAAAAGAAATTGACTGGACAGACCAAAGTTGGGATGATGATTTCGAAGACGATGGCTTAATGTCTATTGAAGAATTTGAGGAAATTGAAGCTCAAAAAATAGGTGCTAAATTCCGTGATGGCCTAGAAAAATCACGTGAAAATTTCCAAACACAATTGAATAATCTCATTGCACATTATCGTACCGTTGACGAAGATTTCTTTGAAGCATTAGAAGAAATGTTGATCCAAGCAGACGTAGGTTTTAATACAGTGATGGAACTTGTAGATGAATTGCGCATGGAAGCGAAACGTCGCAATGTGACTGAAACAGAAAACTTACGTGAAACAATCGTTGAAAAGATGGTTGAAATTTATCATCAAGAAGACGATAAAGCTGAAGAAATGAATTTAGAAGAAAATCGCCTCAATGTTATTTTAATGGTAGGTGTCAATGGCGTTGGTAAAACGACAACAATTGGTAAATTAGCACATCGCTATCAAGAACAAGGAAAAAAAGTGATGTTGGCTGCCGGAGATACTTTCCGTGCTGGTGCCATTGAACAACTACAAGTGTGGGGTGACCGAGTGGGCGTTGAAGTTATACGCCAAAATGAAGGTTCAGACCCTGCAGCTGTCATGTATGATGCTATTAATGCAGCTAAAAATAAAGGTGTAGATATTTTAATTTGTGATACTGCTGGACGTCTTCAAAATAAACAAAACTTAATGAATGAACTTCAAAAAGTAAAACGTGTTATCGGTCGTTCGATTCCTGAAGCACCACATGAAGTATTGCTTTGTTTAGACGCAACAACAGGTCAAAATGCATTGGCACAAGCAAAAGCATTTAAAGAAGTGACTGATGTAACAGGCATTGTTTTAACTAAGTTAGATGGTACAGCGAAAGGTGGTATCGTGCTTGCGATACGTAATGAATTACACATTCCAGTAAAATATGTTGGTCTTGGTGAGAAATTAGATGATTTACAACCATTTAATGCTGAAAGTTATGTTTATGGTTTATTTGCAGATATGATTGAACAAAATGTAGCGACAGATGAAAGTGAAAATGGTGACGTGACGGATGAGCGAAAATGAGTTAATTAAAACCATACGAATGAATTATCTTTTTGATTTTTATCAATCTCTTTTAACAGAGAAACAACGCAATTATTTACGACTATTTTATTTAGAAGACTATGCGTTAAGTGAAATTGCAGAGACATTTGATGTGAGTCGCCAAGCCGTTTATGATAATATTAGAAGAACTGGCGATTTAGTAGAAGATTATGAAACGAAGCTCGGTTTATATCGTCGCTTTACGCGAAGACAAGAGCTTTATCAGTTAATGCATCAATCTCTTAATAATCCAGAACAAATGGAACGCTATATTAAAGAACTAGAAGACTTAGAATAAGGAGGGTCACTTTATGGCATTTGAAGGTCTATCCGGTCGACTGCAAGAAACAATGCAGAAAATTAAAGGGAAAGGTAAAGTGACTGAAGCTGACATTAAAATGATGATGCGAGAAGTACGTCTTGCATTACTCGAAGCCGATGTTAACTTCAAAGTAGTTAAAAACTTTGTAAACACTGTATCAGAACGTGCTTTAGGTTCTGATGTCATGAAATCATTAACACCAGGTCAACAAGTCATTAAAATTGTACAAGAAGAACTTACTGAATTAATGGGTGGCGATAATAGTCGCATTAATATGGCTAAAAAGCCACCAACCGTTATTATGATGGTTGGACTACAAGGTGCGGGTAAAACGACGACTGCAGGTAAATTAGCACTTTTAATGCGTAAAAAATACAATAAAAAGCCATTACTAGTCGCAGGAGATATTTATCGTCCAGCGGCCATTAACCAATTGCAAACAGTAGGTAAGCAAATTGATATCCCGGTTTATTCTGAAGGCGATCAAGTACCGCCACAACAAATCGTAGAGAATGCTTTAAAACACGCAAAAGAAGCACATCTTGATTTTGTAATTATTGATACTGCAGGTCGCTTGCATATCGATGAAGCGTTAATGAATGAACTTCAAGAAGTTAAAGAAATCTCTAAACCGGATGAAATTATGTTGGTTGTTGACGCAATGACAGGTCAAGATGCAGTGAATGTTGCTGACTCATTTGATAAACAATTAGATGTGACAGGTGTAACACTGACTAAACTTGACGGTGACACACGTGGTGGTGCTGCATTATCTATTCGTGCTGTAACGCAAAAACCAATTAAGTTTGTCGGTATGAGCGAAAAAATGGATGGTTTAGAATTATTCCATCCTGAGCGAATGGCTTCTCGTATTCTTGGAATGGGAGACGTTTTAAGCCTCATCGAAAAAGCACAACAAGACGTAGATGAAACGAAAGCAAAAGATTTAGAGAAGAAAATGCGAGACTCTTCTTTTACGTTAGAAGACTTCTTAGAGCAACTTGATCAAGTTAAAAACTTGGGTCCACTAGATGATATTATGAAAATGATTCCAGGGATGAATAAAGTTAAAGGCATCAATAATTTGAAAATGAGCGATAAGCAAATTGATCATATTAAAGCCATCATCCAATCTATGACACCTGGAGAACGTGAAAATCCTGACAAATTAAACATTTCACGTAAACGTCGTATTGCTACAGGTTCAGGGCGTTCTTTACAAGAAGTTAACCGTTTACTGAAACAATTTAATGATATGAAAAAAATGATGAAGCAATTCACAGGTGGCGGTAAAGGTAAAAAGGGTAAACAAAATCAAATGCAAAACATGCTTAAAGGCATGAACTTACCATTTTAATTCATAGCACTTTGAACGTTGTACACATACAATGTTTAAAGTGCTTTATGTATGTTTTAAAATGAGCTGAAATACAGAAAAAAGAAAAGAGAAAATGACGAGACTACAGTGAATTTAGGTTCTTCATTTTTTAGGGTGAGATAACATAAGTCATCATGCTTTTTTATAAAAAAATAGCGCAAATGTCTCTATAATTTTAAGTGACTGAACAAAAAATAAAAGAGATATATTGCTCTATTGTGTAATGATATATTAAAGTTACTAAAATTAAAGATAGTCATATTAAAATCACTAAAGTTGAAGAAGATGAGTCATTAAAGGTAAGAAATCCAACATCGTCTTTGGTAACCTTTCATACAAATTTAAAACATATAAAACTTCAAGATATATTTTAGCGTATTTACTTGAATTAGACCCTATATGTTGAAATCTTATCATCTCGTTAATGATCTTAGAGATTAACAATAGGTAATCACCTTCGTTTCTTATCATCGCTATATTTCAGTTCATAAAAACGAAGTTTGTCCTAACTTATGGGAAGTATTACGCTTCTACAGAAAGTATGAGAATATCATTGCTAATACGATTGGATCCCTCAATTTAACAATGGTGCGATAGAAGGAATTAATAAAAAGTTAAACTGATTAAAAGAACTTCATATGGCTACGCAAATTTTATAACTTCAAAATCGTGTTTTTAGACTGTATAATAGACCAAAGAAAAAAAGCAACGCCACTCTTCAATAGTGAAATTACTTAAATAGATTGCGTACCGAGTCGAGACTCCCGAGGCATAGAGCCGAAATCGAAAATCCGGGAGAGATACAGAAATCACATAACATTGATTTCGTAGTATCTCCCCCGCAACTATGACTAGGTTTCTAATAACAGTTAGAAACCAGTCATAGACTGCGTTGGTAAGGAACACCTACTCACTTACGTTCGCATGTGTACTGAACACGTATATCATTACATTCAAACGTGTTCATGCAGAGATAAGGCGCCTGGGAAAGCGAGACTCGAAATAGCAATCGAAAGTTTGCGACTTAATTATTATAGATACATAACCACCATATAAAGTGTACAGCCTAAATTTATGTAAGAATGAACGATAAAAAGTAAAAAACAAGCACTTTTTTTAATTGGTAAAGTATTTTCTCTTTACAAAGCTATGTATTCCTGTTATTATATTTTCTTGTAGATAACAAAACTATTGATATTTAAAGGAGCGTATTATAAATGGCAGTTAAAATTCGTTTAACACGTTTAGGTTCAAAAAGAAATCCATTCTACCGTATCGTCGTTGCAGATGCACGTTCACCACGTGATGGTCGTATCATCGAGCAAATCGGTACGTATAACCCAGCAGCAGTAAATGCACCTGAGGTTAAAATTAACGAAGAATTAGCACTTAAATGGTTAAAAGACGGTGCGAAACCAACAGATACAGTTCACAACATTCTTTCACGTGAAGGTATCTTAAAAACGTTTGACGAACAAAAGAAAGCAAAATAATTCTATAGTTCATGAACGTAGTGAGACGACGAAATCAAATTGAAGTGTTTGATTTTACGTCTCACTTTTTTTATATTTTTTCTTGAATAAGGAGGCCTGACAAATGAATGTAGAAGTAGGTAAGATTATTAATACGCATGGTATTAAAGGAGAAGTCAAAATCCAATCTAATTCTGATTTTACTGACGTACGTTTTCAACCGGGAGAAGTACTTCAAGTTGAAAATAAAGGACAAACATTATCTTTAACGGTGCGAACACATCGTATGCATAAAGGCCTGCATATGTTAACGTTTGAAGGATATAACAATATTAATGATATTGAACATTTAAAAGGGCAAAAGTTATACCAAGATAGAGATCATCATAAAATTGAATTAGACGAACATGAATTTTATTATTCAGATATTATTGGGTGTACCGTTTTTGATGGTGAACGTCCTATTGGTCGAGTGACAGAAATCTTTGAGACGGGAGCAAATGATGTTTGGGTCGTTAAAGGTGAAAAAGAGCATTTAATCCCTTATATTGAAGATGTCGTTAAAGAAGTGGATATCGCTTCACGTCGCATCATCATTACACCTATGGAAGGGCTGTTAAATGAATGAGAATAGATTATTTAACGCTATTTCCTAAAATGTTTGAAGGGGTTTTGAACCAATCGATTTTAAAAAGGGCACGAGAAAAAGCACTTTTGACGACGCAAACGATCAACTTTAGAGACTATGCCAATAACAAACATCATCAAGTGGATGACTATCCTTTTGGTGGAGGCCAAGGAATGGTGTTAAAACCAGAGCCTATTTTTAATGCGATGCGTGATTTAGACACAAATGAACAAACACGTGTCATCTTAATGACGCCTCAAGGCAGACGTTTCGACCAACAATGTGCGGAGTCTCTTGCGAAGGCAGAACATATTGTTTTCATATGTGGCCATTATGAAGGCTATGATGAACGGATTAGAACACATTTAGTGACAGATGAAATTTCTGTAGGCGATTTTGTCTTAACAGGTGGAGAATTGCCAGCTATGGTAATGACAGATGCGATTGTTAGACTGCTTCCTGATGTTTTAGGGAATCAAGTGTCTCATGAAGACGATTCGTTTTCGAGTGGATTATTAGAATATCCTCAATACACACGTCCTAGAGTGTTTGAAGGTCATACGGTGCCTGATGTGTTGCTCTCTGGCAATCATGCCAATATAGAAAAATGGCGCCGTGAGCAGTCGTTAAAACGAACATTAGAAAAACGACCAGATTTATTGGAAAGTTACCCGTTGACGAAAGAAGACAAGAAAATTGTAGATTCACACAAAAGGGCGTTGAAAAAAGATTAAACTTTTGCTACAATATTACGAGTGTGAAACGCACAAAAATCACTATGATCCGCTGCCATATTATGTCGAGGCAAGAACATAGGTTGAAGGAGAGTATAAAAATGACAAATCACAAATTAATCGAAGCAGTTACAAAATCACAATTACGTGACGATATCCCAACATTCCGTGCTGGTGATACTTTACGTGTACACGTTCGTATTGTCGAAGGTTCACGTGAGCGTATCCAAGTATTCGAAGGTGTGGTTATTAAACGTCGCGGTGGCGGTATTTCTGAAACGTTTACTGTTCGTAAAATTTCATCTGGTATCGGTGTAGAGCGTACATTCCCATTACACACACCAAAAATTGAAAAAATCGAATTAAAACGTCGTGGTAAAGTACGTCGTGCGAAACTTTACTACTTACGTAGCCTTCGTGGTAAAGCTGCGCGTATCCAAGAAATTCGCTAATACATGTTTAAAGCTTGAATGCTCATTGAGTCATTCAAGCTTTTTGTTGTCTTTATAAGTTTATAGGTTCTTCATTTTTATAAGTCATTCTGCTTTTTTTGGACAGAAATAGCGCAAATGTCTCTATAATTTTAAGTGATCAAACAAACAATAAAGGAAACATATCGCGCCTATGTGGAATGATATATTAAAGTTACTGAAATTAAAGATAGTAATATTAAAATCACTAAAGTTGAAGAAGTCATTAAAGGTAAGAATTCCAACATCATCTTTGGTACTCTTTCATACAAATTTAAACGTATAAAATTTCAAGAGATATTTTAGCGTATTTACTTGAATTAGCCCCTATATTGTTGAAATCTTATCATATCGTTAATAATCTTAGAGAAGCGTGTAATCACTTTCGTTTCATATCATCGTTATATTCAGTTCATAAGAACGAAGTTTGTCCTAGTTATGGAAAATGTTACGCTTCTACAGAAAGTATGAGGATATTATGGCTATACGATTGGAACCTCTCAATTTAACAATGGTGTTATTGAATTAATTGAAAAGTTAAACTGATTAAAAAAATTCATATAGATACCAAATCTTTTAACTTAAAAATCTTATTTTAGACAGCATAAAAAATTGAAGAAAAAGCAATGCCACTCTTTAATAGTGAAATTGCTTAAATAGATTGCGTACCGAGTCGAGACTCCCGAGGCATAGAGCCGAAACCGAAAATCCGGGAGAGATACAGAAATCACATAACATTGATTTCGTAGTATCTCCCCCGCAACTATGACTAGGTTTCTAATAACAGTTAGAAACCAGTCATAGACTGCGTTGGTAAGGAACACCTACTCACTTACGTTCGCATGTGTACTGAACACGTATATCATTACATTCAAACGTGTTCATGCAGAGGTAAGGCGCCTGGGAAAGCGAGACTCGAAGTAGCAATCGAAGTTTGCGTCTTAATTATTATAGGTACATAATCACTATATAAAGTGTATAGCCTAAATAAAAGAGGTTGGGATATCCCAACCTCTTTTATTTAGTATGATTATTATTGTTTGTTTTTCTTAACCAACGTCGGTATCCCCATGCACCGATAAGACCAATAACCGTTAATATTAACAGAAGTGGCCAATAAGGTAAGGCGTAATAAACAGAAAGTTTATGTTCTCCTTTTTGTACAGGAACAACAGAAAGTATGCCATTACCTTGTTGAACAGCTCTTTTTTCTCCATTTACTTCAGCGTATAATCCTTCACGATAAGGTATTGGGAGAACGAGATAACTGTCTTTTTGCGGTGACATCGTTACACCTAAGCGTCTTGGATGTCGAGATACATTAACAGGCTGCACATCGTGTTGTGCCTTTTGTAATGTTTGATAGTTTTCACCGTAGATCCCTTTCATTTGAAAGCGATACGTACC
This sequence comes from Staphylococcus ratti, assembly GCF_020883535.1. Classification (NCBI taxonomy): domain Bacteria; kingdom Bacillati; phylum Bacillota; class Bacilli; order Caryophanales; family Staphylococcaceae; genus Staphylococcus; species Staphylococcus ratti. The sequence continues at coordinate 1,472,384 of NZ_CP086654.1, read as the reverse complement.
TTCTTTGAGTTTAATTTGTATCGTATCTTTGACAGGAACGCGTATCGTGACCGGTGTGACAAAGCGTCGATATTGATAATCTAATTTTGAACGACGTTGATGAAAATCGTCTACATCAAGGTAATGCGGTTGATTTGGTTCGAGTAATTCAACATCTAATTCAATGTAGTAATCTTTATATTTTTGGTTGATAGCTTTAGGTAATTGAAGATTAATGCCTCCATCATTGTCTGTCACTTTTAATTTGTTGCCTAGTAATTGCGCATTGCGTGTTGTAACCGTCGCATCAGATAATAAATTAGGGTTTGCTTTAAAGTGCGTATTAGGCGTTGCGTCTTTCATCACAACGCCTTGTAACATAGCTTGTTCACGATCTAAAGGTGACTTCAATTCACGTGCATCAAAAACTTTTGTTGTTAAATGTGCGGCAGGATAGTTGAGCGTATTGCGTGAATGTTCCCATACAGTTTGCCCGTCTTTAATCGTATCTTGAATTTTCATGCCAAATGGTAAATTATTATCTGGTGCTTGCGTGATGCGATTTTTAACACCCCACAGCGCATATTGGTTTGCCCGATTACCTAATAAACGATACGTACTGTTGCTGTCATATTCCATATTAATTTGCATTTGTTTATCGTAATAATCTAGAATATTGCCATCAAAAATACTTGAATATAAAGCAACACCATTAAATCTATAAATCATGCCTGCATTAATTGCATAAGTATCCATATAATCAAGGCGGTCTAATGGATGTTGGCTAGAGGTGATATGATTGATTTTATTTTGTAAAGGTCCACTATGATACATCGGTGCATGCATATCAGTTATTGTAGATTGATAATTTGCAATGTTATTCGTATGGTAATTAATCAATAAGATAAATTGTTGAACGACAAATAATATAATGACAATCGACATAAGCATATTGGCTCGCGTACGGTAACGCCAAGAAATAATGCCTAAAATAATGAGAATCAGAATGGCGACGCACATCCACCACATCGCGCCTCTTGAGAAAAGTGCTGTTGCGACAGCTAAAACTAAAAGTGGGGATAGCGCTTTTAAGTAATCTTTTAATGTGAGTTCTGTAAAATGTTTTAACCATAATGCTAACAAAACACTTGTACTTAACGCTAACAAATATACCCAGCGTCGTTGAGGGGCGGAAAAGCCATTGAAAAAGCTGTCAAAATAAGGCGATAACGCACCGATTAAAATGAGCCAAGTCATTATCGCAAACATTTTAAAATAATAATAACGATAGAGTTTAAATGAAAATAGTGCAACAAGAACGATAAATGTTAACGTAATGTAAAAGCCATTACTAAAAATATGATACTTTTGTGAAAAATCTATAATTGGTGAGATGAAAATTTGATTTAATGAACGATCATTATTTAAAAATGAACGTACACCTGATACAAAACCAATTGAAGCGATACAGAAGCTTAAAAAGGTTGCAGGTATTAATAAAAATAATTTTTTCCAACGTGATAAAGTGTCGTATGGATGTTGAAAAATCATGCGATAAATCAAATAGCCACCTAACGCAATCGATTCGTAATAACTAAAATAAAAATTTGAAAAAAGCGTTAAGCTTACACCTAATATAAATAAGCCCACTTTACGCTGCTTACAGAATCTTTCAATACCCCAGATGGATAGAGGTAAGTAAATTAAAATATCCCCGAAAAAAGACCACGTAAAGTTAAAATAGTATAAAACTGAGGAAGCACTAAATAAAAAAGCCCCTATAAAACGATATTTTCCTCTTAAATGAAATTCACGAAGCATCCCATAAGTGACGATAAATGTCACCATACATTTAAAAAAGGCAGTAAAGATTTGATTGCCCGCCCAAAAAGTGAGCTGCGAAGGATCTAAATGGAATAGCCACTGACCAAGTGCAACAAAAATGAAATTTAAATACATCACTGGAGACGTCGAGTAGTAATAAGATAAATCTGTAAAATAGTCCCCGCCGAGTCCAAATGACACATCATAAAAAGAAGAAAAATGTGTGAAATGTTCATATAAAAATCTTTGGAAAGGCATCATTTGTTTAAAGCCGTCACCGTTACCACTATATATGATACCTTCTGTGACAAAACGATAGATGACAGGGAGATATACGACGCTTGCGACGCCAAATGCCATTAAAAATAGTTTGAAAAAAGTCATGATTTTATGTTTGTTGGATGCTTTCAATACGGTTCACTCTTTCGTTTATGATTCTTTTGATACATGTATTTTGAAAACCCAATACTAGCAATTGCGAAAAAGATTGAAATAATCAGTATAGTAAAGAAAAAAGGAGGGCGATAAGTGATTTCCACATGTTTTGCATTTTTCTCTACTGGTATACCTACCATAAAATAATTGACTTTTTGAGGTGTCACGGATTTACCATCGACACGCGCTTGTAGTCCTTTACGATAAGGTGTATTTAAAATCATCATACCTTTATTATGATTTTTTAAACCTATCTCTATTTTTGAGTGTGATTCACGAAATGTATAGCGCTTCTCTTTAGGGGCTTTTTTCAATGTTTCATAGTTTTCACCGTAAATGCCTAAGATGTTAAAATCATAGGCTCCTGTTGGAGAGAGTCCGATATGAATTTTCCCGTTTTTATTCGGCTTAGCTCGATACAGTAAGTCGTATTGTCCAGTACGATATTTTGATGCATTAAATAGACGATGATTTTGGTAACCATTAACGTCGATAACATGGTTGCTATCAGGTTGACCTCGTTTGACGTGAACAATTACATAAAAATCATTGTATTTGGATTGAAGATGGTGAGGTATTGATAACGTGGCACCGCCCCAATCTTTTGTGACTTTAATACGACGATCGTTAACTTTTTGTGCTGCATCATATTGAAGGCCGACTTCAGACCGTAAATTCGGTGCTTTTTTGTCATACACTTTACCTTTATTATTGAGCACAACACCATCAATCATGGCATGTTCTCTATCGATAGGCGTGTGTAAATGACGCGCATCATAGTATTGATTTGTAATACGCACAGCAGGTAAAGCTTGTGTATTTTCATACAGACGATATTGTCCAGATGTCTTTATTTTTTTGAAAAAGTCGGGCAAATTACCTTGATAATCTTTTAACATTTGATAACGTACAGAAAATAAACTTGCAACATTCGCACGGCCTCCTGTGGACTGGTAACGACTCACAGACTCTTCTTTCAGGTTAATCATTAAATCTCTGTAATATAAATCTATTAACTGTTGATCAAAAATACTAGAATACAAGCTCAAACCTTTGAATTTTTGATACATCGGTGTGTTGTCTTGTTCATTAACACGCCAATCAATACGTTCTTCGGGTGCTTTTTTATCAGCCATTTCGTTAACTAATGATTGTTGTAAAGGGGTATTGTACAAGCTTGCGTTAACGTAAAAGGTGTTGGCACGTTTTTCATGATCAGCATGGAAAATTTGATATTTTGTAAATACGCTAGATACGAGAATGGCGAGTATCATGATACTCATACCGTAAAAAGCGGTCGTCATGTGCCGTTCTTTCGTTTTTGTGATGCGTAGAGTGATCAAACCAATTGCACCGACGACAAGTAACCAGACAAGCCAAATAACATATTTATCATACCAGTAGGCACTGAAAAGGACTAAGGCGATACTAAGTAAAGTTGTCCATATATAAGTGCGTATGTTGATTTTTAGAAAATGAAACACATAACATGCGACTAAGCCACTTGTTGAAAAAGCGAGTAAATAATGCCAACGCTTTTGAGGGGCTGAAAACCCATTAAATATACTGTCCACATAAGGTATGAATGCGGCAATAATGGTGATAATACTTAAAATTGCAAAAAGCTTAAAATATGTATATTTATAGAGTTTAAATGTTAATAATGCTTGGACACTAATGACTAAAATAACAATGAGATAGTTGTCAAATATGATATTTGTATTTTGGTTGAAAGGTTCCACCCATGGAATTTTAGTTTCAAAGCGGACACGTTCATTATTGAAAAAACTACGTGCACCATGGAAAAAGAACACTAAACTCGTACCAAATCCGAGTACAGCACTTACAGCTAATATCCGTAAAGCACGCCACTTTGAAGTGACGTCATCTGGATGTTTGATTAAACAACGCAATAGAAAATAGAGCAGTCCCATCAACACTTGATAGTACGCAAAATAAAAATTGTTCATAAATGATAAAGTTACAACAACGATAAATAGGCCCACTTTTCCAGTTTTAAAAAAACGTTCTATACTGGCAAATAGCAATGGCAATAAGATAAAAACATCACTGAAAAAAGGCCAATAAACTGTAAATCTAAAATACAAAGGAGAAAAAGCGAAGCCTGAGGCAAAGACCCATTTTGAGATTGTATTAAGTTTTAGTTGAGTTGCATAATAATAAGTTGCGCCGAGTACGAGGGCACACTTAATGATGGAAATGACAATCGCATTATGAAACCAAAACATTAATTCATTTGGGTTCACAAGATGTAACACGTGTAAGCCTTTTACAATTATTGTATTGACGATAAAAAGAATGTTCGTCGAAAAATAATAGGATAAATCGGTAAAAAAATCGCCACCTAGACCAAAATCGGTTGCGTAAAAAAAGGTCCCTTCCGACCATTTTTGATACAAATACAGTTGGATGGGGACCATTTGTTCAATACCGTCATTAGGACCAGTGAATAAAATCCCATCTTTAAAAAAACGATATAAAATATAGCTATGGGCAATACATGCTAAACTTAAAAATGAAATGAATAATAAAAGAGGACGTTTGAATTTACGCATTTCAATAACCTCACAAATATTAATCTTTTAATATATATTTGGATAAAATGAACGTTATCGGTATCGTAATGATTAAACCAACGAATGGTGCAATGAATTCTTTAAAGTGAAAGTAATTCACAAAAACAAAAATCAATAATGTTTGTGTTCCCATATTAATCACTTGTGTTAATGGAAACGCTAGGAATTTCTTCAATGTGGGTGTCACACGATATACAAAATAACAATTCAAATAATAAGACACTATAAAAGCGACTACAAAACCTGTAATGTGGCTGACGAGGTAATGTACATGAAGCGGATACAGTAACAATAAATAAACAATATAGTAATTTAACGTATTGATACCACCAACAATAACAAAACGGATCAGTTCGTACATTCTGTCTGTTTTAAACACTACAATTCCTACTTTCTTTCTATTCTGCTTAAATCCCAATTGGGATAGCCATTGACGTAAAAAACAATTATACTTATGTTTGAAAAAAGATTTTAAACGCACACGAACAAAATTTTGATATGTGGTTAAAACTATGATAAATATAACACAAAAGTAACGGAGTGCGTGAAATATTATATGCAAAAGATAGAATGAAAGTGAGTGATACGCAGTGGTAATTCAATGGTATCCAGGACATATGGCAAAAGCGAAACGGGAAGTAACTGAGCAACTAAAAAAGGTGGATGTAGTATTTGAACTTGTAGATGCGCGTATTCCATATAGTTCGCGAAATCCAATGATTGATGAAGTTATTCAACAAAAACCACGTGTCGTGATCTTGAATAAAAAAGATATGGCAAATTTAAATGAAATGACAAAGTGGGAAGCATACTTTAAAGCAAAAGGAGCAATTCCCGTTGCAGTAGACGCAAAACATGGCAAGGGGTTAAAACAAGTTGAATTAGCGGCAATCGAAGCTACGAAAGAACGCATGACTAGAGAAAAAGCTAAAGGATTAAAACCGCGTGCCATCCGCGCAATGATTGTAGGGATACCTAACGTCGGCAAATCAACATTAATTAATAAATTAGCAAATCGTGCCATTGCACAAACTGGTAATAAACCTGGTGTTACGAAACAACAACAATGGATAAAAGTCGGCAAATCCCTTCAATTGTTAGATACACCGGGGATTTTATGGCCTAAATTTGAAGACCAAGTAGTAGGAAAAAAACTAAGCTTAACCGGGGCAATTAAAGATAGTATTGTACATTTAGATGACGTCGCTATTTATGGATTAGAATTTTTAAAAGCACACGATGTTGATAGATTGAAAGCGCATTATAAAATTGATGTGCCAAAAGACGCGGAAAATCTGGAGTGGTTTGACGCGATAGGTCGTAAACGTGGACTTCTTCAACGTGGCAATGAAGTAGATTATGAAGCGGTAATTGAATTGATTATTTATGATATACGCAATGCCAAAATAGGGACATATTGTTTTGATTTATATGATAGCTTCATCGCAAGTGAGGATACACATGAAAGCTAAAACCATTCGAGAAATTGAAGCAGAGATCGCACTTTTAACTACACTTGATACTTTGAAGCAACACCCTAGTTATCAAGATGAGAGAAAAGGTGTTCAAAAAGCGTTTGTTCGTCAACAGAAATACATTCAAAAAAATGAACAACTGCACATTGATTATGCCCGTATGTGTACTTACGAAAACGAGATTTTAAAACACCAACCAGAGGCACTTATTTGTGGCATTGATGAGGTGGGGCGAGGGCCACTTGCAGGCCCTGTAGTTGCATGTGCAGTCGTGCTTGAATCTGAACATCACTATATCGGGATTAACGATTCTAAAAAGTTAGGGAAAGAAGCACGAAGCAACTTAAATGAGCACTTAAAAAAACAAGTGAGGTCATGGGCAATCGGCGAAGCTTCTCCTGAAGAAATAGATAAATATAATATTTATGAAGCGACAAAATTGGCAATGTATCGTGCTATTGAAAATTTGGCTATTGCACCAACGCATTTTTTAATTGATGCGATGCAATTAGAAAAAATCGAGCAACCGCAACAGTCGATTATTAAAGGAGATGCAAAAAGTGTTTCCATTGCGGCTGCGAGTATTATTGCAAAAGTGTATCGTGATGATCTAATGGCAGAATACCACCAACAATTTTCACATTATGATTTTGAAAATAATGCTGGATATGGCACGAAAAAACATTTAGAAGGTTTAAAACAATTTGGCGCTACACCTATTCATCGCATGTCATTTGAGCCCATCAAAACACACTATTCTTAAAAAGTGACAATTAAACGTTTTGAAATCAGAAGCGAACTGTTTTAATATGGGAGTATGTCCGAAAAGAAAGGAATTAAAATTGCTTATGGATGAAACTTTACAAAAACTATACACTGTTTTAGTACATTTTGAAGAAACTGATGCTGAAATCACTGAAAACGAAAGTAAATTAAGAAAGATTAAAGAAGAAATCGAATCGAACTTAAACGTATCAATAGAAAAAGAATCTCAATCAGATTTAATTCGTATTTTAAAAGAGCATCAATTCGTTGTAGAATCGACAGAAGAAGATCAAAAAATTGTAAGTGTGCCTATGGATGAGGATACACAAGTAACATTCCAAACAGATAAATAATCATTTGGAAAGCGCGGGATAAGAAACTTGTAAGAGTGGATTATCTCGCTTTTTTATTGATTAGGATAACGATTTAAGCGGAAAAGTGTGTTGTACAAGTGTGTATTTCGTTGAACTAACGATATTGAGCTACATATGAGATGTTTTCAAGATAAAACAAAAATTCTATATTTCAGTTGCCACTTTCTTTGTTTCCTTTGTTGCAATTGAGTCCAAAATATCGATTAAGATGTGGAAAAACAAGGGTCTATCTGTTTACAATAGCGCTTACATTTCCTATAATATGAAATGAACTTAACCTTAAGAAACAGGAGGATGGAGTATGAATATCCATGAGTATCAAGGAAAAGAAATTTTTCGCTCAATGGGCGTAGCAGTACCAGAGGGGCGCGTGGCTTTCTCAGCGAAAGAAGCTGTGGAAAAAGCGAAAGAATTAGAGAGTGATGTGTATGTAGTAAAAGCCCAAATTCACGCGGGTGGTCGTGGTAAAGCTGGCGGTGTTAAAATTGCTAAATCTTTATCAGAAGTAGAAACATATGCAAATGAATTATTAGGCAAAGTGTTAGTTACACATCAAACAGGCCCAGAAGGTAAAGAAGTGAAACGCCTTTACATCGAAGAAGGTGCTGATATTCAAAAAGAATATTATGTTGGCTTCGTTATTGACCGCGCTACTGATCGCGTAACATTAATGGCTTCTGAAGAGGGCGGTACGGAGATTGAAGAGGTTGCAGCAACAAACCCTGAGAAAATCTTCAAAGAAACAATTGACCCAGTCGTAGGTTTAGCACCTTATCAAGCACGTCGAATTGCTTTCAACATCAATATTCCAAAAGAATCAGTGAACAAAGCGGTGAAATTCTTAATTTCTTTATACAATGTGTTCATCGAAAAAGATTGTTCTATCGTAGAAATCAACCCACTTGTTTTAACAGGTGAAGGCGATGTTTTAGCTTTAGACTCAAAAATCAACTTTGATGATAATGCGTTGTTCCGTCACAAAGATGTTCTAGAATTACGCGATTTAGATGAAGAAGATGCAAAAGAAATCGAAGCTTCTAAATACGACTTATCTTACATTGCTTTAGACGGTAACATTGGTTGTATGGTTAATGGTGCTGGTTTAGCTATGGCGACGATGGATACGATTAACCACTTTAATGGTAATCCGGCAAACTTCCTTGACGTAGGGGGCGGCGCTACAAAAGAAAAAGTTACCGAAGCATTCAAAATCATTTTAGGTGATAGCAATGTTAAAGGTATTTTTGTTAACATTTTCGGCGGTATTATGCGTTGTGATGTTATTGCAGAAGGTATTGTAGCGGCAGTTAAAGAAGTAGATTTAACATTACCATTAGTTGTACGTCTTGAAGGTACAAATGTGGAAATCGGCAAAAAAATCTTAGAAGATTCAGGTTTAGCAATTGAGCCAGCGACAACAATGGCTGAAGGTGCACAAAAAATTGTTAAACTTGTAAACGAAGCGTAAGGAAAGGATGGGACAACGAAAATGAGTGTATTTGTTGATAAAAATACAAAAGTAATCGTACAAGGTATTACAGGGTCAACTGCCCTTTTCCATACTAAACAAATGTTAGAATATGGTACACAAATCGTAGCAGGTGTGACGCCAGGTAAAGGTGGCCAAGTTGTTGAAGGTGTACCGGTATACAATACAGTAGAAGAAGCAAAACAAGAAACAGGAGCAAATGTTTCGGTAATTTATGTACCAGCACCATTTGCGGCAGATGCAATTTTAGAATGCGCAGATGCTGAATTAGATTTAGCTATCTGTATTACAGAACACATCCCTGTAATTGACATGGTTAAAGTAAAACGTTATTTAGAAGGTAAAAAGACGCGTTTAATTGGACCGAACTGTCCAGGTGTCATCACTTCTGACGAAACGAAAATTGGTATTATGCCAGGATATATCCATAAAAAAGGTCATGTAGGTGTCGTATCACGTTCTGGTACATTGACATATGAAGCGGTTCACCAATTAACTGAAGAAGGTATCGGACAATCGACAGCTGTAGGTATCGGCGGCGACCCTGTTAACGGTACAAACTTTATCGACGTGTTAAAAGCATTTAACGAAGATGAAGATACACACGCTGTAGTGATGATTGGCGAAATCGGTGGTACAGCTGAAGAAGAAGCAGCTGAATGGATTAAAGCCAATATGAAAAAACCGGTTGTTGGTTTCATTGGTGGTCAAACAGCGCCTCCTGGAAAACGTATGGGCCACGCTGGAGCGATTATTTCAGGTGGTAAAGGGACTGCTGATGAAAAAATCAAAACACTTAACGCTTGTGGCGTTAAAACTGCAGACACACCTTCAGAAATTGGTGCTACATTAATTCAAGCAGCCAAAGATGCAGGTATTTATGAGCAGTTATTAACAGTTAAAAAGTAATCAATAAAATAGCCTAATATGTGCGGTGAAGCAGTTCTCTATTGATAGAACACTTCACCGCTATTTTTGTATAAAAAGTCAAGACAACTTATGTCATCCAGCTATATAAACTGAAGAACCCCAAAATAATAACCAAACTTACAAAGCGCACTATAAAAATGTATCACTTTAACGGGCGGTGCGATATTGTTTAATCATGTATCGCATAAAATTATTTGAATTTGCAATTTTAATACTTATTTTAGACACATTTATACCGCAAGCGATGCGATACAATGATGTTGAGGTGACATGATTGATATTAAAAAATCTATTAAAGTTGAGTTATGCAGGTTTTACGACAGCACATATGTATCAGCTACTAGATGACCCTAAAGTAAACTTATCATTCGACGTAATTCCTTTCCTTCGCAATCACCCCCTTATCCACGCTAAACCACATTTGCATCAAAAATATTTAAGGCTTCAAACACTTAATATTAATGAGATTCAAGAACGATTATATGGTAATGATATACAGCCAGTTACTATTTTTGATACGATTTACCCTCAATTATTAAAAGAAATTTATCGTCCACCATTGTTGTTTTATTGTAAAGGCAACCTACCATTATTAAATACTTTTCGTTATTATAAATTAGCTATAGTTGGTGCTAGAGAACATACATCATATGGTGAACGTGCAATTGGTTATTTGTTACAAAATATGAGCCATATGCCTTTGGTAATTGTTTCAGGGCTTGCTAAAGGGACAGATGCACTTGCGCATCGATATGCACTAAAAAATCATTTTCCGACTATAGGTGTTTTAGGATTTGGTCATGCGCACCATTATCCTAAAGTTACAGAACCTTTACGCCATTTAATGGAAACAACAGCTCATGGCCTTACGATAAGTGAATATCCGCCATTTACCAGACCTGCACGGCATCATTTTCCAGAGCGCAATCGCATTATAAGCGGCTTGTGTCAAGGTGTACTCGTTACAGAAGCTAAAGAAAGAAGCGGGGCGTTAATCACTTTAGATCAAGCTTTAGAACAAAATAGAAATGTCTATGTTTTGCCTGGTGATATGTTTAATCTGCACACTAAAGGAAATTTATTAAGAGCAAAAGAAGGTGCTGAAATCGTCTTATCAGCGGAGGATATTTTGAAAGATATGAATACGTCAATTCAGTGAACCTTAACAATAAATGAATACAAAAGATTGACAAATATAAAAATAAGCGTTTATCATTTATCTTTGTAAACAGAAATAGCAAGGGGGTAACTGCTTTGGCAGATAATCTTGTCATAGTTGAATCGCCTGCAAAAGCTAAAACGATAGAAAAGTATTTAGGGAAAAAATATAAAGTTGTGGCTTCTATGGGACATGTACGTGATTTACCAAGAAGTCAAATGGGTGTCGATGTAGAAGACAACTATGACCCTAAGTATATTACCATTCGCGGTAAAGGTCCGGTCGTTAAAGATTTAAAAAGATATGCTAAAAAAGCGAAAAAAGTTTTTCTAGCGAGTGACCCCGACCGTGAAGGTGAAGCAATTGCATGGCACTTAGCGCATATATTGGAATTAGAGGATAGTAAAGAAAATCGTGTCGTATTTAATGAAATTACAAAAGATGCGGTTAAAGAAAGTTTCAAAAACCCTAGAGGTATAGAAATGGAGCTTGTTGATGCACAACAAGCACGACGTGTATTAGATAGGCTTGTAGGTTATAACATTTCACCAGTGTTATGGAAGAAAGTGAAAAAAGGATTGTCTGCAGGTCGTGTTCAATCTGTAGCTTTAAGATTAGTCATTGATCGTGAAAATGAAATTCGTCATTTTAAACCTGAAGAATATTGGTCTATTGAAGGCGAATTTAGACATAAAAAATCAAAATTCACTGCCAAGTTTCTTCATTATAAAGGTAAGCCATTTAAGCTATCGACGAAAGATGATGTCGCAGTGATTACAAAAGCATTAGATGGTAATGAGTTTGAAATTACGAACGTAACGAAGAAAGAAAAGACACGTCGACCAGCGCATCCATTTACAACTTCAACTTTACAACAAGAAGCGGCACGTAAATTGAACTTTAAAGCGCGTAAGACAATGGTGGTGGCGCAACAGTTGTATGAAGGTATCGATTTAAAACGTAAAGGTACGATTGGTTTAATTACGTATATGCGTACAGACTCGACACGAATTTCAAAAGATGCACAAGCTGAAGCTAAAAGTTACATTAAATCAGAATACGGTGAAGCTTATTTAACCAAAGCAGTTTCTAAAGGCAAGCAAGGTGATCAAGATGCACACGAAGCAATACGTCCAACAAGTACACTTCGTACGCCATCAGAAATGAAGCCTTTCTTGACACGAGATCAATATAGACTTTATAAATTGATTTGGGAACGTTTCGTAGCAAGCCAAATGGCACCGGCAATTTTGGATACTGTAGCAGTTGATTTAACGCAAAATGATGTGAAGTTTAGAGCTAACGGGCAAACGATTAAATTTAAAGGATTTATGACGCTTTATGTGGAAGAGAATGATGACAAAGATAAAGAAAAAGAAAACCGGCTACCAGAGCTTAAAGTAGGAGATGTTGCGATAGCTACTAAAGTTGATCCGGCACAACATTTCACACAACCGCCTCCACGATATACAGAAGCGCGTCTAGTTAAAACGTTAGAAGAGCTCAAAATTGGACGTCCATCTACTTATGCACCAACGATTGACACCATTCAAAAACGTAACTACGTTAAAAGTGAGAATAAACGATTCGTTCCAACAGAATTAGGAGAAATCGTACACGAGCAAGTGAAAGATTATTTTCCTGAGATTATCGATGTAGACTTTACTGTAAATATGGAAACGCTACTTGATAAAATTGCAGATGGTGAAATGGAATGGAAAAAAGTAGTTAGCGATTTTTACAATAGCTTTAAGCAAGATGTCGAACGCGCAGAATCCGAAATGGAAAAAATTGAAATTAAGGACGAGCCTGCGGGTGAAGATTGTGAAAAATGCGGTAGCCCTATGGTCATTAAAATGGGACGCTATGGAAAATTTATGGCATGTTCTAATTTTCCTGATTGCCGTAATACGAAAGCGATTGTTAAACCTATAGGAGTTAAATGCCCAACGTGTAAAGAAGGCGACGTAGTTGAACGTAAATCAAAGAAAAATCGTATTTTTTACGGTTGTAGTCGTTATCCAGAATGTGATTTTGTCACTTGGGATAAACCAGTAGGACGAGATTGTCCTAAATGTAATCATTATCTTGTGGAAGCGAAAAAAGGACGTACTTCACAAGTCGTATGTTCAAATTGTGATTATAAAGAGAAAGTTCAAAAATAAGGAGGAAATCGCATGACTACAGTTAATGTAATCGGTGCGGGTTTAGCTGGTTCTGAAGCAGCTTTTCAATTAGCTGAAAGAGGCATTCAAGTCAATTTATATGAAATGCGTCCGGTCAAACAAACACCTGCGCATCATACAGACAAATTTGCGGAGCTTGTTTGTTCAAATTCGCTTAGAGGCAACGCACTTACAAATGCCGTAGGGGTACTCAAAGAAGAAATGCGTCGTTTAGATTCATTAATTATCGCTGCTGCAGATAACGCACGTGTGCCTGCAGGAGGGGCATTAGCCGTTGATCGACACGATTTCGCTGGCTATGTAACAGAGACGTTAAAACAACATCCCAATGTAAATGTTAAAAATGAAGAAATTACGTCTATTCCAGAAGGACCTACAATTATTGCTACTGGGCCATTAACTACGGAACCATTGGCTAAAGAAATTGTGGCACTAACAGGAGAAGATCAATTGTATTTCTATGATGCTGCCGCACCTATCATTGAAAAAGACTCTATTAATATGGATAAAGTGTATTTAAAATCTCGATATGATAAAGGTGAAGCCGCATACTTAAATTGCCCTATGACAGAAGAAGAGTTTAATCGTTTTTACGAGGCGGCATTGGAAGCTGAAGTTGCACCGAGTAAAGATTTTGAAAAAGAAAAGTATTTCGAAGGCTGTATGCCATTTGAAGTAATGGCAAGCCGCGGCCCTAAAACACTTTTATTTGGACCGATGAAACCAGTAGGATTAGAAGATCCAAAAACTGGAAAACGTCCTTTCGCTGTCGTACAACTTAGACAAGACGATGCAGCGGGGACGCTCTATAATATCGTAGGTTTTCAAACACGCTTGAAATGGGGCGCACAAAAAGAAGTAATTCAACTTATTCCTGGTTTAGAAAATGTAGATATTGTTCGCTATGGCGTCATGCATCGCAATACATTTATCAATTCACCAGAAGTCTTATCAGAAACTTATGCATTCAAAAATCGCCAAGACCTTTATTTCGCTGGTCAAATGACAGGTGTTGAAGGTTATGTTGAAAGTGCGGCGAGTGGCATGGTTGCAGGTATTAATCTTGCGCATCGTATACAAGAGAAAGGCGATGTCGTTTTTCCGAGAGAAACGATGATTGGTAGTATGGCGTATTATATTTCTCATGCGAATAACAACAAAAATTTTCAACCGATGAATGCAAATTTTGGATTAGTTCCTGCATTAGATGCACGTGTTAAAGATAAGAAAGAACGTTATGAAAAACTAGCGCATCGCGCACTAACTTATTTAGATAAATTTAAACAAACGCTGTAAAAGATAAAAAAATAAATTGGCAAAATAAGCAAAATTTAGATAACTACGAAAATTCAATGTATAATCTATGCAGCTCCCCTCATTATTATGCTACAATGCTAATGATGGAGGGGTTTTTACTTTGGAACATATCCAGCATCAGTTTTTACTTATGTTAAAGCAGGAAAGATTTTTTTCTGAACATACATTGCAAGCGTATGAAGATGACTTGAAACAATTCAATCAATTTTTACAACAAGAGCAGTTAACATTACGAGAGTTTGAATATCGTGATGCACGAAATTACCTTGCAATGTTATACAATCAAGGATTACAGCGAACGACCGTTTCAAGAAAAATTTCAACGCTACGTACGTTTTATAATTTTTGGATGACACAAGATACACAAATGGTCAATCCGTTTGTACAACTCGTGCATCCTAAAAAGGAAACGTACTTACCTACATTTTTTTATACCGAAGAAATGGAAGCATTATTTAAAACTGTAAGGGAAGATCCGAAAAAAGGGAGACGAGATCGTGTGATACTCGAGCTGTTTTATGCTACGGGTATCCGTGTATCAGAATTAGTTGATTTAAATATTTCCGATATTGATTTATCAATGTGCGTGTTAAAAGTGATGGGTAAAGGGAGTAAAGAGAGAATTGTGCCGTTTGGTGAATTTTGTAAACAAAGCATCGAAGATTATCTTGAGCATTTTCAACCTGTTCAAAATACGACACATGGTAAATTAATTGTGAATTTAAAAGGTGAACCGATTACAACAAGAGGAATTCGTTATATTTTGAATGATATTGTAAAGCGAACAGCGGGCGTGTCGTCTATTCATCCCCATAAGCTTCGACACACTTTTGCGACGCACATGCTCGATGCCGGCGCAGACTTAAGAACGGTTCAAAGTTTATTGGGACATGTTAATTTATCTACGACAAGTCGTTATACACACGTGTCTAATCAACGTTTACGCAATGTTTATTTAAATGCACATCCTCGTGCAAAAAAAGGAGAGTAAGTTTTATGAGTTCTTCAATTCATGCAACAACAATTTATGCTGTCAGACATAATGGCCATGCAGCCATGGCTGGTGATGGTCAAGTCACTCTTGGCGAACAAGTCATTATGAAACAGACCGCTAAAAAAGTAAGGCGTCTATATCAAGACCGTGTCATTGCTGGTTTTGCTGGAAGCGTTGCAGATGCCTTCACATTATTTGAAAAGTTTGAAGGAAAACTGCAACAATATAGTGGCAACTTAGAGCGTGCAGCGGTTGAATTAGCGAAAGAATGGCGTGGAGATAAGCAACTTCGCCAACTAGAAGCCATGCTTATCGTTATGGATAAAGATCATATTTTAGTAGTAAGCGGTACAGGTGAAGTTATTGCACCAGATGATGATTTGATTGCGATTGGTTCTGGAGGCAATTATGCTTTAAGCGCTGGACGTGCTTTGAAGCGACACGCGACGCATTTATCTGCGCGAGAAATGGCGTATGAAAGCCTCAAAGTAGCGGCAGATATTTGTGTTTTTACAAATGACCATATTACGGTTGAAGAATTATAACGGAGGTTCTAAAGTATGGATCAAAATGCCATTAAGTATACCCCAAAAGAAATAGTAAGCAAACTCGATGAATATATTATTGGACAAGATGAAGCGAAGAAAAAAGTAGCGATTGCGCTAAGAAATCGTTATCGTCGCAGTCTTTTAGAAGATGAAGTGAAACAAGAAATCGCACCTAAAAATATATTGATGATGGGACCGACAGGGGTAGGTAAAACTGAAATTGCGCGACGCATGGCGAAAATTGTTGGTGCCCCATTTATCAAAGTTGAGGCGACGAAGTTTACAGAAGTTGGCTATGTAGGACGTGATGTTGAAAGTATGGTCAGAGATTTAGTAGACGTTGCAGTTCGACTCGTTAAAGATGAAAAAAAGAATGAGGTTAAAGATGAAGCGACAGCTAAAGCAAATGAAAGACTCGTCAAATTGTTAGTTCCAAGTATTAAGAAAAAAGCGAGCCAAACATCGAATAATCCACTTGAGTCTTTATTTGGAGGCGCAATACCGAATTTTGGTCAAAACCAAGAGGAGGAAGAAGAAGCGCCAACAGAAGAAATCAAAACGAAGCGCTCCGATATTAAAGTACAACTTAAAAATGGTCAACTTGAAAATGAAAAAGTGCGCATTAAAGTAGAACAAGATCCAGGCGCATTAGGTATGTTCGGCAATCAACAAAACGAACAAATGCAAGAAATGATGAATCAATTGATGCCTAAGAAAAAAGTGGAAAAAGAAGTGCCTGTAAAAACGGCACGTAAAATTTTAATTGATGAATATGCTGAAGAAATGATTGATCATGAAACAGCAAATCAAGAAGCGCTTGAACTTGCAGAACAAATGGGTATTATTTTTATTGATGAAATTGATAAAGTAGCAACGAATAGTCAATATGGCGGTGGACAAGACGTTTCTAGACAAGGTGTTCAACGCGATATACTTCCTATTCTTGAAGGTAGCGTGATTCGAACTAAATATGGTACGGTTAGTACTGAGCATATGTTATTTATTGGCGCAGGCGCATTCCATGTTTCTAAACCAAGTGATTTAATACCAGAATTACAAGGGAGATTTCCGATTCGTGTCGAACTTCAAAGTTTAACTGTTGAAGATTTCGTAAGAATTTTAAAAGAACCTAAACTCTCTTTAATTAAACAATACGAGATGTTGCTTGAAACTGAAGAAGTAACGGTAAACTTTACTGATGAGGCGATTCATCGATTGGCAGAAATGGCTTATCATGTCAACCAAGATACAGACAATATTGGTGCGAGAAGATTACACACGATTTTAGAAAAAATGCTAGAAGATTTATCTTTTGAAGCACCTAATATGCCAAATGCACACGTAGATATTACGCCACAGTACGTAGATGGAAAATTGAAATCAATTTCAACAAATAAAGACTTAAGTGAATTCATTTTATAAAAAAAGGAGAAGTGACATGGGTTTATTATCTAAAACAAGAGAATTAAGTAGTTTATTACAAAAACATAAAGGAATTTCGGTTGATTTTAAAGATGTTGCACGAACGATTAGTAAAGTGACTGTAACGAACGTATTCATCGTATCGAGACGTGGTAAGATTTTAGGTTCTAACTTGAATGAGTTACTTAAAAATGAACGCATTATAAAAATGTTAGAAGAACGTCACGTGCCTGAAGCGTATACGAGTAAATTGATGAATGTACATGAAACATCATCTAATATTCGAATTGATAATGAACTTTCTGTATTCCCACCAGAAAATGAAGACTTATTTAAAGATTCTCGAACGACAATTTTCCCAATTATTGGAGGCGGCGAACGCTTAGGTACATTAGTACTTGGACGTGTATCTGATGACTTTGGCGAAAACGATCTTGTACTTGGCGAATATGCGGCTACAGTTATCGGAATGGAAATCTTACGTGAAAAACATAATGAAATTGAAACAGAAGCGCGTGACAAAGCGGCAATTTCAATGGCGATTAATTCATTATCTTATTCAGAAAAAGAAGCGATCGACCACATTTTTGAAGAGTTAGGTGGAAAAGAAGGCTTATTAATTGCTTCTAAAGTGGCTGATCGTGTAGGTATTACACGCTCAGTAATTGTAAATGCATTGCGTAAACTCGAAAGCGCTGGCGTTATCGAGTCACGTTCATTAGGTATGAAAGGAACATTTATTAAAGTTAAGAAAGAAACTTTTTTAGATGAGCTGAAGCGTTCAGAATAATAAATACTAGTTGCATGTGTATGGACTTTATGATATATTTATATGCGGCTATGAGAAAGTCAAAACACACACATGAGGCCAAAACGCAAAAGGGTGCGGCGTATTGCCGTTTTTGTGTTAGCACATGTGGAGGATATTAACCAATAGGAGGAATTTTAATCATGGCAGTAATTTCAATGAAACAATTACTTGAAGCTGGTGTTCACTTCGGTCATCAAACACGCCGTTGGAACCCAAAAATGAAAAAGTACATCTTTACTGAAAGAAATGGTATTTATATCATCGACTTACAAAAAACAGTAAAGAAAGTAGAAGAAGCTTACAACTTTATTAAGCAAGTATCTGAAGAAGGCGGTAAAGTCTTATTCGTAGGTACAAAAAAACAAGCACAAGAATCAGTTAAATCTGAAGCAGAACGTGCTGGACACTACTACGTTAACCAAAGATGGTTAGGTGGTATTTTAACAAACTACAAAACAATCTCTAAACGTGTAAAACGTATTTCTGAAATTGAAAAAATGGAAGAAGACGGTACTTTTGACGTACTTCCTAAAAAAGAAGTTGTAGAACTTAAAAAAGAATACGACCGTTTAATCAAATTCTTAGGCGGTATTCGTGATATGAAATCAATGCCTCAAGCATTATTCGTAGTTGACCCACGTAAAGAGCGCAATGCGATTGCTGAAGCACGTAAATTAAACATCCCGATCGTAGGTATCGTTGATACAAACTGTGATCCTGATGAAATCGACTACGTTATTCCAGCGAACGACGATGCGATTCGTGCGGTTAAATTGTTAACTGGTAAAATGGCAGACGCTATTTTAGAAGGTCAACAAGGTGTATCTAACGACGAAGTTGCTGCAGAGCAAAACATCGACTTAAACGAAGATGAAACATCAACTGAAGAGACAGAAGAAACAGTTGAATCTAAATAAATAGCATCTTAAAATGGGGAGCAAGAGGAAATGGTTTAAAGTGATTTCGTCTTCTTGCCCAGTGCAGTGTCGCGGATAGTATGAAACTGAAATATTACGCAAGCGTGCTTTGAGAAGCCCGCTCAAGGCAATGTGAAGCCGAAGTTTGTTTTAGTTTCATCTGCGCTACACACTAAGATAATTTTAAGTATAAAAGCATTTTAAGGGACTAGGACAACAATATTATGTCCCAGCCCCTTTTTTTAAAATAACTAATGAAATGATATTGGAGGAATAGTGATGGCAATTTCAGCTAAACTTGTTAAAGAATTACGTGAAAAAACTGGCGCTGGTATGATGGATTGTAAAAAAGCGCTTCAAGAAACAGATGGTAACATCGATAAGGCAATTGATTATTTACGTGAAAAAGGTATTGCTAAAGCTGCTAAAAAAGCAGACCGTATCGCAGCAGAAGGTATCACACATGTTGAAGTAAAAGGTAACGATGCAGTTATTGTTGAAATCAACTCTGAAACAGACTTCGTTGCACGTAATGAAGGTTTCCAACAACTTGTTAAAGAAATTGCTAACCAAATTCTTGAAACGAAAGCTGAATCTGTTGAAGCATTAAATGAAACTACACTTCCAAACGGTAAAAAAGTTTCTGAACATATGACTGAAGCAATTTCTACAATTGGTGAAAAATTAAGCTTACGTCGTTTTGAAATTCGTACAAAAACAGATAACGATGCATTCGGTGCATACTTACACATGGGTGGACGTATTGGTGTACTTTCAGTTATTGAAGGTTCAACTGATGAAGAAGCTGCAAAAGATGTTGCAATGCACATCGCTGCAATTAACCCTAAATACGTTTCATCTGATCAAGTAAGCGAAGAAGAAATCAACCACGAAAGAGAAGTATTAAAGCAACAAGCATTAAACGAAGGCAAACCTGAAAACATCGTTGAAAAAATGGTTGAAGGCCGTTTACGCAAATATTTACAAGAAATTTGTGCGGTTAACCAAGATTTCGTTAAAGACCCAGATCAAACTGTTGAACAATTCCTTAAAACAAAAGGTGGTCAATTAGTAGACTTCGTACGTTACGAAGTAGGTGAAGGTTTAGAAAAACGTGAAGAAAACTTTGCTGATGAAGTTAAAGGGCAAATGAAATAATAGACACGGTTTAGTATGAGAAAGAAGACACCTTTTGTGTCATCCTTTACATGACTTCAATTTAGAAATATTGAAGCTGTGTGTAAGGAAGATACCACGTGTGTCTTCTTTACTTGTATTGTTTTACATAAAACGAATAGAGAGGTTATTATAATGGCTGAAACTTCAAAATATAAGCGAGTAGTTTTGAAACTAAGTGGTGAAGCATTGGCAGGGGACAAAGGATTTGGAATTAATCCAATAATTATTAAAAGTATCGCGCAACAAGTAGCCGAAGTGGCTAAAATGGATACAGAAGTTGCCGTAATTGTAGGTGGCGGTAACATTTGGCGTGGTAAAACGGGAAGCGATTTAGGAATGGATCGTGGAACTGCTGACTATATGGGGATGCTTGCAACTGTCATGAACGCATTAGCATTACAAGACAGTTTAGAGCAACTCGACTGCGATACACGCGTATTGACTTCAATTGAGATGAAACAGGTTGCAGAACCTTATATTCGTCGACGTGCCATCAGACATTTAGAGAAAAAACGTGTAGTTATTTTTGCAGCAGGTATCGGTAATCCATATTTCTCAACAGATACAACTGCAGCATTGAGAGCAGCTGAAGTAGAAGCAGATGTCATTTTAATGGGCAAAAATAATGTAGATGGCGTATATTCTGCAGATCCTAAAGTAGACCCTAACGCACAGAAATATGACCGTTTAACTTATTTACAGTTATTACAAGAAGGCCTACAAGTCATGGACTCTACAGCCTCTTCATTCTGTATGGATAACAATATCCCGCTAAACGTTTTCTCAATTATGGAGGAAGGCAACATTAAACGTGCCGTTTTAGGAGAAGAAATTGGAACAATTATTACAAAATAATCTAGGGGTGACTTTCTTATGAGTGGAATTATTCAAGACACGAAATCACGAATGAAAAAATCAATCGAAAATTTATCAAGAGAACTTGCGCAAATCAATGCAGGTCGCGCAAATTCAAATTTATTGGCTGGCGTTAATGTGGATTACTACGGAGCACCAACACCAGTACAACAATTAGCAAGCATTAGCGTACCAGAAGCACGTTTACTTGTTATCTCTCCATATGATAAATCTGCATTAGCTGACATTGAAAAAGCCATTTATGCAGCTAATTTAGGTGTAACACCAACGAGCGATGGTGAAGTGATTCGCATCACTGTTCCAGCATTGACTGAAGAGCGTCGTAAAGAAATTGTAAAAGACGTTAAAAAGACAGGTGAAAATGCGAAAGTTTCTGTACGTAATATCCGTCGTGATGCAAACGATACATTGAAAAAACAAGAAAAAGATGGCGAAATCACTGAAGATGAGTTGCGTTCAGGTTCAGATGATGTTCAAAAAGTAACGGACGAATCTATTAAACAAATTGATCAATTAGTTACGGATAAAGAAAAGGATATCATGTCTGTGTAATTCATTTGCAAAACTGTACCGAATCAGACTTTGGTACAGTTTTTTTCTTTGTAATTCAATGAGTGATTTGAGTGTGATAAAATGGTAGATAATTGTACTTTTTAAAGATTATAATAATATGAGACGTAATTAGGCTCGGAGGAACATGCATGTTTAAGAAATTTAAAAACAATGAAGATAAATCATCTCAGGTCGATACTTTAGATTTACATAATATACCAAAACACATAGCAATCATCATGGATGGTAATGGCCGTTGGGCAAAACAAAGAAGAATGCCAAGAATTAAAGGTCATTATCAAGGCATGCAAACGATTAAAACGATTACGCGTGCGGCAAATGATTTGAATGTTAAATACTTAACGCTTTATGCTTTTTCGACTGAGAACTGGTCACGTCCAGAAGAAGAAGTGAACTATATTATGGGACTCCCTGTAAACTTTTTAAATACATTTTTACCTGAACTAATTGAAAAAAATGTAAAAGTTGAAACAATAGGCTTTACAGAGCAACTCCCAGAAAAAACGATTTGCGCAATTGAGGAAGCCAAACGTAAAACTGCGCATAATACCGGACTTACACTTATATTTGCGATAAATTACGGTGGACGTGCTGAAATCATTTCAGGGATGAAAGCATTAATCCATGATTTGAAGTCATCGGATGAGATGGATATTGATTCTTTAGACGAAGCGACGTTTCAAAAGTATTTAATGACAGCCAATTATCCTGATCCTGAATTGTTAATCCGTACTTCTGGAGAACAACGCATTAGTAATTTCTTAATTTGGCAATTATCGTATAGTGAATTTATTTTCAATCCAAAAATGTGGCCTGATTTTGATAAAAACGAATTAGTGGCATGTATAAAAATATATCAATCTCGTCAAAGACGTTTCGGGGGATTGTAGATAGGAGAAGATTATGAAGGTAAGAACGATTACAACAATTGTTGCGTTAATCGTATTTCTGCCAATTTTATTAATTGGTGGTACGACATGGATGTGCTTTACATTTATTCTTGCTTTGATTGCACTCAAAGAGTTGTTAAATATGAACCGTATACAATTGCTTTCTGTACCAGGACTCATTAGCGCGATAGGGATGATTATGATTCTATTGCCGCAAGACTATTCTTGGGTCCCAACCCTTCAACAGAAGTCATTGATTGCATTAAGTTTTATATTACTCAGTTATACAGTAATGTCCAAAAATAGATTTAGTTTTATGGACGCTGCATTTTGCCTTATGTCTGTTGCTTACGTTGGTATTGGTTTTATGTACTTTTATGAAACACGTGAAGCAGGCTTACATTACATTTTATTCGGTTTACTTATCGTTTGGTTAACAGATACAGGGGCATATATTTTCGGGCGTTCATTTGGTAAACATAAATTATGGCCTGTCATTAGTCCGAACAAAACAATAGAAGGCTTCATAGGCGGCTTATTATGCAGTTTACTCGTGCCGCTTGTCTTTATGTTTTTTGTCCAGTTCGATTACAGTATACTTTGGGTTTTAATAGTGACAATCGTATTGAGTGCATTTGGTCAATTAGGTGACCTCGTGGAATCAGGATTTAAACGTCACTTTGGTGTTAAAGATTCTGGCAGATTGTTACCTGGTCATGGCGGGATTTTAGACCGTTTTGACAGTTTTATGTTTGTATTACCTTTAATGTATATTTTCTTAATTCAAATGTAAGGTGAAGTGAAAATAATGAAAAATATCGCAATTTTAGGGGCTTCTGGTTCAATAGGAACACAAGCCATTGATGTCATTGAACGTCATCCTAATGATTTTAATCTTATTGCGTTTACAGTTGGGAAAAACATTGAATTTGCTCAAAAAGTAGTGGAAAAACATCAGCCAGAGATTATATCGGTTCAAAATCCTCAAGATGTAGCCGTATTTTCCAATTACGATGTCAAAGTGGTGTCTGGAGATGAAGGTCTTATTGCTGTAGCGACATATGAGAAGAATGATTTAGTGCTTAACGCGTTACTTGGAAGCGTTGGGTTAGCACCGACGATGCGTGCGATTGAAAATGGCAAAGATATCGCATTAGCAAACAAAGAAACGCTTGTCGTTGCTGGTGAATTAGTAATGGCACATGCACGAAAATACAATGTGAATATCTTGCCGGTCGATTCAGAACACGCGGCCATTTTCCAATGTTTGAACGGAGAAGATGACAAGCAAATTAAGAAAGTGACCATTACTGCAAGTGGCGGCTCATTTCGACATTTGACACGTGATGCTTTAGAAAATGTCACGGTGGAAGACGCGTTGAATCATCCTAACTGGTCGATGGGACATAAAATTACGATTGATTCTGCGACGATGATGAATAAAGGTTTTGAAGTGATTGAAGCAAAATGGTTATTTGACTTAGATATTGCTCAAATTGAAACGATTTTGCATAAAGAAAGTATTATTCATTCTATGGTGGAATTTGTAGATACGAGTGTGATGGCACAACTTGGTACACCAGATATGCGCATGCCGATTCAATACGCATTTACATATCCCAATCGAATCGAACATAAAGCAACCGCTTTAAATTTAGCTGAAGTCGCTCAATTGAACTTTAAAGCAATGGACTTTGAACGCTATCGTTGTCTTCAATATGCTTACGAAGCGATTAAAATTGGTGGGACGATGCCAGTTGTTTTAAATGCAGTGAATGAAGTTGCAGTTGCTAAATTTTTAAATAAGGAAATTGGCTTTTTAGATATAGAACGTATGATAAAGAAAGAAATGGATGAACATGAAGTCATTATGGCGCCAACGCTCGAACAAATTTTAGCGTTAGATGCGCACTATAAAAATAAGGAATATGAGGTGTAGTAGTCTGTGTTGATAACCATCATTGCATTTATCTTTGTTTTCGGATTGCTAGTATCTGTGCACGAATATGGCCATATGCTTTTTGCGAAGCGTGCAGGCATTATGTGTCCAGAATTTGCAATTGGTATGGGACCGAAAATTTTAAGTTTTCGTAAAAACGAAACGTTATACACGATTCGTTTATTACCTGTTGGAGGGTATGTTCGAATGGCCGGAGACGGCATGGAGGAAGCACCTGTTGAACCGGGTATGCATATTAAGATCAAACTTAATGAGCAAGATGAAGTTACTCATATTATTCTAGATGATCAACATAAGTTCCAACATATGGAAGCAATGGAAGTTAAAAAGGTCGATTTTAATGAAGCACTATTTATTGAAGGCATTATGGCTTATGATCAAGAAAGACATCATTATCCTATTGCTAAAAAAGCATTCTTTGTTCAAAATGGTAGCTTAATTCAAATTGCACCGAGAGAGCGCCAATTTGCCCATAAAAAACCATATCAAAAGTTTTTAACGCTATTTGCGGGACCATTGTTCAACTTTATTTTAGCTGCTGTGTTATTTATTGGCTTAGCTTATGCACAAGGCGCTCCTACAAATAAAGTGAAAGAAGTTGCGCCGGATACACCGGCAGCGCACATTGGCCTGAAAAAAGATGACGTTATTACGGAAATCAATGGTCGCACTACAGAGCACCTTCGTGACATTAAGAAAGAAATGAAAGCGACGAATGGTGAAAAAACAACGATTAAGTTTGAGCGCGATGGTAAAACCTATAGTAAAACGTTTTCGCCTAAAAAATATACACAAAATATAACGAAAACGAAAAAAGTGACAGATTATCAACTTGGATTTATTCCTACAAGAGAAATAACGCCAGTTGAACCACTCGTTTACGGACTAACGCAAACGGTTGAGTACAGTAAATTGATATTTACAGCAGTCGCGGGCATGATTGGTAGTATTTTTACAGGTGATTTTAGTTTTGATATGTTAAATGGCCCAGTAGGGATTTATAAAAATGTAGATACAGTTGTAAAAACAGGATTAATTACTTTAATTAACTTTACAGCGATATTGAGTGTAAACTTAGGAATTATGAATCTCTTACCTATTCCAGCACTTGATGGTGGACGTATTTTATTTGTATTATACGAAGCTATTTTTAGAAAACCTGCGAATAAAAAAGCAGAAACTGTAATTATTGCGGCAGGTGCGATATTTGTAGTCATTATTATGATTCTCGTAACGTGGAATGATATTCAACGTTACTTCTTATAATAATGTATTAAAGGAGGAACAATAAAGGATGAAGCAATCAAAAGTTTTTATACCAACCCTAAGAGAAGTTCCAGCTGAAGCTGAAGCCATGAGTCATCAACTACTATTAAAAGCAGGGCTTATCAAGCAAAACGCGGCTGGTATATACAGTTATTTACCGTTAGCTACACGTGTGCTTCAAAATATCTCTGAAATCATTAGAGAAGAAATGGAACGTGTCGATGCGGTTGAAGTTGTCATGCCTGTATTACAACAATCAGAATTATGGAAAGAGTCAGGTCGTTGGGAAGCTTATGGTCCTGAATTAATGCGTTTACGTGATCGTAATGAACGTGAATTTGCTTTAGGACCTACACACGAAGAAGTGATTACGTCATTAGTAAGAGACGAGTTGCGTTCTTATAAACAATTACCTTTAACATTGTTCCAAATCCAAACTAAATTCCGTGATGAAAAACGCCCGCGCTTCGGTCTTTTACGAGGACGTGAATTTATTATGAAAGATGCTTATTCATTCCATACAGATGAAGCGTCGCTTATGAAGACGTATCAAGACATGTATGATGCTTATAGTCGCATTTTTAAACGTGTCGGTTTAAATGTACGCCCAGTTGTTGCTGATTCTGGCGCAATTGGAGGCAACCATACACATGAATTCCATGCTTTAAGCGCAATCGGAGAAGACACTATCGTTTATAGTGAGCAAAGCGATTATGCAGCGAATATCGAAAAAGCTGAAGTCCCTTATATCTCTTCTGAGGAAGCTAAAGCGCCTGCACAACCACTAGAAAAAATCGAGACGCCAAACGTTAAAACAGCAAAAGCATTGGCTGAATTTTTAGAGCGTCCACTAGATCAAATTACAAAGTCTATGGTTTTTAAAGTTGACGGTGAATTTGTATTAGTGCTTGTTCGTGGACATCATGAAATCAATGATATTAAGCTCAAAGACTTTTTCAAAACAGATCAAGTAGAATTGGCAACAGATGATGAGATCATTAACTTATTAGGCGCAGCCCCAGGTTCTTTAGGTCCTATTACTGATAAAGCAATTAAAGTTTATGCGGACAATTACGTTCAAGACTTATCCAATATTGTGGTGGGTGCAAATGAAGATGGTTACCATTATATTAATGCAAACGTGGGACGCGACTTCGAAGTAGAAGCTTACGGTGATTTCAGGTTTATTTTAGAAGGAGAACCTTTAAGTGATGGTTCAGGTGTTGCGAAGTTTGCAGAAGGTATTGAAGTAGGACAAGTGTTTGTGCTTGGTTCTAAATATTCTGAAGCGATGAATGCGACAGTTTTAAATAATCAAGGACGTGAACAAACGTTAACAATGGGTTGTTATGGCATAGGTGTATCTCGAACATTAAGTGCAATTATTGAGCAACATCATGACGATAATGGCATCATTTGGCCAAAATCTGTTACACCATATGATGTTCATGTCATTTCTGTAAACCCTAAAAAAGAAGATCAAAAAGCACTTGCAGATCAACTTTATGATCAATTTAATAAAGACTACAACGTGTTATATGATGATCGCCAAGAGCGCGCAGGCGTGAAGTTTAACGATGCAGATTTAATTGGCTTACCAATTCGAATTGTAGTAGGTAAAAATGCCAGTGAAGGTATTGTTGAAGTAAAACGACGCGATAATGGTGAAAAAGAAGATGTACATGTTGATCATTTAGCATCACATATCGCTCAATTATATGAACAAATTCAATAACAGATTAACTTAAAATTTGATATAATAGTCATGGATAACTTCAAATAAAGGCGTGGCACTTTATTTGAATGGACGTTGTAAATAGCAAGGTGAGACGATGAAATCAAGAGGAATGATTGGTTTTTCGTCTCACTTTCTTTATTCCAAAAGATTAAAAACGTACATGGATTGATAGTACATAAGGTGGTTTAAATATCGTGGCATTACAGAATCATGAAAAATTTAAAATTCTCCTTCAACAACTCAATATCAAAGCACATTTGGATCAAACTATTGTCGAAGAAGGTGAATTGACACGTGTAGATGTTTCAGAGAAAAAACGTACTTGGACTTTTCATATTGTCTTACCTTATTTTTTAAAACATGAAGATTATTTGGTTTTCATGCATGCCATGACGGAAGCATTTAAAGATATTGCGACAGTGGATGCGCATTTTCAAATCAAAGACACTGCTGGGCAAGATGAACATCTTCTAAAATATTTTTCAGGTTGTATCGATAAAACGAAACTGTCACCAAAAGTTAAAGGACAACTGAAACAAAAGAAAATGATAATGTCTGGCTCTGTTGTGAAAGTGCTTGTTCAAAATGATGTTGAGCGCAATCACTTTGATAAAGCATGTAATGGAAACTTATTGTCTGCATTAAAGCAATGTGGATTTAATGTGAGTAAAGTAGTATTTGAGACAGACGAACATGGGCATGACGATGATTTGGCATCGCTTGAAGCACATATCCAACAAGAGGATGAACAAAGTGCGCGTGAAGCTACAACAAAAATCGAAAAGATGAAAGAAGCACGTGCCAAACAAGAAGAATCTGGTGTAACAGTAGATAAATGTAAGATTGGTAAACCAATACAAGTCGAAAATGTACGGCCTATTGAGACGATTATTGAAGAAGAGTTTAAAGTTGCTGTTGAAGGCGTCATTTTTGATATGAATATTAAAGAACTAAAAAGTGGTCGACACATTGTTGAATTAAAAGTAACAGATTATACTGATTCACTCGTATTAAAAATGTTTACACGCAAAAATAAAGATGATTTAGAGCATTTTAAAGCATTATCAGAAGGTAAATGGATTCGTGCCCAAGGCCGTATTGAAGAGGATATGTTTATACGAGACCTTGTAATGATGATGTCTGATATTGAAGAAATTAAACGTTCACCAAAACAAGACAAAGCTGAAGAAAAGCGTGTAGAGTTCCACTTACATACGTCAATGAGTCAAATGGACGGTGTATCCCATATCGGAGCGTACGTCGCTCAAGCTGCGAAATGGGGTCATGAAGCGATTGCAGTGACAGATCATAATGTTGTACAGGCTTTTCCAGATGCACATAGTGCGGCAGAAAAACACGGTATAAAAATGATATACGGTATGGAGGGCATGCTCGTTGATGACGGTGTTCCCATCGCTTATAAACCGACAGATATCGTCTTAAAAGATGCAACATATGTCGTATTTGACGTTGAAACTACAGGTCTTTCAAATCAGTATGATAAAATCATTGAGTTAGCGGCAGTGAAAGTCAAAAATGGTGAAATCATCGATAAATTTGAACGGTTTAGTAATCCACACGAAAAATTAACAGAAACAATTAAAAATTTAACGCATATTACGGACGACATGTTAAAAGATGCGCCGGAAATTGAGCAAGTGTTAACAGAGTTCAAAGAATGGGTAGGAGATGCGATTTTTGTAGCACATAATGCCTCATTTGATATGGGCTTTATCGACACAGGCTATGAGCGTCTTGGATTTGGTCCTTCTACGAATGGTGTAATTGATACACTAGAACTTTCAAGAACGATCAATACAAGCTACGGAAAGCATAGCTTAAACTTTCTTGCAAAAAAATACGGCGTCGAGCTGACGCAACACCATAGAGCGATTTATGATACGGAAGCGACAGCCTATATTTTCATTAAAATGCTAGCGCAATTAAAAGAAAAAGATGTGCACAATCATAAAGATATCAATACGTGTTTGTCTAATGAAGATGCTTACAAGCGTGCGCGACCGCAACATATCACTCTGATCGTACAAAACCAAACAGGACTTAAAAATTTATTTAAAATTGTTAGTGCCTCATTGGTGACTTATTATTACCGCACACCGCGAATACCGCGCTCTCTATTAGATGAGCACCGTGAAGGCTTACTTGTAGGGACAGCGTGTGACGAAGGAGAAGTATTTACTGCAGTAATGCAACGTGATCAATCTGAAGTGGAACGGATCGCAAAATATTATGACTATATCGAAATTCAACCACCAGCGCTATACCAAGACTTACTTGACCGAGAGTTGATTCGTGATCATGAAACATTAGAAGAAATCTATGAGCGGATTTTAAAAGTAGGTGAAACGAATCAAATTCCAGTTATCGCAACAGGAAATGTCCATTATCTTCATGAACATGATGGCATCGCACGCCAAATTTTAATTGCATCTCAGCCCGGTAATCCTTTAAATCGTTCTACGTTACCAAAAGCGCATTTTAGAACGACAGATGAAATGTTAGAAGATTTTCATTTCCTTGGAGAAGCGCGTGCGAAAGAAATTGTTGTTGATAATACCCGTGCATTGGCTGAACGCATCGAAAAAGTAGTGCCAATTAAAGATAAACTTTTTACTCCGAACATGGATGGTGCTAACGAAGAAATTCGTGAATTGAGTTATAACAACGCCAAAGCATTATATGGTGAAGATTTACCTCAGATTGTGATTGATCGTCTTGAAAAAGAATTAGAAAGTATTATTGGCAATGGTTTTGCCGTTATTTATTTAATTTCGCAGCGGCTAGTGAAAAAATCATTAGACGACGGTTATCTTGTAGGGTCTCGTGGTTCGGTAGGCTCAAGCTTTGTAGCTACTATGACTGAAATTACAGAGGTAAATCCTTTACCACCGCATTATATTTGTCCGAAATGTAAAAAAAGCGAATTCTTCAATGACGGTTCGGTAGGCTCTGGATTCGATTTGCCAGATAAAACATGTGAATGTGGAACTGAATTGATTAAAGAGGGCCAAGATATTCCGTTTGAAACATTCCTTGGCTTTAAAGGGGACAAAGTACCTGATATCGACTTAAACTTTAGTGGTGAATACCAACCTCACGCACATAACTACACAAAAGTACTTTTTGGAGAAGATAAGGTATTTCGTGCGGGAACGATTGGTACGGTAGCTGAAAAAACAGCCTTTGGTTTTGTTAAAGGTTACTTGAATGATCAAGGTATTCATAAAAGAGGCGCAGAAGTAGATCGTCTCGTTAAAGGATGTACAGGTGTAAAACGAACAACAGGTCAGCACCCAGGGGGTATTATTGTTGTACCGGATTATATGGATATTTATGATTTTACACCGATACAGTATCCAGCAGACGACCAAAGCGCATCGTGGATGACGACACATTTCGACTTCCATTCCATTCACGATAACGTTTTAAAGTTAGATATATTAGGACACGATGATCCGACGATGATTCGTATGCTACAAGATCTTTCTGGCATAGATCCTAAAACGATACCTGTAGATGATAAAGAGACGATGGGGATTTTTAGTTCACCTGAAACTTTAGGTGTAACAGAAGAAGAAATTTTAGCGAAAACAGGGACTTACGGTGTGCCAGAATTTGGTACGGGCTTCGTTCGACAAATGTTAGAAGATACGAAACCAACGACTTTTTCTGAACTCGTACAAATTTCTGGTCTTTCACACGGTACAGACGTATGGCTTGGCAATGCACAAGAACTTGTAAGAAGTGGCACGTGTACCCTTTCAAGTTGTATCGGTTGTCGTGACGATATTATGGTATATCTCATGTATGCAGGATTGGAACCTTCTCTTGCGTTTAAAATTATGGAAGCGGTGCGTAAAGGGAAAGGTTTAACAGAAGAATGGGAACAAGCGATGACAGATAATGGTGTCCCAGAATGGTACTTAGATTCATGTAAAAAAATCAAATACATGTTCCCTAAAGCCCATGCAGCAGCTTACGTATTAATGGCTGTACGTATTGCATACTTTAAAGTACATTACCCGCTATACTATTACGCAAGTTATTTTACTGTTCGTGCTTCTGACTTTGATTTATTGACGATGGTTAAAGATAA
This sequence comes from Staphylococcus ratti, assembly GCF_020883535.1. Lineage (NCBI taxonomy): Bacteria > Bacillati > Bacillota > Bacilli > Caryophanales > Staphylococcaceae > Staphylococcus > Staphylococcus ratti. The sequence continues at coordinate 1,440,563 of NZ_CP086654.1, read as the reverse complement.
AGACAGTATTCGCGCTACTGTAAAAGAGATGTATGCTAAATATATGGACTTAGGTAAAAAAGAAAAAGATGTACTTACGGTGCTAGAAATCGCAAATGAAATGGCACATCGTGGTTATCGTATGCAGCCGGTACATCTTGAAAAGAGTAAGGCGTATGAATTTATCATCGAAGGAGATACGCTTATTCCGCCATTCGTAGCAGTACCTGGCTTAGGCGACAACGTAGCTAAACGTATTGTTGAAGCGCGAGAAGAAGGCCCATTTTTATCTAAAGAAGATTTAAATAAAAAAGCAGGCGTGTCTCAAAAAGTCATCGAATATTTAGATGAGTTAGGTTCCTTACCTAACATGCCTGACAAAGCGCAATTGTCTATTTTTGATATGTAACATAAGACATTTGTAGGAATCGCATGATTATGCTATAATAATAATGCTTATAAATTTGGACTCAAGGAGAAAGAGTGGGTATCACCCGCTCTTTTCTGTTTGTGTACCGCTGATAAGGGGGCTCGTATGAGTAAAGTTACAGAGCAAGTTGAAACATTAATCCAACCTGTCCTTGAAGCATTGAATTATGACTTAGTAGATGTTGAGTTTGCTAAAGAAGGTCGTGAACATTATTTACGCATTTCAATTGATAAGCCAGGCGGTGTCGATTTAAATGATTGCACATTAGCATCTGAGAAAATAAGCGAAGTCATGGACGAACACGACCCTATTCCAGAAGCATATTACCTTGATGTTGCTTCACCAGGTGCAGAACGACCAATTAAAAAGGAAAAAGACTTTCAAAATGCGAAAGCACAACCGATATTTGTATCGTTATATGCGCCCATTGAAGGTGAAAAAGAATGGTTAGGTATTTTAAAAGATGTGACAGACACAGACATTACAATGGAAGTGAAAGTTAAAGCAAAAACAAAAGAAGTCATAATACCACGTGACAAAATTGCAAAGGCGCGTCATGCAGTGATGTTATAGATGTAAGGAGGAAGTTTGAGTGAAAAGTAATGAATTATTATTAGCTACAGAATATCTTGAAAAGGAAAAAAAGATTCCAAGAGAGGTATTAGTAGATGCCATTGAAGCAGCATTGATTACTGCTTACAAAAAGAATTATGATAGTGCACGCAATGTACGTGTGGAATTGAACTTAGACAGTGGAACATTCCGTGTCATTTCACGTAAAGAAGTTGTTGAAGAGGTTTTTGATGATAGAGAAGAAGTTGATTTATCAACTGCACTTGTTAAAAATCCAGCTTATGAAATCGGCGACATTTATGAAGAAGATGTCACACCGAAAGACTTTGGTCGCGTAGGTGCACAAGCAGCAAAACAAGCTGTGATGCAACGTTTACGCGATGCAGAACGTGAAATTTTATATGAAGAATTTATAGATAAAGAAGAAGACATTATGACAGGGGTTATCGACCGTGTAGACCACCGTTACGTTTATGTGAACTTAGGACGTACAGAAGCGGTGCTTTCAGAAGCAGAGCGTAGCCCTAATGAAAATTACATCCCAAATGAGCGTATTAAAGTATTTGTGAACAAAGTAGAACAAACAACAAAAGGACCACAAATCTATGTATCACGTAGTCACCCTGGTTTACTTAAACGCTTATTTGAGCAAGAAGTTCCTGAAATTTATGAAGGCACTGTTGAAGTGAAATCTGTGGCACGTGAAGCGGGCGATCGTTCAAAAATAAGTGTTCATTCGGACAACCCTGATATCGATGCAGTTGGCGCTTGTGTAGGGGCAAAAGGTGCACGTGTGGAAGCAGTGGTTGAAGAATTAGGCGGCGAAAAAATCGACATCGTTCAATGGAGTGAAGACCCTAAAGTTTTCGTAAGCAATGCATTAAGCCCATCACAGGTAGTAGATGTTATTGTAGATGAAGCAAACCAATCAACAACAGTTATTGTCCCTGATTATCAATTGTCATTAGCGATTGGTAAGCGTGGTCAAAATGCACGTTTAGCTGCAAAGCTCACAGGATGGAAAATCGACATTAAATCAGAATCAGACGCTAAAGGACTTCAACTTGAAGATAAATGGGTGACACAATCCGATAATCAAGACAGTGAACCTGAAGTTGATCATTTAGATGAAACACCTGAAGATGCATTAGAAGATCAACGCGAAGAAAAATAGGAGGGATTTACATGAAAAAACGTAAAATTCCTATGCGTAAATGTATTTTATCCAATGAAATGAAGCCTAAAAAAGATATGATTCGCGTGGTTCAAAATAAAGAAGGTGAAATTTCTGCGGATGCAACAGGAAAAAAACAAGGGCGTGGTGCTTATGTTTCCAAAGATGTAGCACTTGTTGAAAAAGCCCAAGCCACTCAAAAGCTGGAGCAGTTTTTTAAAGCTTCGACGGAAGAGATGGCACCTGTCTATAAAGAAATCATTCGCTTAATCTACAGAGAAGAGATTCCTACAAAATGACAAATGTATCTTTTTTAAACTTTTTAGGACTAGCCATGCGTGCAGGTAAAGTGAAAAGTGGTGAGAGCGTGATTCTCACAGAAATTAAAAAGCAACGATTACATCTCGTACTCATCGCAAATGATGCGTCAGACAATACTAAAAAAACACTAACGAATAAGTGTAAAAGTTACCAAATTCCATATCGTATCGTGAGCAACCGTTATGAACTTGGCGATGCGGTAGGAAAAAAAGTAAGGGTAAATATCGGCATTACCGATCAAGGTTTCGCGAGGAAATTAATGTCTATGATCGATGAATAAAGTAAGGAGTGGTTCAATGAGTAAACAAAGAATCTATGAATATGCCAAATCATTAAATATTAAAAGTAAAGATGTTATTGATGAATTAAAGAAATCAGGCGTTGAAGTATCAAACCACATGCAAACATTAGAGGATGACCATGTTAAGACGTTAGATAAAGCTTTTAAAAAAGAGCGTAAATCATCAGAACAGACAACTTCTAAAAAGAATCATCAACACCAGTCAACAGCGCAAAAGAAAGAGCAATCTAAGCCAAACAATAAGAAACAACATAGCAACCAAAAAAATAACGGTAACGCGAAAAACAATAAGCGTAATAATAAAAACAATAAAAATAATAAACAAAACCGTAACAACAAACAAAAACAAACACAACAATCTGCGGAACCAAAAGAAATGCCATCAAAAATCACTTATACAGAAGGCATTACAGTAGGTGAACTTGCGGACAAAATCGGTGTAGATTCATCTGAAATTATTAAAAAACTCTTCTTATTAGGGATTATGGCGAATATCAACCAATCACTTGATATCGAAGCGCTAGAGCTTGTTGCCTCAGATTATGGCGTTGAATTAGAAGAAGAAATTGTGATTGATGATAATGATTTGTCAATTTATTTTGAAGACGTTGAAAATGATGAAGCAGCAACAGAACGACCAGCTGTTGTTACAATTATGGGTCACGTCGATCATGGTAAAACAACACTCCTTGACTCTATTCGAAATACACGTGTAACTGAAGGGGAAGCTGGCGGTATTACGCAACATATTGGTGCTTATCAAATCAAAAACAATGACAAAAAAATTACATTTTTAGATACACCGGGACATGCTGCATTTACAACAATGCGTGCACGTGGTGCCCAAGTGACAGACATAACAATTTTAGTTGTTGCAGCAGATGATGGTGTCATGCCTCAAACAATCGAAGCGATCAACCATGCAAAAGAAGCTGAAGTTCCGATTATTGTAGCTGTGAACAAAATTGACAAACCGACAGCTAACCCTGATCGTGTGATGCAAGAGCTAACAGAATATAACCTTATCCCTGAAGATTGGGGCGGAGATACTATTTTCGTTTCACTATCTGCTTTAAGTGGCGAAGGTATCGACGATTTACTAGAAATGATTGGTCTTGTAGCTGAAGTACAAGAATTAAAAGCAAATGCTGAAAAAGCTGCTGTAGGAACAGTGATTGAAGCGGAATTAGACAAATCACGTGGTCCAGCTGCATCTTTATTAGTACAAAACGGAACATTAAGTGTAGGAGACGCAATTGTTGTAGGTAACACACACGGAAAAGTGCGTGCAATGGTTAACGACCTAGGTAAGCGTATTAAATCGGCTGGTCCATCTACACCTGTTGAAATTACAGGATTAAATGATGTACCTCAAGCTGGCGACCGCTTCGTTGTCTTTAAAGACGAAAAGAAAGCGCGTCGTATTGGGGAAGCACGCGAGCAAGAAAGCATTTTACAACAACGCCAAGAAAGTAAAAATGTTTCATTAGATAACTTATTTGAGCAAATGAAACAAGGTGAAATGAAAGACTTAAATGTCATTATTAAAGGTGACGTTCAAGGTTCAGTAGAAGCATTAGCTGCTTCATTAATGAAAATTGATGTTGAAGGTGTCAACGTACGTATTATTCATACTGCAACAGGAGCAATCAATGAGTCAGACGTGACACTTGCGAATGCGTCTAATGGTATTATTATAGGATTTAACGTGCGTCCAGATGCTGGTGCGAAACGTGCAGCAGAAGCTGAAAACGTAGATATGCGTTTACACCGTGTCATTTATAACGTTATTGAAGAAATTGAATCTGCGATGAAAGGTATGCTTGACCCAGAATATGAGGAAAAAGTTATTGGACAAGCAGAAGTGCGTCAAACTTTCAAAGTATCTAAAGTGGGAACAATTGCAGGTAGCTATGTAACAGAAGGTAAAATCACGCGTGACTCTGGTGTACGTATTATTCGTGACGGTGTTGTTTTATTTGAAGGTGAGTTAGACACATTAAAACGTTTTAAAGACGATGCCAAAGAAGTTGCTCAAGGTTATGAGTGTGGTATCACTATCGAAAAATTCAATGATATTAAAGAAGGCGATATCATTGAAGCATATGTAATGGTTGAAGTAGAGCGTTAAGGCGTATCAAATGGTTAACCGTTCGAAACATTATCGGGGCTTAGACGATGAGATGTCTCTGCTCCGTTTTTTATCATCTTGAACACATATCATTAAGGGGGAGATTTAATGTTAGTGACAAATATGTGGTTTAATTTAGCGGTAAATGATTTAAAGAAAAGCATGACATTTTATGATGCAATAGGTTTTGAAATTATGCAACGTCCTGAGCAAAAAGGGCACATGTTTGGCATACAAGCCGGTCCGTCATCTCCTATAATGTTTGTAGAACATCCGACGTTCAAATCCTATTTGCAACAAGAGGTAAGCGGTCATGACGTACTTATCTCACTTTCTGTTTCGAGTGAAGCAGATTTAGATCGATTAATTGAGAATGTTTCAAAAGCAGGGGGAACCATTGTACAACCTAAACATAAGCGAGATGGTTTTATTGGCTGTGTTTTCCAAGATATCGATAATCATTTCTTTAATGTTCTCGTATTTAATGAATTCTAGTCCAACGATTTCGAGAGATTGACGGGCATTTTAACTGTCCTATATAATATTGAGATAAGGAAACCACTATAAAATTTAATTAAAAGAGGTGAAATACAATGAATATGAGAGCTGAACGTGTAGGCGAACAAATGAAAAAAGAGTTAATGGACATTATTAACAACAAACTTAAAGATCCGCGTGTTGGATTTTTAACGATTACAGAAGTTCAACCTACAAATGACCTTTCACTAGCAAAGGTGTACTGTACAGTGCTTGGTAGTGAAAAAGAGCGAGAAGATACATTTAAAGGTCTTGAAAAAGCAAAAGGTTTTATCAAAACTGAAATTGGTCAACGTATGCGTTTACGTGTCGTGCCTGATTTACAATTTGAATACGATGAATCGATTGAATACGGTAATCGAATTGAGCAATTGATCCAAGACCTACACAAAAAAGATTAAATGATTGATACTGGGATACCTCACACGACCATATAGTGGGCCGTATCCTAGTTTTTTTATGAAGAGGAGTGAAGCTATGTACCATGGTATTTTACCTGTGTATAAATCGCGTGGACTCACGAGTCATGATGTCGTATTTAAACTGCGTAAAATTTTAAAAACAAAAAAAATAGGACATACAGGAACGTTAGATCCTGAAGTGGATGGTGTGCTTCCGATATGTATTGGACAAGCTACGAAAGTCAGCGACTATGTGATGGATATGGGGAAAACGTATGTGGCAGATGTTACAATTGGATTTTCTACGACGACTGAAGATCAAACGGGAGAAGTTTTAGAATCTAAAAGCGTGACTGAAGGTATGGTGACGAATGAACAAATTGACGCGGTTTTATTGACATTTCAAGGGACGATAACACAAATTCCTCCTATGTATTCCTCAGTGAAAGTCAATGGCAAAAAGCTATATGAATATGCACGACAAGGTGAAACCGTTGAACGTCCATCAAGACAAGTAAAGATTGAACATATTAAACGGTTAAATCAAGTGGTTTTTAATAAAGGATGTGCTACATTTAAAATAGAGGTGACGTGTGGAAAAGGGACATATATCCGTACTTTAGCAACCGACATTGGAAAAAAATTGAATTTTCCAGCACATATGTCTCGATTGACGCGTACAAATAGCGGTGGTTTTCATATAGAACAAGCGCTCTCCCTTGAAACAATTTCTGAACATCATCAAAATGGCACATTAGATGAATCCATTTTACCATTGGTATATGGTTTGAAGGCTTTACCGATGATTCAAGTGAAAGATGACCGATTGAAACAACGTATATTAAATGGTCAGAAGTTGTCAACTGCGCGTTTTGATAGCGCTTTAAATACGCAACTCGTTTTCGTGGATGCATCCTCTAAAAACGTATTAGCAATTTATGAACCACATCCAACGTCTCATGACGAAATCAAACCGAAAAAGGTGTTTAATTAATAAAGGAGCATTGGAATATGGAAGTTATAGAAATTACACATCCCATTCAACCTGAGCAATATATTCAAGAAGACATTGCAATTGCATTAGGCTTTTTTGACGGCTTACATCGTGGCCATCAGGCTTTAATCCATAAATTACAAGAAGTTGCTACTGAACGAGGCATAAAAAAAGCGGTAATGACGTTTGACCCACATCCGTCAGTTGTGTTAAATCCTAAGCAGAAGCGCACGACCTATTTGACGCCTTTAGATGATAAAATTGAACGACTGCGTCAATATGATATTGATTATTGTTTGGTTGTCAACTTCTCCTCTCGTTTTGCAGAAGTATCATCAGACTCATTTATTCATGATTATCTTGTGAAAAACCGAGCGCATGTGATCGTAGCGGGATTTGATTTTACATTTGGCAAATATGGAAAAGGTAATATGGCAATGTTACAAGAATATCGAGATAATTTTGAATGTATTACTGTAGGTAAGCAAGATTTAAACAATGAAAAGATTTCTACAACTGCTATACGTGATGCATTGAAAAAAGGCGATTTACAAAAGGCAAATGAACAACTAGGTTATCGTTATCAAATCAAAGGAACAGTAGTACAAGGTGAAAAACGAGGCCGTACGATCGGCTTCCCAACTGCCAACATTGAACCGAGTGATGATTACTTACTTCCAACTAAAGGTGTCTATGCGGTAAGCATGAAAATAGGAACAAGTGATAAAATATATCGCGGAGTTTGTAATGTAGGGGTAAAACCTACATTTCATGAAGACTTGCCACAAGTCGTCATCGAAGTGAATATTTTTGATTTTGATGAAAATATTTATGGTGAACGTGTCGTTTTAGTATGGCATCACTACTTACGTCCAGAGATGAAATTTGACGGCATTGATCCACTTGTCGCACAAATGAATCAAGATAAAGAACGTGCGAAATATTTGTTATCAGTTGATTTTGACGATAATGTATCATATAATAAATAAAGTCTGTAAGTATGGACTATCGACCTTAGTCTTGGTAGGTTGAAACTCCGACGCCTCACTCAGATTAAGGCATCTTAAACAAATTAAAGGAGGAAATTGACAAATGGCAATTTCACAAGAACGTAAAAATGAATTAATCAAACAATATCGTACACACGAATCTGACACTGGTTCTCCAGAAGTTCAAATCGCTGTGTTAACTGCAGAAATCACTGCATTAAACGATCATTTACGTACACACAAAAAAGACCACCACTCTCGTCGTGGTTTATTAAAAATGGTAGGTCGTCGTCGCCATTTATTAAACTATTTACGTGAAAAAGACATTCAACGTTACCGTGAACTTATTAAGTCATTAGGTATCCGTCGTTAATGTATCATCACATGGAAAAGAAAGAGGCCAGGCTTTGGTTTCTTTCTTTTTTTACTATGTTATAAACAATTTATCGATAAAGCGTTTGTATCGCATTTTGTAAGTAAGCTATAATAATTGATGAAACGTATATCGAAGTAGGAGAGGAGATTATTCATGTCTCAAGAAAAAATGGTATTTAAAACGGAGTGGGCAAACCAACCGTTAACGATAGAAACAGGTCAACTCGCTAAACAAGCGAACGGGGCAGTCCTTGTTCGTTATGGTGATACTGTTGTTTTATCGACAGCAACAGCATCCAAAGAACCACGCGATGGCGATTTCTTTCCATTAACTGTAAATTATGAAGAAAAAATGTATGCCGCAGGTAAAATTCCAGGTGGATTTAAAAAGCGTGAAGGTCGTCCAGCAGATGAAGCCACATTAACAGCCCGTTTAATCGATCGCCCAATTCGTCCACTTTTCCCAGAAGGGTACCGTCATGATGTTCAAATTATGAACATGGTGTTAAGTGCAGATCCAAACTGCTCCCCAGAAATGGCAGCAATGATAGGTTCGTCTATGGCATTAAGTGTGTCAGATATTCCTTTCCAAGGACCAATTGCAGGTGTAAATGTAGGCTATATCGATGGCGAATATGTCATTAATCCAAATTTAGAACAAAAAGCACAGTCGCGTTTAGACTTAGAAGTAGCGGGGCACAAAGACGCGATTAACATGGTTGAAGCAGGTGCGAGTGAGATTACAGAAACTGAAATGTTAGAAGCAATTCTATTTGGACATAAAGAAATCCAAAGATTATGCGCTTTCCAAGAAGAAATTATTGCACATATTCAACCAGAAAAGCACGAATTTATTCCACAAGAAAAAAATCAAACATTAATCGATTCAGTTAAAGCGAAAGCTGAAGAAAATCGATTAAACGAAGCGATTCAAACGGTCGATAAACAAGAACGTGAAGCTAATCTAGATGCAATTAAAGACGCAATTGTTGCTGAATATATTAATGAAGAAGACCCTGAGAACGAGGCATTGCTTCAAGAAGTAAACAAGATTATCAACGTGTTAATCAAAGATGAGGTACGTCGCTTAATTGCTGATGAAAAGGTTAGACCAGATGGCCGTAAGCCAGATGAAATTCGTCCATTATCTTCTGAAGTTGGACTTTTACCACGTGCGCATGGTTCAGGTTTATTTACACGTGGTCAAACACAAGCAATATCTGTTTTAACATTGGGTTCGATTTCAGAATATCAAATTATTGATGGCTTAGGAGAAGAAGAACATAAACGCTTTATGCATCACTACAATTTCCCGAATTTCTCTGTTGGTGAGACAGGACCTGTTCGTGCACCGGGACGTCGTGAAATTGGACACGGTGCGCTAGGTGAACGAGCATTAAAATATATTATTCCTGATGAAAAAACTTTTCCATATACAGTACGTATTGTGAGTGAAGTGCTAGAATCTAATGGTTCATCTTCCCAAGCTTCTATCTGTGGCTCTACGCTTGCATTAATGGATGCAGGGGTACCAATTAAAGCGCCAGTGGCTGGTATTGCGATGGGACTCGTAACGCGCGATGAAAGTTATACGATTTTAACGGATATCCAAGGGATGGAAGATGCGCTTGGTGATATGGACTTTAAAGTAGCAGGTACAAAAGACGGCATTACAGCGATTCAAATGGACATTAAAATTGATGGCTTAACAAAAGAAGTCATTGAAGAAGCGCTTGAACAAGCACGTCAAGGTCGTTTAGCGATTTTAGAACATATGCTTCAAACAATTGAACAGCCTCGTTCAGAATTAAGTGCGTATGCGCCTAAAGTTGAAACTTTAATGATAAAACCTGAAAAAATCAGAGATGTTATTGGACCAGGTGGTAAGCAAATTAACGAAATTATTGATGCGACTGGCGTAAAATTAGACATCGAACAAGATGGTACGGTTTATATTGGTTCAACGGAACAAGAGATGATTAATCAAGCACGTGAATGGATTGAAAGCATTGTGCGCGAAGCAGAAGTAGGACAAGTGTACGAAGGAAAAGTAAAACGTATCGAAAAATTTGGCGCATTTGTAGAGCTTTTCCCTGGTAAAGATGCATTAGTTCACATTTCACAAATTGCGAACGAACGTATCAATAAAGTGGAAGACGTACTTAAAATCGGCGATACGCTACAAGTTAAGGTCACTGAGATTGATAAACAAGGGCGTGTTAATGCGTCTCATAAAGTATTATTAAACTCAAAATAAGTATTATATAGGATATTAAAAATAGCGGTAAAGAAATTCTAGAATGATAGATTTCTTTGTCGCTTTTTTATTGATTAAATTGTGTAGATAAAACATCTAAGCATCCAAGTGAACAATCTTAATCAATTACAAAGCTTTCACGATAGGACAAAATTTAAACCTTTAAATATTTATTTTCCTAATTATTACAAAATATCGAAAAATCAGAAAAAATTACTATGGCATAAGAGTATCGTATATTTACGTATCTTAGAATATAAACAAACTAACATATTTAATATTATGTAGTTAAAATATGAACAATTTATTAGATAATCTGAGCATTGATTGAGTTTTATATAAGTGTTAAGTTAGGGTTAATTAAATTTTAAGGAGGAAGTATAAATGTCAAAAAAGAAAAAAATGATAACTTCGTTTATCGCTAGTTCAATGGTTGCAGTACTTTCTTTAAATTCCTTTGCTGAAGCACATACTTACATTATTAATAATGAAGATACGAATAAAGATGGGGGAGATGCTTTTATAGGTAAACCTCAACAAAATAATTTTAGAGCACAAACGTTGGATGCGATGAAACCTAATAATTTACAGTCTTATCAAAAAGATAAGGTTTTTGAAGCACCTAAAGAAAAAGCGCCTATTACCGATAAAGTGCGTCGATCAGAAAATACAATTTCAAACGCAAAACTTAATGATTTCCGCATGTTTACTACGGTTAATATGAAAAATAATACGAATGAACGAACGAAAGCCCAATTAAAATATAACGGTAAAACAGCAAATGTATGGGTGGCAGATAAACACATTACCGACAAACAAGCACAAAATATAGGTAAAGAGTTTGATAATAAAATTGATCCTCTCGTTAAAGAAAAATTTGGTAAGCCTTCTGACGTAGATCATGATGGCAAAGTGAATATTTTAATCTATGATATCAAAGATGATTTTGATAATACGGGTTCTTATATAGGTGGATATTTCCACCCGAGGGATTTGTATGACGGACCTCATTCGAATCGTACTGAAGTGTTCTATATGGATACGTATCCTGCAATGGGAGAAGATAAAAATCACTTAAAAGAAAATAAAGTATATTCTACACTCGCACATGAATATCAACATATGGTGAATGCGAATCAAAAATTATTAAAAGAGAAAAAAGAAGACGGCATGGATGTATGGTTAGATGAAGCCTTTGCTATGGCAAGTGAACAAATGTACTTAGGAAAAGCGTTAGATCACAGAATTGACTATTATAATCAATCCACTTCAATTGCAAACGGGCACTCTTTGATCAAGTGGAATCATCGTGGCGACGTTCTTTCTAACTATTCATTATCTTATCTATTTTCTCAATACCTTCGTACGCAAAGCGACAATGGCGATAAAATATTCAAAGAAATCTTACAAGATCCTGCAGATACGGATGTTGCTTTAGAAAAAGCAATCAAAAAACATGTTGATCCTAACATGACGTTAGGGGAGTTTATGACCAACTTTAGAATTGCTTTAAAGAAAAAAGAAGCTAAAGGGATGCATGGTTTTAAAGGTGACCCTAGTTTCAAGGCGGTTAATCCTCAACCAGTTGGAGAGTTGCCACAAAGACTAGCCCCTCAAGGTTCAGTAATGTTTGAAACATCAAAGCCTATTGAAGTACCGAAAGATAAAGACGCAAAAATTAAATATAAGAAAGTGAAGTAAAAAGTGATAAGCGTGAGTCAGAAAACAAATCAATTTCTGACTCACGCTTATTTTATCTTTGTTTTAATAGATAATTCCATGTACATGCTTTAATAGTGTACAGACGTTATGATATCAACTATAATAAGATATGAATGTACAATGGACGGGTTATATTTATTAGGAGGTAACATTTTGAATTTAGTAAAGAAGAAAAATAAAAATATACGCATTATTCCGTTAGGTGGCGTAGGCGAAATCGCAAAAAATATGTATATCGTAGAAGTAGACGATGAAATGTTTATGCTTGATGCGGGACTGATGTTTCCAGAAGATGAAATGTTAGGGATTGATATCGTTATTCCTGATATTCAATATGTCATTGAAAATAAACATAAGTTAAAAGGTATCTTTTTAACACACGGTCACGAACATACAATTGGCGCGGTATCTTATGTATTAGAACAAGTTGATGCGCCTGTATATGGCTCAAAATTAACAATTGGTTTAGTTAAAGAAAATATGAAAGCGCGTAATATTGATAAAAAAATCAGATATTACGTTGTTAATAATGAATCGGTCATGCGCTTTAAAGGGGTGAACGTGACATTTTTTAACACGACACATAGCATTCCAGATAGCTTAGGCATATGTATTCACACATCCTATGGCGCGATTGTATATACAGGTGAGTTTAAGTTTGATCAAAGTCTGCAAGGGCAATATGCACCAGATATTCAAAAAATGGCTGAAATAGGCCAGAACGGTGTTTTTGCATTATTAAGTGACTCTAATGAAGCTGAAAAACCAGGGTACAATACGCCTGAAAATGTTATTGAATCACATATGTACGATGCATTCACTAAAGTTAAAGGACGCTTAATTGTATCATGTTTTGCATCTAATTTTATTCGTATTCAACAAGTACTGAATATTGCAGCACGTTTAAATCGTAAAGTTTCATTTTTAGGACGTTCATTGGAAAGTTCATTCAATATTGCGCGTAAAATGGGATATTTTGATATTCCAAAAGAGCTATTAATTCCAATTAATGAGGTTGGTAATTACCCTAAAAATGAAGTAATTATTATTGCGACGGGAATGCAAGGTGAGCCTGTCGAAGCTTTAAGTCAAATGGCACGTCAAAAACATAAAATTATGAACATTGAACCCGGGGATTCTGTATTTTTGGCGATAACAGCTTCTGCTAATATGGAAGTTATCGTCGGAGAAACACTTAATGAGTTGGTCCGTGCTGGCGCTGAAGTTATTCCTAACAACAAGAAAATTCATGCTTCAAGTCATGGCTGTATGGAAGAACTTAAAATGATGTTAAACATGATGAAACCGGAATATTTCATTCCAATACAAGGTGAATTTAAAATGCAAATTGCACATGCGAAGCTTGCAAGCGAAACAGGTGTTAAGCCAGAGAAAATTTTCCTTGTTGAAGCTGGGGATGTTATTAGTTTTGACGGCAAAGATATGACGTTAAATGAAAAAGTGCATGCAGGTAACGTTTTAATTGACGGCATCGGTGTCGGTGACGTTGGAAATATCGTTCTTCGTGACAGACACTTATTGGCAGAAGATGGTATATTTATTGCGGTTGTAACGTTAGATCCAAAAAATAAAACGATTGCAGCTGGACCAGAAATTCAATCACGTGGTTTTGTTTATGTACGTGAAAGTGAAGCGTTATTAAAAGAAGCTGAAGCAAAAGTACGTGAAATTGTTGAAGAAGGCTTACAATCTAAACATATTGAATGGTCTGAAATCAAACAAAATATGCGTGATCAAATTAGTAAATTACTCTTTGAAAGCACACGTCGTCGTCCAATGATTATTCCTGTCATTTCAGAAATTTAACATGATTGGCATAAAGATTTGAAATTCATGAACTCAATCGAATCCCTCTCTTTGAAAGTAGCTGTTTTAAAGAGAGGATTCGTTTTTTTACATATATAATGCGCTATAATAGCAATACATAGATTTTAGGAAAGAAGAAGGTGACTTTAAATGACACAAACGAAAAAGCGAAAATCGCGAACTTCCACACGAGGAAAACGCACGACGAAGAAAAAACAAAAAGATACTTCGTTGCGTTTTGTTTTGGCGATCGTTTTTGTCATTATATTAATGCTTGGCCTCTTTCAATTAGGAATTGTAGGCGTTGGAATAGATAGCTTTTTCAATTATTTGTTCGGATTGACACGTTATCTCACATATATTTTATTACTGTTAGCGACTGGTTTTTTGGCATACAACGGCAAATTACCTAAATCACGTCGATTAACGGGAAGTATTTTACTTCAATTGGCTTTACTGTTTATTGCACAAATCTACTATCAATCAATTGGTGGCATTAAAGCACAGCGAGAGCCGGTATTATCTTTTGTGTATCAACAATATGATGTTACGCCGTTTCCTAATTTTGGTGGGGGATGGTTAGGGTATCATTTAGTGAATATGCTCACGCCACTTATTTCAATTGTTGGTGTCGTTTTGTTAACGATCGTGTTAGGCGTTTCGAGCATTATATTATTATTAAAAAAACGTCATCGTGATGTAACCAAATTATGGTTTGAAAGCTCAAAATCACAAGCAGAAAAATCGTACGACAAATACCATCAATATAAACTTAAGCGTAGAGCTGCCCGCCAACAAAAATTAGAAACAAAGCGTGCTAACGACACTTCTAAAGATGTTTCACATTTCCAAGAAGTACCAAATGAAGATGACAACGAATCTTATGATGTGCCAACTATACCGATTTTTGGCCATCAAGATCGTAATGAAACCGAGCAACTTGAAACAGCATCGGCAGTGCAAACACAAAATGAAGAAGTTCCTGAACAAAAACAATTGGCTACCCCACGTAAAACAGTTTCAGAAGCACCAATGAGTGAGGCGGAAGGTTCAATTTCAGAAGCTGGAGAAATTGAAAATCAAGCTTACGAACTGCCACCGCTTACTTTATTAGATGAACCTAAAAAACAACAAGCAACGAGTAAATCGGAAGTACAACAAAAAGGTAAATTACTTGAAACAACATTAAAAAACTTTGGTGTTAATGCGAAAGTAACGCAAATTAAAATCGGACCTGCTGTAACGCAGTATGAGGTGCAACCTGCCCAAGGGGTAAAAGTAAGTCGTATCGTTAATTTACACAGCGATTTGGCTTTGGCTTTAGCTGCTAAGGATATTCGTATCGAAGCACCGATACCTGGTAAATCTGCAGTTGGTATTGAAGTGCCAAATGATAATATAGCACTTGTTTCATTAAAAGAAGTGCTTCAAGAAAAACTCCCAACGCAAAACAAATTGGAAGTGGCACTCGGACGCGATATTTCAGGTGAGCCGATGACGGCAGAACTTAACAAAATGCCTCATTTACTCGTGGCTGGTTCTACGGGAAGTGGTAAATCTGTTTGTATAAATGGTATCATCACAAGTATTTTATTAAACGCTAAACCTCATGAAGTCAAATTGATGATGATTGATCCTAAAATGGTAGAGCTAAATGTGTACAACGGCATTCCACATTTACTAACACCTGTTGTAACAAACCCACATAAAGCGTCTCAAGCTTTGGAAAAAGTAGTTGGAGAAATGGAACGTCGTTATGATTTATTCCAACATTCAGGTACGCGAAATATCGAAGGTTACAACCGTTTAATTACTAAAAAAAATCAAGAATTAGATGAAAAGGAACCTTTGTTACCTTATATTGTTGTGATTGTAGATGAGTTAGCAGATTTAATGATGGTGGCAGGTAAAGATGTAGAGACGGCTATTACACGAATTACGCAAATGGCACGTGCTGCTGGTATTCATTTAATTATTGCGACACAACGCCCGTCAGTTGACGTTATTACGGGATTAATCAAAAATAACATTCCATCTCGAATTGCGTTTGCAGTAAGTTCTCAAACAGATTCACGTACAATTATCGATAGTGGTGGCGCTGAAAAGTTACTTGGCAAAGGTGATATGTTATTTATTCAAAACGGTGGATCAGTGAGAACGCGTGTCCAAGGAGCCTTTTTAAGTGATAACGAAGTTCAAAAAATAGTAGATTATGTCGTAGCGCAACAATCTGCCAACTATGTTAAAGAAATGGAGCCAGGTGAAGTTGTAGAACAAGGAGAAGCTGAAAGTGATGACCCGTTATATCACGAAGCTTATTTGTTCGTGATAGAACAACAAAAAGCGAGTACATCTTTATTACAACGTCAATTTAGAATTGGATATAACCGAGCTTCTCGTATTATGGATGATTTAGAAAGAAACCAAGTTATAGGTCCTCAAAAAGGTAGTAAACCGAGACAAATTCTAGTGGATTTAAATGATGGAGAGGTGTAAATATGTCTGTAACGCCAGAAGTAAATAAAGTTAAAACGTGGATATTAAAACAAATAGAAACTGAAGCATTGAAGCCTGGAGAATCTTTGCCTAGCGTTTTCAACTTGGCGCGCACATGTGAAGTAAGTACAGAACATGTCACTATTGCGATTCATGAGTTGATTACTGAACAAATTGTAACCGAAAATTTTGAAGAAGGTGCGCGTGTTAATACACCGCAACCCTTCTTTTATCCACTTGATGAATTAATGAGTATTAGTCGAATGATATCTGATAAAGGGTATGAACATGGGACTGTGTTTTTAAGCCTTGATGAAGAACCTGCATCATTACATGATAGCCAAGTGATGAATATTGAACCCGACGATAAAATCACTGTTATAGAACGTATCTGTACAGCAGATAATCATCCAGTCGTATATTGTCTTGATAAAGTAGCTGCAAATGTTTTAGATTATTATGGGCAACACCAACAACAAACTTCTATTTTAAAAGCAATCGAAGAAGTGACTAAGAAAGAAATTGCTTATGCGGAAACTGAAATCCAAGCAATCAGCTATGAACCATACATTTCTGATGCATTGGAATCGGATCCACACGACGGATTAATGTTGCTAAAACAAGTGCACTATACTGAAGATGGAACACCAATTTTATATTCCTTAAATTATTTTAAAAGTAGCCTCGTTAAGTTTCGTACGATACGAAAACGTCTATAATAAATTATATGATGAATAAGGAGGAGATTATTTGAACGATACACAATCATCATCATTAGATGCCATACATATTCATGAGACATCTAAATTCAAAACAACCATGATTACTTTTAAATTTATGGCCCCTTTAGAAATTGAAACGATGACCAAGCGCTCACTTTTAAGCAAGATGTTAATTCGAGCGACAAAAAAGTGGCCGACGGATAAAGCATTTAGTCAACATTTATCAATGCTTTATGGCGCGCATGTTCATAGTTACGTTTCAAAATTTAAAGATCGACATGTTTTAACCTTGTCATTAGAAATTGTAAATGAACGTTATTTACATGATTCAACACCTTTACTTGAACAAGGTATTCAACTTTTAAAAGAAATTTTATATCAACCACTTATTGAAAATGAAGGGTTTCATCCTGGATTTTTAAAACAAGAAAAAATGTTACTTAAGAAAAAATTATCAGCGATTGAAGATAATAAGTCACAAATTGCGTATTTAAATCTTTTAAAGCACATGTTTGGTGACCATCCTTATCGCTATATGGCTGCAGGCGAACTTGAATTTATTGATGCCATTACTCCGGAAAACATTTATCATACATATCGGAAAATGTTAGAAGAAGATATTTGCAATGTCTATGTTGTTGGGAACGTGGACGCGAATAAGACAAAAAAACATATTGCAGAAACATTCAATTTAAAACCCACAAAAGTAGATTTCAAATCGATTTCTCAAGAGATAGCACCGCATGCTACAGTGAATGAGATCATTGAAACTGACGAAGTTGACCAAGCAAAGATTAATTTAGGTTTTCGCTTTCCAACGGTATTTGGGCAACCTGACTATTATGCATTAGCCGTTTTTAATACGATGTTTGGCGGAGATCCGTCCTCTGTGCTATTTAATGAAGTACGTGAACAAAAAAGTCTTGCGTATTCAATTCATTCACAAATAGATGGCAAAAATGGATTTCTTTATGTGATGAGCGGCGTTTCTTTAAAAGATGTTGACGAAGCAAAGGTAACAATTGTAGAAGCGTTTGAGCGCTTTAAAAAAGGTGAATTTAGTGCGGAAAAACTTGCATTAGCTAAAAAAATCATTTTATCACATCGTAAAGAGGCAAAAGATCGTCAAAAAAATATTATCGAAGTGATGCACAATCAGCTGCTTTTACCTAAAGCAGAAAGTGAAGTTTCTTTTGTCGAGAAAATTGAAAGCGTCACGCATCAAGATATTCAATCATTATGTCAGCGTGCACAACTTGATACCATTTACATTATGACAAAAGAAGGTGAATTCAATGCATAAAACCTACTATCCACAAATAGATGAGACCATATACAAAACGGTTTTAGATAATGGATTAAATGTTTTCATCATACCTAAAAAAGGTTTTCAAAAGACTTTTGTGACGTATACAACAGCTTTTGGCTCACTTGATTTTCGTTTTAAACCACATGGTCAAAGTGATTTTGTGACCGTTCCAGACGGGGTTGCACACTTTTTAGAACATAAGCTATTTGAAAAGGAAGACGGAGATTTATTTACTGAATTTGCCGAGCATGATGCGCAAGTGAATGCATTTACGACTTTTGATCGAACAAGTTATCTTTTTAGTGCTACAGATCATATTGAAGAGAATATTTTACGTTTACTGAAAATGGTGGAGACACCTTATTTTACAAAAGAAACGGTTGAAAAAGAAAAAGGAATTATCGCTGAAGAAATTAAAATGTATCAAGAGCAACCAGGATATAAATTAATGTTTAATACGTTACGAGCGATGTACGATACGCATCCTGTGCGAGTGGATATAGCTGGTAGTGTTGATAGTATTTATGACATTACAAAAGAGGATTTATATCTTTGTTATCATACGTTTTACCATCCTTCTAATATGGTGTTATTTATCGTAGGAGACGTGAATCCAGAACAGATGATTAATGTAGTGAAGGCACATGAAGACAAACGTCATATTGAGGCGCAACCTAAAATTGAGCGTGACGCATTAAGCGAACCTAATCATGTGATGCAACAAAATATTGTTGAGGCAATGCATATTCAATCTCCACGCCTTATGCTTGGGTTCAAAAACAAATTGTACGATGTGTCAGATCGACAAAGCGTTAAAGAAGATATTGAGATGTCGTTCTTTTTTGAATTATTGTATGGTGAAGAAACAGAATTTTATCAAAAAATATTAGACGAAGCGTTAATTGATGATACATTCAGTTATCAGACGGTGATTGAACCAACGTATAGTTTCTCACTGATTACATCTGCAACAACGGAACCTGATCAATTAAAAGCTTTGCTCCTTGAAGAATTAAATGCAAAACTTGGAAACATTCAAGATGTAGATTCATTTGAGTTGCTTAAAAAGCAATTTATTGGCGAATATGTTTCTAGCTTAAATGCACCAGAATACATTGCGAATCAATATACAAAATATTATTTTGACGGAGTAAGTTTATTTGAATTGCTAGATATTATTGATGATATTTCACTTGAGTCAATGAACGAAACGGCCAAAAAACGTTTGGATTTAAATCAATGTGTAGATAGTCGTTTGGAGATGAAATAACATGAAAGCGCTCGTAGTCGGAGGTTCTGGTGCGATTGGACAAGCCATTGTACGTGAGTTGTTAGACGAAGGCTTTGAAGTGATTGTGACATATCATCAGACGTCACTCACGTCGTTACAAACGACATTTCAAAATGAACCGGTACAATTTATTCAAATGGATTTGACTCAAACGCAAGACTTCGATAACGTTTTTGCGTTTATCAATAATGTAGATGTTTTGGTATATGTGAGCGGTCAAAGTTTGTATGGCATGTTGCAAGATATGTCAGATAAAGCGATACAAGATAACTATATGATACATGTGTATCAATTAATCAAGATAGCACAACACTTCTTAAATCAGCTTATACAAAGTACACGTGGTCGTATCGTAGTAATTTCATCTATTTGGGGAGAAATGGGTGCGAGCTTTGAAACGGTGTATTCTACGATGAAAGCGGCGCAAATTGGCTTTGTCAAAGCTTTAAGTGAAGAAGTGGCTTTAACACCTCTAACAGTTAATGCGATTGCACCTGGAATTGTTGCTAGTCGAATGACGGATGAATTAAATCCAGACGATTTAGCAGAAGTATTGGAGACAATTCCACAGCGACGGTTAGTTGAAGCGGAAGAAGTAGCTCATGCGTGTCGCTATTTAATTTCGCCTAAAGCTAAAAGTGTAACCGGCACGGTTCAACGGATTAATGGAGGTTGGTACCGATAGTTTGATATAATAGGCTTAACATGTCATACAAAGGGATAGGGGTGTATTGTGATGACGACAATGAAAGAAAAGAAGGAATGGTACTTAGAATACGATATCAATATAAACCGTGAAGGACTTCTCGGTGACGTTTCTAGTCTGTTGGGGATGATGGGAATTAATATTGGTACGATTAATGGTATTGATAATTCTCGACGCGCGTTCATTATTAAGTCAGATAGTGAGGAAAAGGTAAAGCGGTTTGAAACATTGCTACAAGAAATTGATGATATTTCTTTGCGCGTATTACGTGAACCTGAACTTAAAGATCGATTAGCAGTAAGACACGGTCGTTACATTAAGCAAGATAAATATGACAAAAAAATATTTCGCTTTGAGCGTTATGATTTAGGATTGCTCGTTGATTTTATGGCAGAATTGTTCAAAGAAGAAGGGCATAAGCTGATTGGTATACGTGGTATGCCACGCGTAGGGAAAACGGAATCTATTGTTGCAGGAAGCGTGTCTGCGCATAAAAAATGGTTATTTATTAGCTCGACACTTATTAAACAAACTGTTAGAAGTTCATTAATTAAAGGTGAGTACGACAAAGATCATGTATATATTATTGATGGTGCGGTGACAGCAAGAGAAACCAATCAAAAACATCAAGAACTCGTCAAAGAAGTGATGACGTTACCGTCTGTAAAAGTTGTCGAGCATCCTGATTTATTTGTTGAGGCGAGCGATTATATTATGGATGATTTTGATTACATTATCGAGCTGCGTGCTGAAGAAAATCAAAAAATCGAGTATGACGAAATGAAAAAGAAAACCGTTAAAAGTAAAAATAATCTCAATTTTGTCGATGAATTTGGCGGCTTTGGAGATGGCTTCGGCAATGATTTCGGTGGTGGATTTGACGAGGGTTTCAAGCCGTTTTAAGGAGGAGCATAAGTGAAAAAAATAGGCGAAGTGTTGCAAGGAAGACGAGAAAGAATGGGACTAACGTTAGCTGAACTGGAAAAGCGTACGCATATTCAACGGGAAATCTTAGTTCATATAGAAAAAAATGAGTTTGATTTGCTCAAATATCCTGAATATGCCAAAGGATTTATTCAAAAATATGCACATGCAGTCAATATGGACGCTAAAATCCTTATTTCAGAGCATGAAACAGAACTACCATCGTTGCATTATTCTGCAAAAACATCATTAGCACAACTTCGTCAAAATCCTGAGACGTTTGAATTAACGTCGTCAAATAACGAACAAAAATGGCTGGGGATTCTCATTGCTTGTACAATCATTTTGACAGGTGTATTTTGGGGCATACTTTCTCTTATGCTATAATAGAAACAAATGAAAGAGATATGAAAAGAGGACATACATATGAACATACCCAATCAGATTACTTTATTTCGTGTAATCTTAATTCCTGTCTTTATGTTATTTGCACTTGTTGATTTTGGCATGGGACAGATTTCATTTTGGGGTGGCACATCCATCCGCATTGAATTTTTAATCAGTGGCATTATTTTTATATTAGCGTCAGTTAGTGACTGGGTAGATGGTTACTTGGCTAGAAAATGGCAACTGGTAACAAATATGGGAAAATTTTTAGACCCTTTAGCAGACAAGTTACTTGTTTCTGCGGCATTAATCGTACTTGTAGAATTGGGCCTAACGAATTCTGTAGTGGCAGTGATTGTGATTGCGCGTGAATTTGCAGTGACAGGACTGCGTCTATTACAAATTGAACAAGGATTTGTGAGCGCAGCGGGTCAACTCGGAAAAGTTAAGACGGCAGTCACAATGGTAGCACTGGTTTTCCTATTTTTAGGTGATCCTTTCAGTCAATGGGTTGGCTTTTCAATAGGGTCTGTTCTACTTTATATTGGTGTTTTCTTTACTGTATTATCAGGTATTGAATACTTTTATAAAGGTAGAGCAGTTTTCTTACAAGACAAAAATTAATTTGAAATACCTCTAATGTAAGTCATGTGTTTTAGGCTATGAATGCTTAACCATCACAACATTAGAGGTTTTCTTATCATAAGGGGAGATATTCATGAACGTCTGTATTATCGGTGTAGGTTCAGAGTTATTGTTAGGTCAAATCGCAAACACGAATGCACAGTATCTATCCAGAGTTTTAAACGAAGCTGGACATCATGTTCTTGAGCATATTGTAGTTGGAGATAATGCCAAACGTTTAAAAGCTGTTTTAGAGCGCGCACTTCAAACTTATGACGGTATTATCTTAACAGGAGGGCTTGGTCCGACTAAAGATGATTTGACAAAACAAACGGTTGCTGAAGTTTTAAATCAAAAGCTTGTCACTGACGAGGAGGCTTTAAAATATATAAAAAATTATTTTAAAGCGCAACAAAGAATGATGACACCAAATAATAAACAACAAGCATTAGTGATTCAAGGCGCACATGTTTTGAAAAATGATGTCGGTATGGCTCCGGGCATGATGATTGAAAAAAATCATCAAAAAATTGTGCTTCTGCCAGGGCCCCCGAGAGAATTAAAACCAATGGTTTCAAAGTATATGATGCCACATTTTACAGAAGATAACGAAACGATTTATTCTGAAGTTTTACGTTTTGCTGGTATCGGAGAATCTGCAATTGAAACCGAGTTAATGGATTTAATTAATGCACAAACGAATCCTACAATTGCTCCTTTAGCAGGGGCACACGAGGTGACAATACGTTTAACAGGAAATGGGAGCAATCAGCAACAGTGTGAAAAGGTAATTGAACCTGTCAAACGCCAAATTTTAAATCGCGTAGGCGAATACTATTATGGATCAAACGATGTTACGCTTGAAGGTAGTGTGATGTCACAAACACAGCATACGATAGCTATTTATGACGGCGTTACAGATGGCAACTTAAATATGAGGTTGAAGCAAGTAGATGATGAACATTTCTTGCAAGGTTACATGCTGCATCATCCACAATTCATTGACGAAAAAGTCGACATAGAAACCCAATTACATCAAAGCGCTTATTTTGTACAATCGTTGTATAATACAACGCACGCTATCAGTTTATTATTTAAGCATCATACAGTTTACATAGGGCTTTTTAATGGTAAAGCATTAGAGGTCATTCGTTTTAATATCACTCAACAACAATTGCGTACACCTGACAGAAATTCAAATTATATTATGATTGAATGGCTCAATTGGCTAAAAAGCGCATCAATTAATAAAAAATGATGAGATATTAAGAGTACAAACGTTCGCTTTTGTGTAAAGTATCATTCTAAAAATAGCGAACAAATATTCGTAAAATACTTGTGTTTTCTTTTTTAAGAAGGTATAGTAGAGATAACTACAAAAGGAAACTACACTTTATAGGGGGTCCTAAATTGGATAATGAACGTCAAAAAGCACTCGACACAGTAATTAAAAATATGGAAAAATCATTCGGTAAAGGTGCCGTTATGAAACTCGGAGAAAATAAAGATCGACGCGTTTCAAGTGTCTCTAGTGGATCAGTAACTCTAGATCACGCACTAGGGGTAGGAGGCTACCCTAAAGGCCGTATTATAGAAGTTTATGGTCCTGAAAGTTCCGGTAAAACAACAGTAGCTTTACATGCAATTGCCGAAGTACAAAAAAATGGTGGCGTTGCAGCATTTATCGATGCCGAACACGCTTTAGATCCTGTATACGCTCAAGCACTAGGTGTAGATATAGACAATTTATATTTATCTCAACCTGACCACGGAGAGCAAGGGCTTGAAATTGCTGAAGCATTCGTTCGTAGTGGTGCTGTGGATATTATCATTGTAGACTCCGTTGCAGCACTGACACCTAAAGCCGAAATCGAAGGCGAAATGGGTGACACACATGTCGGTTTACAAGCACGTTTAATGTCTCAAGCTTTACGTAAATTATCAGCAGCGATTTCAAAATCTAATACAACAGCTATCTTTATTAACCAAATTCGTGAAAAAGTAGGAGTCATGTTCGGGAATCCCGAAACAACACCGGGTGGTCGCGCATTAAAATTCTACAGTTCTGTTCGCTTAGAAGTGCGTCGTGCTGAGCAATTGAAGCAAGGCCAAGATATTGTAGGTAACCGTACGAAAATCAAAGTTGTTAAAAATAAAGTAGCACCTCCATTTAAAATCGCTGAAGTAGATATTATGTATGGACAAGGTATTTCACGTGAAGGTGAACTCATTGATTTAGGAGTTCAATATGATATCGTTGATAAATCTGGAGCTTGGTACTCGTATAATGGCGAACGTATGGGACAAGGTAAAGAAAATGTCAAATTATTCTTAAAAGAGCATCCAGAGCTTGAAGATGAAATCGATCGTAAACTGCGTGAAAAATTAGGCATTTTTGATGGTGATGTTGATGAAAACGAACAAGATTCACCACAAACGCTTTTTGATGAATAACATAACAATCTATAAATAAGAAGCCAATGGCGGCATTGAAACATAAAGAGGCGGGACAACGAAATCAAATAGATTTCTGTCCCGCATAAAAGATAGACGTTGAATATAAAGAGCACAGTAGCTGTCTGGATTGAATTGCGCTAGTTAGCTTATTCAATCCTAGTCAGCCTTGTGGGGGCGGGACGACGAAATCAAATAGATTTCTGTCCCGCATTATAGATAGGGCGTTGAATATAAAGAGCACAGTAGCTGTCTGGATTGAATTGTGCTAGTCAGCTTCTTCAATCCTAGTCAGCCTTGTGGGGGCGGGACAACGAAATCAAATAGATTTCTGTCCCGCATAATAGATAGACGTTGAATATAAAGAGCACAGTAGCTGTCTGGATTGAACTGCGCTAGTTAGCTTCTTCAATCCTAGTCAGCCTTGTGGGGGCGGGACAACGAAATCAAATAGATTTCTGTCCCGCATAATAGATAGACGTTGAATATAAAGAGCACAGTAGCTGTCTGGATTGAACTGCGCTAGTTAGCTTCTTCAATCCTAGTCAGCCTTGTGGGGGCGGGACAACGAAATCAAATAGATTTCTGTCCCGCTCCCTTCTTTTACAGGTTGATTTCAAAAGCATAGTCATCCTAATAAAAGAAGAGTGTTATATGTTTCTAATGTTAAAATGCCACCTCTATTATTTTTAAAATGTAGGTGTTTAAATCATGATGTCGTGTAGGTGAACAATTTTTAAATAAATAGTAGTGAATAAATGCCTTTGTAAAAATTGTTCGAGATCGTTGTTGGCAGAAACCTTGATTTTTCATTGTTCAAAACGTACAATTGAGATTGTATGGTCCTTAATTTTATTTATATAATCTTATAGATTTATTGACATACAGTACCAAATCCTAGAAAAGGAGGTGTTTGTGTGAATTTATTAAGCCTCTTACTCATTTTGCTGGGTATCATTCTAGGAGTTGTTGTGGGGTATTTTATTGCCCAAAATTTGATCCATCAAAAGCAGATTCAAGCGCGAAATACTGCTAAAGATATCATTGAACAAGCCAATAAAGAAGCAGAGAATCTCAAAAAAGAAAAACTGATTGAAGCTAAAGAAGAGAACCAGATTCTCAGAGAGCATACAGAAAGTGAACTTAGAGAACGACGTGGTGAACTTCAAAGGCAGGAATCCCGACTTCTTCAAAAAGAAGAGAACTTGGAGCGTAAGTCTGATCTTTTAGATAAAAAAGATGAGATTTTAGAGCAAAAAGAGTCTAAACTTGAAGAAAGACAACAACACGTAGATGCAAAAGAGAGTAGTGTTCAGTCCATAATAATGAAGCACGAACAAGAATTACAACGCATCTCCGGTCTCACTCAAGATGAAGCGCGCCAAGAACAATTGGCACGTGTTGAAAACGAATTGTCACAAGATATTGCAATATTGGTTAAAGAAAAAGAAAATGAAGCAAAAGAACAAGTGAATCAAAAAGCGAAAGAACTACTTGCAACTGTAGTTCAACGTTTTGCAGCTGATCATACGTCAGAATCAACGGTTTCTGTCGTCAATTTACCAAATGATGAAATGAAAGGTCGAATTATCGGTCGTGAAGGCCGCAATATTCGCACCCTTGAAACATTAACAGGAATTGATTTAATTATTGATGATACGCCTGAAGCAGTTATTTTATCAGGTTTTGATCCAGTGCGAAGAGAAATCGCCAAAACAGCATTAAATAATCTTGTATCCGATGGACGTATTCATCCAGGTCGAATTGAAGATATGGTTGAAAAAGCACGTAAAGATGTGGATGAAATTATACGTGATGCAGGTGAGCAAGCTACATTTGAATTAAATATTCATAATATGCATCCTGACTTAGTTAAAATTTTAGGACGCATGCATTATCGAACAAGTTATGGCCAAAATGTACTTAAACATTCAATCGAAGTGGCTTATTTATCAGGAATGTTAGCTGCCGAATTGGGTGAAGATGTAACATTGGCTAAGCGTGCAGGTTTGCTTCACGATGTGGGTAAAGCAATCGATCACGAAGTTGACGGTAGCCATGTCGAAATTGGTGTGGAATTAGCGAAAAAGTATGGTGAACCAGAAACAGTGATTAATGCAATCCATTCGCATCATGGAGATGTTGAACCTACTTCAATCATTTCAATTTTAGTTGCAGCTGCGGATGCATTGTCTGCTGCACGCCCAGGAGCAAGAAAAGAAACGCTTGAAAATTACATTAAACGTTTGGAACGTTTAGAACGCATTTCAGAAAATTACGAGGGTGTAGAAAAAGCATTCGCTATCCAAGCAGGTCGAGAAATTCGTGTCATGGTTTCTCCAGAGGATATCGATGACTTAAAAGCCCATCGTTTAGCAAGAGACATCAAAAACCAAATTGAAGACGAATTACAATATCCCGGTCATATCAAAGTGACGGTCGTACGTGAGACGAGAGCAATAGAATATGCTAAATAATAAAAAAGCAATGTTACATTCATGTAACATTGCTTTTTTGCATACAATAAACACCTCAAAAAGTGTAAATAAAATATATTACTAATGACTTAATTTTAATTCGGTTTCATGTAATTCTTTTAAAGCGCCTGCCGTATCATAACAACTTGAAGAAATGTTAGTATATTTTTCTGCTAAACGATAAGCGTAAATATACAATTCAATACTTTCTTTCGCAATTTCTTCAGGGTTTTCTTTTTTGGATGGATTAGCCCCTACTACGAGTTCTGCAAATTTTTCTGGATCAATAGAGATTGACATAAATTATTTTACAACTCCTATAATTTTCAAGTAAAAGCTTGGAATATTAAATTACAATCCATTTGGGAGACAATGTTACTCTGTTTTCCAAAGGATGTTTAAACTCCATTAGCCTTCCAATACGTTTTTACCCGATTCACATGAATTCAATCAAAATTTTATATTCAAACATTCACTTGAATGAATAATATAAATCGGCTATACTATATTCAAATATACACTTGAATAAGAGGTGGGAAAGATGGTTAAAGATATTCCAACATGTGAATTATGGTCCATCGATGAAGCAAGAGTTGTTGAAGCACAAGATGCGATTAATCAAGTACCTATTAAAGAGGTAAGTCAAATGTTCAAAAGTATTGCAGATTTAAATCGTGCGAAGATGACTTACGCATTATGTGTACATGAAGAACTATGTGTTTGTGATATTGCGACATTATTAAATATTACGATAGCCAATGCATCACACCATTTACGCGTCTTATATAACAACGGTGTAGTAACGTATCGCAAAGATGGTAAGCGTGCTTTTTACCGGATTTTTGATGAACATATAAGGCAAATTATGCTCGTTTCTATTGAACATAAGAAAGAAGTGTACCCAGATGAAACAACAAACATATGAGGTTAAAGGATTATCTTGTGCACATTGTGCAAGTAAATTTGAACGTAAACTCAATCAATTGGATTCAATTGAAACAGCGAAAGTGAATTTTGGCGCTTCTAAAATATACGTGACAGGGCATCCAACGATTGATGAATTAGAAAAAGCGGGTGCTTTTGAAAATTTAACTGTGATAGCACCTAAGAAAAAAGCTGTTCAACCAACAGTTAACACTGATGAGGGGCGATCTGATCCTCAAAGTTGGAAAGAAAAAGCGATTGCATTTTATGATGAACATTATGCGATATGCTTTGCAACTTTACTTGTCATTTTAGGTTATATTGCCCGATTTACTACTGGAGAGCATCAGTTTATTACGATTACTTTATTTGCAGCTTCAATATTGATTAGTGGGATGTCTTTATTAAAACAGGGACTTAAAAATTTATTTCAGTTAGAATTTGATATGCATACATTGATGACGATTGCAGTTATTGGGGGTGCCATCATTGGTGAATGGGGAGAAGTAGCCGTTGTTGTTATTTTGTTTGCTTTAAGTGAAGCGCTTGAAAGTTTCACGATGAATAAAGCGAGACAATCTATGGAGGCATTGGTCGCTATTGCCCCTGATGTCGCATATCGATTTAAAGGAAATGAAATTGAAAAAGTTAAGGTCGAAGAAGTGCAAGTAGGCGACATTTTGTATATTAAACCTGGACAAAAAATCCCTTTGGACGGTGTAATCAGCAATGGTTCATCAAGTATTAACCAATCAGCGATTACAGGGGAATCTGTGCCTGTAGACAAGACTATAGGTGATGATGTATTTGCAGGAACTTTAAATGAAAATAGTGTTTTAGAAGTACGTGTCACAAAAATAGCGTCTGAAACGACGTTATCAAAAATGATTGAACTCGTAGAAAGAGCACAAGTGAATCAAGCACCAGCGCAAGCATTAATTGAAAAATTTGCTAGATACTATACACCAATGATTATGCTTATCGCTTTAAGTGTTGCAGTATTACCACCGTTATTAGGTTATGGAGACAGCTATACTTGGTTTTATCAAGGATTGTCTGTTTTAGTTATTGGTTGTCCGTGTGCGCTAGTGATTGCAACGCCTATTGCGATTATTTCAAGTATTAGTAATGCTGCAAGACATGGCGTACTCGTTAAAGGTGGCATACATTTAGAACAATTAAGCCGTGTACAAGCTGTTGCATTTGATAAAACGGGTACATTGACACGAGGTGAACCTGAAGTAACGCATTTGGAATGGGCTCAAAGTAGTCAAGAGGATGCCGAACTTCTCAGCCATGTAGGGGCTATTGAAAAAATGTCTAATCATCCTATCGCACGTGCGATTGTTGCTTATCTTCAATCTAACGCCGTTGTGTTTGAAGGTAAGGTTAAGTCATTTCAGTCTCAAACAGGAGAAGGTGTGACTGCTACGATTCAAAACAATGCTTATATGATTGGTAAACCACAACGTTTTAATTTATCAGCGCAACCAATTTGGCAGGAAACTGTAAGCCAATTAGAAATGCAAGGAAATACGGTCATTTTAGTATCAAGAAATGATAGTATTGTGCTGTTAATTGCACTTAGAGATCGAGTAAGAGCAAAATCCAAATGGAGTTGTCGCCAATTAATGAAAATGGGCTTAAAACATATAGAAATGTTGACGGGAGATAATCCGCAAACGGCGAAAAGTATCGCTAACGAAGTAGGCGTGACACATTTTAAAGCACAACAATTGCCAGAAAATAAAATGACACGAATTGCTACATTACAAAAGAAATATTCCCACGTGGCTATGGTAGGAGATGGAGTGAACGATGCGCCAGCATTAGCTAATGCTACAGTAGGTATTTCAATGGGAGCAGCAAGTACTGATACAGCTATAGAAACTGCTGATATTGCTGTTTTGAGTGATGATATTACTAAAATTCCGTACACTTTTCAATTGAGTCGTCGTACGATGCGCATAATAAAAATGAATATTCTCATTGCGATAGGTTTAAAGGTTACTGCATTATTGTTAGTGATTCCAGGGTGGCTCACGTTATGGATTGCGATTTTTTCAGATATGGGCGCAACTTTGCTCGTAGGGCTTAATGCGTTACGTCTGCTTTATGTTAAAGCCGAGTAAATAAATTGAAAATGAAACATATTGACATGACTATTGAACCCGTTACAATAAAATAGTATATATGAAGTTTTGTCTAAAGTTTTAAAATGATTATCTCTGAAAAAATAGGTTGAGTATAAAATGACCTATAATGAAGCATTAACTTTCTAAGTATAGAGATGAGAAATCTTATTAGTGTTTGTTTCATTTTTAAAACTTTCATGCGAACCTTCTTATTAGAGAGGATACTATTTGAATGAGAATATTATTTATTGGAGATATTGTAGGTAAGGTTGGACGTCAGGCGATTGAAGAGATGTTGCCGAAATTAAAACAACACTATCGTCCAACGGTCACAATTGTAAATGCAGAAAATGCTGCACATGGTAAAGGCTTAACTGAAAAATTATACAAGCAATTACTGCGCCAAGGCGTAGATTTTATGACGATGGGTAACCATACCTATGGTCAGCGTGAAATATACGATTTTATAGACGATGCGACACGTTTAGTAAGGCCAGCTAATTTTCCGAATGAAGCGCCTGGTGTAGGAATGAGAATTATTAATATTAATGAAAAAAAACTCGCCATTATGAATTTGCAAGGACGCAGTTTTATGCCGGTAACGGATGATCCGTTTAAAACAGCTGACCGTTTAATCGATGAAGCGAAGAAAGAAACAGATTATATATTTGTAGATTTCCACGCTGAAACGACTTCAGAAAAATATGCTATGGGATGGTATTTAGACGGACGTGTTAGTGCTGTTGTTGGGACACATACGCACATTCAAACGTCAGATGAACGGATATTACCAAACCATACAGCATACATTACAGATGTTGGTATGACAGGCTATTATGACGGTATTTTAGGAATCAATAAAGATGAAGTGATTACGCGATTCCTTACGAGTTTGCCACAACGTCACGTTGTACCAGATGAAGGGCGTAGTGTTTTATCAGGTGTTGTCATAGATTTAAAGCAAGACGGGACAGCTAAAGCTATTTCTAGAATTTTAATCAATGAAGATCACCCTTTCAGTTAAACTATCGTCCATTAGTATGAATTTTAATAAAACCCACGATTTCTAGAAGAAAATCGTGGGTTATTTTGATATGATATAAAATGAATTTAAACGTGTAGGAGGCTCATTCAAATGAAATCACAAGTATCATGGAAAGTCGGCGGCCAACAAGGCGA
Source organism: Staphylococcus ratti (assembly GCF_020883535.1). NCBI lineage: Bacteria > Bacillati > Bacillota > Bacilli > Caryophanales > Staphylococcaceae > Staphylococcus > Staphylococcus ratti. Next base: position 1,408,924 of record NZ_CP086654.1, on the reverse strand, counting down.
AGGGATTGAATCGACAGGTGAAATCTTCGCTACAGCTATGAACCGCAAAGGTTACTATTTATATGGTTACCGTCACTTTTCTAGCCGAATTAAAGGTGGCCATACTAATAATAAAATTCGTGTCTCTACTACACCTGTACATGCGATTAGCGATGATTTAGATGTTTTAGTAGCATTTGACCAAGAAACCATCGTTTTAAATCATCATGAAATGCGTGAAGACAGTGTGATTTTAGCTGATAGTAAGGCAAAGCCTGAAAAGCCAGAAGACTGTAAAGCACAACTTATCGTGTTGCCTTTTACAGAAATAGCAAAAGAACTTGGGACACCTTTAATGAAAAACATGGTTGCAATAGGTGCAACAGCAGCATTAATGCAATTAGAAACGACAACTTTTGAATCTCTTATTCAAAATATGTTTGAGAAAAAAGGTGAAAAAGTCGTTCATTTAAATATTGATGCATTAAATAAAGGTTACCATATGATGTCGGAACAGCTTAGCCAAATTGAAGGGGACTTTATACTTGAAGAAGGTAGTGGAACACCACATCTTTATATGATTGGAAATGATGCAATAGGTTTAGGTGCGATTACTGGAGGCTCACGTTTTATGGCGGCTTATCCTATTACACCGGCATCTGAAATTATGGAATATATGATAGACCATTTACCAAAAGTAAAAGGAACTGTCATTCAAACGGAAGATGAAATTGCAGCTGCGACGATGGCAATTGGTGCCAATTATGCAGGAGTGCGTGCGTTTACGGCATCAGCTGGCCCTGGTTTATCATTGATGATGGAAGCGATAGGCTTATCTGGTATGACAGAAACGCCACTTGTTATTGTGAACACACAACGTGGTGGTCCTTCAACAGGACTTCCTACAAAACAAGAACAATCGGATTTAATGCAAATGATTTATGGGACACACGGAGATATTCCGAAAATCGTTCTTGCACCGACAGACGCAGAAGATGCCTTTTATTTAACAGTAGAGGCCTTTAATTTAGCCGAAGAATATCAGTGCCCAGTCATTTTACTTAGTGACTTACAATTATCTTTAGGAAAACAAACGGTACCTCATTTAGACTATCAACGTGTTGAAATACGTCGTGGAGATCTTATTACCGAAGCCATTGAACGTGATGCAGATGATAAAGCGTATTTTAAACGCTACGCTTTAACAGAATCCGGCGTTTCACCAAGACCTATTCCGGGTGTGAAAGGTGGCATACATCATGTAACTGGCGTAGAGCATAATGACGAAGGGAAACCAAGTGAATCAGCAATCAATCGTCAAAATCAAATGGATAAACGCATGCGTAAAACAGATCACTTACTGATTAACGCGCCGGTAGAAGGTGAGGTAGATTCTGAAGAGATCGATATTTTATACCTTGGATTTATTTCTACAAAAGGTGCGATTCAAGAAGGAGTTAAACGAATTCAAGAAGCGGGACATACAGCCGCACATCTTCAATTACGTCAATTGCATCCATTCCCAACTGAAGCAGTACAAAAGGCAGTTGATAAAGCGCAAAAAGTCGTAGTTGTGGAACATAACTATCAAGGGCAACTTGCGAATATTATTAAAATGAACGTTCAATTAGGTAATAAATTAGTAAACCAAACAAAATATGATGGCACGCCATTTTTACCGAAAGAAATTGAAGAAAAAGGTTTAGAAATAGTGAATCAATTAAAGGAGCGAGTTTAATTGGCAACTTTTAAAGATTTTAGAAATAGTGTAAAACCGAATTGGTGCCCAGGATGTGGGGACTTCTCTGTCCAAGCTGCGATTCAAAAGGCTGCTGCTAATGTAGGTTTAGAACCAGAAGAAGTTGCACTCATTACAGGCATCGGTTGTTCAGGACGTTTATCTGGTTATGTGAATTCATACGGCGTCCATTCCATTCATGGTCGTGCTTTACCGTTAGCCCAAGGCGTTAAAATGGCTAATAAAGACTTAACGGTTATAGCTTCTGGTGGTGACGGAGATGGTTATGCTATCGGTATGGGACATACTATTCATGCACTTCGTCGCAATATGAATATGACCTATATCGTTATGGATAACCAAATTTACGGACTTACTAAAGGACAAACGTCACCTTCTTCTGCGCCAGGTTTTGTGACTAAAACAACACCAAAAGGTAATATCGAACAAAATGTCGCACCGCTTGAGCTTGCTTTATCATCAGGAGCAACATTTGTTGCACAGGGCTTTTCGAACGATATTAAAGGGCTGACGAAAATGATTGAAGATGCTATTAAGCATGACGGTTTTTCATTCGTCAACGTTTTTTCACCTTGTGTCACTTACAATAAAATTAATACGTATGATTGGTTTAAAGAACATTTAACAAGTCTTGATGACATCGAAGAATACGATACATCTAATAAACAACAAGCGATTCAAACTGTCTTGGAATATGATTCTTTACTTAAAGGAATTGTTTATCAAGATACTGAGACACCGTCCTACGAATCTCAAATCGATACATTAGATGATCAACCTTTAGCACATCAAAATTTAGAGTTAGACAAAGCACAATTTGAAGCATTAACGCAACAATTCGTATAAATAGATGGATAAGCACTCATTTTAAGTCATGGACAATAAAATGAGTGTTATTTTTAAATAATGAAAGGGGTAAAGCTATGATTAATACATTAATGAGTATACAAATCATCCCAAAAACACCTGAGGGTAAAGATGTAATTCCGTTCGTTGACGAAGCAATCGCGGTTATTGAACAATCTGGATTAAAATATAGAGTTGGTCCACTTGAAACGACAATCGAAGGAGATATGAGTGAGTTACTAATTTTAATTCAAAAGATGAATGAACGTATGGTGGAATTAGAAGTACAAAGTATTATTAGTCAGGTCAAATTTTATCATGTTCCCGAAGGGATTAGCATGGCGACATTGACTGAAAAATACGATGAAACGACTTAAAATATGTTGTGCAATCGAAGATGATATAGAAACACGTAGAATTAAATGATATTGAATGAGATATAAAACTGCCTCTCAAGTTTTGCCAAATCGTGAATATACTGTAGAAAAACGTGTTTGAGGAATATACGGATTGACTTTCTCAATTTCTAAAGCATGTATTGACACGGCCTTAATAGGGAGCCACTATGTTCTTCGTGTATGTTCAATTTCATTTTGCACTTTTACGCGATTTTTAATATAATGTACTAATGATATATGGGCAGAAAGGGTTTTGCATGTGAATGAAGAACAAAGAAAAGCAGGCACGTTAGATGTACTTTCGCGCCGTAATGAAAAAGAAAAAGATTATAGCAAATACTTTGAACATGTTTATCAACCGCCAAGTTTAAAAGAGGCTAAAAAACGTGGGAAAGAAGAAGTTGCATACAATAGAGATTTTCAAATAGATGAAAAATACCGAGGCATGGGGGAAGGCCGAACATTTTTAATCAAAACGTACGGTTGTCAAATGAATGCGCATGACACAGAAGTGATGGCAGGGATTTTCACAGCATTGGGGTACACACCTACGGAAGATGTAAATGTCGCAGATGTGATTTTATTAAATACATGTGCCATTCGTGAAAACGCTGAAAATAAAGTGTTCGGTGAAATTGGTAACTTAAAACATATTAAACAAGAGCGCCCAGATTGTTTAATTGGTGTATGTGGCTGTATGTCACAAGAAGAATCTGTCGTAAATAAAATTTTAAAATCCTACCAAAATGTCGATATGATTTTTGGTACGCATAATATTCACAGACTCCCTCAAATTTTAGAAGAAGCTTACCTTTCAAAAGCGATGGTAGTTGAAGTGTGGTCTAAAGAAGGAGATGTGATTGAAAACTTACCTAAAGTGCGTGCGGGACATATTAAAGCATGGGTAAATATTATGTACGGCTGTGATAAATTCTGTACATATTGTATCGTGCCGTTCACAAGAGGGAAAGAGCGTAGCCGTCGTCCGCAAGATATTATCGATGAAGTGCGTGACCTTGCACGTCAAGGCTATCAAGAAATCACATTGTTAGGTCAAAATGTAAACTCATACGGAAAAGATTTAAACGACATAGAATATGGTCTTGGCGATTTATTGGAAGATATATCAAAAATTGATATTCCACGCGTGCGTTTCACGACAAGCCATCCTTGGGACTTTACGGATCGTATGATTGAAGTGATTGCGGAAGGTGGTAATATCGTTCCACATATTCACTTACCTGTACAATCAGGAAATAATGATGTGCTTAAAATTATGGGACGTAAATATTCACGTGAAAGCTATTTAGATTTAGTACGTCGTATTAAAGCTGCGATTCCTGATGTGGCATTGACGACAGATATTATTGTGGGTTATCCAAATGAAACAGAAGCGCAATTTGTTGAGACATTGACATTGTATGAGGAAGTCGGCTTTGAGCATGCCTACACGTACTTGTATTCACAACGTGACGGTACGCCGGCTGCGAAAATGAAAGACAATGTTCCGACAGAAGTTAAAAAAGAACGTCTTCAGCGATTAAATCGTTTGGTAGGCGAGTACTCAACACGTGCACTGGCACAATATGAAGGTCAAACGGTAAAAGTATTGTGTGAAGGTGCAAGTAAAAAAGATGATGAAGTTTTAGCAGGTTATACTGAAAAAAATAAACTTGTAAACTTCCGTGCGCCTAAAGAAGTGATTGGTAAAATTGTAGAGGTTAAAATTGTGGAAGCTAAACAATTTTCATTGAATGGTGAATTTGTAAGCGTTTGTGAACCCGCGTTGGTGACACCTTAATGTTTACTAAAGAAGCGATTTTGCATCATGCAACACAATTGAGTAATGACATACAAGCTTTAGAGGCGATCCGAAATTATCGTCAAATAGAAGCTCAAATTCATCGGCATCCGCAAATTGCACAGTATATGGATGATTTAAAACAAAATCAAAAGCACTCTGTCAATTTTCAAAGTTATAATAAACCAATCGCATATCAACGTTCAGAAGAAAAGATTGCAAGTATTCAATCTGAAATTGATGCTTTTCCAATCGTGACGCAGTTTCGTCAATCACAAGAAGAAGCAAACGAAACGTTACACCTGATTGTTGAAACGCTAGCAACAAGATTGCAAGAACGTTAGGACACGATGAATGTACGTGCGTTAGGGAAACGGATAATAGGTATTTACTAGCGAAGCGTTATAACATCTTATTGTGTTTATCCAAATTTTGACGCATGACAACAAAAAGAGGAGTGACATCTATGAATACGAGAAAGCTCACTTTAACCGCATTATTTATTGCAGTAAATGTTATATTAAGCACCGTTATTGTCATTCCTATTGGGCCAATTAAAGCTGCACCAGTGCAACATTTTGTGAATGTTTTAAGTGTCGTTATTCTCGGCCCTTGGTTCGGACTTGCACAAGCTTTTTTATCTTCCCTAATACGAGTGTTATTAGGCACAGGGACACCTTTTGCCTTCCCAGGAAGTATGATTGGTGTTTTATTGGCAAGTTTATTTTATTATGTGAATAAACATTTATTTGTCGCATCTATCGGTGAAGTAATCGGGACTGGCATTATCGGAAGTTTAGTTTGTCTTCCACTTGCCTGGGTACTTGGATTAGACGGTGTATTAATCAAGCCACTTATGGCTACATTTGTGCTTTCAAGTTTTATTGGAGCAACGCTCAGTTATATCTTGTTATTAATGTTAAAAAAGCGGAATCGTTTACCGGATTTAAATCAAAAATCTAAAAAATAAAATTAATAAGAGATGGGAGGAAATGACCGCCCATCTCTTTTTTTTTACATAAATAAAATAATAATGCGACGACTATGAGTCGAGTCAAGGCATAAAATCTGTTAAACTATAAACATTATAAGATGAGAAATAGAAGGAAAGTGAATAAATGATGACAAATGTCACGCCAATGATGAAACAATATTTAAATATTAAATCACAACACCAAGATGCTTTACTCTTTTTCCGATTAGGAGATTTTTACGAATTGTTTTATGATGACGCGGTGACAGCTTCACGCGTTCTTGAAATTACATTGACGAAGCGCGATGCTAAAAAAGAGAATCCCATACCTATGGCAGGAGTACCTTACCATTCTGCAGACGGTTACATTGAGACATTGATTCAAAATGGATTTAAAGTTGCGATTTGTGAACAAATGGAAGACCCTCGTCAAGTAAAAGGCATGGTTAAGCGTGAAGTTGTTCGTGTAGTGACGCCTGGTACATTAATGGAAAAAGGTGGCATTGATGAATCTCAAAATAATTATATTGTGAGTTTTATTCATGAGGATGGTTATGCATTAAGTTATTGCGACGTGAGTACAGGTGAATTGAAAGTCACGCACTTTGAAGATGAGAGTACATTAATAAATGAGGTTTCTACGATTCAACCTAATGAGATTGTGGTAAATCAGCCATTAACAGATCATCTTAAATGCCAATTTAGTATGATTACCGAGACAGTGACTGTGCGTGAAAATATTTCAAATACCACTTACAACGTAAATACCATCACGCATGCAAATATGGCACAAGCCGTTCAAATATTACTCGATTACATATTTGATACACAAAAACGAGATTTATCGCATATAGAAGAAGCTACGACATATCAAGCGATAGACTATATGAAAATGGATTTTTATGCGAAGCGCAATTTAGAATTAACGGAAAGTATCCGTTTAAAATCTAAAAAAGGCACATTGCTTTGGCTGATGGACAAAACGAAAACGCCGATGGGCGCACGTCGCTTGAAGCAATGGATTGACCGTCCTTTGATTCAACAATCAGAAATTGAACAACGTCATGATGCAGTGGATCAATTTTTAACACATTTTATTGAAAGAGATACACTGAGAAGTTATTTAACTGAAGTGTATGATATTGAACGATTAGTTGGACGTGTAAGTTTTGGAAATGTAAACGCTAAGGATCTGGTTCAGTTAAAATATTCCATTGCCCAAATCCCCAATATTAAGACATTGCTTCAAACGATTGATTCTGAAGCGATTGCACATTTTAATGCATTAGAACCGCTAGATGATTTACTAGCTACACTACAAGAAAGTTTAGTAGATGAGCCTCCTTTATCAGTAAAAGAAGGCGGTTTATTCAAAGAAGGCTACAATGCGCAATTAGATGAGTATTTAGATGCATCACGCAATGGAAAGACATGGCTTGCTGAACTTCAAGCTAAAGAGCGCCAACGCACAGGTATTAAATCGTTGAAAATTAGCTTCAATAAAGTATTTGGCTATTATATTGAAATTACGCGAGCGAATTTAGCTCAATTTAATCCTAGTGAATTTGGCTATGAACGTAAGCAAACATTATCTAATTCAGAACGTTTTATCACAGATGAGTTGAAAGAAAAAGAAGCGATTATTCTAGGTGCTCAAGAAAAATCAGTTGAATTAGAATATGCACTATTTACAGAGTTAAGAAGTTATGTCAAAACTTTTACAGAACGCTTACAGCATCAGGCTAAAATGATTTCTGAGTTGGATTGTTTACAAAGCTTTGCAGAAATTGCGCAAGCCTATAATTATGTGAGACCGACGTTTAGTAAAGATCGCACATTAAACTTAAAAGAATCTCGCCACCCTGTTGTAGAACGTGTAATGGATTACAATGATTATGTACCAAATGATTGTTATTTAGATGAATCAGAATTTATTTATTTAATTACAGGCCCTAACATGTCGGGGAAATCGACGTATATGCGTCAAGTGGCAATTATTAGTATTATGGCGCAAATGGGTGCCTTTGTACCATGTCAATCCGCGACGTTACCGATTTTTGATCAAATTTTCACACGTATTGGGGCGGCCGATGATCTTGTCTCTGGTAAAAGTACATTTATGGTTGAAATGCTAGAGGCACAAAATGCTTTAAAACATGCGACTGCACATAGTCTAATTATTTTTGATGAGATTGGTAGAGGAACATCGACTTATGACGGTTTAGCTCTTGCTCAAGCGATGATTGAATATGTTGCCGAAACGTCTAAAGCAAAAACGTTGTTTTCAACGCACTACCATGAATTGACAGAACTTGAAAACGCATTGTCAAGTTTGAAAAACGTACACGTAGCCGCTAATGAGTACAAAGGGGAATTAATTTTTTTACACAAAGTGAAACCAGGAGCTGTAGAACATAGTTATGGTATTCAAGTGGCAAAACTTGCGGAATTACCTGAGGCAGTGATTTCACGTGCTCAAGTGATATTAGATGCTTTTGAAGCGGATTCAGCAACACAATCAAATGAGCAATCCGTTAATCCGAAGCATCTCGAAGTACAAGAATCAACAGCAACTTATGCAAATTCAACTCATGAAAAAACATCTAACGTTGAACAAGCAACGTTTGATTTGTTTGAAAGTGAACCAACAGAAAGCGAAATTGAGTTGGAAATAAAACGTTTAAATCTATCACAAATGACCCCGATTGAAGCATTAGTGAAATTAAGTGAATTTCAAAACAAATTATAAATAGAAGGTGATCACGATGGGGCATATTAAAACTTTACACACCTCACTTGCTAATAAAATTGCGGCGGGTGAAGTTGTTGAAAGACCAAGTTCAGTGGTCAAAGAGTTACTTGAAAATAGTATCGATGCAGGTGCCACAGAAATTAATATTGAAGTACAAGAATCGGGTATAGCTGAAATTCGAGTGGTAGATAATGGTTCAGGTATTCGTGAAGATGATTTACATCTTGTTTTCCATCGTCATGCGACGAGTAAATTAGTTGAAGATGATGATTTGTTCCACATTCGTACACTTGGATTTCGAGGTGAAGCGCTTGCAAGTATTGCGTCTGTTGCAAAAGTAACTTTACAAACATCCACGGATGGGATTGAAGGACACCAAGTTTATGCCGAGGAAGGTAAAATTGTTGACCAAAGACCAGCAAAAGCACGAAGAGGTACCGATATTAAAGTGGCTTCACTTTTTTACAACACGCCCGCACGCTTAAAATATATTAAAAGTTTGTATACAGAGCTTGGCAAAATAACAGATATCGTTAATCGCATGGCAATGAGTCATCCGAAAGTACGCATATCTTTAACAAATGACGGTAAGACAATATTACAAACGAATGGCTCAGGGCGAACAAATGAGGTAATGGCAGAGATTTATGGCATGAAAGTGGCACGAGACCTTGTTGAAATTACTGGTGAAACGAGTGATTATCGCATCCATGGTTTTGTGGCAAAACCTGAACATTCGAGAAGTAATCGACATTATATTTCCTTGTTCATTAACGGACGTTATATTAAGAATTTTGTGCTTAATAAAGCTGTTCAAGAAGGCTATCATACGCTTTTAACAATTGGAAGATTTCCAATCGTGTATCTTAATATTGAAATGGATCCTATTTTAGTAGATGTCAATGTTCATCCGACAAAGCTAGAAGTACGTTTATCTAAAGAAGAGCAGCTGTATACGCTCATTGTTGAAAAAATACGCGCGGCATTTAAAGATAAAGTGTTAATTCCTAAAAATGATTTGAGTTCAAAATATCAACCTAAAAAGGTACTTGATAAATTTGAACAACAAAAAATGGCGTTTGAACAGCGTGAACAACAGACACATTCAGAGCATCGTTCTAATGCACAACCATCTAGCACAACAATTCATGAGCAACAAACGTCACCTGAACATCCGAATTCTACGTTTCAACATGAACGAACAACGGGAGATGTTCAAGAGGAAACGCAACATAGAAAGCAAAGTCAAGATGACACAACGCCATTCGAAAACTATGAACAAACACAAAGAGCATTGCTCAATGAGATGGACACGCCTATTGATAATCTAGAGACTAATACTGAATTGCAACAATCAGAGGTTCAAGGTAAATCTAATATAAATGATGTTACTCCAAAACCACGCGTACCTTATATGGAAGTAGTAGGCCAAGTTCACGGCACATATATTGTGGCTCAAAATGATGAAGGCATGTATTTGATTGATCAACATGCAGCCCAAGAACGTATAAAGTATGAGTATTTTAGAGATAAAATTGGCGAAGTTAATAATGAAAATCAAAATTTATTAATTCCTTTGACATTTAATTTTACAAAGGATGAGCAAATGATTATAGAAGACAATATGGATGAACTTCAACGTGTAGGTCTCTTTTTAGAGCCATTCGGCGGGCACGATTATATCGTTAGCAGTTATCCAGTTTGGTTTCCTCAAGAAGATATTGAAGACATGATTAAAGACATGGTGCATTATGTGTTAGAACATCGTCGTCTTAATATTGCAAAGTTTAGGGAAGAACTCGCCATTATGATGAGTTGTAAAAAATCGATTAAAGCCAATCATTATTTGAAAAATAACGAAATGGCAGATTTAATCGATCAACTTCGAGAAAGGGAAGATCCTTTCACATGTCCACATGGTCGTCCTATTATTATTAATTTTACAAATTACGAAATAGAACGCTTATTTAAGCGCATTCAATAAAGAGGTGAAGCTGTGAATCCTTATATTTTACCTGCGATACGTTCAATGAAAAGTTTAGAAAAGCTGATGCGAACGGACTATAAAACATGTGTATTATTGGATACGCATGTAGGACATTTGAAAAGTATTATGCAGCTTATTGAAGCCAATCAATTACAACCGTTTATTCATATTGATTTGATAAAAGGTATCAGTCACGATGAATTTGCTTGTGAATATATTATTCAAACTTATAAACCTAAAGGCATTGTTTCTACAAAAACTAAGGTGATTAAAAAGGCAAAGGCATTAGGCGTGATTACGATTTTTCGTGTTTTCGTCATTGATAGTCAAGCGTTAGAACGTAGTATTGCTTTAATTCAGAGAATTGAACCTGATTATGTAGAAGTATTGCCAGGCATTGCGAATAAAGTAATTGAAAGAATTTACAATGAAACTGGGGTTAAAGTGATTGCTGGTGGTTTGATTAATACTGAGCATGAAATTCAAGAGGCTGTAGATAGTGGTGCGACCTACGTCACAACAAGTGAATATCAATTATGGTAAGTGTGAAATGTTGAACTAAACAGGGGGACTTATATGATTAAACCAAAAAAACTTAAAAAAGGAGATACGATCGCAATTGTTTCGCCATCTTCTGGTTTAGCTGGTGAGCATAATATACGTTGGCGTACAGAGGAAGGCATGCGTCGTATTGAACAAATGGGGTATCGCGTGAAAGTGATGCCTAATGCATTAAAGTCTATTCAATGGAATTATGAACATCCTAAAGCCCGTGCGGAATCTTTAATGGCCGCATTTCAAGATGATTCAGTTCAAGCCATTTTATGTACAATTGGCGGCAACGAATCTGTTAGAATTATCCCGTTTTTAGAGGCAGAAACAATTAAACAAAATCCTAAAATATTTATTGGCTATTCTGATATTACAGCGTTACACCTTTATTTAAATTCGTTGGGTTTAACTACATTTTACGGACCTGCCGTATTGACTGACTTTGCGGAAAATGGTGGTAATGATGATTATACAATGGCTTCACTCTTTAACCTCATTCAAAACCCTACTGCATTCGGGGAAATTAAGACCGCGCCTTACATGCGTAAATGTGGACTAAGATGGGATGAACACTTACGTCAGTTTGAAAGAGAGAAGTTAGCTTACGATGACTTTCATTTGTTGAATGGTAAAGGAGAAGTTTCTGGTCCGTTATTAGGTGGTTGCTTTGAATCATTAGATAAACTGCGTGGTACGCCTTATTTTCCAGAGATTGATTCATTTTGTGATGCTATATTGTTTATTGAAACTTCTGAAGTGCATATCCCTGCTTGGTCATTTGAGGAGTCGCTTAGAGCGTGGGGATTGATGGGAATCTTTGAGCGTGTTCGAGGCATTATTGTAGGTAGACCACAAGATGGTGTGTTTAAAGAAGACTATGACCAAGCACTCAAAAAAATATTAGAAGAATTCAATTATACGGATTTAATCGTCATGACTAATGTTTGTTTTGGACACAACGAGCCGAAAGCGACGCTTCCTTATGGTGTTCAAGTCACCCTTCAAACACACCCGTGTCAGATTCACATTGATGAATCCGCAGTGCGTTAAAATACTCATTTGTTAATAGAAATGTTTTTTAAATGCTCTCAAAAATAGCTATAAAGAATGCTGTTTTGGGAGTTTTTTTATTAAAGTATATATTCGGAAGGAACGAACTTATATATAGAACCTTTCATAAAGGTTGTAAAAATTGCATTTTTGATATGTCAGTCATCAATTTTTCCAAGCAAACATGTGTCCGATTCTATCCTATCCTACTAAAATTGATTGACAACGCTTACATGCGGTTGTAATATTAAAACAAGTTAATAGATGAATCGAGACGCTAGAGACTTCTTCGCACGTGTTATTAACAAATGTAATACGGGATCCGCTAGGGGTCTTTTTGTCTTTTATAGGGAGGAAAAATAATGAATATCTACTTAGCTGAGTTTGTCGGAACGGCGATACTCCTATTAATGGGTGGAGGCGTTGTTGCGAACGTAGTTTTACGTAAATCTAAAGGTGAAGGTGCGGACTGGATTGTTATTGCAATTGGTTGGGGTTTAGCCGTAACTTTAGGCATTTACGCAGTTGGTAATTTCTCAGGTGCACATCTAAACCCTGCTGTAACATTAGCCTTCGCAGTGACAGGTGATTTTCCTTGGTCTCAAGTACCTGGCTTTATTCTTGCTCAAACTTTAGGCGGAATGGTCGGCGGTATTTTAACTTGGCTTACATATTTACCACATTGGCGTGCTACTGAAGACAAAGAAGCCAAATTAGGTGTTTTTGCGACTGCACCAGCAATTCGCAACTATACTGCTAACTTTATTACAGAAATTATTGGTACAGCTGTACTCACATCTGCATTGTTATTTATTGGGACAAACAAATTTACAGACGGGTTAAATCCTGTTATCGTTGGTTTACTCATTGTTGGTATTGGTGTGAGTCTTGGTGGGCCAACAGGTTATGCGATTAACCCGGCGCGTGATCTAGGGCCACGTATCGCACATGCGATTTTACCTATTCATGGCAAAGGACACAGTGATTGGCAATATGCGATCGTACCGATTTTAGGACCAATTACAGGTGGTATTTTAGGCGCGGTTCTATATCGTTTGTTTTTCCAAAGTGCGTTTGACGTTTGGACAATTGTAGCGGTCATTTTACTTGTAGGCACTTTAGTATTAGGTAGCATTTTAAACAAAAAAATCAAACATAAAGATTTCGGTGCAATTTAAACCTAGTAAGATCCATTGATACAAATCGAGTAGATGATTCAATTGAAACGCATGACACGTGTGATTATGGGAGGTAAACATATTATGGGAAAATATATTTTATCAATTGATCAAGGAACAACAAGTTCTAGAGCAATTTTATTTGACGAAAAAGCAGAAATTGTAGGTGTTGCACAACGTGAATTTAAGCAACATTTTCCAAAATCAGGATGGGTTGAACATGACGCTAATGAAATTTGGACCTCTGTATTATCTGTACTTGCATCAGTGCTCAACGAAAATAATGTGAGAGCATCTGAAATTGCAGGCATTGGAATTACGAACCAACGTGAAACAACAGTAGTTTGGGATAAGCATACAGGCCGCCCTATTTATAATGCGATTGTGTGGCAATCTCGTCAAACTCAAGCAATTTGTGAACAACTTAAAAAAGATGGACACGAAGCTGAATTCCGTAAGAAAACAGGTTTATTACTTGACCCGTATTTTTCAGGAACTAAAGTAAAATGGATTTTAGACCATGTGGATGGGGCGCGTGAAAAGGCTGAAAAAGGTGATGTGCTATTTGGTACTATCGATTCTTGGCTCGTTTGGAAATTATCAGGTGGCCAAACGCATGTCACGGATTATTCAAATGCGAGTCGTACATTAATGTATAACATCCATGAATTAAAATGGGACGAGGAATTATTAGCATTACTTGACGTTCCTAAAGCGATGTTACCTGAAGTTAAACCATCAAGTGAAGTTTATGGTGAAACGATTGATTATCACTTCTTTGGACAAAAAGTACCGATTGCTGGTATTGCGGGTGACCAACAAGCAGCATTGTTTGGGCAAGCATGTTTTGAAAAAGGTGATGTTAAAAACACTTATGGTACAGGCGGTTTCATGTTAATGAATACTGGTGAAGAAGCGGTAGCTTCTGAACATGGTCTTCTGACGACAATTGCTTACGGATTAGACGGTAAAGTGAATTATGCACTTGAAGGTTCTATTTTTGTTTCTGGATCGGCTATACAGTGGTTACGTGATGGCTTAAGAATGATTAATTCTGCACCACAATCTGAAGATTATGCTAAACGTGTAGACTCGACTGACGGTGTATATGTCGTACCTGCATTTGTAGGTTTAGGAACACCATATTGGGATTCTGAAGCACGTGGTGCAATCTTTGGTTTAACGCGTGGTACAGAAAAAGAACATTTTATTCGCGCAACGCTAGAATCGTTATGTTATCAAACACGTGATGTCATTGAAGCAATGGCTCAAGATTCAGGTATTGAAGTGAATAGTTTACGCGTCGATGGTGGTGCAGTTAAAAACAATTTCTTAATGCAGTTCCAAGCAGACCTTCTGAATGTTTCAGTAGAACGTCCAGAAATTAATGAGACGACAGCGTTAGGTGCAGCATATCTCGCGGGTATCGCGACGGGATTCTGGAAAAACAAAGATGAAGTAGGCAACAATTGGAAATTAGAAAAATCGTTTGAACCACAAATGGACGAGAAAGATGCTGACAAACTTTACAAAGGTTGGCAAAAAGCAGTAGAAGCAACAAAAGTCTTTAAGTTAGACGAAGCATAAGCGGTATGCTATACTGTAGATAAGTTAATAGATTACTCGAGATGAAGAGAGATTTTGTTCGTAAAACTTTATGTTAAGGGATATGGGCGAAGTCTCTCTTTTTATCATTTTAGGAGGCGTATATATGGGACGTTTATCAACATTACAACGTGACGCAGTTAAAGAAAAAATGCAACAAGGAGAATATGATTTAGTCATTGTCGGGGGCGGAATTACTGGTGCAGGAGTTGCACTAGATGCTTCAGCACGTGGTATGAAAGTGGCTTTAGTTGAAATGCAAGACTTTGCTTCAGGTACAAGTTCACGTTCAACAAAATTAGTTCATGGTGGTTTACGCTACTTAAAACAATTTCAAGTTGGCGTCGTTGCAGAAACAGGTAAAGAACGTGAAATTGTATATGAAAATGGGCCACATGTTACAACACCAGAATGGATGTTATTACCGATGCATAAGGGAGGCACTTTCGGTAAGTTCTCAACTTCAATTGGTCTGGCAGTTTATGACAGATTAGCTGGTGTTAAAAAATCAGAACGTAAACGTATGTTAAACAAACAAGAAACAATGGATAAAGAACCGCTTGTTAAACAAGAAGGCTTAAAAGGCGGCGGCTATTACGTAGAATATCGTACAGATGATGCGCGTATGACGATAGAAGTTATGAAAAAAGCAGCGGAGCTCGGTGCAGATATTATTAACTATGCTAAAGTGAATCAATTTTTATACGACAAACGTAATAAAGTTAATGGTGTTGCTGTAATTGACCGTATTAAAAATGAAAAATTTGAAATTCACGGTAAAAAAGTTGTTAATGCGACAGGTCCATGGGTAGACGAAGTACGTAGTCATGATTATTCAAAAAATAATAAAGAACTTAGATTGACAAAAGGGGTTCACGTCGTATTTGATGAATCTAAATTCCCATTACATCAAGCGGTTTATTTTGATACAGAAAAAGATGGACGTATGATTTTTGCGATTCCACGTGAAGGCAAAACATACGTTGGGACAACAGATACTTTCTACAACAATGATAAGCGTAGTCCATTAGTGAACCAAGAAGATCGCGACTATCTTATCGATGCGATTAATTATATGTTCCCAACAGTTCATGTAAAAGATGAAGATATTGAATCAACATGGGCTGGTATTCGACCTTTAATTTTAGAAGAAGGCAAAGATCCTTCAGAAATTTCTCGTAAAGATGAAATTTGGGAAGGCGATTCAGGTCTATTAACCATTGCAGGAGGTAAACTGACAGGTTATCGCCATATGGCATTTGAAATAGTTGATCGCGTTGCAAAACGTTTAAAACAAGAATACAAGCTCGAATTTAAACCAGCTAATACGAAAAATATTCCAATATCAGGTGGCGACGTTGGTGGTAGTCAAAACTTTGAATCGTTTGTTGATGAAAAAGTAAAACTTGCTAAAGGTTACAACTTAGATGAGACGGTTGCGCGTAAACTTGCAAGAAAATACGGTTCTAATGTTGATGATTTATATGCTTTAACACAAGCAGCGCAACACCAAAATACAGGTTTACCGCTTGAAATCTATGTGGAGCTTTTATATGGTGTTCAAAATGAATTAGTTATCAAACCAACAGACTTTTTAATTCGTCGTACAGGTGCGCTTTATTTCGATATTGAATCTGTACAAAAATATAAAGATATCGTAACAGACGTTTTAGCAGATTTAGTCGGCTATGATAATACGACAAAAGCGGTTTATAAACAAGAGTTAGAAGATGCTATTACACATGCGATTCACGGACAACATCAATCTGCGACTGCATAATATATGTGTAATTGATAGAATATAACATTGGTTCTTCATTTTTTATGGTGGGATGACAAAGTCATCCTGCTTTTTTGTACAAAAATAGCGCAAATGTCTCTATAATTTTAAGTGACCAAACCAAAAATAGAGGTAAGAAATCCAACGTCATCTTTGGTACCCTTTCATACGAATCTAAACCGAATACACAAACATGGAAAACGTTTATCGAGGATTACTTTTTTAAAATCCCAAGAGACAGCAGTGTAATTAAATCTGTTAAAACAACGTTTTAATGTATGGTTTGTTGGCGGGCTTATACTGCTAAAACAAATGTTGTTGAGGATAACTGTTTTATCTCAAACCATATTCAGAAAGCCATTATAGATAAAGCAACACAAGTTCGCTCAAAAACTGATATCGCAAGTGATTGTAACGTTTCTGCATCTTCTATAAAACATGTGATTCATAAAGTAAGCAATGAGATTACAATGAAGCCAACTAAGGGACTTCCATCACATCTTGCGATGGATGAGTTTAAAAGTGTTAAAAATATTTCGGGATCACTGAGCTTCATATCATTTGGCTATCGCAACTTTTATAACTTCAAAAATCGCATTTTTATTAATTTTAGACTGTATAAAAGACCAAAGAAAAAAGCAATGCCACTTTTAATAGTGAAATTGCTTAAATAGATTGCGTACCGAGTTGAGACTCCCGAGGCATAGAGCCGAAACCGAAAATCCGGGAGAGATACAGAAATCACATAACATTGATTTCGTAGTATCTCCCCCGCAACTATGACTAGGGGCTGGGACAACGAAATCAAATAGATTTCTGTCCCACTCCCAGTCATAGACTGCGTTGATAAGGAACACATGCTCACTTATGTTCGCATGTGTACTGAACACGTATATCATTACATTCAAACGTGTTCATGCAGAGGTAAGGCGCCTGGGAAAGCGAGACTCGAAGTAGCAATCGGAAGTTTGCGACTTAATTATTATAGATACATAACCAGCATATAAAGTGTACAGCCATAACATTTAGGGAATGGGATAGAAATTGTTTTGATTTCATTATCCCATTCTTTTTTAGGTTGAGCGGCGTATAAAAGGGGTGTTGAGTTGTTAAGTTTAAAGTAACGCGAGCGATGTATTGCATCAAACACGTGTCACGTGTTTGAAAATGATTCCTGTGGTAAAGTGGAATCAAGGTTATTGAACTGAAAGGTGGATGTATAATGGCTAAAAAAGAAACGATGAAAATGTCATTATCAGATGATACGATGTTAGAGGTTAGTGTTTCTCGTACGGATAACGAAGCGGTAGGTATCGTGCATATCTTTCATGGTATGGCTGAACATCTAGAACGTTATAATCGATTGGTGACACAATTGAATCAACAAGGTTATCATGTCATTTGTCATAATCATCGTGGTCATGGTAAGGCGATAAATACATTGCGTGGCCATTTTAATTCTATTGAAGAAGTTGCACAAGACGCTTATGAAATAAAAACGACGCTTCAACCTACAATCAATAAAGATTTACCATATATTGTTTTAGGACACTCGATGGGCTCTATTATCGCACGTCGTTTTGTACAACTTTACCCTAATGAAGTTGATGGCTTGATATTAACAGGGTCTGCTTTATTTTCGAAATGGAAAGGTTACCCTCTCGTACTAGGGACAAAAATCATCTCAATAGTGACAGGTAAAAAACGGCGTTTAAAATGGATGAACCAACTGATGATAGGAAGCTTTAATAAAAGTTTTAAGCCTACACGCACATTGAGTGATTGGATTAGTTCAGATGAACATGAAGTCGATTTATTTATTCAGGATCAATACACAGGATTTTTAGTATCCAACCAACTCATTTATAGTGTGATGAGAACGATCATGAAATCCGCACAAATGAAAGAAATTGCAAAAATGAACCCGAACTTGCCTATTTTACTTATCTCTGGAAAAGCAGATCCTTTCGGTGAAAATGGCAAAGGAATTCGACGTTTAGGAAAAACATTAAAAAAAGGCGGCATCCATCATATTACCGTACAACTTTATAAACAAAAGCGGCATGAAATTTTATTTGAAAAAGATAGAGAAACGGTATGGCGTCATATGTTAGACTGGATGAGTCGTCAAATTATAAAGAAAAAAGTGAGTGAATCAAGTGAGTGAACAAAAACCTTTTTTAATTGTCATCGTAGGGCCAACAGCGAGCGGTAAAACAGAGCTAAGTGTTGAACTTGCCAAAAAGTTAAATGGAGAAATCATTAGCGGAGATTCCATGCAAGTTTATAAAGGTATGGATATCGGGACAGCTAAAATAACAGAAGAAGAAATGCAGGGTGTACCGCACCATTTAATTGATATACTAAATCCCGATGAAACGTTTACAGCTTTTGATTTTCAACAACGTGTCAAACCGCTCATTCACGAAATTACTAAAAAAGGTAAAACGCCTATTATAGCGGGCGGAACAGGATTATATATCCAATCTGTGATTTATAATTATGAATTTGAAAGTGAAGTAGTGTCTGATGAACGTGAAAAAGAAGTCGCAGAACAGATGAAGATATTAAGTACGTATTCAAATGAAGCATTACATCAATATTTAGGTACGTTTGATCCAGTGTCAATGTCGAATATTCATCCAAATAATCGTCAGCGTGTCGAGCGCGCCATCTCCTATTATCTTAAAACGAAAAAAATTTTAAGTAATCGCAAGAAAAGTCACCAATTAACAGAAAATTATGATACATTATTACTAGGGATAGAAATGTCGCGCGATACATTGTATCATAGAATAAATAAACGTGTGGACATTATGTTGTCTCAAGGTTTAGTGGATGAAGTGCAACAACTTATTGAATTAGGTTATGAATCATGTCAAAGTATGCAAGCGATTGGTTATAAAGAGCTTGTACCAGTCGTGCATGATGAAATTGAAATTGACCAAGCAACAGCATTGCTCAAACAGCATTCAAGGAACTATGCTAAGCGTCAGTTGACTTGGTTTAAAAACAAACTTAATGTTCATTGGTTAGATAGAGAGAGAATGTCACTTCCAGAAATGCTAGATGATATTTTAACCCAAATAAACAAAAGGAGAAATGAACATGTTTGACAAACAGGATATTCAAGAAACGTACTTAGAAACTTTCAAAAATGAGGAGAAAGAATTGACTGTCTTTTTAACGAATGGCTTTCAATTGAGAGGCACAATTGCGGATTATGACCAACAAGTGGTTGATTTTCTATCTCAAGGAAGACACCATTTAATTTATAAACATGCAATTAGCACGTTTTTAGAAGGTACGAGCTAAAATTAAAACAAGGAATTGTTATCATTACACAACGGTGACGACGAATGGGTCGCAAGCAAATGTGATTAAGTCATCACTGTGATGTAGTATCATCCTTTTTGATGACAAAATAAAAAACATCACGCTTAATGTTAAAAATACAATAAGCTGTGATGTTTTTTTAATTATAATAATGCTTCTATCGCATCAGCAATATTTAAAGGTTGCTTTTGTGGTGAAAAACGTTGGACGACTTCACCTTCACGATTGATTAAAAATTTCGTGAAATTCCATTTGATTTTGTCACTAAGCATACCTTTTTGATGCGCTTTTAAATAGACAAATAAAGGGTGTGCATTTTCGCCATTGACATCAATTTTTTGATGCATTGGAAAAGTAACGCCATAATTAAGCTGGCAGTTTTGAGTGGCTTCAGCTCCTGAACCGGGTTCTTGACGGCCAAATTGGTTACATGGAAACCCTAAAATGGTAAAACCTTTATCTTTATATTGTTCATAGAGTGTTTGTAAATCTTTGAATTGTGGTGTAAATCCACATTCACTTGCTGTATTAACAATGAGAATGACATTACCTTTATAACGTGATAAAGGATATACTGTTCCATCAGATTGTTCGACTTCAATATCATAAAATCCCATTTTTTCACCTCATCGATTAGTTTAGCGAAAGGGCGCTAATATTACTGAATATTTTGTAATCCCCTTCAAAATATGCTTCATTACGACTATAACATAATGTTAGACCATAGTCTTAATTGCATGACTGTGATAAAATACACCAGGGTATAGTCACAGAAATGAGGTGAGTACATAATGACATATAAACAAAGTTATTCCACAGAAGCAGTTAGGGAAAAAGCACTTTTGATTGGTGTAGATTGTCATCAATCTCAATTTGATTTTGCAAGTACTATGATGGAATTAAAAGCATTATCAAATACTTGTCATTTAGATGTTTTAGATACTTTAACTCAAAATTTGAATGAGATTCATCCCAAGTACTATATAGGAAAAGGGAAATTAGAAGAATTAAAAGAAGCAGTCACTTTTCACGATATTGATGTTGTTGTAGCCAATGACGAACTGACAACCGCACAATCTAAAAATTTAAATGCACATTTAGGAATCAAAATCATCGATAGAACTCAGCTTATTTTAGAAATTTTCGCTTTACGCGCTAAAAGTAAAGAAGGGAAGCTCCAAGTAGAATACGCGCAATTGGATTATTTATTACCTAGACTTATGGGACACGGGAAAAGCTTGTCTCGTCTAGGAGGCGGTATTGGTACAAGAGGACCTGGTGAAACGAAGCTTGAAACAGATCGACGTCATATACGTACACGTATGAATGAAATTAAGCGTAAATTAAATGATGTTGAATCCCATCGTGAGCGTTACCGACAAAAAAGAATGCACAACCGTGTGTTTCAAGTGGCATTAGTTGGATATACGAATGCAGGCAAATCTTCATGGTTTAATACGCTAACAGAAGACGAAACTTATGAACAAGATCAACTATTTGCGACGCTCGATCCAAAAACAAGACAATTAACCATTAATGATGGCTTTCAACTTGTCATATCTGATACAGTTGGATTTATTCAAAAATTACCGACAACACTCATAGAAGCTTTTAAATCGACTTTAGAAGAAGCGCGACAAGCTGATTTATTAATTCATGTCGTAGATGTGAGTCACAAATCATACAAAAATCAATACGACACAGTCAATCAATTGATCTCTGATTTAAATATGCAACATATTCCACAAATCGTACTGTTTAATAAAAAAGATTTACATCAAGGTGTCGCACCAGTAACTGACTTACCGTCGTTATTAGTTTCTTCAAAAGATAAAAATGATCGAATGCATGTAAGAGATTTAATCTTTGAACAGTTAAAAAAGCAAATGACCTATTATGAAAAAACTTTAAAGGCACATGAAGCAGCAACATTGTACGAATTAAAACGACGTACATTAATTTCAACCATTGACTTTGACGAAAATAATGAAACGTACACGATTAAAGGATATGAAAACAAATAGAAAGAAGCTGAAGCATGACAAACTTAACACAATTAATTGAAGAGGTAGAGCGTGAGCTTAGCCCTTATTTTAGACAAATAGAACAACGTGCATATGAAAACCAAGCACGTGTTCTCGATGCTTTTCATCACGTTAAAATTACAGAAAGTGACCTTCAAGGTTCTACAGGTTATGGTTACGATGATTTTGGTAGGGACCATCTTGAAGCAGTTTACGCCTATACATTTAAAGCAGAAGATGCTTTAGTACGTCCACAAATCATTTCTGGTACACATGCGATTACCATTGCATTACAAAGTTTATTAAAGTTTGGTGATGAATTATTGTATATCACAGGGCGTCCATACGACACATTATTAGAAGTGATTGGCGTCAACGGCAATGGGATTGAAAGCTTAAAAGAACACGGTGTAAGTTATCAAGATGTTCCGCTCAAAAAAGGGCAGATTGATATCCCAAAAGTATTAAATACGATAAGTGCCAAAACAAAAGTGGTGGCGATTCAGCGTTCCAAAGGCTACGATCAACGTCCTTCCATCAACATTAAAGAAATAGAAGAAGCGATTCAAAAAATTAAAGCACATTATCCAGATGTGGTTATATTTGTAGATAATTGTTATGGAGAATTTGTAGAAACACGTGAACCTATTGAAGTAGGGGCAGATATTATCGCAGGATCATTAATTAAAAACCCTGGTGGCGGCCTCGCAAAAATAGGGGGGTATATTGTTGGACGAGATGATTTAGTTGCCCGTTGTGGGTATCGCTTAACTGCACCAGGTATAGGTAAAGAAGCTGGCGCATCTCTCGGTTCGTTACATGAGATGTATCAAGGTTTTTTCCTGAGTCCACACGTTGTGAGTCAAAGTTTGAAAGGCGCATTGTTTACAAGTTTATTGTTAGAAAAGCTAAATATGAAAACGACACCACGATTTGATGTGCCACGTACAGACTTAATTCAAACCGTATCATTTGATACAAAAGAACAAATGATACAGTTTTGTCAAAGTATCCAACATAATTCGCCAATAAATGCGCATTTTGCACCTGAACCAAGTTATATGCCTGGTTACGAAGATGATGTGATTATGGCAGCGGGTACGTTTGTACAAGGTTCGTCTATTGAATTATCTGCTGACGGACCAATTCGACCGCCTTATGAAGCTTATGTGCAAGGTGGTTTAACCTACGAACATGTGAAGTTGGCAGTTTCACGTGCAGTTGCACAATTGATAGAGAAAAACTTAATTTAAAATAGTAACCTGACAAGAAGAAAATCATTTCATGTCAGGTTTTCTTACATATTTTTGTATTGTCAGAATTTATATGATATTGTTACCATAAGTTCAAAATAGTCAAGGAGATGTAGGAGATGGACAACGATAAAATTCGACGCAACATGCCTGTATTTCCGATGAGTGTTGTCAGTAAGTTAACGGATTTAACTGCAAGACAAATTCGTTATTATGAAACACATGAACTCATATTTCCTTCAAGAACTGAAGGCAATAAGCGACTTTTTTCTTTAAATGATTTGGAGACGCTACTCACAATTAAACACCTACTAGAAAAGGGATTTAATATGAAAGGCATTAAGCAAATCATGCTTGAAGAACACAATGATTCAAACAACGAAGAAGCGTATTTAAGAAAACAAATGCTTGTGGATACAACACAAAAACCACAACGAGAATCTATACCACTTAACCGTGGAGACTTATCTCGCTTTTTCAAATAACAATCAAACTAACAATAATGGAGGCCATGATCCAATGCCAAAACAGAACTTTAAGAAAGACGATATCCGACGTTTCGCAGAAGAAGAAAATGTACGCTATATTCGCTTACAATTTTCTGATATTTTAGGAACAATCAAAAACGTAGAAGTACCAGTAAGTCAGTTAGAAAAAGTACTCGATAACGAAATGATGTTTGATGGATCATCTATCGAAGGTTTCGTACGTATTGAAGAATCTGACATGTACTTAAGACCAGACTTAAATACTTGGGTAATATTCCCATGGACTGCTGGTCAAGGTAAAGTGGCACGTTTAATTTGTGATGTTTATACTACAGAAGGTGAACCATTTACAGGTGACCCACGTAGCAATTTGAAACGTGTGCTTAAAGACATGGAAGAATTAGGATTTACTGATTTTAATCTTGGACCAGAGCCAGAATTTTTCTTGTTTAAGTTAGACGAAAAAGGCGAACCAACAATGGAATTAAACGACCACGGCGGTTATTTCGACCTAGCGCCAACAGATTTAGGAGAAAATTGTCGCCGTGACATCGTATTAGAATTAGAAGATATGGGCTTTGATATTGAAGCAAGTCACCATGAAGTGGCACCAGGCCAACATGAAATCGACTTTAAATATGCAGATGCAATAACAGCTTGTGATAACATTCAAACATTTAAATTAGTCGTTAAAACGATTGCACGTCAACACAACTTGCATGCAACGTTTATGCCGAAACCATTATTTGGTGTTAACGGAAGCGGAATGCACTTCAACGTATCATTATTTAAAGGCAAAGAAAATGCTTTCTATGACGAAAATGGCAAAATGCAATTATCAAAGGATGCTTACCATTTTATCGCAGGGATTATGAAAAACGCACGTGGTTACACAGCCGTTTGTAACCCATTAGTAAACTCATATAAGCGACTAGTGCCTGGTTATGAAGCACCAAGTTACATCGCTTGGAGTGGTAAAAACCGTTCACCATTACTACGTGTTCCAACTTCACGTGGCTTATCTACACGCGTAGAAGTACGTTCAGTTGACCCAGCAGCAAACCCTTATATGGCTTTAGCAGCTATTTTACAAGCTGGTTTAGACGGAATTAAAAACCAATTAGAAGCACCTGAACCAGTAAACCAAAACATATATGAAATGAACCGTGAAGAGCGTGAAGCTGTAGGTATTGAAGATTTACCTTCAACATTATACACAGCATTAAAAGCAATGCGTGAAAACGATACAATAAAAAAAGCATTAGGCGAACACATTTACAACCAGTTTATAAATTCAAAAACAATCGAATGGGATTACTACCGTACGCAAGTGAGCGAATGGGAAGTTGACCAATATATGAAGCAATATTAATTGCGGAACCCCTTGGAGCATTACGCTACAAGGGGTTTTGTATGAATTATATTTGCACTTAGTATTAAAATATTTAGCTATTTGGGACAAAAAGGAGTAAAAAGTAAAAATATGTATTTTTACTTTTATAGACAATTCGTTGTAGGTGTTAGCTTTGCTAGATAATAATACATTAATAGAATTCGTGAAAATAGTAATAATAGTTCATTAACAAATAAAAATAGCCCCAAAGTAGGGCTATCTATTATAATTCATGGGCTACTAGCACTTTAACACCGCAATAAAGGTTATAAATGACAAAGAATAAAGCACCCAAGAATATAACGGTAGTTAAAATAAAATATAACGTTGAGGCACCTTGACTTAAGCTAATTAATAAAGTACCTAGTACAAATAATACCCATGGGAGAATATGATACATAAGTGATCTTTTAGCATGTTTAGATACAGGTGGTTTGGCAACTATCCAAACGATAAGTGGAAGTAATATTGGTGCAAAAAACACGCTAAAATAACACAATGAAGCAAGTATTTTATCGGATGTATTTGACACAAATTTCACCTCCTTACTACGTATATTACCCTAAACATATGACTTAAGCATAAATTAGGATTTTAAGGAACAGGATAGAAAATCATTATTTGGGATTTATAGCGAATAAGCCTATGTATATTTGAAAGGGATTTAAGGAGAGAGAATGAAAGTATAAAACACATCTCAACACAGCGTTATATAGTGTGGATATTTATTAAGCATTATTTGAACATAAAATGTCGCAAGTATGTTATAATTAATTTATAATTTCAAATGAAATATCATAAGTGCAATTAGGAGGACTATCCACAGTGGATAGTCCTATTTTTTCAAGTTATTATTGGTGCTTCTTCAGTGATTTATTAGCAATATAGGTCGCTACACTAAACGCTAATTTAAATATAATGAAAAATATTAAGACTTTAAGCATAAATAGAGTTAGCACAATTAAGCCTTCGGAAAATGATTTTACATGCGTAAATGAATGCATTGGCGTTCGGATAGCTGCAAACATTAGTGCGCAAAATTGAATGAGCTTATGAAATAATTGAAAGTTTTACTAATTAAATGGTACAGATCTATGTGATTTTGTCATCCTAATGACAAATGTAAATTTCTTTAACACGTTGTTTTAGGTACGCATATAAGTATTAACAATAGTAACTTCTATGTTTATTATTAGCTGTGATATTGATAATAATAAATTCATTTTTTCTCATTATAATATTGTTGTGTTTTTCAATAAAATATCATTTAAGAATTAATTAACCTAAATTAATCTTTATTTAATGGTATTACAATGTAAATGAGTATAATATGAATATATGTTTTAAACATGAATTCATTTTAAAGCTATTAAACGTTTATTGAATGGCATAATAATTTTTAAAGGGTAAGTTTCGAAATGAATAGGGATAGTATATATTAAAAAATATGATATGAGGAGAAAATAATATGAACTCTAATATACTTAAAAAAGTGTCATGATTTTAACTCTTGCTACTGTAGCCCCTATGTCTTTACAAGCTTTTGATACACCAATTAAACAGAATGTTTTTGCTAGTGAACTTTCTAAAGAAGAACATCAAGAAAAATGGAATAAATATTATAAAAACAACTCATTACTTCTTCCTGAGGGATATTTTAGTAAAGTTCAAGATACTACACAATCACCTTATCAGTCTGTGGGTTCTATTTTTGTTAAAGGTAAAACGCTTGCAACTGCTTCAGTAGTTGGCAAAAATAAAATAATTACTAATTATCATATTGCTAGACAAGCTGAAAATGATCCATCTAAAATTATTTTCAGACCAGGACAAACAAAAGATGATCAAGGAAATGTAAAAAATCCATTTGGAGAATTTGAAGCAAAATCTATTGAGGAAGCTCCTTTTGGCCAAGGTACAGATTTAGCTATAGTTACATTAAAACCAAATAAAGAAGGTAAAGAAGTTGGTGATGTTGTAAAACCTCTTACCTTCGGGAATGGTGATGCAGTTGGTCAAAATCAAGTTCTTCATTTGGTAGGTTTTCCTTATAATACAGTGCAGCATACAATGTATAAACAAAGAATTGAAGTGCATTCCACACAGGGCGCTTTAAAATATTTTGGTTATACTGAAGTAGGTAATTCAGGATCACCTATTTTTGATGACAATAATGAAATAATTGGAATTCACATTGGAAAATCAATGATAGAAGGTAAAGGGAATATTTTAATAGGTAAGTTATTCGATAACGCATTCGCTGAAAAATTAAAAGAAAAATTAGCGCAGTAAAAGATACGTAAACAATAATATATTTACTAAAGGAGACCAACTAAATTTATTTTATTTGGTCTCTTTTTTTAGTGAAGAACAAGTTATATCCTTTCAAACTCTAATGTGCGTATAAACTGCTTATATTAATAGTTTTCTTCTGTGAGTATTCAATGCGATATGTCAAGTCTATGTACAATGGTAAAAATAGAAATTTTCTCATATTAAATTAAATAATACAATAGGATTAGAGTTGTAGTTTCATTCATAACTTCTGACTGATTAAAATTGATAAAATATATTATATGATTAAGTTTCATAGAAAGGAGAGATGAAGATGGGTAAATTGAAATTTATTATCGGCGGTTTTAGCGTTATTGCATTGATTGGAATTGTGTATTTAATAGGTTCAGCAACTAATTTAAATGCGGAGGAAGTTTATTACGGTAAAGTAGATGAAAAACGCAAATTAACAACTATATATTCAGAAGATGATCAACATGATTTTGGAAATACAGATAACAACAAGGAATTTAAAAGTGGAGATTTCGTTAAAGTGGTTTATACAGACAATAAAGGTGTTATTGTAGAGACGAAAAAGGTTCAAGAAAATGATATCCCTAAAGAAATCCGGAATAAAATAAACTAATAACGTATTAACTATAGAAATGAAACCATGCGGTCATACGGTTTATGATGTTTATACATTTTATATAAAATTAGCGGTGAAGAAAGTTTGAATCTTAAGCTTTTTTCACCGCTAATATGCGTAGATATTCTCTAAATCATTTATTTTTTTTGTTAGCGTCACGAGGATGGGACTGTTGTTTCCCTTTTATTAATTGGATAATGAAACCACCTAATACACCTAATAATACACCGATAAATGCACCGGCGATTAAAGGTAAATTAAAAAAGTGTTGCAAAAAGAATCCTAGCGCAATCGCAAAAATAATAATTATTATAGAAAGACTATTTTCACGCAACATATTCATATCATTTCACTCCTATATGAATTGATTATATCATTTTGCCTTATAAATTGAACATGTTTCGGTGTGAAAAATGATTTTTGGAATATTGACCGGAATCATTAAATTCTTTATGATGAATAAGACTATAAGAAAAGGGTGGACATATGAAAAAAGTGACTGCAGGATTGATGGTTGCGGTTGTCGCAATTATCGTCTTATCTATACAATTTATGACGGGAAGCGGTCCATTTAAATCCTCAGGTTTTGGCAATACTGATGCACAGACATACAAAGTCTTAAGAGTGATTGATGGAGATACCATTATCGTTGATAAACAAGGACAGAACATGAGAGTAAGGCTAATTGGGGTGGATACACCTGAAACTGTAAAGCCGAATACACCGGTGCAACCTTACGGGAAAGAAGCTTCCAATTTTACTAAACGCCATTTAACGAATCAAAAAGTTCGATTAGAGTATGATAGAGAAGAAAAGGATCGATATGGACGAACATTGGCCTATGTTTGGCTAGGCGATGAATTGTATAATGAAAAAATTGTTAAAGAAGGGCTTGCACGAGCAAAATTTTATCGTCCAAACGATAAATATCAAATTCGTATAGAACAAGCACAAAAAGAAGCTCAAAAACAACAAAAGAATATTTGGCAAAGATAGATAAAAGCACTAACCCATGTTGTTAAATGGGTTAGTGCTTTTGTGTAAATAAGACTACTAATTGATTCATTGTTGCCTCATCTAAAAGTGAATGAGATGTTCTTGAAAATTGCTTTATAAATGTTGTTAATTCATGTTCATTTTCAATGAAAGCAACATTTGTATGATTGAGTTGTTTGCTACGCTGTATTTCTGAACTCATATTAAAAATAGCAGACTCAATTGTAATTGGAGTTTTAAGCTGCATTTCAATTTGTTGTGAGAGACGTTGTTGCACTTTTTCAACAATCATTAAAGGATCGTATTTGTAAAATTGATAAGTCACCTTATCTGTTTCAATAACTTCGCTAAAAGTGTAAGGAACATTAGGGGATTCATGGAATTGTTGATGATAGTTTGCGCTGATTTGATGTGCAAAGCGTTCTGAGAATGACTTAGAATCCTCTAATTTTCCAGTGTAATGCACAAAAGTTTTAGTATCAAAATGAAGTGATTTAATTAAAATAAGTCCTATATTAGTGATAACTACAAAATCTATAGGTGCTAACATAGAGTAATATTTATTTTTTTTAGCGATTTGATTCACTGATAAAATTTTATAATTTGTGATAAATCGGGCATCTTTTAAACAATTAATCGTTTGGATTATTGACTGTTTGACACGTCGAGCTTCGTTATGAGGCGGGCGTATCGACTTAACAGTAGGGATTTCGTTCATTTTAGATTTTTGTTTTTCGTAGCGCAACTTCATTTCTAAACGTTTATTGGCATAACGTGTATAGTCTAGCTGTCTTCTTAATTGGACGTGATATAGTGCTATCGCGATTAAGGTAATGATGAGGATAGCACAAAGTATATAAATAAATTGCATAGACTGTATCGCCTCCTTTTAACTTTTGATAATAATGAGGTTTTAAGTTAACATGATATAGCTAATGTTATAAGTTATCATACCCTAGATTTAGATAATTTAAAAAATATTTATTAAAAATTAACAACAATTTTCAGTATTAAATGATAAGGTGGAGAGAGTATTTTTAATTTGTAGAATATAGGAGATAAAAAAAGAGCAAGACAATCATCACAAAACACTATTGGGATAGTCTTACTCTGGAGCTGATATTAAATTATAAATTACATTTTTAAGATTGAGTCGTATCTTTAATTAAAATTTCGAAGTTATCGAGCACTTCTGTCATTTTCTTTTCTTGAGCATCATTGATTGTGATGAATACTTTGCGTTCGTCCTCAGTAGAGCGTTCTTTACCAATGATACCGTTTTCAGTTAATGCTGTGAGTGATTTATGTATTTCCATAAGGCTAAAGTCAATTGATTGTTTGACTTTATGTAACGAAATACGACGGCTATCTGTAGATTTCAAGTGATGTAAGAACAAAATGTCGTTTAATTTTAAGTTATGTCGTTTTTTTAGTTCGCTTATTATTTTTTTTCGGTGTGATTCATAGAAAAAAATCTTATTAATATCTAAACCATATTGTTTATTCATTATTTCACTCCTTTTCTAATCTTTTTTGAGAACCTATACTATATTATATTAAAAATTTTATACTTTTCAATGGAATACTCTTGGAAAGAAGCAAAAAAATCGAAAAAAATTATAATATAGCTTAAAAGAATCAATCATCATTTTAACTGTACTAATTTATAATATTATTGACAAGGATAAGGTAAGATAAAAAAGGATGCAATTTGAATGAAATAGTGCTTCGAATTTTACTTTTGAATGTTTCCTTGAGTAATACTTTAAACGCTACATTTGTAATTTCCTAAATTTCTATTTTTTGAATATATTGATGACTAAATATATAGACGTATATAGAATTGAAAAGGCGCTTGAGTTCACCTTGTCGTTACGTATACGTTATAATATTTAAGTTAACTCTTGAGAATGACATATATAAACCCAGAGTTAGCGTTATTTCAAAATATAATTATTGGTGAAAATCCAAGTTAACAAATCATAATACATTGCTTATTATGCATATTTTTAATATAATGACCTATGTGATGTAAGCGGTTTCCAGAAAGGAGGGCATGAAGATGAGCAATACACCTCAACATACGACAAGAGCATTAATGGATATCTTGATGGCGCGCGTTCCGGAATATTTTAAATTTTACGGAGATGTAGCCACTGAATTGTTTTTGAATGATCAGCTTGAAATTTCTAAAAAAATTGCTAGAAGTGTAAAACGTCAACATTTACTAACTGTTCTTGATGCCATTCCTGAGACATACAAAATTGAAGGAATAGATGAAAATGGAAAGCGTATTCCTGAAAAAGACATTGAAATTAAGCAAATTTATTTTATAGCTGTTAAAAATAACGAGGATTGTGTCTTAAAAATTAGAATTTATGATGTTGACGAAGATCAGTGGATTTTTCGTTTAGATGATCAAATTCGTATTCCTGAAAAGCATATTTATTATCATTCCTTAAAATGGAAAGTGGATTTCATTAAGCCTGAAATCATCTTAATGTTTCATTTATACGAGGCAATCAATGAAAAACAAATTAGACATTTTAGACACCTTATCGATCGAATGAGTTATTTTCAGTTTGTAACGTTAAAAACGGTAGTCGGAGAAGAACGCCTGAGAAAAGTCATCCAAGAAAGAAGTTCAAAGTAAATAAAAAACTGTGATTTTCAACTCAAGTAGTATAGACATATGTTGATATATATATAAGCGTAGCGTTTCACTTTTAAAGTTAGTTTCGTAACTCAAAGTAAAAGGAGAACGTTGCGCTTTTTTATAAAAATCAAACGGCGATATGTTCAGGGGGGTTAATTGGCAGATGTAAAAAGAGCTTAAACAATAGGACATTGTTTAGGCTCTTTTTGTTGAACACTATAGCTTTTATAAAGTGTCGATTTATTTGTTGCTATCGATGACTTGCTCATTAATATCATCGTAACCAGACCATTTGTATCCGCTAAAGTCAGTAATAATCCAACCTACGCGACTCGGTTGTTGTTCTTTAATATATTTTGCAATATCAGGATTCATATAAGAAGCATAAGCATATGGACTATTGAATGCTGTGCCTCCTGAAGAAACACTTAAGAAGTTAATATAGATGGATTGTTCAGAAGTATCTTCTTTAGCTTTGTTTATCAAATTTATAACTGCTGTTTTCTTAGCATCATAGTAATCTTTATATTCATCTTGAACGTGGAGATTTAAATTACCTGGTTGGATGGTCGTATCAAAAGTTTTATTATCTGGCCACTGAATGCCACCAGCTTGTGTACCATAGCCTGCACTTGTAGATGTATTGCCCATTCTGTTAAATACAACAATTTTACCTTTTGTATCCGCTAGTGTAGGATTCGCTTTGTCTCCTTTGTAAAAATAATCACCGAATTGTGCACTGTCAAAATAATTTTCTCTAAATATTTGTTCGAATGGATTTGTAGCATCAGGTGCATTTCCATAATCTTTTTTAATCGACATAATGATGGTTTCATTTGGGTGTTCTTGTAAAAATTGATGCGCGTCATTTAAAAATTTACCCATTTGATGGTGTAAATAAATTAAATCGTGATGAATACCAATCGATTGGTTACTTGTGGCACGTCCGCGAATATCAAAGAAGCGAACGCCTTGATTCATTTGATTCGTATAATCTAAATGTTGTGTTTTGCCCCATACTGCCTTAACAGGGTCTTCTAAAGTAAAACTACCACTGTCGTGTGTACCGGGGATGTTAAGTTGCGATAGGTGTTTACTACTATCAACTTTACTCATCCATTCTTGTGGGTGCTCACTCAATTTCTCTTCAGCATGACTTGTGTGAAAAGGGAATGTAAAAGTGCAAAATGCAAGTATAGGTGTAATCAATAATTTTTTGTGTTTAGTCTTCATTGCTTTCTCCTTTTATCCTAAATTTAATTTATATTATAATGCCATCAAATGATTATTACAATAATGAAATTTAATAAAATATGTAATTTTTTTGACAAAACACTTCATAATTTTTTGTTTGAAAATAATGAGCTAGAAAATCTTTGAATTCAGTGTTGTTGTAGGATTTAAAACACGTATGAACGATATAGGTAAAGTTTGTTTGAATTTTCTGTCTATTAAACAGAATATATGCTATAATAAATTTGTAGTGAAATATAAAGTGTGGGAGGTATTATATATATTAAGACTTTTAAATTTACAACGACTTGAACTTAAAAAAGAAAATTTTGAATACTTGGAAGCAAGTTGTACATCATGTGGAGCATCATCATGTAATGGGCCAGATCCATCTAATTAAAAATACAATCTGATTAATGACAAAGAAGTGATAAAAGCGACGAAAACTTTTATCACTTTGTTTTATAGGTGATTAAAATGAAAATTAATTTACTAAATCCTAGTCTATATTTAATTTACATCTTTATGTTTTTGACTGCGTTGGATGGTCTGATAATACCTACCTTAGTCGCCGGTATTATTCATTCCGTTGAGATTAAAAGTTTTTCTTCTCTAATCAATTACTTTATCTTCGGTATTGTTGGTTATTGTATTATTCGAACAGCCTTATATTTATGGAATTTATATCAGCAGAAGTTTATTAAGGATTTTAACAATACATATAAAGGCCAAGTCATCCAAAAATACTTCACTGGTAATAATTCTACAATGCGTGCGGATTTACTAAGCTTTATCGTGAATGATTTCAAATTTCTTGAGACAAACTACATTAAATCTTTATTTTTATTTATTTATTGTGTAACTTTTTCTATTGTTTCCGCGACCTATGTTCTAGTTATAGATTATAAACTTGGCTTATTATTCATAGCATTTTCAATTATTCCTATAATTACACCTAAAATATATAAAAACAAAATAAAACTTACTACAGACCAATGGTCTCATACGTCCTCTCAATTTGTTAATCGCCTCAATGAATATTTTAGCGCGCTTACAACAATAAGAGTGTTCAGCAAACAGCCTTTTTTTCAATCAAGTTTGACTAATGGTTTAAATCGAGTAGAAGATAGTAACTATGAAATGCAGAAAACCCTTTTTCAATCCAATTGGTTAACAAATCTATTATCAGGCATAAGTGCATTTGTACCTTTATTTATTGGTGGTCTTTTTGTAATTGAAGGTAACCTTTCTTTAGCTGCATTGATGGCAGTATATTTAGCCAGTGATAGAATTGTAATACCTGCTGTTAATGCAATAGACCACTACAATAAACTAAGATCTTCCAACACTATCGTTCATAAATACAATAATTTTATTACATCTTTAACTAATGATCAGGATGGAATTAAAAATAGTTCGAATACGGTGAACCATATACTCCCAGTAAAATTTCTTCATGTTTCTCATCGATATGGAGATCGTGTTATCTTTAATGATGTTCATTTAACAATTAATAAGGGTGAACATATCGTATTAAAAGGTTCTTCAGGGAGTGGCAAATCTACTTTTTTCAAATTGCTATTGTTATTGGAAAAACCACATCAAGGCCAACTATTATTCGATAACGCCGATGCGCAACAAATTAGTTTCTTTGATATGATGCAACATATTCATTATTTTGAACAGACTCCTTTTATTTTTAATGACTCCTTATTGTTCAATATTACTTTAGGGGAAGCATTTGATGAAGACAAGCTCAATAAAGTTATCGAACAATGTAAGTTAAACGAACTGGTTCAGACTCAAGGATTGGATTATAACGTCGGTGTTAATGGAGAACATTTATCAGGAGGACAGAAGATGAGAGTAGCACTGGCTCGTATTATGATTAGAAATCCAGAATTCGTTTTGCTAGATGAATTTTCTGCAGGACTTGATATCGAAAATGCTACTTTTATAAGAGAAATGATTCACAAAAATATCGAAACAGTTATTGAAATTACACATGATGAAAACATAGATGATAAATTTTATGATAAAACATTTAGAATAACGGATGGAGAAATAGTAGAGGTGAAATAGAAGCACGTGCGTAAAAGGTTAAATTCTAGCACGACATTTTCGTATTTATTTTGATGTTTTTGGATAAGCATTTCATCAAAATTAAAATCGGACTAGTAGGTTCCAAAACGCCTTTACTAGTCCGATTTCGTATATAAACTTTTTTCTATCGATGCTTTGTCTTATGAATAACACTTTTCGTAACATGCTTTTACGGCTAGCTCGGCATCTTGATTTGAAATGCCGAACATCATCGAGATTTCAGATGAACCTTGGTTAATCATTTTAAGGTTAATATTGGCATCAGATAAAGCTGTCGTAATTTTGTTTGCTGTTCCGACTGTTGCACTCATCCCTTCACCAACAACCATTAAAATGGCAAGATCTTGTTCGATGTTGAGTTCATCAATATCACATTCACGACGAATGGCTTCTAAAATTTTTTGCTCTTTTCCACGAATTTGAGTTGTTCTCATAATGATACTAATGTTATCAATTCCTGATGGCATATGGTCAAAAGAGATATGATTATTAGCGAGGATATTTAAAATTTTAACGGTAAAACCAACTTGTCTGTTCATTAAATACTTTTTAATATTAATGCTCGTAAATCCTTTGTCACAGCTGATGCCTGAAACAACTTTTTTACGATTAAACTCACGATCGTGTACGATATATGTCCCTGGGTCTTCAGGGCGATTCGTATTTTTTATAACGACCGGTATGCGATAGCGATAAAGTGGTTGTAGTGCTTCATCATGGAAAACGCCAAAACCTGCATAAGAGAGTTCTCGCATTTCACGATATGTAATTTCACTTATGATTTCAGGTTGATGAATAACATTAGGATTTGCACGATAAATTCCTGAAACGTCTGTAAAATTTTCATAGAGTGTTGCTTTTATACCTCTTGCAATAATTGCTCCTGTAATATCAGAGCCACCACGAGGGAAAGTGACAATGTTGCCTTTTTTGGAATATCCAAAAAAACCAGGAATAATGATTTTGTGTTTGCGTTGATTGAGTTCATGAATTTTTTCATAGCTTTCTTCAAGTATTTGAGCATTTCCAGGCTCATCCGTAACGATAATGCCCGCATCTTTAGGTGATAAATATTCCGTTGGAACACCTTGTTCTGTATTATAAGCTGCAATAATTTGTGCATTGAAGTTTTCGCCAGATGATTTTAGTGCGTCTAATAAACGTTGAGGCTCATTTTTAAGCTCTTGTATAAGTTGTTCTAATGTTCTGTCAATTTCTTCTAAAATATTGGTTTTTAAATTAAGACCCTTTATAATGTCATTAAAGCGTTCTAAAATTTCTTCTTTTTTATGTGTATAGTCCAGTTGATTGATGACTTTCTCATATAATCTAATCAAAAGATCGGTCGTCTTGGTGTCTGTATCGTGTCGTTTTCCTGGAGCTGACACAATTACAATACGGCGTTCATTATCACTATTGACAATGTTTAATACTTTTTTGATTTGATCAGCAGTCGCTACAGAGCTGCCTCCGAATTTTGATACTTTCATTTCATATGACAACCTTTCTTTTATGATTAAATTACAATTTGTTTTAATGACCTAAAGGTTAACATTAAAACTGTATTTTCTAAATTTTTAGAACTTTACAAACATTGTTAATGCACTTATACTAAACCATATTTACGTATAATTCAACACTATAAATTACTTTTTGAGAGATTAATACGGAGGGATTTTTTATGAAACAACTCAATGTTGCATTGTTAGGATTAGGTACTGTAGGTTCAGGGGTTGTAAAAATCATCGAAGAGAACCATCAACAAATTAAAGACACCATTCAAAAGGATATTCAAATTAAACATATTTTAGTCCGAGACAAAAGTAAAAACCGCCCGATTAACATTCAAAAATATCATTTAACGGAAGATGTAAATGACATTTTGAATGATGATGAAGTAGATATCGTTATCGAAGTCATGGGTGGTATTGAACCAACAGTAGATTGGCTAAAAGCAGCATTGACTCAAAAAAAGCATGTTATTACAGCTAATAAAGATTTACTTGCGGTGCATCTACGCGTACTTGAAGATTTGGCACAAGAAAATGCTGTGGCATTGAAGTATGAAGCGAGTGTGGCAGGAGGAATACCAATAGTCAATGCGATTAATAACGGATTGAATGCGAATAACATTAGTAAATTCATGGGTATTTTTAATGGTACGTCTAACTTTATATTGACTAAAATGGCGACAGAAGGAGCTTCTTATGAAGCAGCACTTCAAGAAGCACAAGACTTAGGTTTTGCAGAAGCGGATCCTACAGATGATGTTGAAGGTATTGATGCTGCGCGTAAAGTTGTCATTACTTCCTATTTATCATTCAATCAAGTCATCACTTTAAACGATGTACAAACAGAAGGCATTTCAGGTGTTACAGTAGCAGATATTGAAGCGGCGGAAGCTTTAGGCTTCAAAATCAAACTGATAGGTAAAGGAAGCTATACAAATGGGCACGTAGAAGCCTCTGTAAAACCAACGTTGCTTCCGCTTACACATCAACTAGCATCTGTTGAAAATGAATATAATGCGATTTATGTTGTAGGGGATGCTGTAGGTGAAACAATGTTTTATGGTAAAGGCGCAGGAAGTCTCGCCACGGGTAGTGCTGTCGTGAGTGATTTACTGAATGTATCTTTACAGTTTGAGTCTGATCTACATACGTTGCCTCCGCATTTTGAGCTTAAAACTGAACAAACTAAAGAAATGATGCATGATGAACCGGTGGTTATTACAGAAAAAGAAAGTTACTACGCCGTTGTAAGCACGCCACCTGTTTCTAAAAAACAAGTAGAATCTGTAATTAAAGGACACTTACCATTCCATAAAACACTAAAAGTTGAAACGATAGATGACAACACGGTAGCAGTAGTTATAGGAGGGATAGATGCTACACCAGAGCGTTACATTGAAGCAGAAGAAGGTTATCAAGTTAAGAAAATTTATCCAGTAGAAGGAGTCTGATGTGTATGCAAATGTGGAAAGGTTTAGTTCAAGAATATCGTTCGTTTTTACCAGTAGATGACAATACGCCGCACGTTTCACTAAATGAAGGGCATACGCCATTAATTTATTGTGATACCATTTCAAAAATGTTGGACATTGAATTGTATGTCAAATATGAAGGTGCTAACCCGACAGGTTCATTTAAAGATCGTGGGATGGTAATGGCGGTGACAAAAGCAAAAGAGCAAGGACGAAAAATTGTGATTTGTGCGTCCACAGGTAACACGTCAGCTTCTGCTGCAGCTTATGCGGCACGTGCAGGTCTTAAATCCATCGTTGTTATTCCAGAAGGTAAAATCGCACTTGGCAAATTATCGCAAGCGGTCATGTATGGTGCAGAAATTGTATCGATTGAAGGGAACTTTGATGAAGCTTTAGAAATTGTTAAAGAAGTAGCGCAAGATGGGGATATTGAATTGGTCAATTCTGTGAATCCATATCGCATTGAAGGACAAAAAACAGGGGCGTTTGAAATTGTGGAACAGTTAGAAGGTCAAGCGCCAGATGTTTTAGCGATACCGGTGGGTAACGCGGGTAATATTACAGCGTATTGGAAAGGCTTTAAAGAATATCATGAACGCGAACAGACAGGACAACCGCGTATGTTTGGTTTCCAAGCTGAAGGGGCGTCTCCGATTGTTCAAAATAAAGTCGTTAAAAATCCGGAAACAGTTGCGACAGCGATTCGTATAGGTAAACCAGCAAGTTGGAGTAAAGCAGTAGAAGCGATTGATGCTTCTCAAGGTCTCATCGATGCAGTGACAGATGACGAAATATTAGAAGCATACCAACTCATGACGTCTAAAGAAGGTATCTTTAGTGAGCCTGCAAGTAATGCTTCTATTGCGGGATTGATTAAATTGCATCGTCAAGGAAAACTTGAAAAAGGTCAAAAGGTTGTAGCAATTTTAACTGGGAACGGACTTAAAGATCCAGATACGGCGATTAATCTATTAGAAAACCCGATTCAAGCTCTGCCTAATGATAAAGAGAGTATCGTTAAGTATATTAAGGATGCGTTACAATGATTAAACAAAAATTAACTTTAAAAATACCTGCGTCAACGGCTAATTTGGGTTGCGGTTTTGATTCTATCGGCATGGCATTGAATAAATTTTTGATTATTGAGGCGCAACCTATTCATAGCACAAGTTGGAAGTTTGTTCATGAGGGGCCATGTCTAGACAACTTACCTCAAGATGAGTCGCATTATATCTATAAAATTGCGCACCAAGTGGCAGAACGATACAATGTGAAATTGCCAGCTTTAGAAGTGAAAATGTATAGTGATATACCATTAGCACGTGGTTTAGGTTCCTCTGCTTCTGCATTAGTAGGTGCTCTTTACATCGCAAATTATTTTGGCGATATCGAGTTATCTAAATATGAGTTGTTACAACTTG
The DNA here is from genome assembly GCF_020883535.1 of Staphylococcus ratti. Taxonomy (NCBI): domain Bacteria; kingdom Bacillati; phylum Bacillota; class Bacilli; order Caryophanales; family Staphylococcaceae; genus Staphylococcus; species Staphylococcus ratti. The sequence continues at coordinate 1,369,452 of NZ_CP086654.1, read as the reverse complement.
CAACTGAAATAGAAGGTCATCCGGATAACGTGGCACCAACGATTTATGGCGGACTTGTAGTGGGATACCATGACTCGGAAACGTCGATTACTGATGTTGCACACATCGACGTGCCCCACGTGGATTTTATCGTAACAATACCATCTTATCCATTAGAAACGGAAACGGCACGCCGTGCACTTCCTCAAACAATCACACATAAAGAGGCTGTGAAGTATAGTGCAATCAGCAATACAATGATTAGTGCACTTATTCAACATAATTATGAATTGGCAGGTAAAATGATGGAACGAGATGGTTTGCATGAACCATACCGCCAACATTTACTTCCTGATTTTAATGCGGTCAAAGTCATTGCTAAACAGTTTGACGCCTATGCGACGGTGATTTCAGGCGCTGGTCCGACAATTTTGACAATGATAAAAAAAGAACAAAGTGGGCCTCTTGTTCGCGCTTTACGTGAGAAGCTTGAAACCTGTCATTCTGAATTGATAACAGTCAATACACAAGGTGTGAAATCTAAAGTGATTCATCGATATTAAATTGGAAAATAATCTTTAGAAATAATATTATAAGAAGAAATAAAATGAGCCGTTCTCTTTTAGGGGAAAGGCTTATTTTATTCGTCTAAATATAAAGCCTAAATGTTTTTTTACAGATAATTAAATATCCTTAAGCGTATATTTTGAATGGATTTTTGAAAGTAGATTGAAATCTGCTTTTTATGTTGTATAATTCAAACATTAGGTTAATGAATTAAAGGGTGAATACAGTATGTGTGATATAGAGAAAATAAAAGCGATACCTAAAGTTGAATTACATTGTCATTTAGATGGTTCTGTAAGTCGCGAATATATTCTACGTCAATCTCAAAAACAAGGCATTAATATTAATTTTGATAAAATCTCTGTTAATCATGAATGTGAAAGTTTAGTAGAATATTTAAAGTCTTTTGACGAAATATTAAAGGTAATGCAAACAGAAGACAGTTTAATAGAAGGCGTTCAAGATGTAGCGCATCAAGCAGAAAATGATGGGGTTAAATACATCGAGATTAGATTTGCGCCACAATTTCATGCACAAGGTAATATGGACATACCGATGGTACTAAACGCAGTTTCTAAAGGAGCTGAGCTTGCAGAGGCATCTTACGATATTACAGTCAGAATTATCGTTTGCGGTATGAAACATCATTCTAATGAAGTAAATATTGAAATATTTAAGCATCTAATAGAAGATGATTTACTTCAAAAATATATCGTTGGCGTTGATTTAGCTGGTGGTGAAGATGAGAATTCAATATACAATCATGAGAAAGCATTAGAATATGCTAGAAACAACAAACTTAACATTACGCTTCATGCTGGTGAATGTGGTTGCATCAAAAATGTTTTTGATTCGGTTAAAATGGGAGCGAAACGAATTGGTCATGGTGTAGCTCTATTTAATGATGATGAAAAATTACTGCTTTTTTCTGAGGAAAATGTTCTATTAGAAATTTGCCCAACAAGTAATATACAGACCAAAGCTATAAAACAGTTACACGAAATAAATTTAAATAAACTTAATGAATTGAATATTCCCTATATCATAAATACAGATAATAGAACAGTCACAAACACGAATTTGATTCAAGAATATAGAAGTTTATTAACACATAATATGATTACAATTGAAAAAATTATAGAAATTAACAAAGAAGCCTTATTTTTTTCCTTTTTAAAAGAGGATGAAAAAATTCGATTGGAAAAGCGCATTTTAAATCTCTTAGAACAACTTGAATTATAGCATTTGCATAAAATGTTAGCTGTTGCGCTTGATGTTTACGGCTTAGAATTACTTCTCTCGTATAATGATAAATAGTGAAGACAAATGATTAAATTAGAAGTATACTTACTAAGATAAATAGACGGGGTTTAACAAATATTTTTAAAGGGAGCCTAATTATGAAACCAGACTTAATTATCATGGATATGGATGATACACTCATGACTTCTGAAAATGTCGTTTCAGAAGCTACACAACAATATTTAATCGACATTCAAGAAGCGGGGTATCAGATCGCTTTGGCATCAGGAAGACCTATAGAAGGAATGGTTCCAGTTGCGCAATCGTTAAAAATGGATCAATTCAATAGTTACATTATGTCGTATAATGGTGCGAAAACGATTGATTTGAGCACGAATAAGGTCGTAGCAAGTGAGTTGATTCAAAAAGAAGCTTTTGATGAAATTATTGATTATTGTCGTCAACATGGCTTATTCGCTTTGACATATAAAGAAGGATATATTATTTACGAAGGTGAACATGAATATATGTCAATAGAATCCGAAATTACAGGTTTACAAATGAAAAAAGTAGACGATTTAAAAGCATATATACAAGAGCCAGTCCCTAAAGCGATGGGAGTAGATTATGAAGCGCATATTGCTAAACTTTCAAATGTACTTAACGGGCATTTTAATGAAGACATCGCATGTACAACGAGCAAACCGTTTTTCTTAGAATTTATGAGCAAAGGGGTCTCTAAAGGAAAAGCAATTCAAGATTTAGCAGATCGCTTAAATTTAGACGTAAATCGTATGATTGCTTTTGGAGATAGCGCAAATGACAAAGAAATGTTTGATGTTGTCGGGACACCTATCGCAATGGGCAATGCGATTGATTTATTAAAAAAACGTGCAACGATGATTACTAAAAGTCATGATGAAGATGGCATTCCTTTTGCGTTAAAACAGTATATTAAATAAACATTCTAAAAGAATGTAACAAAAGAGACTTTAAGATGCTATTCGTGCGTCTTAAAGTCTCTTTTTTAATGAATTCAATCTATTTGGCTGTATGTGTCCATTCGTTTTTACCGCGATGACGCTTAATATGCGCATAAACTTGATCTGCTGCATAATCCAGATTGGTATAAACAGTGATTGAAAAGGCAGTTTGCTGCGGTTCAAAAGTAGTCTCTAAATAGAGGTCTTTTAAGTGCGCGTATAGACTATCCATTTGGTCGTGTGTGAGGCTTGTGTACTCTCTTAATGTTCGTTTCGTTAATTGATTACGATTGTTCTCGAAAGCTTGAACAACAATTACAAAACGTTCGTCCTGTTTCAATACATCATCAAAAAGGTTTGTTTGTCCAACCATATACGTCCACCCTTTACCATTTGTTTACTTAATTATACATGATTTTTCAATTGCTGAAAATGAAATACAAATAAAAAGGTATCGTATAAAGTTGAAGTGTGTAAAAGCAGTACCAAATATTTAAACGAAATTTATTAAAATAAGAGGTGAGAACATTTTAATGTCTCCACCTCTTAATTAGTGTCGTATTTTAGAATTACATGATTTAAACGGATGATTTGTGTTTTTGATACATTTCATGTTCTGATAAATCGATTTGGTCTAACGGTATGATTTTTGTACGATGAATGAACTTATGTGTGAAATAAACCGCAATTAAAATCAGTACCGGTAAGAAACTTTGTGCCAACTTGGAAACGTTAAAAGTGATTATGGCGTCAAATGAGCTTCCTACTATTAAAAATACAATTGTTGCAAGTACGATGATTGGTCCAATAGGGAACAATGGCGACTTATAAGGTAATAATTGATCGATATCTTTATTTTGAGCTTTAATCGCTTTTCTCATGCGGATTTGTGAAATGATACTCGAAGCCCATACAAACGTGATTAGTGCACCGATAATATTCAGTAAAGCCATTACACTTTCAGGTTTGAAATTCGCAAAAATCGTCACAGCTGTAATTAAAATAAAGGTTGATAATAATGCGTTTAACGGTAATTTTGTAGAATGATTAATACGTCCTAAAATCTTAGGTGCCGAGCCTTGCTGACTAAGTGAAAACAACATTCTACTCGTAGTAAACAAACCAGAGTTAGAAGCTGATAATAATGATGTTAAAATAACCGCATTAATAACTGAGGCTGCAAATGCAATCCCTACTTTATCAAAGACAATCGTAAATGGACTTTGAGTAATAGAGCCGCTTTCATTTAAAAGTGTCGGATCTGTATAAGGGATAATGGCTGAAATGACAGCGATAGATAATACGTAAAACAACAATATACGCCAAAAAACTTGTTTAATCGCACGTGGCATAGATTTTTTAGGATTATCAGATTCTCCTGCAGTTACAGCTACTACTTCCGTACCTCCAACAGAGAAACCTGCAATTAATAACACACTCAAAAACCCAGATATACCACCAACAAATGGTGCTTCACCAACAGTAAAGTTTTGTAAGCCATACGTTCTATCGCCTAATATGCCCCAAATCACTAAGAGACCTAAAATAATGAACACAATAATTGTGACAACTTTAATAAGTGATAACCAAAATTCTGCTTCACCAAACGCTTTAACAGAAAAAACATTAAGTAGCAGTAAAATGCTTAAAAATATGACGCTCCAAACCATAGGTGAGAAGAAGCTAAATGTATCCCAATAACTTAAAACATTTGTTGCTATAATAATATCTACACTTGTTACAAGCGCCCAAATGAGCCAATACAACCAACCCATCGTAAATCCAAGTGATGAATCAACGAAGCGCGTCGCATAACTGCTAAACGATCCGGAAACTGGATAAAATGTTGCCATTTCACCTACAGAGGACATGAGAAAATAAAGCATTGTTCCGATAATCAAATAAGCTAGAATTGCGCCCCCTGGACCAGCTTGTGCGATAACGCCACCAGTAGCTACAAATAGACCTGTGCCAATTGCGCCTCCAATAGCAAACATTGTAATATGCCGCAATTGGAGACCTCTATTTAAATTCTTTTCTTCCATACACATCTTCTCCCTATACAATTGTTCTATATATTGTACTTGCAAATCTAAGGCGTTTCAATAGAATTTTATAACTTTAAAGCCCTAAATTAAAAAAAAACACTTTTAGAAAGCGTAAGAGTTCCCTTTTTTCAAATCTTTCAGTATAATTCAAATTAAGAGCTACATTAGAATTATTTTAAACAAGAAAGAGGGTTTTAAATTATGTATCGTAAACAACCATCAAAATTAACAGGCTTATTTGGCCACCCAATTGGAGATCGTGAGAACACTGCAACTGCTGGACCTCGTGGCCCTTTATTAATGCAAGATCCTTATTTCTTAGAGCAAATGTCACATTTCGACCGTGAAGTGATTCCGGAAAGACGTATGCATGCCAAAGGATCAGGGGCTTTTGGTACGTTTACAGTTACGAATGACATTACACAGTTCACTTCGGCGAAGATTTTTTCTGAAATTGGTAAAAAAACGGAAATGTTTGCACGTTTTTCAACGGTTGCCGGTGAGCGTGGCGCCGCTGACGCTGAGCGTGATATTCGTGGTTTTGCCTTGAAATTTTATACAGAAGAAGGGAACTGGGATTTAGTAGGGAATAACACACCAGTGTTTTTCTTTAGAGACCCAAAGCTATTTGTCAGTTTAAATCGAGCGGTTAAACGTGACCCACGTACAAACATGAGAAGTGCGCAAAACAACTGGGATTTCTGGACATCGTTACCAGAAGCACTTCATCAAGTAACAATTTTAATGACTGACCGTGGTATTCCAAAAGGTTTCCGTCATATGCATGGTTTTGGTTCGCATACTTATGGCATGATTAATGCCAATAATGAACGTGTTTGGGTAAAATTCCATTTCCGTACGCAACAAGGTATTGAGAACATTCAACCAGATGAAGCAGCAAAAATTGTAGGAGAAGACCGAGAGTCATCACAACGTGATTTATACAATGCGATTGAAAATGGAGACTTTCCGAAATGGAAAATGTACATTCAAGTGATGACGGAAGAGCAAGCTAAACATCATAAAGATAACCCATTTGATTTAACAAAAGTATGGTATAAAGATGAGTATCCTTTAATTGAAGTAGGAGAGTTTGAGCTTAACCGTAATCCAGACAACTACTTCCAAGATGTTGAGCAAGCTGCGTTTGCACCTACAAATATTATTCCTGGCTTGGATTTCTCTCCAGATAAAATGTTACAAGGGCGTCTATTTTCATATGGAGATGCACAACGTTACCGTTTAGGGGTTAACCATTGGCAAATTCCAGTGAACCAACCTAAAGGCGTAGGTGTTGAAAACCTTTGTCCTTTTAGTAGAGATGGACAAATGAGAATTTTAGACGGCAACCAAGGTAGTCAAACACATTATTATCCAAATAGTTATGGCGCACACGAAAGTCAACCAGAATACAAACGACCACCTTTAGAATTGCATGGTGATGCTTATGAGCATAATTTTAGAGAAGATGATGACAACTATTTCGAACAACCTGGTAAATTATTCCGCTTACAATCACCCGAACAACAACAGCGTTTATTTACTAACACTGCGAACGAAATGGAAGGTACAACAGACGAAGTGAAGCATCGTCACATTCGCCATTGTTATCAAGCTGACCCAGCTTATGGTAGAGGTGTTGCAGAAGCGCTAGGTATGTTAGATCAACTTGATCACATTTTAGAAGGTATTCAATAGTATTAAAATAGCTATTTTTAAAGGAGCGGGACAGAAACTTTAAGATTTCTGTTTCGCTCCCTTTAAATATAAAAACTACAACTCGAAATGTTCGAGTTGTAGTTTACGTCGTATTTTGATGAGTGGGTGTTTCGTAACTGCTTTAATCAATGATTATTTTGTTTCTCTGTGTAACGTATGTTTATTTAATCTTGGGCAATACTTCATCATTTCGATACGCTCAGGATTCGTACGTTTGTTTTTCGTAGTGATGTAGTTACGGTCACCACATTCAGTACATGCTAATGTAACATTAACGCGCATTGGGTCGACCTCCTTTTAAATTGAAACTATTACGATTTGTTATTTTACCACGTTTATAAATGTTTGCCAACTTTTATTTTCTATATTTTAGAAGAACTTAGAAAAACTGACTTGCTTCATTTTAGAAGGATGTGCTATTATTTAAATCGTAATTATTACGATTTTTAAAAAGGAGAGAAAAATATGGCTAAAAAATCAAAAATTGCCAAAGAGCAAAAGCGTGAAGCAATGGTTGCAAAATACGCGGAAATTAGACGTGAGTTGAAAGCAAAAGGAGATTATGAAGGATTAAAAAAATTACCTAGAGATGCTTCACCTACGCGTTTAACACGTAGATGTAAAGTGACAGGGCGTCCGAGAGGCGTAATGCGTAAATTTGAAATGTCTCGTATTGCTTTCAGAGAACATGCACATAAAGGACAAATTCCTGGCGTTAAGAAATCCAGTTGGTAATATCCCCTTTTATTTACAATATTGCAAATAGATAGTATATTATCTTTTGGAATACAATTATAAGGGGTTAAGAAAAATGAAAATTTTCGATTATGAAGACGTCCAACTTATACCAAATAAGAGTATTGTAAAAAGTCGATCAGAAATTGATACTTCCATTCAATTTGGACCAAGACGCTTTAAATTACCTGTCGTTCCTGCCAATATGCAAACGGTAATGAATGAGTCATTAGCAGAATGGTTTGCTGAAAATGATTACTTCTATATTATGCATCGTTTTGATGAAGCAGCACGTCTGCCTTTCGTCAAAAAAATGAAAGACAAAGGTTTATTTTCTTCTATTTCGGTTGGTGTGAAAGCCGGAGAGTTTGAATTTGTTAAATCGTTAAAAGAAGCGGGACTTTCACCAGAATATATTACAATTGATATTGCACACGGTCATTCAGATCAAGTCATTGAAATGATTCAACATATTAAAAAACATCTGCCAGACGTTTTCGTTATCGCTGGTAATGTAGGGACGCCTGAGGGTGTTCGTGAACTTGAAAATGCAGGTGCTGATGCTACTAAAGTAGGTATTGGGCCTGGTCGTGTATGCATTACTAAAATCAAAACGGGTTTTGGTACAGGAGGTTGGCAACTCGCTGCAGTTAATCATTGTAGCAAAGCAGCACGCAAACCGATTATTGCGGATGGTGGTATCCGTACACATGGTGATATAGCGAAATCCGTGAGATTTGGGGCTTCGATGGTTATGATTGGTTCATTGTTTGCAGCACATGATGAATCTCCAGGGGAAACAGTTGAATTAGATGGTAAAAAGTATAAAGAATATTTTGGAAGTGCTTCAGAATATCAAAAAGGTGAACGTAAAAATGTAGAAGGTAAAAAAATGTTTGTAGAACATAAAGGTTCGCTAAAAGATACGCTTGTAGAGATGCAAGAAGACTTACAAAGCTCAATTTCATATGCAGGTGGAAAAGACATTGGTGCACTTCGCAAAGTCGATTACGTTATTGTAAGAAATTCAATTTTTAATGGTGATAGAGACTAATAAAACCAGGAGTTGTTTTATATCAAGTCATTTTTATCTTTTCTAATTGTTGGTTTTGTATTAATTTTAGTCATTCCTATACAACCTACGGATTTTATGCATAAAATTACTCAACCTGTAACTGAAAAAGTGGATCAATTGGTTGAAGGAAAGTCTTTTGACACAGCACTTAAAACGCCTAAGCAACAACAGTTTGCGATTTACAATATTCAAATGAATATGTCACAAAAAGAAGTGGAAGCAGCACTTGGTCCACATTCTAACGTATTGGACAATGAATATGGTACTAAGTGGTACGTCTATCATAACGACTTTAATCATTTCGTTTTAGTGAGTTATATTGATGGAAAAGTACATGGGTTATTTAGTAACCAAAATACGATAACTTCAAAATCAGGGATTAAATATAATACACCTAAAGATGTGGTACGTCATCGTCTTGGCAAACCTTTAGAAGGCATTCAAAAAGGCAATACCCTTTATCGTCAAAACAATGAAGCGTACGATGTGTTTGAAAAAGATAATATTTATACGACTGCATTTTACGATATACATCGTAAAAATCACTTAACGGCCTTGTTACAAGTGAGCAAAACAATGGAAAACAGATTGAACGGACAATATGCAGCGCCATCAAAAAACTTAGCGAATAGTTATGAAAAATTGGACTATTATTTAGTGAATGCGACGCGTGTTCAAAATGGTTTGGAACCGTTAAATTATTCAGAGTCTCTTGCTAATACTGCACGTAAACACAGCAAAGATATGGCTATGCAACAGTATTTCGAACACACTAATTTGAAAGGTGAGTCACCATTTGATCGCATAAAAAAAGATGGCCACCATTATAGCACTGCGGCTGAAAATCTCGCATATGGTCAACAAAGCCCCATTTTTGCACATCAAGGTTTAATGAATTCAGCAGGACACCGTAAAAATATACTTCACCCTAACGTCACCACGTTGGGTGTAGGTGTAGATTTTAATGCTAAAAAGCAACCTTATTGGACGGAAAATTATACGGGATAACGTTTTATAGTTTATAAAAATGGGTATGAATCAATCGGATGAGGTTGATGCTATGAATAACTATAAGAGAAAAATAAAAGAAACACCCAATATTGAACATCGAACAGAAGATATTTTAGAACGGGTTAAAGAAATACTCAATAAAAAGTATTAATGCTATTTTGACACCTTTAAAGTTGGATTGAACATTCAATTTTAAAGGTGTTTTTATTTGTGATATTTAATTACCTAAGCGGTTAACTGATAGTTTTGATTTAAAGTGGAACATTTTGTCAGTATAAAAGGTTAAGATGCCATTATAAAAATGTTATTGATTTTACGTAAGTTAAAATATAGTATGTAAAATATGGATGATTTATATAATAGTTAGCCCCACATCAAATGAGAAGGTGACTTTAAAAAGCACAGTAGCTGTCTGGATTGAATTTTCGCTTAGCAGCTCATTTCAACCCTAGCCAGCCTTGTGGGGGTGGGACGACGAAATCAAATAGATTTCTGTCCCACATCAAATGAGAAGGTGACTTTAAAAAGCACAGTAGCTGTCTGGATTGAATTTTCGCTTAGCAGCTCCTTTCAACCCTAGCCAGCCTTGTGGGGGTGGGACGACGAAATCAAATAGATTTCTGTCCCACATCAAATGAGAAGGTGACTTTAAAAAGCACAGTAGCTGTCTGGATTGAATTTTCGCTTAGCAGCTCCTTTCAACCCTAGCCAGCCTTGTGGGGGTGGGACGACGAAATCAAATAGATTTCTGTCCCACATCTAAAGAGAAGGTAACTTTTAAAAAGCACAGTAGCTGTCTGGATTGAATTTTCGCTTAGAGCTCCTTTCAACCCTAGCCAGCCTTGTGGGGGTGGGACGACGAAATCAAATAGATTTCTGTCCCACTCCCATAACTATGAAGTAGTTCGTAGGTAATAATTCTAAATTAAAAGGGGCGTTTGCCGATGTGTAAAGTTGATGACTTGAATCATTTGATTGAAAAGAAAAAAGAGCAAGAGGAATCTTATTTGTTTGAGAAGAGAAAAGTTAATGATTTATTAAATGAGTATGATGGATTAAGAGAAACCACGAATCAATTTAATCATCATTTACTAGAACGTTATTGTGACAGTCGTATATTAAGCCACCTTGAACAAAATAGTGAGATGTTTCAGTTTGGACACCGTCGTACGATGCGTGCTTTATACGACAAACAAAATGGTATCAATAAAGACATTCGGTGCTTAAATAATGATATTATTGATATTGAAAGAAGAAGGGATAAAGTTTTAGAAGCAGAATATGAGAAAGGCGTGCATCATAAGCAGTGATAGATGGCAAGAGATCTGAAAGACAATCTTATGAACTCGTCGCTTTATTAGTAACATAGGTTGGTAAAGGTAATGTTTTATATAAGTATCATGTCTTTTTCATAGCCATAGCTATTATTAAGTAGGTTATAGGAAGATGCTGCGCGTGATAGAAAATAATAATAGTAAAAGCACGCACGTCTATAAGTAAATCTAAAAGATGAACATGTTAGGGGGATAGCAATGAATATTTCAGATATTGCAAAAATGGCAAAAGTTTCAAAAAGTACGGTATCTCGATATTTAAATGGGGGATCTGTAAGTCAGAAAACTAAAGATAAAATAGATAAAATCGTACAAGCTACCGGATACTCACCAAATCAATTTGCACAATCATTAAAAGCGAAGCGCACTTTCATGATAGGCGCAATTATCCCTAGACTCGACTCTTACGCAACACATCAGATTCTTGAAGGCGCAGAGCATTATTTCCAAGACAATAAATATCAAATTCTAATAGTGAATACGAATCAAAGTATAGAGCAAGAAATAGAAGCGTTATATACATTGAATAAAAATAAAGTAGATGGCATTTTATTAGTTGCTACACAAATTACGGAAAAACATATTGAAGCGATTCAAGATATAAAAGCACCTGTACTACTGATTGGTCAAGCAAATAAGCATGTCCCTTCCGTAATACAAAATGATTTTGAAGCAGGGCGTAGTGTTGGTGAAGTGATCGGTCAACAACATTTTAAGCGCATTGCGTATTTAGGTGTAGGCGAATACGATAAAGCAGTTGGCGTTGATAGGAAAAAAGGTGTGTTAACAGGCCTTAATCATTATCATCAAACTGCAGATGTGTATTATACAACTTTTGATTTGCAACAGGCTACATTAGCTGCGAGCGCTTTAGTCTCTCACTATGATGTCATCATTTGTGGGACAGATAACATTGCGTTAGGTACGTTGAAAGCAGCACATCAACAACATTTACAAGTTCCAAAGCAACTCTCTATAGTCGGTTTTGGTGGTTATGACACGACAACTATTGTTACACCATCTCTTGCGACAATGCGTTTTCCATATAAGCAAACGGGCGAACAGGCTGCGCAAAATTTAATTCGTATTATCAATGGCGAAACAGTAGAACGTCTAAAAGTAATGACTTTTGAATTTATAAAAAATGCGAGTATTGACTTCTCGCAAAGCGATGAGTAAAATGTTTATGAAAGCGTTTTACTTTATACTATTTTGGAACCGGTTCCAAAATGTGAGGTAGAATTCTTAAAGTGAAGCTTCAAGTAATGAAACAATATAGTTAGAGAGAGGATAATTATGAATAAATTATATGCAGTTGGAGAAGCATTGATTGATTTTATCCCTAGCGATCGAGATATTAATTTAAAAGATGTAACGCAATTTTCTCCACAAGTGGGTGGCGCACCTGCTAATGTGGCAAGTTGTGTTGCAAAACTTGGTGGTAACGCTGCAATGATTACACAAGTGGGTAATGATGCATTTGGAGAGAAAATTATAGATAAACTTGGTATTATTGGTGTTGACACGCAGTATTTAAAACAGACCTCTAAAGCTAATACTGCTTTGGCTTTTGTTAGTTTAACAGCAGAGGGTGAACGAGATTTTGCATTTTATCGTAAACCTTCAGCTGATATGTTGTTAGAAGCTTGCGAAATAAGGAATATCGTATTGGATACGACAGACATTTTACATTTTTGTTCAGTTGATTTAGTAGATTATCCCATAAAAGAGGTACATCGAGTGTTAATTGACAAAATGTTAAAAGTGAATGGCACAGTAGTTTTTGATCCGAACTTACGTTTTCCACTTTGGAAAGATTTAGATGCATTACATAATACGGTATTGGAATTTGTTCCCAAAGCGCATATTGTCAAAATTTCAGATGAAGAATTAGCATTTATAACACGTATTAAAAATAAAGAAGCGGCAATAGCATCATTATTTAAAGGAAATGTTGAAGCTGTCATCTATACGGAAGGCAAAGCTGGCGCTTCTTTGTATACTAAAGAGGGATTAATTGCACAAGCATCAGGTTTTGAAGTCGATGCTTTAGATGCAACAGGTGCAGGAGATGCTTTTATAGGAGCCATTAATTATCAATTGTTAAAGTATGGAAAAAACAAGCTTTTTGAAGATAGTTATCAATGCTTAAAATTTGCGAACGCAGTTGGTGCATTAACGACAATGGTTTACGGAGCAATTGACAGCTTGCCAACTGAACAACAAGTGCTAACGTTTATAAGAGGTGAAAATGAGTGAATGATAAAAAAATAGCAGAGTCAGTGATTCAAGCCGTAGGAGGAAAGGAAAACATACAGTCGTTGGCACATTGTGCCACACGATTGAGAATTATGGTCAAAGATAAAGAGAAAGTAGACCAAGCACAAGTCGAAGATATTGAAAAAGTTAAAGGTGCTTTTTACAACTCAGGCCAATTTCAAATTATTTTTGGAACAGGAACGGTAAACAAAATTTACAATGAGATAACGACATTAGGAATAGAAGGTAGTTCAAAATCAGAAGTCAAATCAGTAAGTGCTAAACAAGGAAATGCTTTTCAACGTGCCATTCGTGTGTTTGGCGATGTGTTCGTGCCAATTATTCCGGTATTAGTTGCGACAGGATTATTTATGGGGTTGCGCGGTGTGGTGATGAACGATCAAATTTTAAGTTGGATGGGAATGACGGCTAAAGATATTCCTCAAAACTTCATTTTGTTTACACAAATACTCACAGATACTGCTTTTGCTTTTTTACCAGCATTAGTTGCTTGGAGTGCTTTTAAAGTATTTGGTGGCAGTCCTGTTCTTGGTATCGTATTAGGTTTGATGTTAGTGAACCCAGCATTACCTAATGCGTATCAAGTAGGTGACGGTTCAGTAGAAGCTATCAAGTTCTTTAATTTTATTCCGATTGTAGGTTACCAAGGATCGGTCCTACCAGCATTCTTTGTGGGGCTTATTGGTGCTAAATTTGAACAAGCGCTAAGGAAACGTATTCCTGATGCGATAGATTTAATTGTGACACCTTTCTTAGTATTACTTGTCATGGTTACTTTAGGGTTATTTGTAATTGGACCTGTTTTCCATTCTATTGAGACAATTATTTTATCAGGCACTGAATGGGTACTTGCTTTACCATTTGGTATTGCTGGATTGTTGATTGGATTTTTCCAACAAATTATCGTTGTCACAGGGGTACATCACATTTTCAATTTTATGGAAATTCAATTGCTAGAGAAGTTCCATTATAATGCATTTAATCCGATTATCTCAGCAGCTATGACAGCCCAAGCCGCAGCGGCGGTTGCAGTGGGACTTAAAACAAAGAAAGCGAAATTAAAAGCGCTTGCTATACCTTCTGCTTTTTCAGCATTACTCGGTATTACGGAACCAGCCATTTTTGGTGTGAATTTACGTTACTTTAAACCTTTTATTTGTGGTCTGATCGGTGGTGCAGTAGGTGGCTTCTTTGCGGCTATTTTCCAATTGAAAGCTTCAGGTATGGCTATTACTGTTTTACCTGGTATTTTACTATTTTTGAAAGATATCGGACAGTTACCATTTTATATTTTAGTATTGGTTATTTCATTTGTAACGGCTTTTGTATTGACGTGGTTTTTTGGTTACAGTGATAAATTGGCAGAAGAAATTAAGGAAGCGTAGTTATTAACTTAAATATTATCAATCATAGCGGTGAAGAAATCTACTATCTTAGTATTTCTTTATCGCTTCTTTCTTGTTTTACAAAGGAACATATGGATTGAAATTTAATAAATAAAGCTCTGACAACTGTATGATACAAAATAAACCACCCGTTTGTATGTACGGATGGTCATGATTTTTATTAACAAAGGAGATGCACGCAATATTAAAATTCTCTAAATAAACCTACTACTTTACCTAATACAGTAACGTGCTCCAAATAAATAGGTTCTAAGCTACTATTTTCGGGTTGTAAGCGATAGCGATTTTTCTCTTTATAAAATCGCTTAACTGTAGCTTCATCATCTTCAGTCATCGCAACAATAATATCGCCATTTTCAGCAATAGATTGGCTTCGTACGATTACTTTGTCGCCATCTAAAATACCAGCTTCAATCATACTGTCGCCTACAACGTTCAAAATGAATATTTGACCATTGTGCGTTGAAGTGAAGTGTTCGGGTAACGGATAATACTCTTCAACATTTTCAACAGCAGTAATCGGTGTCCCAGCAGTTACTTTACCAATAACAGGAACGTAAATCGTTTCTTCCATATTGACCGGTTCGCCCATCAATTCACTTACGATTTCGATAGCTCTCGGCTTTGTAGGATCACGACGTATATATCCTTTCTCTTCTAAGCGTGACAAATGACCATGTACAGTCGAACTTGAAGCAAGACCTACCGCTTCTCCAATTTCACGAACGCTTGGTGGATAACCTTTCGTTTGAACAATTTGTTTTATGAATTCGAATATTTCCTCTTGTCTTTTTGTAAGTTCTCTCATCAAATGTGCACTCCTTTGCCTAATTTAAATACATTATAGCACAGATTTCAGAGAGGAACAAACATTTGTTCGTTTCTATATTGACACAGAACATTCGTTCTGATAAAATTCAGATACAAACAAATGTTCTAGAGGTGTTTACAATGATCAAAGCTAAATTAAATGAAATATATTTGTATGTATCTGTGTTTATCATTTCAATAATCATATTTTTTGTGTTTTTCATAATGGCAAGCCATGATGCGCATACAGAACAAACGTACGAAATGACTGACCATCAAATTAATACAAATCAAACAGAGCACATGCAAAAATACGAACAAAAAGCAAAGGAACAACAAAGTGTGCTTGCCTTTAGTGTTCGCTAATATATTCTGATGAAACATAATGTAACTACTATAACGTCATATTGAATTGAGGCGCTCGTAATGAATGAGAGAGTAAAAAGAGATAATTCAAAGCGAAGGACGATGTGAAAGAAAAGATTCTGATTTCACATCGTCTATTTTATGTTTTAAATTAGCCATCGTGGTTGGTTTTAAGCGGTTTTTCTGTTATATTTTGTAGAGAATATTGACGGAGGTTATCCATTATGCTTAGTCAAGATAAATTAAAACGCATAAATGAACTTGCAAAGAAAAAGAAAAATGAAGGTTTAACAAAAGAGGAAGCGAAAGAGCAATCACAATTGAGAAGTGAGTATCTTGCATCATTTCGCAACAGTTTTAAAGAACAAATCGAACATACAAAAGTCATTGACCCTGAAGGAAATGATGTTACACCTGACAAACTAAAAGATATACAAAAGAAGAATCGAACACGCGACTAGTACAATCCTTATGTAATTTTAGGTGTTATGAATCATAATAAGGTATAATGATTCTAGTAGCGAATAGAAAGGAAGTCATAATATGTTTGGACAAAAAGATACACACGCAGTAAATACTTTACGTGCGCTTAGCATCGATGCAATTGAAAAGGCGAATTCAGGGCATCCTGGGTTGCCAATGGGTGCAGCGCCAATGGCTTACACACTTTGGACACAACATTTAAATTTTAACCCTAATTCTGACACGTATTTTAACCGCGACCGATTTGTACTTTCGGCTGGACACGGTTCAGCACTGTTATACAGCTTACTTCATGTATCTGGTGGATTAGAATTGGAAGAGCTTAAGCAATTTAGACAGTGGGATTCAAAAACACCAGGTCACCCTGAATATCACCACACAAAAGGTGTAGAAATTACTACTGGGCCACTTGGACAAGGTTTTGCGATGTCTGTTGGTATGGCAATGGCGGAAAAACATCTTGCTGCAAAATTCAACCAAGATGACATCGCTCTTGTAGATCACTACACGTACGTGTTAGCTTCAGATGGAGACCTTATGGAAGGTATTTCGCATGAAGCGGCTTCATTAGCAGGACATTTAAAATTAGACAAATTAATTACTTTATATGATTCAAACGATATTTCTTTAGATGGAGAAACGAACAAATCATTTTCTGAAGATATTAAACAACGCTTTGAAGCGTACGGTTGGAACCATATTCTTGTTAAAGATGGCAACGATTTGGAAGCTATCCATAAAGCTATCGAAGAAGCAAAATCTCAAAAAGGACCAACAATTATTGAAGTTAAGACAATTATTGGTTACGGTTCGCCAAATAAATCTAACAGTCATAGCTCACATGGTGCACCTTTAGGTGAAGAAGAGCGTGAACTAACATTTAAAAATTATAAGTTAGATGCATCTAAATCATTCCAAGTGGATGATAGCGTGTATGAAATTTTTAATGAAACAATGATCCAACGTGCAGATGCACATGAGGCACAATGGAAAAAAGATTTAGAAGCTTATACGGAAAAATATCCTGAATTAGCTAAAGAATTCAAAACAGCGATTGCTGGAGAATTGCCAGAAGGTTATGAAAAAGATCTGCCGCGCTTTGAATTAGGGCATAAAGCAGCGTCACGCGCTGATTCTGGTGAAATTATTCAAGCGTTAGGAAAAGCAGTTCCTTCTTTCTTCGGAGGTTCAGCAGACTTAGCTTCATCAAATAAATCAAATGTAAAAGAAGCAGGAGATTTCTCTGCCGAAGATGGTGCGGGTAAAAACGTATGGTTTGGTGTTCGTGAATTTGCAATGGCTGCTGCAGTAAATGGTATGGCAGCGCACGGCGGATTACATCCATATGGCGCAACATTCTTCGTATTTAGTGACTACTTAAAACCAGCATTAAGACTTTCATCTATCATGGGCTTACGTTCGACGTTTATTTTTACGCATGATTCTATTGCGGTCGGGGAAGATGGGCCAACACATGAACCAATTGAGCAATTAGCAGGTTTACGTGCGATTCCTAACCTTAATGTTATTCGACCGGCTGATGGTAATGAAACGCGTGTAGCTTGGAAAGTTGCTTTAGAAGCAAATGGCACACCAACAGCACTTGTTTTAACACGTCAAGGTTTACCGGTATTAGATGTAGAAGAAACACAACTTGAAGAAGGTGTACGTAAAGGGGCTTACGTAGTATATGAAACGGAAGCAGCGCCTGAGTATGTATTACTAGCAACAGGATCTGAAGTGAGTTTAGTCATTGATGTAGCTAAAGACTTAGAACAAAGAGGCAAAGGGGTGCGTGTTGTATCAATGCCGAATTGGAATGCATTCGAACAACAACCAAAAGCATATCAAGACGAGGTGTTATTACCGAGCGTGACAAAACGTGTAGCAGTTGAGATGGGCGCTACGTTAGGTTGGCACAAATATGTAGGTATGAATGGACTTGTTATTGGTATTGATAGATATGGTGCAAGTGCACCAGGTGACTTAGTTGTTGAAAAGTACGGTTTTACAAAAGAAAATATTTTATCACAAATTGAATCACTATAACCCATAAATCGATAAGCGAGTTGACTAATTTGAAATAAGTATTGGCACTAGTCTTTCCTATAGGTTTAAGAATGAAAGTCTATGAACGACCTTGAAAACTTGTCTCAATTTTAGTAAAATGCAAAAGGATAGAGAAAGTGGGTGAAATGATGGCTACATGGTTAGCGATTGTATTAATTGTACTTGCACTTATCATTGGACTTGTAGGTGGCTTTTTCCTCGCACGTAAATACATGATGGATTATTTGAAGAAAAACCCACCAATTAACGAAGAAATGTTACGTATGATGATGATGCAAATGGGACAAAAACCATCACAGAAAAAAATCAATCAAATGATGACAATGATGAACAAAAACATGGATAAAAAAATCTAAAGCCTGAAAACGCAGGCATAGCAAGGGATTCGAGATTTTGAGAAAATTCTGAATTCCTTGCTTTTTTGTTTCAGGTAACATTCAGGTAACATTTTTTTATGGTGAAAGGGTATGAATCATTTTGCGCCTGTATACGATATTTAAAGTTACTAAAGGTTAAAGGCAACAATATTAAAACTAATAAAGTATAAGAAGATATAGACATTATAGAAAAAAGTTCTAACTTCATATTTGGAACACTTTTATTGCTAAACAAATGCTGTTGAAACAGAGGTGCTAAAACATGAAAGCTTCTAAACAAGAACAAGATAATGCAATGAAAAACATTAAGAATAAAAGAAATAAAGGGATTAGTATCCCGATAGAAAAACGTTGGCGTAAGGATGAAGAGATTTATGAGCAATTAAGAAATGAGCATCCAAAATTATTTGCTTTAAGAAACAACGTAGCAATAAAGGTTTCTGACGAACAAATCAAAGCAATTTTAAAACAATAATAAATAGGGTAAGAAAATATAATATTTATTAAATCAGTAATGGCAAGGATTCTGAGTTTTTAAAGCTCATTAATCTTTGTCATTTTCTATATTATAATGAGATATGATTGATTTAAAAAAGTAAATACGAAATAATAAAAACATGTAAACGGTTGCTTAAGAAAAATTATAATCAAACTGTTTAATTTAAAATCATTTTGTTTATAACGAACATCTATTCAACAACGCTAGGGTGGAAAAATTTGTGAGCTAAGGAACCTAAAAATACTTTTTCCTAATCGTTTTATGGAGGAGGTCATGATGAATAAACAAGAACATAACATGCCTAAATCCCAACAGTTATTACTAGCTGCTATCATTATCGTTTTTATTTTAGAAGTTGTACTAACTATTTTTTTCATTACATTCAGTTCTGCGATATTTAAAGGATTAACAATATTTAATAGTATATTGATAGGGATATTTTTAATGCGACAAATTAAAAGAAAGGGCATTTGAGGTATAAAGGCGAACAAAATCGTCTGAAAACATCAAAAATGAGCGGTTTTGACCTTTACGTTATCAAAATTTTAAACGTGGGCTATAGAGGATGGCTAAGGTTGAGAAGCCTATGGCGTGATGCTTCTAATCTTTGTAAATGGTATTTAAAAGTATCACGCGCTTAAGTGAAGGATGGAATGATGGGGCGATTGACGTCTACCTTTAGAAAATCTTTTTATGTATATTTCGAAAATATACAAATAATTAAAAATAATCAAACTATAAAAGCGTGAATGAGCGTTAATACGTATTACTTATGTGTGGGAGTGTGATATAATACGCATATTAATCGCATAGATTTTAAAGGAGACATATTCATGACGTAT
Source organism: Staphylococcus ratti (assembly GCF_020883535.1). NCBI lineage: Bacteria > Bacillati > Bacillota > Bacilli > Caryophanales > Staphylococcaceae > Staphylococcus > Staphylococcus ratti. Next base: position 1,349,626 of record NZ_CP086654.1, on the reverse strand, counting down.
TTAGTTTTTTCGATTTTAATCGCATTTTTAATGGGTGCTGCTGTCATTTTCATACGTATGAAAGCACAAAACTATCCTGTTAATGCAAAAAAAATTATTTTACCACCCGTTTTTATGGCTACAGGTGCGTTAATGTATGTTGTACCTTATTTTAGATTAACAGGTATGGAGATTTTAGAATCTGTTATAATAGGTTTTATTTTTTCTTCTGTTTTAATTGTTACATCTCATTTTGAAGTGAAAGATAACCAAATTTATTTAAAAAAATCTAAGGCGTTTCCAGTCATTTTAATATCTTTACTTATACTGAGAACGATTTTGAAAGTATATATTGGTAATTCCGTACATCCAGGCGAATTGGCAGGTATGTTTTTCTTACTTGCGTTTAGCATGTTGTTACCTTGGCGTATCGCGATGTTTCTACGATATAACAAAATTAAACGTCGTTTAGCACAAACGTCATAGTTGAATGATTTTTATATTAATAGCGTAAGCCGAGCCTTTTATACATGATTCTTGTTGAATCTAATGTTAAGACGGGCTCGGTTTTTCCTTGCAGTTCAGGCGATGTTTCATTACAATAAAATAGAACAAATGTTCTGGGGTGAGAAGATGAAAATTATACATACTGCAGATTGGCATCTAGGAAAGGTGTTAAATGGACAATCTTTTTTAGAAGATCAAGCATTTATTTTAGAGCAATTGATAGAAACATTGAAGTCAGAAAATCCGGATGTTCTTGTGATTGCTGGCGATGTTTTTGATACGACCTTGCCGAATAAGGGCGCGGTAGCTTTAATGGAGAAAACGATTAGTTACTTAAATATCGAACTTGAAATACCGACAATCATTATCGATGGAAATCATGATGGTAAAGAGCGATTAGGTTATGGCGCAAAATGGTTTAAACACAATCAACTTTATATTCGGACACAACTTAGTGATTTCTTCACGCCGATTCATTTTGGAAACGTCGACTTCTATACATTGCCTTTCTTTACTTTAGCTGAAGCGAGACAATATTTAGAACAAGGTATTAGTAGTTACGAAGAGGCTGTCGAAAAATTGATTGAACGTGTTAAACCACAATTGGATGATAGTAAACAAAATATTTTAATAGGGCATTTTACGGTCTATGGTGCACCAAAAAGTGATTCAGAAAGAGATATTACTGTTGGAACAATAGAGAGCGTCTCGCCACATTGTTTGGATGCATTTGATATTGTGATGTTAGGGCATATTCATCATCCATTTGCGTTGAATCAAAAGCATATTTATTATAGCGGTTCATTGTTGCAATATTCATTTTCAGAAGTAAATCAACCGAAAGGCGTAAGATGTTTTCATCTGACGGATAAAAAGCACGAACAAACATTTTTGCCTCTTTCGCCTCGAAGACGGTTAGTATTTATTGAAACCTCTTTTGATAATGCAATTCATGGATACTTTTCCTACCAAAATTCAGAAGACTATTTTCATTTTAATTTATCAGGACTTGAGATGGTCAAAGATCCGATGCAACAGCTCAAACAGCAGTTTCCGAATACGCTTGCTTTAACACAACAAACAAGTGGATCGACAAGACAAGTTAAAGCAACACAAAATATTAAAAAGATGAAGCCGTTAGAGATTATTGAAACGTTTTATCAAGAATTAACAGAAGATGCATTAAATGAAGTGCAAACAAAACATATTCAAACATTTTTAAATGAATATGGAGAGGAGGAATAAGATGCGCCCTCTATTATTAAAATTAGAAAATTTTGGACCTTTTTTAAATGAAACGATTGATTTTGAACGTATAGAAGCGAATCAACTTTTTTTAATTAGTGGTAAAACTGGTTCTGGTAAAACAATGATTTTTGATGCGATTGTATACGCGTTGTACGGTAGGGCTTCTACGACTGCGAGAGAAGTTACGCAATTGCGGAGTCACTTTGCGCCACCAGAACAACCACTCAAAGTGATATATGAATTTGAAGTTCAACAACAACGATATAAAGTTGTTCGAACGGCTTCATTTACAAAGCCTAATAAAAAAACTGAAACGCCAGGGATTTTAGAAGTGTATAAAGCGCAAGGCAGCACGTATATTTTAGAGGAAAGCAAGATAAACAAAGGCAATCAATATTTAAAAGAATTAATGAAGCTTAAAGTCGAGCAGTTCCGTCAATTGTTTATTTTACCTCAAGGAGAATTTAAGTCTTTTTTAGTCTCTAAAAGCCAAGATAAACAACCGATTTTAAGAACGCTTTTTAATAGTGTGATGTATGAAGATTTAAAAAATGAATTAAAAAATAAAACCAAAAGTATTCAAGATGAAATGGACAAAACGTATGATAGGTTAGCTACGTATTGGCAAGATTTATATGCGATAGATGATGAAACACTTCAAGATTATTTGAAAATAGATATTAACCAACATGAGCGTCTGTATCATACATTGCCCGAATTTGAAAAGATAGGTCAACAGCAATTAAATGTGCTCACGCTTCAGAAAGCTGATATGGAAAAAAAGTGTAGCGATAATAAAGAAAAGATCGATCAAGAACAATCGAGACAACAGTACCAAAAAGAGTTGTTAGAGATTGAAAAAAATCTCGAGTCTCTTGTTGCTCAAAAAGATGAAATCGAACAATTGGAACAACAAATTGATAGGATAAAGCAAAGTCAGCTTGCGATCCATACATTTAATGACATAGAAGTATTAAAAAAAGAATTGGAAAATAGTGAGAAATTAATAGAGGTTTTAAATGCTAAGCGGGATAAGCTTAAAGATGAAATGCATCAAAGTAAACGAAAACGTGAGCGTTTAGAAAAACAAGAGCAAGACGTCGTTGAGAAAGAACAAACAATAAAAGCAACACATCATTACATGCAAAATAAAAGTGATATTTTAAAAGCTTTTGAAGACAAACAAACGTTGCGTGAACAAAATACAAAATTGACAAATGAATTAAAAGACAATCAAAGTCATTTACACGATGTTGAAGATGATTTGGAAATTCAAGCGCAAGACTTTTCATGCATTGATAGCTTGAAAGAGGAGCAATTTACGTTACGTCATCGTCTAGAAAAAATTGAACATATAGAAAAGCAGTATAAGCATAAAATTCAACTAAAACAACAATTCGGAGAGTTAACTCAAACGTTAAAAGACTTAGAAGCACAGAAAATGAAGCTTTCGGCACAGAAATATCATTTTTCGGAAGCAGATCAAACTGTATTGTCACATGAAGAGATGATACATACTTTACGTTCGAAATTGACTGAAGATGTGCCTTGTCCTGTCTGTGGTCAACAAGTTCATGATGTTCCTTCTGAACAAGGCTTAAAGCTATTGAAGGAGCAACAAAAAGAAAACGAAGCTTTAGACAAAGAAATGCGCATGATTGAAGAAAAACTCATTTCTCATAAAACGTCATTAGAACATACTCAAACTCAATTAGCAGAATTAAATGAAATTGAAAATCCAGAAATTCAAAAAAGAGAAGTGTTAGAACAAAAAAGAGAAAATAATACACAAATCACAAAGCTCATAGAAGCAAAACTTGAATTTGAAAAATTGCAATCTAAGCAACAACGTTATTTAGATAAAGTACAAACACTAGTACAGCAAATGGAGAAGAATCAATATCAACGTGAAATTGCTGAGCAAAAGGTATCGCAATTCCAACAAGCAACCCGTTTTGATCATTACGCCGAATTTGAAACATTTTTTAGAGCGTCTGAACAAGAAGTGAATGAATTTCGTAAAGCATATCAAAATATTAAAGAAACGATACAGAAAGAAAATGAAACGCTTTTGGTCGTGCAAAATGATTTGAAACATCAGAAAGTCCGTCAAGAAAGTGATCAAGCGCGTTTAAAGAAATTAGAAATTACATTAAAGCGCGAAATGGATAAACTTCATTTGCGTTCTCTCAACGCATTAAATGAACTTAAGTCTGAGATTAGCGCGCTACAAACTTACGAATCGCGTGTAGAAACGTTTCATCAAACACGTCAACAATTAACAACACAACAAAAAACGTTAGTACAAAAATTAGATGTGTTACCAGAGCACGATCTCAACGCATTACAAGTAAAATATGATTCCTTGAAAAAAGAACAAGATGATATTATTCAGCGTTTGAATGAAATACATTTTCAAGTTGAAGAAAATGAGAAAAAATCACAAAAAATTCGAGAAATTCTTGATTACATTCAACATGCTTTATCAGAACATAAAGCTATTTTCAACTTGTCAGAAGTGATTTATGGAAAAAATAATCAAAATCTCACGTTGGAAAATTATGTTTTGATTCATTATTTGGAAAATATATTAACCTCAGCGAATAAACGTTTGCTTAATATGACTGGACAACGTTATGAGTTAGTGCGTAAAGAAGAAAAAGGGCGTGGATTGAGTGGGTTAGAAATAGAAGTTTTTGATTACTATTCCAACCAATCACGTCATATTACATCGCTTTCAGGTGGAGAAACATTTCAAGCTTCACTTGCATTAGCGTTAGGGTTGAATGAAGTTGTCCAAAATGAACAAGGCGGTATTTCGCTAGATACGATGTTTATAGATGAAGGATTCGGAACACTTGACCAAGAAACATTAGAAACAGCTATGGATACGTTAATTCAGTTACAATCTAGTGGACGTCTTGTTGGCATCATTTCTCATGTCACAGAATTAAAAAGTAGAATTCCGTTAATTTTAGAAGTGAATTCGAGTAATTATCAAAGTTCAACTTCTTTAAAATATAATGACTAACAGTAAAAAGCAGAAGATACGACACCATCACTTAGATTTAATCAAAATCTTGAATCCGATGTCGAAACTTCTGCCTTTTATAAGAAAGGCTAGGACGTAACGCACGTGTAGCTTTGGGAAACCGATAGATGCTTTTGTCCTAACCTTTTTTGCATAATTATTAAATTTAAAAAGTGTAGCAATTATGACTGTTTATTTTGTTCGCGAAGTAAATCTCTAATCTCCGTTAAGAGTACCGTGTTTTCTTCGATTGTTGGTTCAACTTCTTTAGGTTTTACAATTGTATTTGCGATTTTAATGAAAATAAATAGTGCAAATGCAATGATAATGAAGTCGATGATAGATTGGATAAATACACCATATTTAATGCCGTAGAGTGTCCAATTTTTAGCAAAATCTACTTCTCCGAACAATAAACCGATAATAGGCATAATTACATTTTCAACGAGCGAGGTAACAATTTTATTAAAAGCAGCCCCCATTACAACGGCAACAGCAAGTTCAAGTACGTTACCTTTTAAAGCAAATTCCTTAAATTCTTTTAACATGATTGGTCCACTCCTAGAATGTGATTTTTAAATACTTTAGAAATTATACCCCAAACACATAGTATTGCAAGAGGTCATTTTCTTATAATTACATAATCAATGGGGGTGCGTTGATTATGTTAACGCCTTTTGTTATTGTATATATGACGATTGCATTTTTAATTTGTGGAATATTTATTGTGGAATTGTAATTAAAAGTGCTTTACAGTTTAAAAATTTAATATAGAGAAAGGGAGTAGGTATTGCTATGAATACTTCAAATCCACAGGGAAATGGTAAGAAGTTTTCACCAGTATTTATTTTTAGTTCAATCATCATTTTTGCCATTGTATTAATAGGGGTATTTATACCAAAACAATTTGGTGCATTTACAGCCGATATTACAGCTTGGATTACAAATACATTAGGTTGGTATTATCTCATTTTAACTACCATTATCGTTTTCTTCTGTGTCTTTTTAATCTTTAGTCCAATTGGTAAATTAAAATTAGGGAGACCCAATGATAAACCAGAATTTAACACAATTTCATGGTTTGCGATGCTTTTTAGTGCAGGTATGGGAATTGGTTTAGTATTCTATGGTGCAGCAGAACCGATTGCACATTTCGCATCACCACCTAACGCAGAACCGCAATCGACTCAAGCATTTACGGAGTCATTACGTTCGACTTTCTTCCATTGGGGTTTTCATGCATGGGCAGTTTATGGTGTCGTGGCATTAGCACTTGCTTATGCTCAATTTAGAAAAGGAGAACCAGGTTTACTTTCTAAAACATTAAGACCGATTTTAGGAGATCGTGTTGACGGCCCAATCGGTACATTGATTGATGTTTTAGCAGTTTTTGCAACAGTTGTTGGTGTAGCCGTATCTCTAGGTATGGGCGCACTTCAAATTGCTGGTGGTTTACATTACTTATTTGGCGTGCCAAACAACATTTTGACACAGTCCATTATTATTGTAGTTGTAACGATTCTATTTATTATGAGTGCTTGGTCTGGCTTGAGTAAAGGTATCCAATATTTAAGTAATTTAAATATTGGCTTAGGTACGGTATTGTTACTAGCTGCACTATTTATTGGTCCAACTATTTTAATTTTAGATATGCTTACAAGCTCAACAGGTAGTTTGTTAAATTCATTTTTATTTAACAGTTTCGATGCAGCCGCAACGAATCCTCAAAAGAAAGCATGGATGTCCAGTTGGACGCTTTATTATTGGGGCTGGTGGTTAAGTTGGAGCCCATTCGTAGGTGTATTTATTGCACGTGTTTCTAAAGGACGTTCTATCCGAGAATTTATTTCAGGTGTGCTATTAGTTCCAGTTATCGTAAGTTTTATTTGGTTTAGTGTTTTTGGTGTTTTAGGTATCGAAACAGCTAAGAAACATAAAGAAATTTATGATATGTCTGTTGAAACACAATTATTTGGTGTCTTCCACCATCTGCCTATTGGTATGGTGCTCTCGATTATTGCACTATTACTTATTGCGTCATTCTTTATTACATCTGCTGACTCTGCAACATTTGTGCTTGGTATGCAAACAACATTTGGTTCGCAAAATCCAAGTTCTTTTGTAAAAGTGACTTGGGGTGTCGCACAATCACTTATCGCTTTCGTGTTATTGTTATCAGGTGCTGGCGATGGTGGTTCAGGACTGCAAGCATTACAAAACGCAGCCATTATTAGTGCATTACCATTTTCATTCGTTGTCATATTAATGATGATCAGTTTTTACAAAGATGCAAATAAAGAGCGTAAATTCTTAGGATTAACTTTGACACCAAATAAACATCGTTTAAAAGAATACGTTGAAAATTCACGTAATGATTATGAAGATGAATTGATTTCAAAACGTAAGTCATTACGAGATGCTGAAAGATAAATAAAAAGATTAAACTGCTAACAAATCATTCAATTTGTTAGCAGTTTTTTGTATAATCCAATATCATAAATATTTCTATCACAATGGATTCGAGTGCGTTTATACAGAGTGGAATAACTTAGAAAAATAAAAGTCAAAGTGAGATTTGAGATATAACGTACAGTAAGTGGTCAAAATATATAAGTTTATGCCTTTGAGTATCGTAATTAAAGAAATCTTGATTAAATAAAATATACTTATTACACTAACTTTCTTTGATAAATTATTCTTATGACATCTGATTAGAAAGACGAAATATTGAATATAGAGGTTTTAGGGCGTAGAGTGTTGTTTTCGTAGTAGGATAATTATACAATTAATATGACGGCATATAAAAATATCAGGGGGGATATTCTATGGCTTCAAAATTAAAAGAACAAGCTAAAAAGTCGTTTCAAGTCAATGGTAAAACGTTAACGTATTACGACCTTAAATCATTAGAAGAACAAGGTTTAACAGAAATTAGTCGTTTACCATATTCTATTCGAGTACTTTTAGAGTCTGTATTACGACAAGAAGATGGTTTTGTGATTACAGATGAACATATTAAAGCTTTATCAACATTTGGTAAAGAAAATGAAAAAGGCGAAGTGCCTTTCAAACCATCTCGTGTTATTTTACAAGACTTTACAGGTGTACCAGCAGTTGTAGACTTAGCATCTTTACGTAAAGCAATGGATGACGTAGGTGGAGATTTATCTAAAATCAACCCAGAAGTCCCTGTAGATTTAGTTATCGACCACTCAGTTCAAGTTGATAGCTATGCTAGCCCAGAAGCACTTGAGCGCAATATGAAATTAGAATTTGAACGCAACTACGAACGTTATCAATTTTTAAACTGGGCAACAAAAGCATTCCAAAATTATAATGCGGTACCGCCTGCAACAGGTATCGTGCACCAAGTTAACCTTGAATATTTAGCGAATGTAGTACATGTACGTGAAAATGAAGGCGAGCAAGTGGCTTTCCCAGATACATTAGTAGGTACAGATTCGCATACAACGATGATTAATGGTCTTGGTGTATTAGGTTGGGGTGTTGGTGGTATCGAAGCTGAAGCAGGTATGCTTGGACAGCCTTCATACTTCCCAATTCCTGAAGTTATTGGTGTACGCTTATCGAACGAGCTGCCACAAGGTGCAACTGCGACTGACCTTGCTTTACGTGTAACAGAATTGTTACGTAAAAAAGGTGTGGTAGGTAAATTTGTTGAATTCTTTGGCCCGGGTGTAGAAAAGTTACCATTAGCTGACCGTGCAACGATTGCGAATATGGCACCTGAATACGGTGCAACATGTGGTTTCTTCCCAGTAGATGATGAAACACTTAAATATTTACGTTTAACAGGTCGTTCTGATGAACAAATCGAAACAGTAGATAAGTATTTAAAAGAAAATCATATGTTCTTCGATGCTTCAGCAGAACCAAGCTATACTGACGTTGTGGATTTAGATTTATCAACTGTCGAAGCGTCATTATCAGGTCCTAAACGTCCGCAAGATTTGATTTTCTTAAGCGATATGAAAAAAGCTTTCCAAAAATCTGTAACTGCACCTGCGGGTAACCAAGGTCATGGATTAGATCAAAATGAATTTGATAAAAAAGCGACAATCGAATTTAAAGATGGTCACACTACGGAAATGAAAACAGGTGATATCGCCATTGCTGCGATTACATCTTGTACAAACACATCGAACCCATACGTAATGTTAGGTGCGGGCTTACTAGCTAAAAAAGCGGTTGAAAAAGGCTTAAAAGTACCTGACTTTGTTAAAACATCATTAGCGCCAGGTTCGAAGGTAGTTACAGGCTATTTACGTGATGCAGGTTTACAAGAATATTTAGATCAATTAGGCTTTAACCTTGTTGGTTATGGATGTACAACTTGTATCGGTAACTCAGGTCCATTACTTGAAGAAATTGAGCGCGCAATTGCTCAAGAAGATTTACTCGTAACATCTGTTTTATCTGGTAACCGTAACTTTGAAGGACGTATTCATCCATTAGTTAAAGCCAACTACTTAGCATCACCACCGCTTGTTGTAGCATATGCATTAGCTGGAACAGTAGATATCGACCTTCAAAATGAAGCGCTTGGCCAAGATGAACAAGGTAATGATGTTTATCTTAAAGATATTTGGCCTTCTATTCAAGAAGTTTCAGATACAGTGGATAGCGTAGTAACGCCAGAATTGTTCAAAGAAGAATATAAAGATGTTTATGAAAACAATGAATTATGGAACAAAATTGACACAACAGATCAACCTTTATATGATTTTGAAGCATCATCGACTTACATTCAAAATCCAACATTCTTCCAAGGTTTATCTAAAGAGCCAGGTGAAATTGAACCATTAAATAACTTACGTGTAATGGGTAAATTTGGTGACTCTGTAACGACTGACCACATTTCACCAGCAGGCGCGATTGGTAAAGACACGCCAGCAGGCAAATATTTACTTGATAATGGTGTATCACCAAGAGACTTTAACTCATACGGTTCTCGTCGTGGTAACCACGAAGTAATGGTTCGAGGTACTTTTGCGAATATTCGTATTAAAAACCAACTTGCGCCAGGTACTGAAGGTGGTTATACAACATATTGGCCAACAAAAGAAGTGATGTCTATCTATGACGCTGCTATGAAATACAAAAAAGACGGTACAGGTCTTGTTGTATTAGCAGGAAATGATTATGGTATGGGCTCTTCACGTGACTGGGCTGCCAAAGGAACAAATCTTCTTGGTGTGAAAACGGTAATTGCGCAAAGCTATGAGCGTATTCACCGTTCAAACCTTGTAATGATGGGTGTTCTACCATTACAATTTAAAGAAGGTGACTCCGCAGATGCATTAGGTCTTGATGGCACTGAACATATTTCTGTGGACATTACTGAAGATGTACAGCCAGGACAAGAAGTTAAAGTAACAGCTAAAAAAGAAGATGGACAAGTTGTTGAATTTAATGCGATTGCACGATTCGATTCTAAAGTTGAAATTGAATATTATCGTCATGGTGGTATTTTACAGCTTGTATTGCGTAAAAAATTAGCATAATTATAAGTAGAAATAAATCCTAAAGGGGCGTGTGACATTCAAAGTGTCCACGCCTCTTATTTAATTAAGAATAGACTAGTAGCTTAGAGGTGACTAAATTGAATTGTATTGAAACAATGGCGAGGTCTCTTTTCTGGTTGGGTAGATAATTATGTTAAACTAAAAAGTAACGAACTAAAGAAAGAGGGACAGCGCATGCTTTATGCTTTAACCGAAATTGAATCTAGATATCAAGAAACAGATCAAATGGGTGTCATATATCATGGAAATTATGCAACTTGGTTTGAAGTAGCCCGTACGGACTATATTCGTAAATTAGGGTTAGACTACAGTGAAATGGAAAAGGCAGGTGTAGTGTCTCCTGTTACTGAGTTGAACATCAACTATAAAAAAAGTGTGACATATCCTGAAAAAGTAACGGTTAAAACGTGGGTTTCAAAATTTTCTCGATTACGTTCAAGATATCAATATGAAATATATAATCAACAAGGCGAGATTGTTACGATCGGTTACACAGACAATGTCATTATTACTAAAAACGATCGCAAACCATTGCGACTCGATAAAACTTTTCCAAATTGGTTTAAAGTATATCGTTCTGTAGACGAACAAAATCAAGCTGGGGTTGATCAAGAAGTCACGTTATAAAGACAACAAAGAGATAAACATGGGCAGATTTTGATGAGTGCACGCTTAAGTAACATTCAAGTTCATGGACGAAGATCAAAGCGTTTCCTACAAAATAAACATACAAAAAGAGCTGAGACACAAATACTGTCTTCAGCTCTAAATAGTATATACGTTTAAGTAGGAATAAGCGTTTCTATTTGAAAAAACGCTTGATTAAAGCAATTTATCTTAGATTCGCGTTCCTAAACTTTATTTTATGATTGCGCTTCATACGTAATTTCATCATTTTTAACGTCGATTTTGAGATGGTCATCTTCAAAATACCAAACATCTTTTTCTGCGACAATGACATTTAAACCATCCATTGTCTTTTCATATCCTATTTCGTCAATGTCTTTAATATTTTCAATATTAAAGGCAGGACTAAAGCCTTGTTTTAATTGGAATTCGCCGCCATAACGCACAAAAAAATGGAGCGCTTTCCCTTCTTGAGGTAATTCTAATTCTTTTTTTAACCATTGAATTGCATCGTTTGTTAATTCTAATTGCATTGTTATAACTCCTCTCGTATTTAAGGCTACTTACTTATGGTTATATTTTAAATGGAATATCTTTAAAAATAAATTGATATGGATTACATCCATTTAATTTTAGGTTCTGTTCCTTTTATAATACGTTTAATATTGCTCACATGTCTAAACACAAGAAGTGATGCCACGGCAAAACTAATAAACAACAATATATAGTCATTGATGATGAATGACCCTATCACACAACAAATACCAGCAATGATACTTGAAAGAGATACATATTTTGTTAAATAGAGAATTGTAAAAAATATTGCAATTAAAATTAAACAAAGTATCGGATTAACACCTAGTAAAACTCCTGCACTTGTAGCAACAGCTTTACCGCCACGGAATTTTAAATAAACAGGAAAAACATGACCTAAAATCGCAAAAATACCAATTAAAATTCCATGTATTTCCACATTAAATAGCGGTGGTAGAAATACGACAATAAATCCTTTAAAAATATCAAAAAAAGTAACAGCGAATCCAGCAGGTTTCCCTAATACTCTAAAACTGTTGGTTGCACCTGTGTTTCCGCTTCCGTATTGACGAATATCTTTTTTGAAGAAAATTTTACCAATTAAATAACCGCTTGGAATCGCTCCGATAAGATAACTCACAAGGATTACTAGGAAAATTGACATGCATACTCACATCCTTTTAGTACCTACTACCATTTTACCACATTTTTTAGGAACGTCATGTTTTTTTGTGTTACTAAAAAAGTAATATATCATTTTGAAGGGCTTAAATTGTAGTAGTATTCCAATTGTGACTTGCATTTTAATGCGATTTATATAAGAATAACTATTGTATAGTTCGGTGAACGAACGTATGTTTGTAGGAGGGGAATTGAGTGTCAGCAAAAACGAATCACAATTATTCTGATGATGCAATACAAGTACTCGAAGGTCTTGAAGCTGTACGTAAAAGACCAGGGATGTATATCGGTTCGACAGATAAGCGTGGACTACACCATTTAGTATATGAAGTTGTAGACAATTCTGTCGACGAAATTTTAAATGGTTATGGCGATGAAATTAATGTGACAATCAATCCAGATGAAAGCATTACAGTGTCAGATAATGGGCGCGGTATGCCGACAGGAATGCATCAATCAGGTAAACCTACTGTGGAAGTTATTTTTACTGTGCTTCATGCTGGAGGTAAATTTGGACAAGGTGGTTATAAGACATCTGGAGGATTGCATGGTGTAGGTGCCTCTGTAGTAAACGCTTTGAGTGAGTGGCTTACTGTTCAAATTCATCGTGATGGTAAAATCGTCGAGCAACAATTTAAGCACGGTGGCGTTCCACAAACAAAACTTCTTTCAAAAGGAAAAACGAAACGGACAGGAACGACAGTAACATTTAAACCTGATCCTGAAATATTCAAAAATGCAACATCATTTAACTTTGATACGTTAAGTGAGCGCTTACAAGAATCTGCTTTTCTCCTTCAAGGATTAAAAATAACGTTAGAAGATCGACGTTCGGATAAAGCGCGTAGTGAAGTATATCATTACGAAGAAGGTATTAAAGAGTTTGTAAAGTATGTCAACGAAGGCAAAGAAACGCTTCATGATGTTGCTTTATTCCAAGGACAAGCAAACGAAATCGAAGTAGACGTCTCTTTCCAATACAATGATCAATATTCAGAAAGTATTATGAGCTTTGTTAATAATGTACGTACAAAAGACGGTGGAACACATGAAGTAGGCTTTAAAACGGCTATGACACGCGTGTTTAATGATTATGCACGTCGCATAGGTGATTTAAAAGCTAAAGATAAAAACCTCGAAGGTAATGATATTCGTGAAGGTTTAACAGCGATTATTTCTGTGCGCATTCCTGAACATTTACTTCAATTTGAAGGCCAAACGAAATCTAAATTAGGGACACCTGAAGCTAGAAGTGCAGTTGATGCAGTCGTTTCAGAAAAACTACCGTACTATTTAGAAGAAAAAGGACAACTGTCGAAAACGTTAGTTAAAAAAGCAATAAAAGCGCAACAAGCGAGAGAAGCAGCACGAAAAGCACGTGAAGATGCGCGTTCAGGTAAAAAAAATAAGCGTAAAGACACACTTTTATCTGGTAAATTAACGCCAGCACAAAGTAAAAATACAGATAAAAATGAACTCTATCTGGTCGAAGGAGATTCTGCAGGTGGTTCTGCGAAACTCGGGCGTGATCGTAAATTCCAAGCGATTTTACCTTTACGAGGCAAAGTGATTAACACCGAAAAAGCCAAACTTGAAGATATTTTCAAAAATGAAGAAATTAATACCATTATTCATACGATTGGTGCAGGTGTCGGCAATGATTTTAATTTAGAAGATAGTAATTATAATCGTGTCATTATTATGACTGATGCAGATACAGATGGCGCACATATCCAAGTGCTCTTGTTAACATTCTTCTTTAAATATATGCGTCCATTAGTGGCAGCAGGCCGTGTTTTCATTGCGTTACCACCATTATATAAATTGGAAAAAGGTAAAAATAAAAACAAAAAAATTGCATATGCTTGGACAGACGAAGAACTTGAAAGCTTGCAAAAAGAATTCGGCAAAGGATTTATTTTGCAGCGTTACAAAGGTTTAGGTGAAATGAACCCTGATCAACTTTGGGAAACGACGATGAATCCTGAAACACGAACGTTAATTCGTGTTCAAATTGAAGATGAAGTACGATCATCTAAACGTGTTTCTACATTGATGGGAGATAAAGTTGCACCACGTCGAGAGTGGATTGAACGCCACGTTCAATTTGGTATGCAAGAAGACCAAAGTATATTAGAAAATGACGAAGTACAAATTTTAAATGACGAAGCGGAAGAGGGGAATGCATAATGGCTGAAATTATCCAAAGTTTGCCACTAGAAGATGTCATTGGTGACCGATTTGGGCGTTACAGTAAATACATTATACAAGAACGTGCATTACCTGATGTACGTGATGGTTTGAAACCTGTTCAACGCCGTATTTTGTACGCGATGTATTCCAGTGGTAATACGTATGAGAAAAATTTCCGTAAGAGTGCGAAAACTGTCGGTGACGTGATTGGACAGTTTCATCCTCACGGTGATACATCCGTTTATGATGCGATGGTACGTTTGAGTCAAGATTGGAAATTAAGACATGTATTAGTTGAAATGCACGGTAATAACGGGAGTATCGACAATGATCCACCCGCTGCAATGCGTTATACAGAAGCTAAGTTAAGCTTACTTTCGGATCAATTATTACGTGATATTAATAAAGAAACTGTAGATTTTGTACCAAACTATGACGATACAGAAATGGAACCTATGGTCCTTCCTGCCCGTTTTCCAAACTTACTCGTCAATGGCTCTACGGGGATTTCAGCGGGTTATGCGACCGATATTCCACCACATAATTTAGCGGAAGTCATTTCTGCGACTTTAAAATACATTGATAACCCTGATATCACGGTCAATCAATTAATGAAAAATATAAAAGGACCTGATTTTCCTACGGGCGGTATTATTCAAGGTATTGAGGGAATTAAAAAAGCATACGAAACAGGTAAAGGCAAAATTATTATTCGTTCAAAAACAGAAATGGAAACTTTGCGTAACGGACGTTCTCAAATTATAGTGACTGAAATTCCTTACGAGGTAAATAAAAGTAATCTCGTTAAAAAGATTGATGAGTTACGTGCGGACAAAAAAGTAGAAGGTATCGTTGAAGTTCGTGATGAAACAGACCGAAGTGGCTTGCGCATGGCAATTGAACTTAAAAAAGATGTCAATGCGAATGCGATATTAAATTTCTTATATAAAAATACGGATTTACAAGTTGCATATAATTTCAATATGGTCGCAATCAGTGATGGACGACCAAAATTGATGGGCATTAAGCCGATGATTGATAGCTATTTAAATCATCAAATTGAAGTTGTTACACGACGTACGCAGCATGATTTAAGTCATGCTGAAGCGAGAATGCATATTGTAGAAGGTTTGATTAAAACGCTTTCGATACTTGATGAAGTTATTGCAATCATTCGTAATTCTAAAAATAAGAGTGATGCTAAAAATAATCTTGTATCAGAGTTTGATTTTACAAAAGAACAAGCTGAAGCTATTGTGATGCTCCAATTGTATCGTCTTACTAATACGGATATTGTGGCGTTACAAGATGAACATAAAGACCTAGAAACACTTATTGCAAAATTAAAGCATATTCTTGATGACCATGAAGCGTTACTTGATGTCATTAAAAATGAACTAAATGACATCAAAGCACAATTTAAATCGCCACGTCGCTCTGTCATTGAAGCTGAGATAGCTGAAATTAAAATTGATAAAGAAGTTATCGTGCCAAGTGAAACGGTAATGATGAGTGTGACACATGAAGGTTATATTAAAAGAACATCTTTACGTAGCTTTAATGCCAGTGGTAAAGAAGAAATTGGTATTAAAGACAAAGATACTGTTTTAACAGTGCAAGAAGTGAATACTCAAGATACTGCTCTAGTATTTACTAATAAAGGACGCTATTTGCTTATTGCAGTGCATAAATTACCAGATATTAAATGGAAAGATTTAGGTAAACATGTTTCGCAAATTGTTCCAATAGATGAAGATGAAGCGATTGTTCAAGCATTTGTCGTTTCAAACTTTACTGACGATGAAGCGATTGTAACAGCGACGCGACAAGGTATGATTAAGAAAAGTTTACTTTCTGGATTTAAATCATCTCGTACATCAAAACCACTTGTTGCGGCTAAAGTGAAAGCGGGAGACGAAATTATCTCTGTTATGAAAGTGAACGCGAAAAATGATTTGCAACTTATAACACTTTTGACACATAAAGGTATGTCGCTTACATATCCATTGTCAGAATTGCCAGAGACAGGATTACGTGCAGCAGGCGTAAAGGCGATTAATCTTAAAGAAGCTGACACAGTAGTGTTAGCAGATACCGTTGACGATGAAGATACCATTTTAATTGCCACGCAACGCGGTGCCTTGAAACGTGTTCGAGCGACGTTACTTCAGTCTGCTAAACGTGCGCAACGTGGTATGACATTACTTAAAGAATTAAAGAAAAATCCACACCGGGTCGTAGCAGCAAAAGTGTGTCGACCAGAACATCAAACGTTTATATTACGCTCAAACAATGAACAATATGAAGGAAGCATTGAAGACATCCACTTATCAGAACAATATACAAATGGCAGTTTTATAGTTGATATTACAACTTTTGGCGAGATTAAACATCTTGAAATCAATATGCTTTTTAAAAATTGATAGTCACTCGTCGTTAACAATGGTAGAATGAAACTAGTTGTTTTTAAAATTGAGTATATTTGAAAATTTGATAAGTAAAGAGGGATTAAAGTGAAAGATTTTGATAATTTAATTCCGGGTTGGTTCAAAACAATAGTGACTGAAGGTAATGACTTAATTTGGTCCCAATATTTAATTGGGCTATTGCTTACTGCTGGTCTATTTTTCTCGATTAGCTCTAAGTTTGTACAAATTAGGTGGATGCCTGAGATGTTCAGAGCCTTAACGGAGAAACCAGAAACTTTAGATTCTGGTGAAAAGGGGATTTCTCCTTTCCAAGCTTTTGCGATTAGCGCGGGTTCACGTGTTGGTACAGGTAACATCGCAGGAGTTGCAACTGCCATCGTTTTAGGTGGCCCTGGTGCGGTATTTTGGATGTGGATTATTGCAATTATTGGTGCAGCAAGTGCATTTATAGAAGCGACATTAGCACAAGTATATAAAGTTCCAGATAAAGAAGGCGGCTTTAGAGGAGGCCCGGCGTATTATATCACGAAAGGTTTAAATCAAAAATGGTTAGGAATTGTTTTTGCTGTTTTAATTACGATTACCTTTGCGTTTGTTTTTAATACAGTTCAATCAAACACAATTGCTGAATCACTTAACACACAGTATAATATCAATCCAGTTATTACTGGGATTGTGTTAGCTGTTATTACAGCAATCATTATTTTTGGTGGTGTACGTAGCATTGCGACTTTATCATCATTTATTGTTCCTATAATGGCGATCATTTATATATTAATAGTGTTGTTTATTTTAGTCACACATATCGATCAAATCGTCCCAATGATTTTAACAATCATTAAAAGTGCTTTTGGCTTTGAACAAGCTACAGGTGGTGCTGTTGGTTTTGCTATTTTACAAGGTGTGAAACGTGGTTTGTTCTCAAACGAAGCTGGTATGGGTTCTGCACCTAATGCTGCTGCGACAGCGGCTGTAACGCACCCAGTAAAGCAAGGATTGATTCAATCTTTAGGTGTATTCTTTGATACGTTATTAGTGTGTACAGCAACGGCGATTATGATTTTATTATATTCAGGCTTAGAATTTGGTGAAGGTGCTGCACAAGGTGTAGCTGTAACGCAATCAGCACTTAATGAACATTTAGGATTTGCTGGTGGACTTTTCCTTTCTATTGCAATTACACTATTTGCATTTTCGTCAGTAGTAGGAAACTATTACTATGGTCAATCAAATATTGAGTTTCTATCTAAAAATAAAATCGTATTATTTATTTTCCGTTGTTTAGTTGTTTTATTAGTGTTCCTTGGTGCTGTTGTTAAAACCGAAACCGTCTGGAGCACAGCTGACTTATTTATGGGCTTAATGGCTATTGTAAACTTAGTAGCAATTATCGGCTTATCTAATGTAGCCTTTGCTGTGGCGAAAGATTACCAACGTCAACGTAAAGAAGGAAAACGACCGATTTTCAGACCAGAAGAATTAGAAATTAATTTGTTTGGTATTGAATGTTGGGGCGATCCACAAAAACGTTTAAAACAATATGATAAATTTTAACATTTCAAGAGAGATTTGCTGATTGACTTTATCAGTAAATCTCTTTTTTAACGTTTAGAACAATTGTAATGCCGCCATCGATGAGAATATGATATATACGTGATGCATTTTTAGGTTAAAAATGAAGCTTTATTTATCTTTGAATTCCATATATAATCGTTATTAAGTAGTAGAGGAGATAAAATTATGCCGTCATATTTAATAAAAAAAGTCCTCAACAATAACGTCCTGATTTGTGAACATCATAATGAAGAAATGATTATAATTGGCAAAGGGCTCGGTTTTAACCAAAAAGCGGGTACATACATCCAACCTGATAATGTTATTGAAAAGGTCTTTACTTTACAAAACAAACAAGAGCAAGCACATTACAAAAAAGTCATTGAGCATACGGACGAAAATGTTTTAAAAGTGGTCATCGAATCTGTACAACTTATCATGTCTCATTTTGATTTGAGTCAAAATGAATCTTTTATCGTATCAATTACAGATCACATTGTGTATGCGTTAAAACGTCATCAACAAGAGCAACATATTCATAATCCGTTTTTAAGTGAGACGAAGTATAGTTATCCCGAAGCCTATCATATTGCTAAGCGCGTTGTCGCACGAATTAATTTACAGTTGAATGTTGATTTTCCGGAAGATGAAGTTGGCTTTATTGCGCTTCATATTGCTTCTCAAACGAACCAAATTGATATCGAGCAAACGCAACAAGTGCCTAGATTGATTAATAAAGTAGTACGCATTATCGAACATGATTTACAAATCAAAATACCTGAGCAATCCATACAATACCAACGATTTGTAAGGCACATTCACTTTTTATTGCAACGGGTGCGTAAAGGAGAACGTGCAGAAGTTGAATTAGATTTCGAAACGTTATTGAAATCACAATATCCTTTATGCTACAATGTAGCTGTTAAAATAGTAAAAATGATTCAGACACAAAGTAGTGTGGAAGTGTACCAGGCTGAAATTGCATATTTAACGATGCATATTCAGCAACTTTCGACTATTTCCCAATCTAATATATAACGTGTTACTAAGTGGGATTAGGCATGAGTTGAAATCTATGGATGATATCCGTAGGTTCTTACTCATGCCTTTTTGTGTGTGATTCATAAAAATTGGAGGTATTACAGTGGGAAAAAAACTATTTGGACAGTTGCAACGTATAGGTAAAGCGTTAATGTTACCTGTTGCGATTTTACCAGCTGCAGGTTTGCTTCTAGCGTTCGGTGCGGCTTTACAAGGGGAGGCGTTACAACAGTATCTTCCGTTTATTCAAAATCCAGGTATACAGAGTGTTGCAGAGATGATGACAGGGGCAGGTAGTGTTATTTTTGATAACTTGCCGATTATTTTTGCAATGGGGGTTGCAATTGGACTGGCAAGCGGGGATGGTGTAGCTGCCATAGCGGCTTTTGTAGGTTTTGTCATTATGAATAAAACGATGGGTGCCTTTTTACATGTTACACCTGAAATGGCGAGTCATGCAGAAAAAGGTTATGCTAGCGTACTTGGAATTCCAACATTACAAACAGGTGTGTTTGGCGGTATTATTATCGGTGCATTAGCAGCATGGTGTTATAACAAATTCTATAATATTTCATTACCAACTTACTTAGGGTTCTTTGCAGGTAAACGATTTGTTCCTATTATGATGGCGACATTATCATTTCTTCTTGCTTTTCCTATGGCTTTAATTTGGCCAACAATTCAAACTGCTTTGAACGCTTTTAGTGAAGGATTATTAGACTCTAACGCAGGGTTAGCTGTATTTTTATTTGGTTTTATTAAACGTTTATTAATTCCTTTTGGTTTACATCATATTTTCCATGCACCATTTTGGTTTGAATTTGGTTCATATACGAATGCAGCAGGTGAGATTTTTAAAGGGGACCAACGTATTTTCCTAGAGCAAATTCGTGAAGGTTCAAATTTAACAGCAGGTAAATTCATGCAAGGGGAATTCCCAGTGATGATGTTTGGTTTGCCAGCAGCAGCATTAGCGATTTATCATACTGCGAAACCAGAAAACAAAAAAGTAGTTGCGGGGTTAATGGGTTCAGCAGCGTTAACGTCTTTCTTGACAGGTATTACTGAACCGTTAGAATTCTCATTCTTATTCGTAGCACCATTATTATTCTTTATTCATGCGATTCTTGATGGTTTATCATTCTTAATTTTATACTTACTTGATGTACATTTAGGTTATACCTTCTCTGGAGGCTTTATAGATTACGTACTACTCGGTATTTTACCTAACCAAACTGCTTGGTGGATCGTTATTCCAGTAGGTTTAGTATATGGTGTAATCTACTATACAATTTTCCGCTTCTTAATTACAAAATTGAATTATAAAACGCCAGGTCGTGAAGATAAGAAAACAGATGCGGCGTCTGTTGAAGCGAGTGAATTACCATACGCCGTTCTAGAATCTATGGGTGGTAAAGAAAATATTGTGCATTTAGATGCTTGTATTACACGTTTACGTGTTGAAGTTGTAGATAAAGGCAAAGTTGATGTTGCGCGTTTGAAAGATTTAGGAGCTTCAGGTGTATTAGAAGTGGGTAACAATATGCAAGCGATTTTCGGACCAAAATCTGATCAAATCAAGCATGAAATGCAGCATGTTATGGACGGTAAAGCAGTTCAACCGGTGTCGCTTAATGATCACGATGATGAACCTGTTGTAGTAGAAACAAACAATGAGGCAACAAAGGCTGAAAATACGTTAGTCGCTGCACCACTTGAAGGATCATTCGTTCCACTATCTGAAGTGCCTGACCAAGTGTTTAGTGAAAAAATGATGGGTGATGGTATTGCAATTAAGCCGTCTAAAGGCGAAGTACGTGCACCATTTAATGGTAAAGTACAAATGTTCTTCCCAACTAAACATGCGATTGGTTTAGTTTCTGATGAGGGTGTTGAATTATTAATTCACGTTGGTTTAGATACAGTAAAATTAAATGGTGAAGGTTTTACAATGCAAGTTGAAGAAGGTCAAACGATTCAAACAGGTGATGTATTACTCACATTTGATTTAGAATATATTCGTGAAAATGCGAAAAGTGATATTACACCAATCATTTTAACGCAAGGTGAGATTAAAGAAATCGTTGCTGAAGAAGCACAAACTTTACAATTTGGTGATACGTTATTTAAAGTTTAATTAGCGATGAAAGTGTCTATGTACATGGATAAACCATGTGCTTAGGCGCTTTTTTGTTGGGTGAATTGAATCATACAAATGGGGTCGTTATAAAATGAGATCCATATAAGATAGCGGACATCTTTAGATTATGGGTTATTTAGAGAGCTTTATTGGATTGAACGATGAAATTAATTTTATTTCTATCTCGTTTACAATTCTAAGATAAAATTAAAGTTCCATGAGAGCGTTATACGTTTTAATTTATTCAAAAAAACGATACACTATAATTAATTTAAGTAAAGTAAGGTGAGAGATATATGTCTGAACAAAAGCAAACTCAAGGCATTGAACGTAAAAACCTTGATTTTCGTGAAAGTCGATTTATGAAATTTTTTGGCGGTAAAGATTTACTCTTCGCTTTAATGATATTCATACTGTTAGGTATTGTAATATTCATTTTTGATAAAGTTTCTTATGTGTTTCAACCGTTTATCATTGTATTTAATACGGTTGCTGCCCCAATTATTATTGGACTAATTTTATTTTATTTGTTTAATCCAATCATTAATTTGATGGAACGGTATAATATTAAACGTATTTGGGGGATTACGATTTTATTTGTAGGTATTGCAGGGATTATAACATTAATTGTTAATTTATTAATTCCTCTTGTATCCATCCAACTGGATCGTTTAATTACAAATGCGCCGGTGTATATTCAAAAAGTAACTGATTTTGCAAACCGTATCATACATTTTCCGTTTTTAGAAAAGTATTCTACACAAATTGAAAGTACGTTAACAACGTTGCAAGAACGCCTTCCAAAAATATCCGATAATATTGCGCCTAGAATTCGCACATTTGCTGAAACGCTCGTTAATGCAACAGTTGTATTGATTACAGTGCCATTTGTATTATTCTTTATGCTTAAAGATGGGCATAGATTTAAAGGATTTATTAATAAAGTTACGCCTCCTAAATTTCGCAAAGATGTTCACGATTTGCTAGATAAAATGAGTCATCAAGTTGGTTCCTATATTCAAGGACAAATTATCGTTTCTTTCTGTATAGGAGTATTGCTATTTATTGGCTATTCCATCATCGGTTTAGATTACGCACTAGTACTTGCTAGTATTGCAGCAGTGACAAGTGTAGTGCCTTATTTAGGACCTACTATAGCGATTTCACCAGCTATCATAATTTCTATTATTACTTCGCCATTTATGTTAATCAAATTGATTATCGTTTGGACAGCAGTACAATTTATAGAAGGACATTTTATATCTCCCAATGTAATGGGTAAAACATTAAAAATTCATCCACTCACTATCATTTTCGTATTATTAAGTGCTGGTAATTTACTTGGGGTTGTTGGTGTTATATTAGGTATTCCAGCTTATGCAATATTGAAAGTACTTGTGTCGCACCTCTTCCTACTTTTTAAACGTCGTTACAATAAATATTATGCAGAAGATGCTGGTAAATATGAAATGCCTGAAGAAACGTATACGATTTCTAAATCAGAGAAACAATCTTCTTAAAATGTGACTTGACTTTAAAAATTTTGTAGAAGGCAATGAATATCATATGATGTTTTGTACGAGACTTGCAATTTCATATGATATTCATGTAGCATTATATGCTCAATCATACGTTTATGACGATAGGAACACAATGATGGATAACATTTCAACCCTTGAGCATATCATCATTCAGAAAGGTAGTGTCGTATGTCTTTAAATAAAAATATAGTAAGATATTTAAAAGTTGCTTTTGTCGTGATATTAATGATTATCGTGACGAAAGTTTTGATTAATGAACTCTCAAATGTGGACTTTAAAAAAACATTTGTTCTTCTTAATCATATCAATCGAATTGAATTATTAGGATTATTCGCGCTTGGTGCATTTGCGTTACTCCTACTTTCACTTTTTGATTGGATATTAGTAGCGCGTTTTAAACTACCTGTATCTAAATTCAAAGCGTTACGCGTTGGGTATATTGTCAATGCTTTTAACAACATTATTGGTTTTGGTGGTTTTATTGGTGCTGGAGTGAGACTTTGGTTTTACAGCAATTATTCAAGTGAAAAAAAGAAACTCATTAAGTTTATTTCATACATGTTAACGTCTATGCTCACAGGGTTAAGCTTTTTATCCTTATTAATCGTTACGCACGTATTAGATGCGAGCTTTTTAGAAAATGCAAGTGTTTGGGTAAAAACGTTGCTATATATTGTAGCATTACTTCTACCTGCTTTTATTATCGTTTCTTTAATATCGCCAATTGATCAAAAAGCGCGTTGGCTAGGTTCTGTTTTTACTGTAATTTCAAGTGTAGAATGGATTTGTGCCAGTGTCGTACTTTATTTTTCTTTACATATGGTAGGTGCTAACACACCCTTCCCTGTAGTGTTGAGTATCTTTATCGTCGCTGCGATTTCAGGTTTAGCTTCTTTTATCCCTGGTGGTCTGGGTGCATTCGATGTCATAGTGATTTTAGGCCTCAAATATATCGGTATTCCTGAAGAAAAAATTATTTTAGCGTTATTAGTATATCGTTTTGCTTATTATTTCTTCCCATTATTTATCGCACTTATTATGACGATATTTGAATTTGGTCCACTTGCTAAAAGCTACATTTCAGATTCGCGTTTTTTTGTACCAGCAAAAGATGTTACAGGATTCCTATTATCGTTTCAAAAAGACTTTATCAATACGTTTCCATCTTTCATATTAAGTGTGTTGGTGGGTGTCACAAGTATTGTATTCTTGTTAGCTAACTTCTTTATTATTTTTGATATATCTCACCTTAAGCATCATACATTAATTGCTATTTTATATGTTTTTAATGTAAGTGCGAGTTTAATTTTAATTTTAAACTTACGTGGAATTGTCGATCGAAGTAAGCGAGCAATACTTTTCGTTATTGTCGCATTATGTATCCTCATTATTTCTAATTTTTACGTTTATGGTCTGTCAATAGGGCTTATAATAGCGATTTTGATTTTAGTCCCTTTAGTTTTCGCGTATCTCAAATCACATGTATTAAAACGTGCGATACGGCTCAAGTCTATCATTTACATTGTAGTCATCAGTGCAACCATTTTATATATAAATCAAAGTCTTGTGAAGGAATTTTTAATAGCTATTGAAGCGCCTCCGCAAAAAGTAGATGATTTTATTTTGCGCTCTACGTTCTGGTTATCAATTATTGGAATGTCAATGATAGTAGGCGGTATCATTTATATATTTGAACGTCGTTATCGTATGCCTCGAGAAAGTGTAGACTTAGAGGTAGGTCAAAAAATATTGGCGCAATACGGTGGGCATTATTTAAGTCATTTGTTATTTAGCGGTGACAAAAATACGTTTGTAAATGAACAACAAGATGCTTTTATTATGTATCGTTACTACCGTAATTCTTATATTGTGTTAGGTGATCCAATTGGTAATGAAGAGCACTTTGCAGAACTTTTAGAAAAATTTTATAATCACACGACTTATTTAGGAGGAGAAGTGATTTTTTACCAAGTTTCAGAGAAGTATCTTTCTTTATACCATGCTTTCGGAAACCAATTCTTTAAATTAGGTGAAGAAGCACTTATTGATGGTCAAGCTTTTACAACTGCGGGTAAAAAACGTCGCGGTTTCCGTGCAACTCTCAATAAAGTAGAATCGATGGGTTATACGTTTGAAATGTTGGAGTCACCAGTTGATGAAACCACTTTTAAACGCTTGAAAGAAGTGAGTGAGGGTTGGCTTGGCGAAGAGAAAGAGTTTTATTTTTCAATTGGACATTTTTCTCGTGCTTATCTTGATGCAGCGCCTATCGCGGTCTTGAAGAATGAAGAAGGGCGTATAGATGCATTTTGTACACTAATGCCGATAGATGGAGAAAAAGCAATCTCTGTTGATTTAATTCGTTGGGATAAATCCATTGACATTCCATTTATGGACGCTTTATATTTACACATGCTTCAATGGTCAAAAGATGCAGGCTATGCGTACTTTAATATGGGGATGGCAACATTATCTAATGTTGGTCAAATGCCACATGGTCATATGCGAGAAAAATTTGCAGGACGCTTATATGAGCATTTTAATGGGCTCTACAGTTTCCAAGGATTACGCAAATATAAGAGTAAATTCAATCCTGATTGGGAATCACGCTTCTTAGTTTATCATCGCCGCCAAAACGTCTGGCAAAGCCTAATTAAGGTGACACGTGTTATTCGAAAAAACATATAAATAAAGTAGTAATACGTACAAACGGGGTAAGCACTGGAAAAGGTGCTTACCCCGTATTTTGTATGCTGATTTTAGAAAGTTGTAAAACACTGTTAGGAGATAAGTTATAAAAAAAGCCTACTCAAGGAGACCGATAAACATTGGCTCAAAAGCAGGCGTTTTAATAGGAGGAGTGTGATGATATGCGAAATGTGTGTGATTTAAATTTTTATAGCTATTGTCACGTCCGATGTTTAATGATGAGAACGATTGGCTTGATAGTTTGCGCGATCGATCTTTTCTTGTTGGTAGCGTTCAGGATTTTTTTTGTAAAAGTCTTGATGATACGCTTCAGCTTCGTAAAATTCAGAAGCTGGTAAAATTTTAGTTGCGATGGCTTTATCATGGTTGAGCGTATGTTTAAGTGACTCAATATATGCTTCTGCGAGCGTCTTTTGATCTTCATTTGTATAAAAAATAGCCGTTTGATATTGTGAACCTCTATCTTGAAATTGGCCGCCGGCATCAGTTGGATCAATGACTGAAAAGAAAATTTCTAACAATTTATTATATGAAAAAAGCGCTACATCATATTCAATACGGACGACTTCATAATGTCCAGTGTCTCCGGTTTTAACTTCTTCATATGTGGGATGCTTTGTATGGCCTCCCATATACCCTGAAATAACTTTTTCAATCCCTTCGTTTTCGTCAAAAGGTTGAACCATACACCAAAAGCAACCCCCAGCAAAATAAGCAGTATTGATATTCATGTTGTCACCCTTCCCCCAATTATTTTAGACCTTAGTAGGATTTTTAAAGTTTTTACTTGATTTTTAAAATAATTTTATATAACGTTAATATGTATTAATTATAGTACAGACTATCCCAATTTTGAAGGTATAAGGTTGATAAGATGAGTGAAAATAAATTTGAAAATAGAAATCCCAAACAGCCCCAAAAACGTGTCAAACGCCGTAAAAAACGACGTATTCGTAAGCTTCCGTTTATCATTTTAGCAGTCATCCTGTTGTTAATTGTAGCGATTGCATTCACTATTTCGAGTTATCGTTCGGGTCTTGATGTTGCAAAACAACATAAGCAAGCACCCAAATTACATAAATTTAATGGGGTCTCGAAAAACGATGGTAAAGCCACAGTTTTGATTTTAGGTTCTGACCGTGAAGATGGTGGTGTATCTCGTACAGACTCTATTATGGTGGCACAGTATGATTTTCTGCATAAAGATATGAAAATTGTATCTGTAATGCGTGATATTTATGCAGATATCCCTGGATACAATCGTTATAAAATCAATACGGCATATTCACTCGGAGGGCCTGAACTTTTACGTAAAACCCTTAAAGAGAATTTAGGTATCGAACCGGAATATTATGCAACATTAGATTTTAAAGGTTTTGAAGCGATGATAGATGAATTGAGTCCTGAAGGTGTTTCGATTGATGTTGAAAAAGATATGTCAGCCAAAATTGGTGTTTCATTGAAAAAAGGACAGCATCGTTTAAACGGCAAAGAGTTATTAGGTTACGCGCGTTTTCGTCATGATGAAGAAGGTGATTTTGGACGCGTAAGACGTCAGCAACAAGTAATGAGTGCATTAAAACAAGAATTGGTGCAACCTTCCACAATTTTCAAACTGCCGAAACTTGCAGGTATTATGCGTGGTTATGTCGCAACAGATATGCCTGATTCTGCAATTTATCAAACAGGTATCAGTTTTATTGTACGTGGGGATAAAGATATTAAAACATTAAGTGTGCCGGTCAAAGGAACGTATGAAGACGTGACAACCAATGACGGCGGTAGCGCACTTGGTATTGATAAAGAAGCAAATAAAAAACAAATCGAACGTTTTTTAAATGATTAATTTGAAAAAGGTCAAGAGGGCTTTAAAATAGCCGTCTTGACCTTTTTGTTTAATTATACTAAGTATTAAGATTGATCGGATTTGCGCACTCCACCGACACCGAAGTGTTGCGGTTTCATTTCTTCAATGATTACCGAAATGGCTTCACGATTGGCATGCGTTGTCTTTTCAACAGCATCTGTCACTTCAGCTACTAATGCTTTTAATTGTGCATCAGAACGACCTTCTATTAGTTGAACTGTAACGATTGGCATGTTATCGCCTCCTTTTAAATTATTATAGCACTTTCTCTGTAACTTACTTGAATCAGCTGTTGTGATTTTTATTTTTTATGTATGAGTTGCAAAATGAAAAGTATTAAATATATGATAGAGAAAACTTAAAAAATGACGGAGGTACAATATGGGCTTTGAAAATATTTTAGCATCACTAGGTATTAATGGTATGCAGGTTTATATTCGACTAGATCAACAAGCATATCATATTTCTGACACAATTACAGGAGTCATTCACTTCAAAGCTGGAGATAGTGCACAGACGGTAACGCATACAGCAGTGAAGTTGATCGAAAGATACGACAATAAAGACGAAACAAGTGAATTTACACAACTTGAGAATGAATTAGATAGCTTTATGCTTGATGAAAGATTCACTGTCGCGAAAGGTGATACTCAAAAAGTAAAGTTCGATTTCAAACCTGAAAATCTTAATTTTCAATGCAAAGATAGTAAAATTTACTTGAAGGCACATGTATACATTGATTTAGGTATTGATGAGGAAGTTGAAGCGCATATACCCTACGTGACACAACAATAATAAAATCATAGGACTAGAGGACAATGCTTGATTTTATTCTACTATTGCTAGTGTAGAATAAAAGGTTTGGAAGCAAGCGTCTCTAGTTCTATTTTTTATGCTGAAAGAGAACTAACGTTCCTTAATTATTGAAATAAGAACAAACGTTCGTATATAATAAAATCATCCGCTATTTGTTATAGAAATTGGGGGGATTAGGTTGTATGATTACAGTTTATTAGAGCAAAAAGACATATTATGTATTAATCAAAAAAGTTTCTTCGCAAGTGTTTCGTGTATTGAAAAAGGGCTTAATCCATTAACTGCAAAGTTGGCAGTTGTTACAGATACAAAGCGTAAGAATGCTATAGTACTTTCAGCTACGCCAGAACTCACAAAGTTAGGGATTAAAGTAGGCTCACGATTGTTTGAAATCCCTCATCGAAAAGATATTTATATTATTAATCCCAATATGGGAAAATATATTGAACGGTCCTTAAAGATTTTTCAAATTGTATTACGCTATATCCCTGCAGAAAATTTGCATCAATGTGGTATTGATGAATTTTTTATGGATGTGACCGATAGTTATTCGCGTTTTAATTTAACACTTATGTCTTTTTGTGAAAGGTTGATTGAGGAAATTTTAGAAGAGACAAACATTCAATGTGCAATTGGCATTGGGCCTAATATGTTGTTAAGTAAAATCGCCGCAGAGCATGAAGCGAGAGATAGTGAAACCCATATTGCCGAATGGCGCTACGCAGATGTTCCAAGCAAGCTATGGAAAATTGAGCCTTTGCGCGATTTTTGGGGAATTAATCAACGAACAGAAAAGCAATTAAATCAAAGAGGGATTTTTAATGTAGGACAACTCGCACAATATCCATACGCTTATTTAAAGCGCGATTTTGGTGTGACTGGTGTGGATTTGCATCTACATGCCAATGGGATTGACCAAAACCAAATTAGCCATATGTATCAAATCATCGAACCATCAATTTGTAATCAGCAGAATTTAATGAGAATGCATACATATGAAGAAGCCAAAGTGGTAATGCGTAAATTAATTGAGTAGCTAGCCAGTCGTTTAAAGGCACGAAAACAATTGGCGAAAACAATTCATTTTTCATTTGTTGATAATGATGGAGAAAACACTTCTAAGCAATACACACTTTCGTACGCGACGCATTCAACGCGAGATTTCACTCGAACGGTAATGCGTTTAGCGGATGAAAATTGTGACAAATCGAAATTATACTGTAAACTTTGCGTGTCATTGTCACAATTTGCAGCAGACAATGAAAGCCAACTTCATTTGTTTGTAGATGAATATCAGCGTCGACGGGAGGAGGCTTTAGAGAAAGCTATGGCATATTCTTATCAATAATAAAGTTTAAAATGCAACTTGAATATAATTATATTATGTAAACTTAGAAAATGAGTTTGAAAGAGATAAATTAGCGTTTAAGGGGAGCAGTAGCTTTACGAAGCGAAAAACCCATGAAATGTTGCACTCAGCGTGAAGATACTGCTCGAAACCCATTAATACATGAGTTAATTAATATATGTGTCAAATCGTGGTGCAAGTGCGCGTCTGCCAGCATCGCGATCTGATGCTGTTTTAAAACTTATGCGTAAAGCACCATAAATATCTTCGCGAACTTCTAAAATTCTTAAATTACGAATAGAAATATGATGCGCATGTATGAGGTCTAAAACTTGGGATATTGCACCTGATTGGTCTGGTATATCAACGTATAAATCAAAGTTACTATTCATTGCCCCTAAACTACGGTTTGGAAGTTGATCTCGATATTGTTTGGCATTATCAAAAAACTGGTGCAATCCTTTTTCGTCTTGTTGCTCAAGAAGGGCGATGACTTCTTTAAATTGCGTTAGGAATGTTTTCATTATCGTTAAAATATGCTGGCGGTTTTCTAGCGATATATCACGCCACATTTCAGGATTACTACTAGCGATACGTGTCATATCACGAAAACCACCTGCCGCAAGTTGTTGAACCCAATCTGAGTTTGAGGCATAATGGGCATTTAAATTGACTAAACTAGACGCGATAAAGTGGGGGACATGGCTAACAATGCCTGTAATATAGTCGTGCTCATCAGCAGTCATAGAAATAATTTTAGCTCGTGTATGTCCTAGTAGGGTAGTTATCGTCTCACAAGCTGCATCATTTTCAGGCAAATCATAAACTAAAATATAATAGGCATTTTCAAAAAGGTGTTTTTTAGCGTTCAGTACACCACTTTTATGACTTCCGGCCATAGGGTGACCACCAACAAGATGTATATTTTTTTCGAGTAATTTTGCTTCGAAAGCTTGGATTGTAGATTTGGTGCTTCCTGTATCTGTAACGATTAAACCGGGGCGCGTTGGGTAAGCTGTCATTGTTTTAAGGTAACGTGTAGTTGTTTGAACTGGCGTCGCAAATATGACGATATCCGCTTGAGCTAAGCCGTACGCATAGTCCGTTGTCATCGCATCTATAATTCCCATTGAGTGTGCGCGTTGTAGTTGGTCGGGGTTAGTATCATAAGCTATAATATGAATATCTTCATAAAAATACTTTAAATTACGCGCTAAACTCCCACCGATTAAACCTAAGCCGACAAAAAATAGATTAATCATCATCACCGCCTGTTGTAATAATTTTCTGACATTTTAACATTTTAAAGCGTTTTATTGCAATAGTACATCGTAAAAATACTGCAGATAAAGAAGTCATCATAAATCCTTACGTCATATTGGCTAATTAATACGGAATGCGTTAAAATATAGTGAGATAAAATCCAAAAACAATGATGAAAACGTATTGTTTTAAAATAATACGTGCTATTTATTAGGTTAAGAAAAGCACGGACGAATATCATATCATAGCTGATAACGTAATGTGTTATTAAATGGAATAGTAACCATTTCAAATAAACGCGCAAAAACGTTGAGTACCCTTATAAATAACAAAAATGATAGAAAAATAGGAGTCATAAAATGAAATTTACAAATTTAACAACGGCAGAATTTGAAGCATTTTCAGATGCTATGCCGTATAGCCATTTCACGCAAATGGTGGGGAATTATGAATTAAAAGTAGCAGAAGGGGTTGAGACACATCTTGTAGGTGTCAAAGACAACCAAAACAATGTGCTTGCGGCATGCTTACTTACAGCTACACCTGTGATGAAATTTTTCAAGTATTTCTATAGTAATCGTGGGCCCATCATTGATTATGAAAATAAAGAATTAGTTCATTATTTTTATAACGAACTTGCAGCTTATGTTAAAAAATATAGTGCGCTTTATTTAAGAGTTGATCCATATTTACCGATGTTAAAACGCAATCATGACGGAGAGGTTCTAGAACGATTTAACAATGATTGGATCTTTGATAAAATGGCTAACTTAGGCTATGAACATGAAGGTTTCACTGTCGGATTTGACCCTATAAAACAAATTCGATTTCATTCTGTATTAGATTTACAGGGCAAAACTGCTAAAGATGTACTTAATAATATGGACAGTTTAAGAAAACGTAATACGAAAAAAGTTCAAAAAAATGGTGTGAAAGTAAGATTCTTAAAAGAAGACGAACTACACATTTTCAGAAGTTTTATGGAGGATACTTCTGAAACGAAAGACTTTTTGGATCGTGACGATGATTTCTATTATGATCGTTATAAGTATTATAAAGAACGTGTATTAGTGCCTCTTGCCTATATCGATTTCAATGAATATATTGAAGAATTAAAAGAGGAAGAATCCATTTTAAGAAAAGAAATTGGAAAAGCTGAAAAAGACATAGAAAAGCGTCCTGAAAATAAGAAAGCATATAATAAAAAGCAGAACCTTGAACAACAACTTGAGGCACTTCTCTCGAAAGTAGAAGAGGCGCAACATCTTCAAGCTGAACATGGTAACGAATTACCAATATCTGCAGCGTATTTTATAATTAATCCATTTGAAGTTGTATACTATGCTGGTGGGACATCAAATGAATTTCGTCATTTTGCTGGTAGTTACGCGATTCAATGGAAAATGATTAATTATGCGATTGAGCATGGCATACCGCGTTATAACTTTTACGGCGTAAGTGGTGATTTTTCAGAGGAGGCTGAAGATGCCGGTGTTGTAAAATTTAAAAAAGGCTTTAACGCAGATGTCATCGAATACGTAGGCGATTTCGTTAAACCGATTAATAAACTTGCGTATCAAGTTTATACACAACTCAAAAAAATAAAAAATAGAAAGTAATGTAAAAGAAGGGGATTCATTGGTATGAAATTTACAGAGCTAACAGTTGAAGAATATGACCAATTTGTACAAAATCCTGCTTTAGAAAGCCACTATTTCCAAGTTAAAGAAAATATTGGAACACGTGAAGCAGACGGGTTTCAAGTTGTATTACTAGGTATTAAAGGTGAAAATAATCAAATTCTAGCAGCGAGTCTATTTTCAAAAATTCCTACGATGGGAAGTTATGTCTATTATTCAAATCGAGGTCCAGTGATGGATTATTCAGATCTTGGGCTTGTCGATTTTTATCTTAAAGAGCTTGAGACTTATTTACAAAAAAATAAATGTTTGTATGTCAAAATGGACCCTTACTGGTTGTATCGTGCGTATGATAAAGATATTAAACCTTTACCTGAAAATGAACCTAATGAAAAATTAGTACAATTATTTAAATCACATGGCTATAAACACCACGGTTTTACAACATCTTATGACACATCCAGTCAAGTGCGTTGGATGGGCGTTTTAAATCTTAAAGCTCAAACACCACAAACGATTAAAAAGCAATTTGATAGTCAGCGTAAACGTAATGTTAATAAAGCGATTAATTATGGTATTCGTGTGAAATTTTTACGTGAAGATGAATTTGATCAATTTTTGGAATTATATCGTGAAACGGAAGCGCGTACAGGTTTTGTTTCAAAAACAGATGAATATTTCAAAAACTTCATTAAAAATTATGGCAAGAAAGCGTTAGTGCCGCTAGCATATATAGATTTAGATGAATATATTACATCATTGCAAGATAGTTTAAATGATAAAGAAACATGTCGTGACCAAATGATGGCTAAAGAAAATAAATCTGACAAGCAGTTAAAGAAAATTGCAGAATTAGACAAACAAATCGACCATGATAAAAATGAGATGTTAAAAGTAAGTGAATTACGTAAAACGGATGGCCAGATTTTAAATCTTGCATCAGGTGTCTACTTCGCTAATGCGTATGAAATTAACTATTTCTCAGGCGGTTCAAGTGAAAAATATAATCATTTTATGGGCCCTTATGCTATGCATTGGTATATGATTAACTACTGCTTTGAGCATGGATATGAGCGTTACAATTTTTACGGTTTATCTGGTGATTTCACAGAAAACAGTGAAGATTATGGTGTATATCGTTTCAAAAGAGGATTTAATGTTCAAATCGAAGAACTGATAGGAGATTTTTATAAGCCAATTAATAAGCCTAAATATTGCCTGTTTAATACGTTGAATAAGTTACGTTCAAAAATTAAAAGGTAAGTGTATGAATACGTAGCCCGCACAAAGTTATTCTGGTGACTTTGTGCGGGCTACACAATTAGGAGATGGGCGCTATGATTAAAATGTTGCAAGTCGTATTTCTTTGAATACGCTTACACATGAAGCATAACACAGTGTAGTCTATTTGTATATAATGCGATAAAATTTCAAAAATAACCTTTTCAAAATGAATGTAAAAGAATAATTCACAAAAAGAAAGTAAAAGAGAATGAATTTATCATATATATGTTATGTAAACTAATATAGAATTTTATAAAAGTAAAGTGCGTTATATAAATCATATAAAGTGATCATTAGCATGACTTAAGATTGAATTTAACAGTTACAGTGATATAAATGCGCGATCGTAAATCATAGGAATTGTTTACATGATAAAATGAAGATTTTGTAAGTAAAATAATCCTGTATGTATGTTGATGTGTCACATTCAAAACGACAACTCAAGTTTTAAAATTAGCATTTATTATAAGATGTTAACGGAATGTCATTACAATAGTTATATTTGCTTGACTTAGTAACTTTTTAAAACAGCATAACACTTTGTATATGATATTTATTACTTATTCCTGAACATATTTGTTGGTAAAATACATGTGTGATTCAAAAAACCATTTTTAGTTTACATAATATATATTATAGGAAGTTGTGTATAGAGCACATCTTTTTACCTTTCCTCTATGTAACGTAGCGTTTTACAGCATAAAAAAACCAAACCTAATGGCCAAGTTTCACGTTGCCAAAAAGTTTGGGTTAATGATTAAGGTTTGTATTTACGGTCAACACGCGATAATTCTTTTTGATACTTTTTCTCTTGACGTTTTTTGCGCCAGTTTCTTGTCACATACCAAAGTATTAAGCTTATAATCAAACTTAATACAGCTACAAATGCTGCAAAGCCTAATAATGGTTCGTATGTGATATTATAAAAATTCGGTAAAATGAATGCTAAACAGCCTAGTATGATAAAGCTTAAAATAGCTGTAAAAAACCATTTGTTTAATATCAATGTGCAAAATATTGTAAGTACAATCATGGTGATGATTGAAATCCACAAATAATTAGGCATATCAAGAATTGACATTATATGGGCCTCCTTCGCGCAATTGATTGATTCTATTATACATGACTTTGATGTGTCTGTGTGCATCCGTAAATTAAAATTTCCTGTATAATAGATTTAACTGTTAATAAAAGGAGGTACTTTTTATGTCACAAAAACTGGTTAATCGTAATGCTGTAAACACTTTAGAAACTTGGGATTTAACAGATATTTTTGAAGATGATGCTGCTTATGAGCAAGCGGTTAAAGCGTTAGTTTCACGTGCTGAACAGTTTCAGAAACGTTATACTTCAACATTAACAACCCCTGATCGTATTGAAACAGCATTAGATGAATATAGCAATTTATTAATAGAAATAGATCGTGTTATAAACTATGCACATTTACAACTGAGTGTTGAAGCAACAAATGTTGAAAAACAACGCTTAAACGCCCTGCTTGCTCAAAATTATGGTAAGATTTCGAGTCAATTAACATTTGTTGAATCTGAATTACTCCAATTAGACGCACAAATTCTTGAAGATGCAATGAAGACATCGAAATATCATTATTACTTGAAGCGCTTATTAAAAAAGCAGCCGTATCAGTTGCATCCAGAAGCTGAAAAAACTTTGGCGCATTTTTCTCAAGCTTTAAATGTACCTTCAGACATTTATGAAGTAACTAAAATGTTAGATATTGATTTTGGTCAGTTCGAAGCCGATGGTCAACAGTTTGATATGGATTATACGACCTTCGAAGGTATTTATGAAGATAGTGCGAACACAGAGGTTAGACGTCAAAGTTTTGCGCATTTCAGCAAAAAATTACGACAATATCAACATACAACAGCTGCCGCTTATAATGCGCATGTACAAAATGAAAAATTGGAAGCAAATTTAAGAGGTTATCCGTCAGTGATTGATTTCTTATTAGAAGAACAAGATGTCACACCTGAAATGTATCATCGTCAAATTGATATAATTATGACGGAATTAGCCCCTATTATGCGTCGTTATGCAAAATTATTAAAAGAAGTTAATGGCTTAAAAGAGTTACGATATGAAGATTTGAAAATTTCGCTTGATGCGAAGTATGAACCAGAAATTTCAATTGCTGAGTCACAACAGTATATTTATAATGCGTTACGTATACTTGGTCAAGATTATTTAAATATGACTCAAAAAGCATATGACGAACGTTGGATTGACTTCCCACAAAATAAAGGAAAAGAAACAGGTGCCTATTGTGCAAGTCCATATTACACGCATAGTTACGTATTTATATCGTGGACTGGTAAAATGAATGAAGTATTTGTGCTTGCGCATGAATTGGGTCATGCAGGACATTTTACTTTAGCGCAACAACATCAAAATATCTTACATTCTGAGTCTTCCATGTATTTTGTAGAAGCCCCTTCCACGATGAATGAAGTGTTAATGGCACATCATTTATTAGAAAAAAATCAAGAAGATAAGCGTTTTAAACGCTGGGTATTAAGTTCACTTGTATCAAGAACATATTATCATAATATGGTAACCCATTTATTAGAAGCAGCTTATCAACGTGATGTATATAAATATGTCGATAAAGGTGAACATTTAACAGCAGAAAAGTTAAGTGCGATTAAACGACAGGTTATTGAAACGTTTTGGGGTGACGACGTCATTTTAACCTCGGGTGCAGAGTTAACTTGGATGCGCCAACCGCACTACTATATGGGCTTATACCCGTACACATATTCAGCCGGATTAACAATAGGAACTTTAATGGCACAACGTATTAAAAAAGAAGGAGCGCCTGCTGTTGAAGATTGGCTTGAAGTTTTAAAAGCAGGTGGTAGCATGTCTCCGCTTGATTTGACGAAACGTGCTGGCATTGATATGTCTACTGAAAAACCGTTACAAGCTACCATTCAATTTATTGGAGAAATCGTGGATGAAATTGAATGGCTTACAAAAGAAATCACGAAATAAAGAATAAGCACGCATGAGTGAAAAGGTCATTCATGCGTGCTTAATTATGTTTGACTTCAGATTTCACAGACGCTATATTTAACATATAAACAACATAAGTAAACAAAATCGAACATTTAGAATTGGTATATAAAGGATGATGAGATGAAAAAAGTATTAACGGTTACATTAAATGCTTCAATTGATATCGCGTACCATATGGATCAACTTCATATTGACGCAACAAATCGTGTTGCTAATGTGTCTAAAACTGCTGGAGGAAAGGGTTTAAATGTGACACGAGTGGGTCGTCAATTGGGGCTTGATATTACGGCAAGTGGTATCGTCGGAGGAACGTCGGGGTTATTTATTAAGCAACAACTCGATCGATTACATATCCCCCATCAGTTTTTAGATAGTGGTGTAGAATCGAGATTTTGTATTGCTATGATTACAAAAAGCGCACAAACAGAAATACTCGAAAGTGGTATTACTTTAGATAGTACTGTTCAATCGGAGTTTATCACCTTTTACAAAACTTTAATTCAAGATTTTGATATTATCGTCATTTCAGGCAGTATACCTCCTGGATTACAAGTGAATATTTATCAAGATTTAATAAGTAGCGCGAAAAAAGATGGTAAATTTGTAATATTAGATGTTAATGGTACAACATTAAACCAAATTTTAAAAATGGAAACTACGGTCAAACCAGATTTGATTAAACCTAACGAAGAAGAAATTGTTGAATTAACACGTCATACATCATCATTGACGATAGAATCATTAAAATTAGCCTTAAATGACCCAATATTTAACCATTTACCTAACATATTGGTCACACTTGGTAAACGCGGTGCATTATTAAAACAAGATCATCGATTTTATCAAATAACGTTGCCTTCCATTAAAGCTATCAATGCAGTTGGCTCTGGCGATAGTTCTATTGCAGGATTTTGTTACGGTTTAATTAAAACGAGCGATATAAAAGAAGCAGCCGAGTATGCGATGGCTGCAGGAATGGCAAATGCATTGCAACATTAAACTGGTCATATCGATTTAGAAGATTTTAAGAGATTACGCCCTCAAATTACAGCATATGAGACATAAAACAATTAAAGGCAAAGTGTTAGGAAAGCCCTGCTTCTAGACCTCATTGTTAATGACTTTCTAGAGCGTGATTTGGTCATTCCTACCTCTTTGCCTCTCTATTTAGACGCTGATTTAATTTATAAAGACAATACACACTAAAGCATGTGTATAGGTTTCAACCTTTTTCAACGCGCGCCCACCCTTTTTTAGTGAGTACAATTTTACCTGTTTCTATATTGATAATGCGTTTTTTATAAAGGTGGCCGATAGCGCGTTTGAAAGCCCCTTTGCTCATATTAAAAACGTCTTTAATCGCCTCTGGACTCGATTTATCCCAAAATGGTAATTCGCCATCATATTCAACTAAAAGATTAAAAATCTTTTCACCGTCATCATCTAAACGTTCGTGTGCCAATGGTAAAAACGAGCCATTGAGTTCTCCTTTTTCATTGAATCCAATAATACGAACTTCCATTGCTTCACCTAATCTTGGTTCTTCACGACGTTCGGACTCATGAACAAAAATTTTATGACCTTGTTCTGAAAGTAAAAACGTACCTACGCGTAGTAGACGATAAGGTCTTGCTTTAATCATTTGATTTTGATATTGATCATCATGAATTGGCGTAAACATTTGTTGGACCGTAGTTTCGGAAGCAAGACGTGCGAACATTTGACGTTCACGATCTACACGTAATGTACAGAGTACTTCGTCTCCTTTTTGAGGCCATAATGTTTTTATTTTTGGTAAATCTTCCCATGGAATCAACACTTCACGTGGTAATCCTACATCTACACGTGCGCCGTCACGGTCTGTACTGATAACTTTGACAAAATCGTAGCGCCCCACTGTAATATCAGGCATATTTTGTGTAGCAAAAAGTTCACCTGAACGATTTGGGAAAATGAAGAAACTATAAGATTCGCCTATTTCTAGATCATCATCGTCGTTGATTTCTGATGGATTCAATTTTACTTTTTCTTTGTTTGGCCCTTCTAAAATATAGGTAGACCCTTCTAGGGCTTTCACTTCTAAAAAGTCGATAGTTCCAACGATTTCATTTTCTTTAAAAGACATAATTTACTCCTCTAGTGTTTATTAGTTTTATTATAGCATGAGTAAGCGTTATAAGCATTAAGTGTTCCGAGATAACTTCTGATGAATCATGTCGAAACACTACAAATAATATGGTATAATGCTCCCGTTAGTATTATTGTAAAAAAGGAGAAAATAGATGTTACAAGTTACCGATGTAAGTTTACGTTTTGGTGATCGTAAATTATTCGAAGATGTAAATATTAAATTCACTCCTGGAAACTGTTATGGCTTAATCGGAGCCAACGGTGCAGGGAAATCAACATTTTTAAAAATTCTTTCAGGGGAAATTGATTCTCAAACTGGCCATGTGTCTTTAGGTAAGGATGAGCGATTAGCCGTATTGAAACAAGATCACTTTGCATACGAAGATGAACGTGTGTTAGATGTTGTGATTAAAGGTCATGAGCGTTTATTTGAAGTGATGCAAGAAAAAGATGCCATTTATATGAAGCCAGACTTTAGCGATGAAGATGGGATTCGTGCTGCAGAACTTGAAGGCGAATTTGCAGAAATGAACGGTTGGAATGCAGAATCTGATGCTGCAACCCTCCTCTCAGGTTTAGGTATTACGACGGATCTTCATGATAAAAAAATGGCTGAGCTTGAAAATAATCAAAAAGTAAAAGTGTTGCTCGCGCAAAGTTTATTTGGTGAGCCTGATGTATTGTTACTCGACGAGCCTACCAATGGGCTTGATATCCAAGCGATTAGTTGGTTGGAAGACTTTTTAATTAATTTTGAAAATACAGTGATAGTAGTGTCTCATGACCGTCATTTTTTAAACAATGTATGTACACACATTGCTGACTTAGATTATGGAAAGATTAAGATTTACGTAGGTAACTATGATTTTTGGTATCAATCCAGTCAATTGGCTCAAAAAATGGCGCAAGAACAAAATAAGAAAAAAGAAGAAAAAATTAAAGAGCTACAAGACTTTATCGCGCGATTTTCTGCGAACGCATCTAAATCTAAACAAGCGACAAGTCGTAAAAAGCAATTAGAAAAAATTGAATTGGACGACATTCAACCTTCTTCACGTCGATATCCTTTTGTAAAATTTACGCCAGAACGTGAAATTGGGAATGACTTATTGTTTGTTGAAAATGTATCAAAAACAATTGAAGGTGAAAAAGTACTTGATAACTTATCCTTTACGATGAATCCAAATGACAAAGCTGTTTTAATGGGACAAAGTGAAATTGCTAAAACGACGCTTCTTAAAATTTTAGCCGGTGAAATGGAACCAGATGAAGGAACGGTGAAATGGGGTGTGACAACTTCTCAAAGTTACTTCCCTAAAGACAATTCAGAGTACTTTGATAACGTGAACATGGATTTAGTTGAATGGTTGCGTCAATATGCGCCTGAAGATGAACAAACTGAAACATTTTTACGGGGTTTCTTAGGTCGTATGTTGTTTAGCGGTGAAGAAGTGAAGAAAAAAGCAAGTGTCCTTTCTGGTGGCGAAAAGGTACGTTGTATGTTAAGTAAAATGATGCTTTCAAGTGCGAATGTTTTATTACTAGATGAGCCAACCAACCACCTAGATTTAGAAAGTATAACTTCAGTCAATGAAGGTTTGAAATCATTTAAAGGTTCTATCATTTTTACATCGCATGACTTTGAATTTATTAACACGATTGCGAACCGTGTCATTGATTTAGATGAACCAGGTGGCTTATCTAAAGAAATTACGTATGAACGTTATTTAGAAGAAAAA
This sequence comes from Staphylococcus ratti, assembly GCF_020883535.1. Taxonomy (NCBI): domain Bacteria; kingdom Bacillati; phylum Bacillota; class Bacilli; order Caryophanales; family Staphylococcaceae; genus Staphylococcus; species Staphylococcus ratti. Next base: position 1,308,740 of record NZ_CP086654.1, on the reverse strand, counting down.
GGCTTTTTAAAAACAAAATAATATAGCGATGTGCGCATTGAGCATTTGAAACAGCACGCATCAAGGGTGGGACAACGAAATCAAATAGATTTCTGTCCCCCATTTAATGAGAAAGTAACTATTAAAAATTCACAGTAGCTGTCTGGATTGAAACTTCGCTTACTAACTCCTTTCAACCCTAGTCAGCCTTGTGGGGGTAGGACAACGAAATCAAATAGATTTCTGTCCCACATCAAATGAGAAAGTAACTATTAAAAAGTCACAGTAGCTGTCTGGATTGAAACTTCGCTTACTAGCTCCTTTCAACCCTAGCCAGCCTTGTGGGGGTGGGACAACGAAATCAAATAGATTTCTGTCCCACATCTAAAGAGAAGGTAACTTTTAAAAAGCACAGTAGCTGTCTGGATTGAAACTTCGCTTACTAGCTCCTTTCAATCCTAGTCAGCCTTGTGGGGGTGGGACGACGAAATCAAATAGATTTCTGTCCCACTCCCTTACATTCCTTTTATTGTAAATAATTATGCTTTAAATTGTCAGTAAATTTCAAAAAATCACCCTTTTCTGTTTACATGGAAGTGAGCGCTATGTATAATGAGAAACATAACAATTAAATCATTACTGATGAGGCGCATCAATCATGAGTAGATATATCGATATTGCCTGCAAGCAAAATATATCCAAAGGGTGAGATGCCGAAATAAACAGGAATTGCAGATACTGTTTATTGGATTCTACGGTTAAGAGCTAAGAATCTGTCATTATTTACTAATAATGGAGTGCATCGCTTGTATATAAAAAGTAACAAGTTCGCACCCCGAACTTGTTTTTTTGTATATTCAGAGCCTTCAATTTAGTCCCCTCTTAAAAACAGGGTAGCAAACATAAAAATACAAATGGAGTGAACGAACATGACAAAATTAGCAGTTGTAGGTGCAACAGGATTAGTAGGAACAAAAATATTAGAAACAATTGAACGTAAAGGAATCCCTTTTGATGAGCTCGTCTTATTTTCATCTCCCCGTTCAGCTGGTCAAAAAATTTCATTTAAAGGTAAGACCTACACTGTTCAAGTGTTGACTGAAGCAGCTACTGATGGTCAATTTGATTATGTATTGATGAGCGCGGGAGGACGTACAAGCGAACAATTTGCGCCACTTTTTGAACAGCATGGAGCTATTGTAATTGATAATTCTAGCCAATGGCGTATGACAAACGATATCGATTTAGTTGTACCTGAAGTCAATGAACCTACATTTAAACGTGGTATCATTGCCAATCCTAATTGTTCAACAATTCAATCTGTCGTTCCATTAAAACCATTACACGATCAATTTGGTTTAAAACGGGTCGCTTATACAACGTATCAAGCTGTTTCGGGCTCTGGAATGCAAGGCAAAAAAGATCTTGAAGATGGTGCGAAAGGTGTTGAACCTAAAGCCTATCCCCACCCTATTTATAACAATGTCTTACCTCATATCGATGTGTTTTTAGAAAATGATTACACTAAAGAAGAACAAAAAATGATTGATGAAACACGTAAAATTTTAAACTTACCTGATTTAAAAGTTACAGCAACTTGTGTACGTGTACCTGTACAAGACAGTCATAGTGTTCATATAAACGTGACATTAGATAAAACAGCCACTGTAGAAGAGATTCGCGATTTGTTTAAACGTGATTCTCGCATCGTTTTAGTAGATCAACCTGACAAAAATGAATATCCTTTAGCAATTCATTCAACTGGTAAAGATGATGTATTTGTAGGACGTATCCGAAAAGACGACTCTTTAGACAATACATTTCATATTTGGTGTACGTCTGACAACTTATTGAAAGGTGCAGCATTGAACGCAGTGCAAGTATTAGAGCAAGTTTTAAAACTTAAAGCTTAAATTTCGAAGGGAGTCAGATATTATGACACACATTTTTGAAGGAACAGGCGTGGCACTCATCACCCCTTTTTCAAATAATGAAGTGGACTATCAGGCCATTAGAAATCAAGTGAATTATTTAATTGACAATAACATTCAATCAATTGTAGTGAATGGAACGACTGCAGAAAATCCTACGTTAACAAGTGAGGAAAAAGACAATATTTTAAAAACGGTCATTGAAGAAAATGCTTCACGTGTCCCTATTATTGTAGGAACAGGCACAAACAATACTGAAAATTCAATTCAAGCTTCATTGCGAGCAAAAGCACTTGGAGCAGACGCAATCATGTTGATTACTCCGTATTATCTTAAAACGAGTCAACGTGGTCTCATCGCACATTTTGAAGCGATTGCGAATGCTACGAAGTTACCAGTAGTATTGTATAATGTGCCATCACGTACAAATTCAACTATAGAAGTCGAAACACTCGTACATTTAAGTAAAAATCCGTATATTGTTGCTTTAAAAGACGCAACGAATGATTTTGATTATTTCAGTGAACTTCAAAATAAACTCGATTTAGAAGCATTCGCTTTATATAGTGGGAATGATGACAATATTGTGGATTATTATGAACAAGGCGGACACGGCGTCATTTCAGTTGTAGCGAACGTAATCCCTGCTGCCTTTCAGGATATCTATAAAAATCATGAACAACGCGCCTTACGTTTTCAACCGATTGCTCAACTATTAGAAGCGATGACTGTAGACGTGAATCCGATTCCTATTAAATATTTAGCATCACTAGAAGGATTTGGTCAGTACGAAGTGCGCCTTCCGCTTGTACCTTTAAATGAAGAAGAACAGCAACGTTTAAAAGAAGCGTATCAACAATATAAAGTAGGTGTTCAATCTTGAAAATTTTACTGATCGGTTATGGCGCGATGAACCAAAGAGTTGCACGGTTAGCAGAAGAACAAGGGCATGAAATTGTAGGTGTGATTTTGAAGCGTTCGAAAGATGCCGTCCCCTACCCGACTTATACTAAAATAAGTGATGTGAAAACGGCCGATGTGGCGATTGATTTTTCTCATCCCAATTTATTATTGCCGTTGTTAGATGATAGTTTTAATTTACCTTTAGTCATAGCAACTACTGGCGAAAAAGAGGAAATCACAAAAAAACTTCAACAGCTTGGTCAAACGATGCCTGTCTTTTTCAGTGCGAATATGAGTTATGGTGTACATGTATTAACTAAACTTTTAGAGGTTGCTGTGCCCCTTTTACGAGATTATGATATTGAACTTACAGAAGCACATCACAATCAGAAAGTGGATGCACCAAGTGGTACATTAGTTAAATTGTATGACGTTATCAAATCGTTACGTGAGCAAAGTTACCCTGTTCATAACCGACATGAACAAAATGATAAACGTCATCCTGACGAAATCGGCGTCCATGCTCTTCGTGGGGGTACGATTGTAGGTGAACATGATGTATTATTTGCAGGTATTGATGAGACCATAACTCTGACGCATCGAGCGCAATCTAAAGATATTTTTGCAAATGGCGCACTAGAGGCAGCAAAGCAATTAATATATAAGGAAAATGGGTATTATACTTTTGATAACTTATAAGGGAGAGAGGCAATTTATGGTAAAAAATTTTACAGCAGAAGAAATTATTCAATATATTAGTGATGCGAAAAAATCTACACCGATTAAAGTTTATATCAATGGTGAATTTAGTGAAGTCTCATTTCCAGATCAATTTAACGTATTTGGGTCGGAAAATTCTAAAGTAATCTTTTGTGAAGCGGAAGATTGGAAAATATTTTATGAAGCGCATCAAATGTTGATTCAAGATTTGGAAATTGAAATGGATCGTAGAAATTCAGCGATACCGCTTAAGGACTTAACGAACACCAATGCCCGCATCGAACCAGGTGCTTTCATTCGCGAACATGCAGTGATTGGAGATGGCGCGGTGGTTATGATGGGTGCCACAGTGAATATCGGTGCTATTGTAGGTGAAGGTACAATGATTGATATGAATGCGACGCTCGGTGGACGTGCAACGACAGGAAAGAATGTCCATGTAGGTGCTGGTGCAGTTTTAGCAGGTGTGATTGAGCCTCCTAGTGCAGAACCAGTCGTAATTGAAGATAATGTACTTATTGGAGCTAATGCGGTTATTTTAGAAGGCGTACGTGTCGGCGAAGGCGCTATCGTTGCAGCAGGTGCAATTGTTACACAAGACGTTCCGGCAGGTGCAGTTGTCGCGGGTACACCTGCAAAAGTCATTAAACAAACGCATGAAGTAGAAGATTCTAAACGTGAAATTGTATCTGCTTTACGTAAATTAGACGATTAAGAAATAAAGCACATTTAAATAACGTATTCGTTTTATACAAAGCGACTGATGAGCTAAGTGCTCAATATTTTTCATATCGGGAGAAGAATATTAGAAGGAACGAAAAGCAAATGGCGCTATCGTGTCTTTCTAACTTTTCTCCCCTTTCTTATATCAAAAAAGAAATTAGAGGTGAGTAACATGGATGAACTTCAATTTGTTAAAACACATCGCAGATATTTACACCAACACCCTGAACTAAGTTTAAAAGAATACCGTACTACGGAATATATCGAACAATTTTTAAAATTATTAAATGTCCCGTATAAGCGTCCGCTTGAAACGGGAATTATTGCTTATCTTGAGGGGCAAAGTGATGAAACGTTAGCTTTTCGTGCAGATATCGATGCTTTGCCAATTCATGAACAAAATAACATTGATTATCGAAGTGAATTTGATAATAAAATGCATGCATGCGGGCATGATGGTCACACGACAGCGTTAATGCTTTTTGTAAAACGTTGTAAAGCTCTTTTCGATAAGGGGACATTACCTCATAATGTAGTTTTTATTTTTCAACCTGCTGAAGAATCAGGTGGCGGCGCTAACCTTTTAATTAAGGCAAATGCCTTTGACGATTATGATATTAAAGCAATCTATGGTGTACACGTCATGCCGTTTGTAGAGGAAGGTTCGATTGCTATACGCGACGATGAAATCACAGCAAGTGCGACAGAGTATCGTTTTCATTTGAAAGGTCAATCGAGCCACGTAGCCAATAAAGAACAAGGTCGTTCTGCGGGAGAAGCTTTGCATCATGTCATAACACAATTATCACAAATTCAACATTACCACTTAAATGGACTCCAACGTAATATCGTTCATATTGGTCGTTTTAATGCGGGAGAAGCGACGAATACTGTACCATCTAATGGCTATTTAGAAGGTACAATTCGTACTTATAGCATGGAGGATTTAGACATTATAAAAACACAAATGCAAAAAATAGCAGAAAGTGTTCATAGTTTATTTGAAGTAGATTGTACTGTAACGTTTGCTGAAGGTTATCCCCCTACGCTAAATAATCCAAATTTAAAGAAATATGTGGTTGAAAGTATTGAATACAATGGCAATAAAGTCATAGAAAATGATACGCCATACTTATTTGGTGAAGACTTTAGCTTCTATAGTCAAATTGCTCCTAGTTATTTTGTATTTTTTGGGACTAGGAATGAACAGAAACAGTTTGTAAGCGGGTTACATACCCCCCATTTAAATTTTGATGAACATATTTTAATACGCATTGCAGATTATTATGAACGACTGTTATTCAATTACAATGAGGTGTAAATATGACGGCGATTTGGCAAGTAGATGAACATATCTTTCAAAAAAATGTAAGGAGTGTAAAGGGAAATGATGCAATGATGGCTGTTGTTAAAAATAATGCTTATAATTACGGATTAGACTTTGCTGTTAAAGCCTTTTTAGAGGAAGGCATCAATACATTCAGTACGACTTCCCTTTCTGAAGCAATCCGTATTAGAGCATTAGCGCCCCATGCAACCATTTTTTTAATGAATATAAGCTATGATTTTGATTCAATACGAAAATATCAAATTCATATGACATTACCGTCGGCGGCATTTTATTTTGAATATAAATCACAACTTTATGACATTCACGTTCATTTAGAATATGAAAATTTATTGCATCGATCTGGTTTGAAAAACTTAGAAGAAATACAAAGTGTACTTAAAGACCATACAAAAAACCAGAAAAATAAAATGAATATTTCTGGTTTGTGGACGCATTTTGGTTATGCTGATGAGTTCGATGTGAACGATTATGAAATTGAAAAGAAATTGTGGTTAGAACTTGTAACGGCGTTGCTAAATGAAGGATACACATTCGATTTTATTCATGCACAAAATAGTGCGAGTTATATGAGAGAGGAAGGCATTTTTCCTTATCATACACATGCGCGTATAGGTATCGCGTTGTACGGCTCTCGCCCCTATGCTGCGTTACCTCGCCAAGCGATACAACAAGCCCTCACCTTGCGTGCAAATGTCATCCAAATTCGAACAATCCATAAAGATGAACATTGTGGTTATAGTTTTGCATTTACAGCATCAAAAAACAATACAAAACTTGCTGTCGTTGACATCGGTTACGGCGACGGTGTTTTACGGACACGTGCGCAACATGAAGTGTTAATTAATGGAAAAAGTTATCCTATCCGTGCCCTCATGATGAGCCATATGTTTGTAGAAGTCGACGATTCAGTCAAAGCACAAGATGATGTCATCTTATATAACGAAATATTACGTATTGATGATTATACATTTAAAGGTGTAGGCGCAAATTCTGAACAATTAAGCGCGTTAAATTTAGATTCTTTAATAAAGGAGTATCGATAATGACAGTGTTATATAATCACAATGGAGAACTCACAATAGGAAATACAAACTTAAAAACACTTGCACAAAGTTTTGGAACCCCTACGATTGTGTATGACGAAATGTATATACGCCAACAAATGCGGCGTTATCATGACGCTTTTCAAAAAACGGGGATCGCGTATGTATTGTCTTATGCTTCAAAAGCTTTTACGTGTATTCAAATGGTAAAATTAGCAGCAGAAGAAAATTTTGATTTGGATGTTGTTTCGATTGGAGAATTGTATACTGCTTTAGAAGCGGGATATGATGCGAGTCGAATCCACTTTCACGGCAATAACAAAACAAAAGAAGAAATTCAATATGCTTTAAATAGTGGAATTGGCTATTTTGTTGTTGATGCACTTGATGAAATTGCGTTAATTGATCAATATGCCTCAAATGCAGTAGATGTACTTTTACGTGTGAATCCAGGAGTAGAAGCGCACACACATGAGTTTATACAAACGGGGCAAGAGAAAAGCAAATTTGGGCTTTCGATTAAATATGGGCTTGCAGATCAAGCAGTTCAACAAATTAAAGAGAGTCAACATTTGAACCTTAAAGGAATTCATTTTCATATTGGGTCACAAATTGAAGAAACAACAGCTATGAAAGAAACGGCAAAGATGGTATTAAAATGGCTTAAAGAAAGCGCATTAGAAATAGAACTGTTAAATATTGGTGGTGGGTTTAGCGTTCGATATATTGAAGGAGATCATGCTTTCAATATTGAAAAAGGCATTCCTGAAATTGTGGAGAATATTAAATCAACATGTCATGATTTAAATTACCCTTTACCTATGATCAGCATCGAACCAGGACGTTCTATAGTAGCAGAGGCAGGTGTGACATTATATGAAGTTGGATCGATTAAAGAAATTCCTAATGTAAATAAGTATGTCTCTGTCGACGGTGGTATGAGTGATCATATACGAACAGCTTTATATGATGCGAAATACCAAGTGAAGCTCGTCAATCGAGATGAGATAGCGGATGAAACCGTTACAATTTCTGGAAAATTATGTGAATCGGGAGACATTTTAATTCACGAGGCACAATTACCTAAAAGTGTGAAACGTGGAGATTATTTAGCGATATTGTCCACGGGTGCATATCATTACAGTATGGCTTCAAACTATAATCAAATTCAAAAGCCAGCTGTCTATTTTGTCAAAAATGGGAAAGCTAGAGAAGTTATCAAACGCCAATCTTTACGCCAATTAATTATTAATGACGTAAAATAACACTTCAATATCGTGAACAGGATTTGGAGAGCGCGAGCGGATATGTGTTATGGGAAGCGGTTGAACGATATCTCATCGTTCCCCTTCCCTTTTTATTTAATAAAATAAAAAAACAGTGAAGCGATCCTCACTGTTTTGTATTAGTCAATATTGCATCTATTTATTATAGTTTAACAACGTTTGCAGCTTGTGGACCGCGGTCGCCTTCAACTACTTCAAATTCAACTGATTGACCTTCTTCTAATGATTTGTAACCTTCTTGGTTGATAGCTGAGAAGTGTACGAATACGTCATTTTCTCCTTCAACTTCGATAAAACCAAAACCTTTTTCAGCGTTAAACCATTTTACTGTACCTTGTTTCATAATCTGTGAAACCTCCAAGACTAAAATTCAATATGCGCTATTCGCATATTACAAAAAATACTATTTTAACATTGTAAAGTACTAAAATATTCTTTGCAATATGGAATAATGCCATTGCTTAAAAACTATTATACGTGAACACTACACGATTTGCAATATCGAAATGAAAATTTTTAGTTTAATCAATTAAAGGGAGATTATAATAAATTTTTTCATCGTTTAATATGATAAAACTATCAAATAGTTGTAAATCTTCATCACAATGTTCACAATAATTCATATCGCAATTATTATAAAAAGTATACATGTTATGTTTGCCTACTACACAATTATCGTAGGTAGATTTAGCTTCTTTAATCAACTGTTCATATGTATTCATAAATGATGAATATGTTTCAAAGTAGTAAGTTTCAATGATATGTTCCATCCAGTCGTCAAACAACCACCAACCTTCATAATCAGTGCGTATTTTCGTCACTTCCCACATTGTAAGTCCCCCCGTTCTAAATGTAACAATTCTCAAAGTAATATTTTTTGAGTTGAAATGCAAGTAAAAGCATATATTTACCTTTGCTAATTAATAATTATATTATTACGTTAAAGTTAAAGAAGCGCCATCAAAATGCATTGAGTTACTTACAACGCGCTTCCCATATTTCTAAAAGGTCTAGAATGCTGTGGAGTCATTATAGATAGGACGAATATATAAGTATGAACACCTAAGCTAATCTATATGCGAACTAGCCGGCTAATTATTAGTTTTTTACGACAAAAATACGTATAATTGTAGTAAGAGGTGGTTGGAATGAAACATAATTTTATAAGTGTTTATGGACGTGTTCAAGGCGTCGGTTTTCGTTATTTTACGCAAAGATTAGCACAAAAATATAATATAAAAGGTTATGTGAAAAATGTTCAAGACTTTGTTGAAATCGATGCTCAAGGAGAAGATGAAGCATTGCGACAATTTACAGATGCTGTTATTAAAGGGGCCTCCCCTGCTTCGGAAGTTCGAGAGTATACTATAGAAGAACGTGAAATCGACCAGCACTTAACAACTTTTAAAACGGAATGAGGATAAATAAAGGAAGATGAGTATGAGATATCAAATTTCAAGGGTTTTTGGAGTATTTGCAGGCGTTCCAGTTGCGGTAATTGCTTTTTTCACTAGTATTTTAACTTTAGATATTTCGTTTATATTGGATATGCTCATTGGGTCAGTCGGCTTTGTTTTAGGATATATCCCTACTCAAAGATTGACATCAAGAAGTTACTTAAAAGAAATCAATTTGACCCGAAAAGATTATCGCTATATTATGCATCAAATTAATACCGCACAAAGTAAGATAAAGCGTATTTTTAAAACCTTTATAAATGTTCGTTCTATTAATGATTTTAAGCTTGTCAATGATATTTATCGCATTTCAAGAACGGTGAATGCAACAGTACGTCAACGACCAGATCAGTTTTTTAATATTGAGAGTTTTTATTACACACATATAGATAATGCACTTAATTTAATTGAAAGTTATACAAGACTTGCCAAAATGCCGATGAAATCAAATGGAGAGCGTCAGATGTTACAACAAACACGTATCACTTTAGAAGAAGTAAGACGTACACTAGTGGCAGATTTGAAGCAAGTCAATGCGCAAGATTTTGAACAACTTGATACTGAGATGAGACTCAATAAAATTTATCAAAAACGTAAAGAAATGGAGCATGAAAAATGAGAGATAATGATTTTTCAAATTTAGAGCAAGGTCATCCTCTTGATCAATATTTCAATTCATTTGAAAAAAGTGAGTTAGAAGTGAATCAAGGGAATGCACTTCAGCACCAAACGACCCAAACTGAAAAACCAAATTTTTCAAAACAAGATGAAGAGAAGATTAAAACTTTGTCGGAACAAATAAAGCCACTTGATCATGACAGTTTGTTACACTTTGGCGCTAATGCACAATCACATCTTTCACAATTCTCTCATCAAATGTTAAATGAAATTCAATCGAAAGATGTTGGTCCCATTGGTGAAACGTTAGAAAACTTAATGAAAAAGTTAAAAGAAGTAAATCCTGAAGATTTATCACAAAAAAATCAAGGTGTTTTAAAAAGAATTTTCAAGCGCTCGAAACATTCGATGCAACAACTCTTCTCTCGCATGCAATCAGTAAGTTCTCAAGTTGATAGAATTTCAGTTGATCTTGATAAAAATAAATCATTACTCGTAAAAGATATCAAGTTACTTGATCAGTTATATACACAAAATAAAGATTACTATGATGTGTTAAATTTATATATTGCTGCAGCTGAACAAAAAAAGCATGAGATTCAAACGAATGTTTTACCTGAAATGCGTAAGAAAGTGAATCAAAGTGATAATCAAATGGTAGTTCAAGACGTTGCAGATATGGAACAATTTGTAGACCGATTAGAAAAACGAATTTATGATTTACAATTATCGAGACAAATTACTTTGCAATCTGCTCCTCAAATACGCATGATCCAAAATATTAATCAAGCCTTAGCGGAAAAGATTCAAAGTTCTATTTTAACAAGTATTCCTTTATGGAAAAATCAAATGGCGATTGCCTTAACTTTGCAACGTCAAAATAAAGCAGCTATTGCGCAAAAACAAGTTACAGATACAACGAATGAAATTCTAATTCGCAATTCTGAAATGCTACGCCAAAATGCGCGTATGACAGCCGAAGAAAACGAACGTGGCATAGTAGATATTGAAACGTTAAAAACGACGCAAGATAATATTATCCAAACAATTGAAGAAACGTTACAAATTCAAGCGGAAGGTCGTCAAAAACGCCAGCAAGCAGAGAAAGATTTGCAACAGTTAGAAGCACGTTTACGTGAACGATTAGGTGATGCAAAATCCCAAAAGAACCAAACGGATTTGTATCATTAAATATGAATGTATTGAGATGAGCGGCGAAGCACCATTGCTTCGTCGCTTTTTATCGTATAAAGATACTGCCTACAAAGTGGATAACTTTGTAGGCAGTATGAGTAATAAGCTTACTTATTATTCTTTTTCATAAACAATGAGTTTTGAACTTTTAACAAAAGCACCAATAATATACGCGATAATTAGAGTGACTACCATAATCGGGAACCATTCTAGTGCGAATTGATGTAATGGTAATTTACCAATAAAACCGATTGTTATCCATCCTTTAGTATGAATTACACTTAAAATAGATTCGATTGCAATAACGATAATTGTAATCTGCTGTGTAATACGGCGAGTTGGGATGAAACGTGCAATTAAAATTAATAACACTGTAGTAATCGCAACTGGATAAATAATAGATAATACAGGGATAGATAATTGAATCACTGCATTTAATCCTAAATTTGATAAGAATAAACTAATCAATGTAAAGACTATAACAAACACTTTATAAGAGACTTTAGGGAATAATTTGTGGAAATATTCACTAACTGCTACTACAAGTCCACAAGCCGTTGTTAAACAAGCTAATGCAACAATAATACCAAGTAAATATTTACCAAATGCCCCGTATCCAGTATTGGCCATTGTGACAAGTAAATGTGCACCAATATTTTGTTTGTTTGCAATAAGTTGATTCATTGTTGATTCAGATAACACGATATGATTACCGATAAAACCTAATGAAATGTATATAACAGCTAAAGCAAAAGCAGCAATCAAGCCTGCTAATGCAGTTTGTTTAAAGATTTGATTTGCATGTTTTACACCTGTCGCTTTGATTGCATTAATTACAATCATTGAGAAAGCAATGGCAGCAATTGCATCCATCGTTAAATAGCCTTCAGTGAATCCTTTTGAAAAACCAGCTAGAGTAGATGAATAAACCGTAGGGTCTTCTTGATTATGAGGTCCTCCGCCAAAATCGATAAATCCTTTTACAATCATTGCTAAAATCGTAACGAGTAATAATGGTGTTAAAATAGCGCCAATACGGTCGACGATTTTACCTGGGTTTAAGCAGAGATACAAAACAATAGCAAAGTAAATAAGTGTAAAAATTAATAAAGCAATTGGATTGCTTGTTCCGATAATCGGTGTGATTGTCATCTCAAACGATGTTGACGCTGTTCGTGGGATTGCAAATAGCGGTCCAATCGTTAAATAAATCGCAACCAAGAAAATAATAGAAAACGCAGGATGAATCTTATTTATCGCTCCGACATAGCCTTGTTTATCTAATGCGCCTACTACAATACCTAATAATGGTAACCCAATACCGGTTAAAACAAATGCTAAAATAGATGGCCAAAAGTATTGACCGCTCGCAAGTCCTAAATTTGGTGGGAAAATTAAGTTACCCGCCCCAAAGAAAATGGCAAATAACATAAACCCGATGACAAGTGTATTTTTGTTCATAGTGCTACTCCTTCAATAAAACTTTTAAAATTTCTGCTTCATTCTATCACATAAAAATAGTAGAGTCTATAAGATTTCTGAAAATTTGAAAATATTTTCGCGATTTTTAGCTTTAATGCGCTAAAATGACTGTAATAGCAACTTTTTCAGTAGTGGGGATAATAAACTTGGCAGATTTTCTACCCCTTCTACAAAGATTGCAAAGTCCCCATAAATATTGTGAATCGTTTGTTCTGTGGCTTCAGTGATTGGTGCTTGGCTTAAAAAGACATTGAATACTTCTATGTCTAATTTTCGACTATTTTCAACGGCCTCATATGTGTCTAGTATCCCATCTTGGCTATAATTGAATGCTGAAGGTTCGCCATCAGAAAAAACGATGAGAAACTTTTGCTTTTCAGAACGTGTTAATAGTCTTTCGCTAGCAATACGTATTGCCACCCCATCACGATTATCATCTTGTGGTGTTAAAGACATAATTTTAGGGGCTTCGGTTTGATGAATAGATTGGTGATATTGGATGATTTCATCAATGATATTTGGTTGATGTGTTGCATCGGCGTCAAACGCATCTTCATTAAATGCAAGGATTTCATGACGTACGTTAAGGGATTTTAACGTTTCGTGGAATAAAACTATGCCTTTAATCGTCTCATCCATCTTATCGTGCATGCTAGCAGAAGCATCAATAAGCAATGTAAATGTGGCATCAAAACTTTGACTTAAGTCCGCCTTTTTATAAAATACTTTGTATTGATCATCTACAAACCAATTAATAAGATTCTTTTGTAAACGGCCTTTAGTTAAGTTGTTACGTTTATCTTGATATTCACGCTCAATCGTTTTTTTAATAATTTGAATTAAGTCCCTTATTTCGTATTGTACAGATTGTTCTACTTTCGAATACGCTTCAAAATATTCAGGTTTAATTTGAGGCCTCCGCCACTTAATTTCGACGAATTGATTGATTCCAGATAAGGCTAATAACGGATGGCGACCGTGAAGGGGACCACCTTCTTCGCTATCCATAACATTATTAGTTCCTTGTCCCTTTTTAGATTCCATTTGAGACATATCATCAGAACTATCGCCTTCCCTAGCTGTGTCATTATCACTTAAAACATCACTATTTTGACCTTCGTGAAGTTCCATTTCAAGATAGGCACCACCAGAAGTTTCGCTATCAGCCGGTTTGGATTCAACATTTTCAGTATCGGCCATTTCGGTCTCGCCTGTTTCTCCGTCAACCTGTGCGGCATCTATACGCTTAATGTCTTCTAGAGTTAAGTCACTTAAAGCTGAATAAACTTTTTGCGGAATATGGTAATATTCGTTAAGCATATCTTCGTTTAACCATTCATCGATTTGAAACATGATGCGTTGTGTTAAAAGCAAACTATCTTCACTGTTTTGTAAATTGAAAAAATCTGGCAAGTATTGATACATAAGTTGTAATATATTTGTTAAACTTTCATGAATTAACGGAACATCGTAAAAGTTTTCGGTTAACAATGTATATTCTAAATTTAAAAATAGCAAATCAGCATAGACGGTTTTAGTACGATACACTTTCATTTGTGTTTCACAGTATTGTTTCCGAATTTGACGTCGTAGTTGAATCATTTTAGACGCACGAGGACGTTGGCGTTCAATTAAGTGAAGAATACGCATTTCTTCGATGAGTTTAAACAGCTGGCGATAAAACTTTGGGTGGATAAACCCTTCCTCGTTGTCCAGTACGTCGTTTACAATTTGTGGGGACATATTGAAGTAACTGTAAGTGGCTAACAATACGTCAGTTTTCAAGCCTGTTTTTTCAATAGTTTCAGGTCGATGTGCCCAAAACGAACTACAAATGACTTCGTTTTGTAGTGCATCATAATATGGGAATTTATGGATTTTGACTTGTGTATCTGGGTTTTTTAATAATAAACGAGATAAATCTTGAAGCATCATCACTTTCATTGCATCTAACTGTTCATCATTAAATAAGATAAAACGGTCACTCATATGTTCACCTTCTAAAAGTTGAGTTCAACGGCATTTTGAACTGCATGTTGTTCTCTTTCGTCTTCCAATTTATCGATAATCGTTCTTTGAATGGCGCGTTCAATAGGAATGATTGTTGCTAAATCACTTAAATCAAGTAGCGCACGAATACTAGCAGCTTCTTCTGAAAGTTGGCCTTGTTTTGTCATTGTACGCAAATCTTCATTAAATTTAATGATTTGACGAATCAGATTAGAATCTTGTAAAAGACTCTGTTCTTGAATGACATCATGCAATGTATTGCCATCAATGTATGCAACATTAATTACTACAAAACGGTTTTTTAAAGCTTCGTTCATCGGTAATGTGCCGACATAGCCTTCATTAATGGCTGCGATAACTTTAAATCCTTCTGCTGCTTTAATCACTTCTCCAGTAAAAGGATTTGTAAGCTGACGTCTATAATCTAAGACGCCATTCAATATAGGTAAAGTTTCTGGTTTCGCCATATTGATTTCATCGATATATAAAATATGGCCTTTTTTCATTGCTTGGATAACTGGGCCATCAATAAAGATGATTTCTTGCTGTCCGTGTTCACCTGTTTGGATTGTTTTAAATCCTAGTAAACTCTCAGCATCTAGATCAACGGAGCAGTTAACTTGGTGCATTGGAATATTTAAAGATTGACTTAATGTTTCTGCCAATTTTGTTTTACCTGAACCCGTAGGCCCTTTTAGTAGAATATTTTTATTTAAATTAAATAGCTTGACTGCATCACCGAAGACATTTTCATCCGCATTCATATATCCCTTAGATAATTGTGTCACTTTCATTCACCCTTCTTAACAAGAAAAAAGACGTGAGTGCCAAGGCACCCCCGCTTTTTGATCTTTTTTAAATTTTATACTTCTTCAAAATATGTTTTATAATAACCGCCAACAAGTCCAGAATTATCTATAATTTGATAATATTCTTCAGTCTCATTTACAACATCGTACGTTTTTCCTACAGTTAACATATCGCTCACTGTAAACTTTTTCGCCTCAGTATGGATGACTTTCACTTGTTTTAATGGTGTTTTATCTTTCCATGTTTCGTGTAACATTGTAGGCTCCTTTCAGTTATTGATCTAAAGTTAAAATAAACGACATCCCGCTCGTATCAGTAATACGAAGCGCATGTGTATTTTCTTGTTTATTTTCGAGTTCTTGATACGGCAATTCATTGCGTTCGAGTTGTTTTAACGCATTTTCAAATTGCGTTGCATCTTTAGTTGTAAACTCGATTTGTTCGACGATTCCAATGTTTGGCAATTGAACTGGAGAAGACGGTTCAAAAAGATGAATTTCAGAGCCTAATCCGCCTTCGTCTTTATGTAATACAATCACTTTAGTGTTGTTATCATCTATCATATATTCTCCAAGCGGTGTGAAATCAAAAACTTTAGTTAAAAGTGTGAATGTCACCCTTATCTCATTCGTTTTGATGATAATAGGACCTAAACCTTGAATTTGGTGTAACGGGTTTACGCTGCTATGCTCATAAGGCATCCCCAATCCTATACCTGTATTATGCTCATTAGAAAATATAGAAAACTTTTGATTCATATCATCATAAAAATGAAAATGCGTATGCCCGTTTAATTGCTCTAGTTTTGAAAATGAAATGTCATTTTCTTCTAAAATAGAGGCATAATTTTCAAGTCCTTCATCTGAAGGGATTCTTAGACCGATAGAAGCAAAATGACGATATTGACTTTGAAGTCCGCCTGGCACTTCAACAAATTGAATTCGAGTTCCAGGAGATAGTTCGGCGTCTCCAAATTGAACTGTGCCCTCACGTTTTTTGTAATTAAGGCCTAACGTATGATGAAATAATTGAATGGTTTGGTTTAAACTCTTGGTTGCTAAAGTCACGCTTCGAATGCCAGTCATATTATTACCTCCACTGTCCGCTTATCAAGTTACACATGTATAAATAAGTGTAACATAAAGCATTTCATTTGTTTAGCTTATGATTTTAAATCTTATTGTAGAATGTAAAATGATTTTTCAACTGTGATGAAATGGCCTCAAGGTCTGTTAAATTAAGCTGAAAAATACTAAGAATGCTGAGTATTTTAACAGAAATTTTGAATTTGAACGATTATTATGTGTTCATAATTCACAGATGCTTTAATTTATAGTATAAGTTAAAAGGTTCTTCATTTTTTATGATGGGGCTGGGACAACGAAATCAAATAGATTTCTGTCCCGCATTTAATGAGAGAATAACAGTTAAAAAGTCACAGTAGCTGTCTGGATTGAAACTTCGCTTACTAGCTCCTTTCAATCCTAGTCAGCCTTGTGGGGGTGGGACAACGAAATCAAATAGATTTCTGTCCCACTCCCGCTTTTTTGTCCAAAAATAATGCAAATGTCTCTATAATTTTAAGTGACCAAAGAAAAAATAAAGGTGATATATTGCGCCCATGTGTAATGATCTATTAAATATAGTAATATTAAAATCAATAAAGTTGAAGAAAATGTAGATTTTAGAGAAGTATTGACAGTGTGTAATTAACTTCGTTACATATCATCATTATATTCCGTTCATAAAAACGAAGTTTCTCGTAGCTTATGGAAAGTGTTATGCTTCTACAGAAAGCATGAGGATATCATTGCTTGTATGATTAAACTCCCTCAATTTAACAATGGTGCAATTGAAGGGATTTAAACTGATTAAAAGAATTTCATATGGTTATCGCAACTTTTATAACTTCAAAAATCGTATTTTTAGACTGTATAAAAAACCAAAGAAAAGCAACCCCACTCTTTACTAGTGAAATTGCTTAAATAGATTGCGTACCGAGTCGAGACTCCCGAGGCATAGAGCCGAAACCGAAAATCAGGGAGAGATACAGAAATCACATAACATTGATTTCGTAGTATCTCCCCCGCAACTATGACTAGGTTTCTAATAACAGTTAGAAACCAGTCATAGACTGCGTTGAAAAGGAACACCTGCTCACTTACGTTCACATGTGTACTGAACACGTATATCATTACATTCAAACGTGTTCATGCAGAGGTAAGGCGCCTGGGAAAGCGAGACTCGAAGTAGCAATCGGAAGTTTGCTACTTAATTATTATATATATCTACTATATAAAGTGCACAACTATTTAAATTCAACAATGCACATTGTAATAGACGTATTAAAGAAAAAGAGCAGAACGATGAAATCTTATTGATTTCAGTTCTGCTCTTTTTATCATCAGTGGATATTAAGATTCTAATAGTAAATCTTCAGGATTCTCGATTAATTCTTTAATTGTTTTCAAGAAGCCAACAGCTTCTTTACCATCAATAATTCTATGATCATAACTTAATGCAAGATACATCATAGGTCTATTTTCAATTTTATCGCCATCGACAGCTATAGGACGAGTGATAATTGAATGCATACCTAATATTGCAGCTTGATTACCATTAATAATTGGTGTAGACATCATTGAGCCAAAGATACCACCGTTTGTAATAGTAAATGAACCGTTCATCATATCATCTAAGGAAAGTTTATTATCGCGCGCTTTGGCAGCTAAGTTCGCGATTTCTTCTTCGATTTCAGCAAAGTTTTTCTTGTCGCAGTCCCGTACATTAGGTACTAATAATCCTCCAGGTGTTGAAACCGCTACACCGATATCATAGAACTGCTTAGTAACCATGTAGTCTCCATCGATTTCTGCATTCACTTCAGGATACTTTTTAAGTGCTGCAACTGCTGCTTTTGTGAAGAAAGACATAAATCCTAATTTTGTACCGTTATGATCTTCCATAAACTTATCTTTTTTACGCTTACGTAAATTCATAACGTTTGTCATATCCACTTCGTTAAATGTTGTTAGCATTGCAGTATTATTGCTAACTTCTAACAATTTTTTAGCAGCTGTTTGCTTTCTACGACTCATCTTTTCTCGAACAACTGGTTTATTAGGTGTTGCCGGTTTTTGTGGTTTTGATTCTGCTTTTTCAGATTTTTCACTTGTTGAAGCAGCTTTCGCTTGTTGACCACGCTCAACATCTTCTTTACGTACAATGCTATTCACTTCATTTAAGCTAATACCTTTTTCGCGCGCGGCTCTGCGTGCAGAAGGTGTTGCATTAATACGCTCTTTTGAAGTGTTGTCATTTGTTTGTGCTTCTTTTGAAGAGGCATCATCGTTCGACTTGTCAGATGTAGCGTCTTTTTTATCTTCTTTCGACTCAGATCCTGATTTGTTTTCAGAGTTAGAAGATGTGCTACTTCCCCCTTCACCAACAACGGCAATCGCTTGTCCTACTTCAACCGTGTCACCTTCTTCAGCAAGTAATTCTTGTAAAGTTCCTGCTTCTTCAGAAACTACTTCAACATTTACTTTGTCTGTTTCTAATTCAAGAATGGCTTCACCTTTTTCAACGTTGTCTCCAACTTTTTTTAACCATTCTGCAACAGTACCTTCTGTTATTGATTCTGCTAATTCTGGAACTTTTACCTCTGCCATTTTATATGCCCCCTAGATATTTAAACTTTTTTCAATAATGATATTTTGAACGAGTTTGTGTATTTCTCCATCACCTTCAGACGGTGCTGCGCGGTGTTTACGACCTTCATAATATAGTGGAAGATCTTTACCAAGTATGCGAGTAAGTATAGGATATACAAAATGCCAAGCACCTTGGTTTTGTGGTTCTTCTTGAACCCATGTTACAGACTCTACACCCTTAAGAGATTGCAATAATGTTGCTATTTCTTCTTCAGGGAATGGGTAGAGACGTTCAACTGCAACTAAAAGAATTTTTGGATTAGGCTCTTTTTGAAGTCTTTCTTTTAAATCGATAAACATTTTACCAGTAGCCAAAATTACTTTTTTCACTTTTGAAGCATCATGATTTTCGACTAAAACAGGCTCAAATCCACCTTGTGTAAATTCATTGATAGGTTTCGCTACTGTTTTATTACGTAATAAGCCTTTAGGAGACATAATCACAAGCGGACGCATTGCTTCTGTATTTAAGCTTGCTGCTTGTGCACGTAATAAATGGAAGTAGTTACTTGAGCTTGATAAGTTACACACGGTCATATTATTCTCAGCCGCCAGTTGTAAAAATCGCTCTAAACGTGCAGATGAATGTTCTGGTCCTTGTCCTTCAAAAGCATGTGGTAAGAAGAAAGTTAAACCTGAGCGTTCTCCCCACTTAGCATTTCCAGAGAATATAAAATTATCGAAATACATTTGTGCCATATTTGAAAAGTCACCAAATTGAGCTTCCCAAATATTGAAGGAACTTGGATGTTCAACGTTATAACCATACTCAAAACCAACAACTGCAGCTTCTGATAATGGTGAATTGTGAATGTCGAACGTAGCTTTTTGATTTGGAACGTGTTGTAAAGGTACAAAAACATCACCATTTTCTTGGTCATGGAGGACTGCATGACGATGACTAAATGTACCACGTTCACTATCTTGTCCCGTCATACGAATTGGTGTACCTTCTTGCATCACTGTAGCAAATGCTAATTGTTCTGCATGTGCCCAATCTACTAACCCTTCGTCACTTTCGAAAGGTGCACGACGTTGCTCTAAAATTCGATTTAATTTTTTAAATACATTAAATCCTTCTGGGTATGTGAGCATCGCATCATTAATTTCTTTTAAACGTTCAAGAGACAATTCGCTTTCATTACTTTGTAAAGGTTTTGAAATACCTTCCGGAATGTCCATATCTGTATTATCGTTTTTATCATTTTTATCGATGGCGTCATGCGCTTGACGCATTTCTTTTTGAACGTTTGAAATGACTTCGTCCATTTCATCTTTGTTAATGATACCCTCTTCAATTAAGCGATTACCGTATATGATTTCAGCTGTATCATGGTGTTTAATATCTTTATATGGTAATGGGTTAGTAAGCGTAGGTTCGTCCATTTCGTTATGACCGTAGCGACGGTAACCGACTAAGTCAATGACAACGTCTTTATTAAAAGCTTTTCTGAATTCCATAGCGATATCGATGACTTCGATCGTCGCTTCAACGTCATCAGCATTAACATGCATAATTGGAACATCGTAACCTTTAGCAACATCCGTCGCATATGTTGTGGAACGTCCATCGATAGGATCAGTAGTGAATCCAATACGGTTGTTTGTAATAATGTGTAAAGTACCACCTGTTGAGTAACCTTGTAAGCTACCTAGGTTCATTGTTTCGAAGTTGACCCCTTGACCAGGATATGCAGCATCGCCATGGATGATGATTGGCATACCTTTACAAAAGTCAGTTTCGACTTGGCCTGGACGATTCGTATTATCTTGGGTTGCACGCGTACGTCCAGTAACAACTGGTGCTACAACTTCTAAATGACTCGGGTTATTAGCTAATACAATGCGTTGTTCTTGACCGTGGTCATTAATAATTCTTACGCCACCGAGATGGTATTTCACATCACTTGTCCATCCAGATGTTAATTTTAAACTACCGTCTTCAGGTAAAAATTTCATAGGGTCGGTATGCATAAATTCAGAAAGCATCATTGCATATGGCTTTTTAAGAATGTGCGTCAATACATTGAGACGGCCGCGATGCGCCATACCGATTTGAATATTAGAGATGTTTTCTTCACAAGCACGTTTAATTGTGCGTGATAACATTGGCACTAGGGCATCTACACCTTCGATAGAGAAACGCTTTGCCCCTACGAAGTTTTTGTGTAAATATTTTTCAAAACCTTCAACACTTGCTAATTGCTTAAATAGAGCTTTTTTCTCTTCTGTATTGAGCTCTGCTTTATATGGTGTTTCTATACGACGTTTTAGCCATGTGCGTTCTTTGCTATTATTGATATGTGTATATTCAAAGGCAATAGGCCCTTTGTATCGTTTTTCCATTCTCAAAATAGCTTCATATGCATTGTCATAAATGTCTTTGAAATGTTCTGAAACGATGTCGGAAGAGATACCTTCGAGCGTTTGTTGATCTAAATCAAAATCTTCAATGGTTAATTTAGGTAAATGCTTACGTTCAGGCTTATTCACAGGATAGATATCTGCTTGTAAATGCCCGTATTGTCTAATATTGTCAATTAACCTCATCACTCGTTTAATTGTGCTATCTCCTGAGCTTGATTGATGAGATGAATGTGATACTGTTGCTTTGCCATCTTTGATTGTGCTAAAGAGCACTTGTAAATCTTCAGTGACGGAACTTGGATCTTCTAAAAACTGGTCATAGAGTTCTAACATTAATCCTAAATTCGCTCCGAAGTTTACAGGTGCCTCAGTCACCTGTTTATCGTTCTTCATAATCCACCCTCCACAGAATAAATAAAAACGCTTACAGGACAATCATAGCATTAATTTGTGAACATTTAAAGGCAAAAAACTGGGTAAATTCTAGTTCTGACCGGCGTTAAAGCTAATGGTAAAAGTTGTAAAATTACCCACTTCGCTTTCAACTGAAATGCGACCTTGATATAATTTAACGATTTTCTCGGCAATGGATAATCCTAGACCATTGCCGCCTTGATGACGTGATCTGGATTTATCGACACGATAAAATCTATCGAATATATAGTGAATGTCTTCTTTAGGAATACCTATGCCGTGATCTGTAATATCAATAATGACTTGGTTATTGATGAATTTTGTAGCGATATTAATTCGTTTGTTTCTAGTGTCATATTTTATAGCATTGTCAAAAAAGATAAGTAAAATTTGTTCGAAATGGAAGGCGTTAATATTTAAGTAAATAGATGCTTGTGTCGTATTAAATGTGAATGTGTAGGCTTCATGAATTTTCCTTATCGCTTTTATTCGTGTTTTAATTTCTTCATTAATGTCTACTTTTTCAATTTGATTTTCAGTATGTCGCATATCATTTTTAGTCAGTAGTAATAGTTCTTCAACTAATTTTGACATTCGATTCATCTCTTCGATTGAAATAGATAGTGACTCTTCTAAAACAGCAGGGTCCTTTTTCCCCCAACGTTTAATCAGACTTAAATGTCCTTGAATAATTTGTAATGGCGTTCTTAATTCATGGGAAGCGTCTTCTACAAATTGACGCTGTTGATTGAAAGAATCTTCTAATTTAAGCATCATACTATTAAATGTATCGATCAAGGCGTCTGTTTCTTCGTAATTTGTTGGTGCAGATAATTTTTCTTGGAAACCATCACGGCGTATTTGTGTCATTTTTTCAGTAATAATATTGATAGGTCTAGTAATTTGAGAAGAAAAAATATAACTGATCGTCGCTGTAACAAATAAAGCAATAAGTCCAAATATAAGTGCTAAATACGCTATAAAACGTAGTAAATCGTCATAATCATCTAAAGAATGGATGACGGTTAGATAGCCTTTAAAATAAGGTGTATCTACAGGTGTAGACACAATAATAAAGGAGCCTTCATCATTTTTAATGATTTTTACATTTCTAGAATCATAGGCATGAAATTCTGGAGTGTAACGAATGTTGGACATATTGGTGTTCTCAAAGATTTTGCGATGATAGTAATCATGTAAAATTACTTTTTGATAACTGTTTGTTACAGCATTGAATTCTACGGTTGTAATACTTTGGATAGGTTTATTTTCTAATAAGTTGTAGATATCATCAACACTGCGCTCTGCTTTTTCTAATTCATGTTGTTTCAAGAGACTGCTAATTGCGTAGATAATGAGTAAGCAAAAAACAAAAATAATTAAAAAGGTAATAATTGTAGTAACAAAAGTCCATTTCGTTTTTAAAGTGGATTGTTTCATTGTCTAATCACGTATCCTACTCCTCTCACGGTTTCAATAAGTTTTTGCTTACCTACAGGTTTTAATTTATTTCTCAAATAACGAATATAGACATCGACGACATTCGTTTCAACAGCAGATTCATAGCCCCATACATGATCTAAAATTTGTTCTCGATGTAATACGTGATTTTTATTTTCAGCTAATACGAGCAACAAATCGAATTCCGTTTTTGTTAACTCAATATTTTGAGACTCATATGAAACGCTAAAACCGTGTTTGTCTATTATGAGCCCATCGATATTAATGATATCCGGGTTAGGTTGATTTTCTTCAGAATATCGACGTACCAGTGCGCGCATTCTTGCAAGTAATTCTTCAATTTCAAAAGGTTTGACGATATAGTCATCGGCGCCATTATCTAATCCAGTGACTTTATCATAAACTTCTCCTTTAGCAGTAATCATGATAATAGGTGTATCTTTTTGAGCGCGTATCCGTTGACATACTTCGAGCCCATCCATTTCGGGTAACATTAAATCTAATAAAATAATGTCATAGTTTTGTTGTAACGCTTTATTCAAACCGGATAAGCCATCATAAGTAATGTCTACATCATACTGCTCGTATTTTAATTCAAGTTCAATAAAACGTGCTAAATTTTGTTCGTCTTCTATTATTAATACTTTTTTCATTATGTCACCTCTTCTCTATCATATTTCAAAATGCGTCCAGTTAAAAGTTTAAAAAAATTTGGATTTTCAATTGACAATCATTCTCAATAAGGTATAATGTAATTGAAAATGATTCTCAATCACACACAACGACCCCCCACTACAATTCGTTCTTTAGATTGAGGCATTTTCAAAGTACTATCCCCTTTTTATATGCCCGTATAAAAAAATAGTCGTTTTGATTAAACGTTAAATTTAAAGCTGTCACACTTTTGTGCGACAGCTTTTTTGTTTGTATAAAAAAGTAAGACGAAAACGCTATCGTACGTATCACAACCTCACTTTTTATGGTTCATATTAAATTTTGAGCGGTTTTCTTAAAATGAGTTGTGTCAGTATAATGCAGAATAGGCCGCCTATAATCCCCGCGATGATATCAGTAGGATAATGAACACCTAAATAAACGCGAGAAGTTGAAATCAGTAAAATCATTAGTGCACATAGCGCCATGACCACGACTTGTGACTTACCTTTTAGTATACGATGGCTAATGTATATTAGGCTTCCAAAGAAAGCTGTTGAGCCCATTGCATGACCGCTAGGAAAACTGAATCCTGTAATATCAATCAATCTCAAAATTGTTGGCCTTTCTCGGTCGAAAATATTTTTTAAGATTGGATTGGTAGCGCCTGAAATCATCATAGTTAATGCGAAAAATAAAGCTTCAATTTTATACTTGTAAAACATTAAAATTGCAATCATCAACAAAGATAAGCACATCATCGCCCACACTTCGCCTACTTGTGTAGCGCCGAAAAAAATAGAAGTGGAGATAAAGCTTTCGGAAGAATAGATAAATTCGTATACTTCGGTGTCAATCCATTTGCCTAATCTTGATTCATGAAACATCGCAATAACTGCAAAAATTAAAGTAAAAATGATTAATAAAGAAATACGTTTCCAATGATTCAACCTATGCGCCTCCTTTTTTACGATGTTGCGTCATCAATAATTTTATTAAGTAGTGCCTCTTTTGTTAAGCTTTCTTTGAATGATTGCATATTTTGAATGATTTGTTGACGCGTATTTTCAATTTTATTCAATTCAGGACATAATGTTTCAATTGAAAGTTCAGATTCATCTATCATTGATGCATACCCTTGTTTTTCAAAATATTTCGCGTTATCAATTTGATCTCCACGTGATTGGTCTAAACCAAGTGGGATGAGCAACATAGGAATTTTTAAAGTTAAAAACTCATAAATTGCGTTTGAACCTGAACGAGAAATTACCGTATTTGTAATTGCTAAAATATCAGTTAAATCATCTTTTAAAAATTCAAATTGGATGTAGCCAGATTTTTGAATGGTATCGTCTTTAAGATTTTTGCCTGTTAGATGAACGATTTGATAGGTTTCAAGCAATTGATCTAACTGGCGTCGAATCGCTTCGTTAATTTTCAAACTTCCCATACTTCCGCCCATGACGAGTAAGACTTTTTTATCTGGACTAAATCCAGTAAGCTGATAGCCGCGCGATGGATTTCCATTTTTCAAATCTTCTCGAATTGTAGCACCAACAAAATCAGCTTTTCCCTCTGGCACATATTTTAGAGTTTCTTCAAAAGTAACATAAAGTTTTTTAGCAAATTTCATACTGATTTTATTCGCTAAACCGGGCGTTAAATCTGATTCATGAATAATTGTTGGGATATTTAAGCTTTTTGCAGCTAATACAACAGGAACAGAAACGAACCCGCCTTTTGAAAATAAAATATCAGGTTGCTCTTTTTTTAAAATACGACGCGCGTCCAATACCCCTTTCATCACTTTAAAAACGTCTTTCGCATTTTCAACAGAGAGATAACGTCTTAACTTACCGCTTGAAATAGCAAAATAAGGTGTATTTGGAAGTTGTGAAGAAATCATTTCGCGTTCAATACCTGTTTTTGAACCAATGTAAAATGTTTGATGCCCATGTGCTTCTGCTGTCGGAATTAAACTTAAATTGACTGAGACGTGACCGACTGTTCCGCCTCCTGTAAAAGCAATTTTAACCATGCTAACCCTCTATTCATTGAGATTTTTATAATATGCATAAAATGGTTTCCCTTTGTCAAACGGAAACG
Source organism: Staphylococcus ratti (assembly GCF_020883535.1). Classification (NCBI taxonomy): domain Bacteria; kingdom Bacillati; phylum Bacillota; class Bacilli; order Caryophanales; family Staphylococcaceae; genus Staphylococcus; species Staphylococcus ratti. The sequence continues at coordinate 1,282,518 of NZ_CP086654.1, read as the reverse complement.
TATTGCTCGTCATTTCGCCTATTTTGACAAAACCATTTTTTTCAAATAAGCGTTGCGCTCTTTGGTTTAATGAAAATGTGTCTGTTAGAAGTAGACTTACGTCATGTTGTTTTGCGTTTTCTATTGCAAAATCAAACAAGCGTTGCGCACTTCCTTTAAACGTTGTTGAAGCAACGAGGCGATGGATGACATAGGCGTTTGTAACATCTGCGGGCCAATCAATTTCATCATACCAATCTGGCGCGTTTTGATCTATGACAATAAAGCCTTTAATTATGTGATTATCTTCAAGTACAAACATGCTATGTGATGTGATATCACTTTCAAAGTGTGTTTTCAAAGGATAGCGATGGTCCCATTGAGGATTTTCATCTTTAAGCATGAGCGCTTTTGCTTCTTCTGTTAATTTAACAATAACATCAATGTCATCGAAAGTCGCACGTCTAAACATTATCGTTACTCCTTAATGTGTTGGATTGTTTTTTCTAACATGCTATCTTCTTCATGCGCTTTTTCAACTAAGCGTTCGGTAAATTTACGATTCGTTTCTTTGTCAAACGCTCCGGTAACTTTAAGCTTTTCTGCTTTTTGGAATTGCTTGATAGCTGCTTGAAGTGAACTGTCAAATTGTGTATTTTGAGTCTCAGTATGATAGTTTAAAGCATTTAAACCGATTTTGATAGATTTAACATGTTGATCATTATCACCTAATTTAAATGTTTGATTAGACGGAATCACATGTAAATTTTCAAAATCTGAGCTATCGATTTTGACATCAGGCTGAATGCCTTTTCCATGAATATAATGTTTATTAGGTGTTAACCATTTCATCTCTGTAAATTTCAAAATTGAGCCATCTTCAAGTTCACGCGTTGTTTGAACAATCCCTTTACCGAAAGTTTTAGTACCATAAATTTTCGCAACATTATGGTCTTTCATGGCACCAGCAAAAATTTCAGATGCACTTGCTGACCCTTCATTAACTAATAATGAAATATCCAAGTCAGAAATATTAGCTAACGGTTCGTTCGACGTTTTCATTGCTTCTTGTTGTTTCCCTTTTTCTAAATAAAGGACTGTTGTATCTTTTTTAAGAAAAATATTTGACATTTTAACAGCCTCGTCTAAAAGTCCTCCTGGATTGTTTCTTAAATCAATAATAATATTTTTGGCTCCTGATCTTTGCGCTTTTTGAATCGCTGATTTCAATTCTGCAGAAGTACCTTCTTGGAATTTGTTGACTTTAAATACAGTTATTTTGTCTTTTTGCTCAACTTCAACACTTTTGACATGAATAGTGTCGCGTGTTACAGTAAAGTCTTTTGTTTCTGATCCTCTTTCAATGGTTAATGTGACGTTTGTGCCTTTTTCACCACGGATATTAGGAATGATCTCATTCAGAGATTTCCCTTTTACAGATTTGCCATCGATGGCTTTCAAAATATCTTTTGGCTTAAGACCGGCTTTTTCTGCAGGGGAGGCTTTCATTGGACTCGTAATCATGATATGGTCCCCTTTTTGTTGCATCTCTGCGCCAATTCCTACAAAGTCGCCTGTCACATCTTCATTAAATGCTTTTGTCTTATCTTTAGCAATATATTCAGTATATGGGTCATTTAACCCTTTTGTCATGCCCTTAATCGCATTTTCTAATAATTTATCTTTATTTGGTGATTTATAATAATCATTTGCGAGTGTTTCGTATACTTTGCTCAATTTTTCACTGTTTGCGGTTACCTTTTGATCTTGAGTGTGTTGGTGCCAAAAATACATCCCGCCTACAACAGCTATAGTGGTCAAGATGACAGTTAAAATTATCCCAACAATAAACTGGGATAAAGAAAGATACTTTTTGCCTTTTGTTTTTGTGTTTTCTTTGTGAGGCAACATTGTAACACCCCTTCATTTTGTATGTAAATAAAAAGAGTGAGCGTGAAATCAAATTTTTACTGATTTGATTTCGCCGTATCACTCCTCAAATTTAGACTATGCAACGTATCGTTCATACTATGAGATTTATCTGAATTTGACACTATAATAGTGCGTGATAATGAATTCGAATTTCATAGCGCAACATTAAAAGCGGAGCCATTCTTGGTACTCTTCAAATAATGCATCAAAGACAGACATAGATAACGTGTAATTTCCCTCAGTTTCAATATAATCAGATAGAGTATCAAAGTCGGATTCTTGTTTAGGAAAGTCTAAATCTTGGTAGACCATTTCTGCAAAAGTCCCTTCTTCATTGGGACGACCTCTTACAGTGAGGAGGAAGTGGTAGAAAGACGCATCCTTCATTATTTCACCGTGACGTCAATCACTTTAGTTTCACCTTTAGATACATGAGTGCTATCACTAATAGAAAGCGTTTCAGTTTGATCGGTGTTAGTAATAATGATTGGAGAAATTGATGATTTTGCATTTTGATCAATATAATCAATGTCGAATTCAACGAGCTTATCGCCTACTTTGACATGATCACCACTTTCAACAAATGTTTTAAAGCCTTCTCCATTTAATTGAACAGTATCTAATCCAATATGGACCAACACTTCAAGCCCATTATCTGCTTTTAAGCCAATGGCATGTTTCGTTGGAAAAACGTTATCCACTACACCAGAAATCGGAGACACTACAACGCCTTCAGTAGGTTTAACGCCAAAGCCCTCACCCATCATTTTTTGAGCGAATACGGGATCTGGAATGTTTTCAATTTCAACGTATTCTCCTGTGATAGGTGAAAAAACCTCTATATTTTTACTTGCCTCGTTGCCTTTACTAAATAATTTCTTAAACATCACAATCGCTCCTTTATTGTTCGAAATGCTTTATTAAGTCGCCATACCCAAGTGATTCGAGTTTTTCATATGGGATAAATTGAATTGCAGCTGAGTTAATGCAGTATCGTAAACCGCCAAGTTGACGTGGACCATCATTGAAAACATGTCCGAGATGACTGTTGCTGTCTTCAGCGCGCACTTCGGTACGAACCATCCCAAACGATTTGTCTACAAGCTCAATGATTTCTTCGTCATTAATGGCTTTAGAAAAGCTAGGCCAACCACAATTCGATTCAAACTTGTCATTAGAAGTAAATAGCGGCTTCCCAGAAATTTTGTCTACATAAATTCCTTTTTCATAATGGTTCCAATATTCATTTTCAAATGGCGGCTCAGTGCCATCTTGTTGTGTGACTAAGTACTCTAAGTCTGTTAAGTCCTTTTTATCTTTTTTAATCATTTTGATCTCTCCAATGTCGATCTATGAAAGCTTTACGACCTGATCCAAGCTGATATTGTGCATAATGTACAGGATTTTTACGATAGTAATCTTGATGATAAGCTTCAGCTGGATAAAAGTTTTTGTATGGTTCTACAGGTGTAATCACAGGTTTATCGAAAATATGTGCTTCATTCAAAGCTTTTATTTTTGCAATTGCTTGTGTCTTTTGCTCATCATTATGGAAAAAAATGACGGGACGATAATGTTCGCCTCTATCAAAGAATTGCCCACCATTATCAGTCGGATCGAATGTTTTAAAATAAATGTCTAACATTTTTTCATAACTGATACGTTCTGGGTCATATTCAATTTGTACCGCTTCAACATGACCCGTTGTATCAGAACATACTTCTTCGTAAGTAGGATGTTCACGGTGTCCACCGCTATATCCAGCGGTAACAGAAAGGACACCTTCATAAGTGTCAAAAGGTTTTACTAAACACCAAAAACATCCACCGGCAAATGTGGCTAATGCCATGGTATCACTCCTGAATGTTAATTTTGTTCTTTTAAGACAACGACACCTATAGCTCCTGGACCAGTATGTGTTGAAATGATAGGCGTCGTATAATTAGTATCGAAATTTGAAAAGTTGAATGTTTCTCCGATTTTATCTTTGACTTTCTCTAAAAAGTCAGTCGCATTTGCATGAACGATAGCTGCAGATTTAATTTTACTGTCTCCTAAAAATGCGGTTAAATCTTTGGCTAAATATTTTGCACATGCACCTTGCGTTCTTGAACTATGAATGATTTCCAAATTCCCTTCAATTAAAACGCCTACTGGTTTAATTTTCATTAAGTTACCAAGCATTCCTTTTGCTTTACTGATACGCCCACCTTTGATGAGGCGATCTAGTTTACCGATAACAACGTAGAGTTGGATATTCTTTTGTAAATGGTGTACTTTATCAACAATCGTTTCAGTTGGTAGACCTTCATCAATCCATTGGATAATATGCTGAATTTGGTAGCCTAAGCCAAACGTAATAGATTTCGAATCAATTACAGTAACTTTGCCATCGACCATTTCACTAGCTTGAACAGCTGTTTGATACGTACCACTAAGTCCTGAAGATAGGTGGATACTTATGACTTCAGCGCCATCTTTTGTTAATGCCTCATACGTCTCAACAAAACGTCCTAGAGGAGGTTGACTGGTTTTTAAATCGTTGTTGTCATCCTCTAAATAATTAACGTAAGCTTCTGAAGATATCTCTTCTTGGTCGACGTAAGATTTACCATTAATGGTAACGCTTAAAGGAACAACATGTACATTATGGGTCTCTAAATATTTCGGGTCTAAATCTGATGTGGAATCTGTTACTATAATACGTTGCATTTATAAAACCTCCGTGGTGATTACTTTCTAACTAAATGTAAAAAGGTGTGCGGATATTTATTTTTATCGTCGATTTCTCCTTCAACTGCGGATGCTATTTTCCAATCCTCAAAAGTATAGGATGGGAAAAAGGTATCTGCTTGAAATGTATCATCGATAACGGTGATATACATATCATCGACTTTATCTATAAACATTTCAAATAAAGATTGTCCTCCAAAAATAAAAACGTGACCTTCAAGTTTTTCGATTTCTTTTATATCATGAATCACTTCAACGCCTTCTGCTTTGAAATCTTTATTTCGTGTTAAAACTACATTTTTACGATTTGGCAAAGGTTTACCAATGGAATCATAGGTCGCACGTCCCATTACTAAAGTGTTGCCAGTTGATAGTTTTTTAACATGCTTAAGGTCATTGGGTAAGTGCCAAGGCAGTTGGTTATTAAAACCGATACCTCTATTTTTATCATGTGCTACTAAGATAGATAAAGTCATTCTACTCACTCCTATGTACACTTTATTAGGTTATAGATTTTTAAATATTATGCGATGAGCCTATTTATTATACGGCAATAGGCGCTTTAATCATTGGATGACTTTGATAATCAACAATTTCTAAGTCTTCGTATTCTAAATCAAAAATCGATTTGTCTGAATTAATTTTTAGAGTTGGAGGCGCAAAACTCGTACGTGACAATTGTGTTTGTACGGCGTCGACATGATTACTATAAATGTGCGCATCACCAAAAGTATGAATAAATTCTCCAACTTCTAATCCACATTCTTTCGCGATTAAATGTGTCAATAAACTATAGCTCGCGATATTGAAAGGGACACCTAGAAAAATATCTGCACTACGCTGATAAAGTTGGCAACTTAGTTTGTTATCTTGGACGTAAAATTGAAAAAGCGTGTGACAAGGTGGTAATGCCATTGTTTCAATTTCTGCAGGATTCCAAGCGCTAACGATATGTCTTCTTGAATGAGGATTGTTTTTAATCTCTTCGATAAGGTTTGCGAGTTGATCATAATGTTTGCCATCTGGGCCAACCCAATCTCTCCACTGTTTTCCGTATACGTTCCCAAGGTTACCATGTTTTGTCATGAATGCATCATCATTTAAAATGTTTTGTTTGAATTTTGACATTTCTTCTTGGTAAAGCGCATTAAACTCAGGATCTTTAAGAGTACGATGACCAAAGTTAGTCATATCTGGACCAGTGTAATCTTTAGATTGGACATACTTTTCAAACGCCCATTCATTCCAAATGTTGTTGTTGTACTGTAATAAATAGCGCAAGTTTGTATCTCCACGAATAAACCAAATGAGTTCAGTTGCGATTAATTTAAACGAAACCTTTTTAGTCGTTAGTAGTGGGAAACCTTTATTTAAATCAAACCTAAGTTGGTGGCCAAATTTTGAAATTGTTCCAGTTTGGGTTCTATCTTCTCTTGTCTGACCAAGTTCTAAAATTTCTTCACATAATGCGTGGTATGCTTGATCAAATGGATTCACTACAGTCACCTCTTTCTCTTATATACTATAATAAATTATTTGGTACCTATTATAAATTAAAAAGAGAGATATGGCTCGAATTTTGAATACCCTACCTCTCTTTTTCTTTAGATTATATTTATTTGAGTGCTAAGAATTAGTAATTAATAATATTTACTCGCAATGTGTATCAAAGGCATCTTTAATGTCCATTGCAATATCATTAATGTCGCGACCTTCAATATGTTCTCGAGGTATAAAATGAACTAATTGGTCCCCTTTAAATAAAGCATAAGATGGACTTGAAGGGGCTTGTTGAATGTACTCACGCATTTTTGCTGTAGCTTCTTTATCTTGTCCTGCAAAAACAGTGACTTTATGTGTCGGTTTTTTTTCGTTTTGTTCAGCTACTGCGACTGCAGCTGGACGTGCTAATCCTGCAGCACACCCACAAGTGGAATTGATGACAACAAAAGTTGTGTCATTTGCATCGATATGTTTCATATGGTTTTCAACATCTGTGTCAGATTCAAGACTTGTAAAGCCATTTTCAGTTAATTCCCCGCGCATTTGCGCTGCAAGTTCTTTCATATAAGCATCATAAGCATTCATTATTAACATCTCCTATTTATTTCGATTTGCAATTTGTTTCCAAACGGACCCAAGTGCTTCTTCTCCATTTTCAATTCGTGCAATCGCCATTTCAATTTGAAGCTTAACTTCATAAGCTTCATCATTTTGATGTGCTTTTAAAGTAGCGAGCTGCTCTGGGCCGCCTTCATCAAACAGAAACATCGCAGCGCGCCAACGTACAATTTTCTGCGGGTCAGAAAGTGCTTTTTCCATTTCAGGTAACGCCTCTTTAAAACCTAAATCACTTAAGCTATCTCCTGCTGTTCGTCTAACAGCGGGACTTTTGTCGCGAAGTCCTTCGTACAAGTAAGGCAAAGTGGCACGGCTTTCAATCATACTAAGTAATACAATGGCTTCTCTTCTTAAAGGGACTTTCTCTTCTTGAAGCGCCGCTTTTAATAATGGATAGTCCGATTGTTTTGGAGTCGGAAATGATTTTAACATACTTAACCGTTCGGTCCAATCATCAGTTTGCTGATAAGTTTCTAGTGTAACATGTTGATATACTTTTTGTGGTATGTGTGTTTCTGACGTTTGTGCTTTATGGATAAGGTCGGTTAGTACTGTTTTAGGATATAAAGCGTTGATTTCTGTTTCGACATGTGCCATCACTTCATCCATCTCGCCATATCTAATGCCTAAAGTTTCCCATTTACGCATAAAAATGACGTTATCATCTGGTTTTTGAGCGGCTGAAATGGCATCGATAAAAATATCGGACAACTGTTGACGTAATTCTTGGTTTCCGGAAGTCACTTTGATTTGATAAGGAATTTGTTTGAATTTGAGTATTTCGACTTTAATTTCACCAAAATGGATGTCAGGTTGGGATGTACTTGTTTCTTCGATAGCTTCTCCATGTGTTGAAAGTGCTGCAGTAACTTTGGGCAACACTTCTTCCCAATTTGCTTTAGGCATTTTGTCGATAGCGATAAAATCGAGTACGTAAAATATAGATTTAACGTCGTGAATTTTTAATATTTTATTAATAAATTTAGGCTGCCCTGCTTTGGCTTCTGTATACGTATTTGAGCGATTATCCTCTCTTTTGTGAGATAAAATAATCTTCATAGTATTAGGACTAGGTGTAGGTTCAACTTTTACAATTTCCATCATAGGCCTCCTATTGTAGTTCATTTCCCAATTGTTGTATTTGTTTTCCAATAGAGCATTCATTAATACAAAAATGATGCGCTTGTGTTTTATTTTGCGACTTTCGAATATGCGTCTTAATTAAACAATGCTCGCAATATTGGTTCATCAAATTGTCAATTTTGGAAATCGCGCGTTTTTTAGATTCTGTGAACACACGTATCGCTCCTTTAAGAATATAGCACAATACAATAATCATAATCCTAACATGTATTCATATTTCTATGAAGTAATAAATTCTGAGATTGAGAAAGATTTTTATTCTGACGACGACACGATTATAATAAGACGACCTATTGAATTTTTGCCTTATTTCTCTTATTATATATGAGTTGATAAAAGTGAACGATGTGTTAGGAACAAAAGCGTTTAAAATTTGTGTGAAATAGAAAGTATTATAAAGTTTTCTTGAAATCACACTACGAGATCGTATTAATGATTTTTGACGCATTATCCTACCCTTTTAATAAAAAATAGAGAAGCGGTTTCTAAACACCCGCATTATCAAAATTTAGGAGGTAAATAAAATGTTTAATGAATGGTTAGGTCTAATAGCCTTTTTAGCTACATTTTTACTTATGATTGTGATGTTTCGTTTATTTGGACAACAAGGTTTAATGATTTGGGTTGCAATGGGTACAATTATTGCTAATATTCAGGTCCTCAAAACGGTAGACATATTTACTATTTCTGCAACATTAGGTAATGTGATGTTTGCATCTATTTATTTAGCGACAGACATTTTAAACGATATTTACGGGCGTAAAGTTGCTAAAAGAGCAGTTTGGATGGGCTTCTCTTCTGCTTTAATCATGATTATTTTGATGCAAATTTCACTGGCTTTTTATCCGAGTCGTGCTGATGTTTCTCAAGAAGCCTTAAGTGCGATTTTCGATTTAGTACCTAGAATCGCATTTGCATCTGTCGTTGCTTATCTCATCGGACAATATGTGGATGTTATGATCTTTAATTGCATCAAGCGCATGTTTAGTTCAGATAGAACATTTTTTATACGCGCATATGGAAGTACAATGTTAAGCTCAATCATTGATACCGGAATTTTTGTTGTTTTCGCATTTTTGGGTGGTCCTCTTCCAAATGACGTCGTATTTGAAATTTTTGTTACAACATATGTCCTAAAATTAATGACGACGATTTTTAATGTACCGTTTGGTTATTGGGCTAAAAGTTTATACCGTAAAGGTAAAATTCGAGATTCTGTTCAAGACTAATTATATAGCTTCGTTTTAAAAGTAAAAGGAGTTAGGAGCATCATTGCCCTAATTCCTTTTTTAGAATGTAAACGTGTTAAAATAAGGAAGAGGTGTGTGGAATGGCGAAAATATATTTTGATGCAGCATCACAAGGTAATCCTGGTTTAAGCACTTACGGTGTTGTAATTGTTGAAGAAAATAAAAGATATACTTTTTCTAATGTTTTAGGTGAAATGGAAAACCATGAAGCAGAATGGGAAGCATTATTAGTTGCGTTGAAAGAAGCAAAACAGCTTAATATTGAAAATGCTTTAATTCATACCGATTCAAAGCTGATAGAGGATGCTGTAAACTGCGAGTTTGTAAAAAATCGTAAGTATAAACATTATTTAGAAGATTATCTTCATGCTACCGCACATTTTCAACTTTGTTTCGTGAAATGGATTCCAAGAGAACAAAATAAAGAAGCGAATATGCTTGCACAGACGCAATTGTATCGTTATACGAAGCCAAAATCTAAAAAACGCTTAACATGAGAAGCTATACATGTTAAGCGTTTTTTCTTAATTATAGGTAGAGGGTGCGAAGGTATTTGTATGAGACATATAGCTCATGCAAATGGCAAACTTCTAAAGTTTTATCTATGTTGTGTTCGTAAGTAATCTGTTGTTCAAGTTCAGGTACATTTAAAGGAACATGTTCCTCGATTTGAGCTAAACGTTTTGAAAGTTTTAAATCTTCGATATGTGTATTAATTTTCTTTTGTTGACCTGGTGTTAAGGCGTGTATATTTTCAAGTACGCCTTCGACGGAATGGTATTGTTGTATTAATTTAAGTGCTGTTTTTTCTCCGATTCCTTTGACCCCTGGATAACCATCTGCGGTGTCTCCCATAAAAGCTTTAATATCAATAAGTTGTTTAGGATGAAGTTGATAGTGCTCTGTAAAAGCGTTTTGATCATATTTTTGATATTCTGTAAATCCTTTTTTAATCAACCATATTTCAACGTTATGAGTAGCGCATTGAAGTAAATCTCTATCTCCTGTAACGATAATGACTTGTGTATCAGAATTAGCTTCGTATTGTTTAGCTATCGTCCCCATCACGTCATCTGCTTCGAAATTTAAAATACCTAAGTTATGAAATCCAAGGGCTTCGGCTACTTGTTTGACGTGATTAAATTGCGGGATGAGTTCTTCAGGTGGCTCAGGTCGATTTTGCTTATAGCCATCAAAAATGTCATTGCGAAATGTAGCTTTCCCCATATCCCAACACACTGCTACGTGTGTTGGTTGTGCGTTTTTGATAGCGGTAAATATATGGCGTACAAAGCCTTGTGTTCCGTTTGTAGGGATACCATTTGAATTGCGCATAAATTGTTTGTGGACACTTGTTGCATAAAAATGCCTGAACAAAAGTGCCATGCCGTCAATAAGCAATATTTTCTTAGTCATATTAATCCTCAATTTCTAATGTCGTTTTTAAATTTGGAAGCACAGTTTTTAATTGTTTAATTAATGTGTTATCTACTGTATATGAAAGTGCTTCTTTGATTTCTTTTTGAGCTTCGTGTTCAAGGTGTTCGAGTTTGTCTGCACCTTGTTGATTCAATGTTTCATTTAGCTTCAATAATGCAGCTTTGAGTGATTCTAGCGGCTTTTGAAGTTGTATGAGCGTTTGCTGTTTAACGGTTTCTTGGATATCTTTTTGTGCATTAGCTTGAATCATTCTTTTTTTAGTTAATTGTTTTGGTAAATTTTGAACAAATGTTTCCAAATCAATTTTTAAAAATGCAGTTTCTAATTGTTCGAGTTGAACGGGTTCATTTGCTTGTACGAGTACATGAAGTTCTTGTAGTGCTTTTAAAGTTGGAGCTAATTGATGATTCAATTGTGCAGAATAGAATTTTTTGAGTCGTTCTACCATTAGCGTTTGTTCCAAATATAGCTTTTGATGAATTTGATCTAAAAATAATTTGGAAGCGATCTGCTTTTCTTTCTTAAAATCATCTGTGTTCGTCATTTGGCCATTAAAAACGGACTTCACATCATCTAACAATTGAATATTGAGCCGTTCATTAAGATGATAAATTTGATCTTGAATTTCATTTTCTGTTTTTTGTGCGGTCGTTTTTAAAATTTTATTTTCAAAAACTTGGGGTGATGCAATCGATTTAAGTTGTTGTTTTTGATGATTCAGTTGAGAAGTGTTTTGTTCAAAGTCATGAATCATGGTTTTCAATGCATGGTAGATATGCTCTAACTGATGTTGCATGCTAGAAGCTAATACGGATTTAGATTCTATATCTGCAAAATATTGAATGCTAGATTTAAGTGTATCAATACCTCTATCCCCTTCTTTTAAGGCGTTGCGACTAGAGACACCAAATATTTCTGGAGACATCCCTACCTCGTTTAACGCGCTATTAACGTAATCTAACACTGCTTGATGGTCTTCTTCAGTTTCAGCAAGATCAGTAGCGTTAACGACCATTTTAAACGCCTGGTTTTCCATTAGCTGGTTCATATCTTTCATATGTTGAATGAAAGCTTTGTCATTGTCTGTAAATGCGTGATTAAAATAACTGACATATAAAATTAAATCTGATGTCGTTAAGATTTTTTCAGTTTCATTTGTATGACGTTGGTTATTTGAATGCAAGCCTAAAGAATCGATAATAATTTTATCTTTTAACCAATCTAAAGGTAATTGGAGATGAACCGTTTTTACAAATGTCGCAAACTTGTCTTCTGCGCTCCATTTTCTAATCTCATCTTGTTTGATTTCCATCGTGTAATGTTGTGCTGTTAGTCGGTCGTACATAGCATAGTTTTCTTCCACAGCATTAATAAATGCGAGACGATTTTTGTCAATGCGTGCTTTTAAATCGCTTTTATCAGCATTTAAAAATGCTTGGATAGTCTCATATTCGTAGCCTACAATTTCAGTAACATGATTGATTTCTGAAAGCAGTGTTTCTTTGGTTTTAAAAGTTATTGAATTGGTATCGCCATATGAAATTTCAGTCGTAGCAGCCGTAGTTGGATTAGGTGAACTAACTAAATAATGATCTCCAAGCAAAGCGTTGATTAAACTACTTTTACCAGCACTAAATGTACCAAACACACCGATTTTTATGAGTTGATCATACATCCGGTTTAAAGTTTGTTGAATATTTTCTTTTGTGGATTGAAACATCGGTATATCATGAATGGCTTCTAATGCAGCCTCAATTTTTTTGGTTTTTGATGCGGACGTCTCAGAGGCGTTATTAGCTTGACTTTTAATTTTATTCATACCATTTTCGCTTTGTTGTGGTTCGTATTTAATAGGTGTTCTATCAATAAGTTTATCGAGTGAATCATCAATATGAATATAGTAATGACGATAATTTTCAGTATCTAAAGAGTGTTTGAGCTCTCGTAAAGCAATGTATTGTTTGTAAACATCATTTGTGTCTGTTTCAGTTGTTTCTTGTTTCGGAACTTCTACAGATTCTACAATATCTTGATCTAATTGATCTGAAGATTTAAGTACAAATTGACGAATCTGTTTCATTAAATTTTCAGAAAAAGTAAGCACATATTGGTTACTAATATTAATCTGTTCTTGATACAATTCGGTCACTAAATGTGATGGGATTTCAAAGTTTTGATTAATTATACGCGTGTTCAAACTTGAATCATGTATAAAACGGGTTAAATATGTCATATCTTCTTGCATAGGTTTAGCGATTTCTTGCGTTACTTTTGTTTGTAATACTTGCATTAATGCATCTAAACGAGAAGCACGTGCTTCTTCGATTTTTTTGGATTTATTAAACCATCCGCCCACTTTAAAGTCTTTTGTCATACTCTCTAAATAATGTCTAATGTGTTCGCGCGTGTCGTGCGTCATAATATAAGCATTTTTAATAATATTTTTTCGGTTGTCTAAAAGTGTCTCATGCAATGCTGTAGGATTATTTAGAAGTTTAGTCTCTTCATTTACAGACTGATTTTCTAAATGCGTTTGATAAGCGTCATCAAATGATTGTGCCTCTAAGTTCAGACGTGTTAAAATGTCTTGCATTTCTTGCTCTAAATAATCGGACTGGTTTTGCGTAATGAACTGTGTCATGCGACTTACGTACGTTTCGATGGGTTCTCGTTGTTCATCTTGTGCATGGATAAATGCTTTTAGTTCATCAAATTGATTTTCTTTATGTTCGAATTTAGTGACATAAAAGGTTTGTACTAAATCAATGTCCCATTCGTTGATTGAATCTTCAACACGTGTTTTAAATGTTTCAAATGATATTTCGGAATCTTGGTGTTTATCAATTTGATTAATGACAAATACGACTGGAATATGTGCACGATTCAAACGTTTCATAAATTGAAAGTTTAAGGCTGATTGCACATGATTATAATCGACAGTGTAGAAAACCATATTGCTTGTATATAAAAAACTTTCAGTGCTTGTGCTATGCGATTGCACATTAGAATCTACCCCAGGCGTGTCTTGAAATGTAAATCCGTTATGATAATTCTCAGATTTAAAACGAATATCTATAGACTCCACATGATAGTTTTCACGGTTCATTTGTTTTACTTCATCGTAGCTATCAAGATGTGTATATTTTTGTCCTTCAATATTCGCTGTAATACCAGATTCGTTTGCAACGGTGACCAGTGCAGTGTTACTTGTTGTTGGTACAGGAGAGCTCGGTAAAATATCTTGTCCTATTAAACGATTGATCACCGTGGATTTACCAGCTGAAAAATGGCCTACAAATGTCATAGTGTAATGTTCTAAATAAACTTTTTTTATAATTTGATTAATGGTATGTACAAAGGAAGTACGATTGGATTTTTCAACTTCCTTTTTTAATTTATATAAAATATCTAATTGTGCTTCGTTATGCATGATTGATTCCCCTTGTTTAGTTGGTACTATACTATTGTATTATATGTGACATTAACTAAAAACCCAATCATCTTGATAAATATAAATGGAGCAGAACAATGAAATATTATCGATTTCTGCTCTGCTCACATCAGTATTTTGTTATTGAACTATTCTTGGTATTTTAATGGTTTCGGTCGTCTGATTATTTTTATGACTTGTGAAACGATATATACGAATATACCAAACCATATAAAACAGAAAGTAATAAACTGGTCCATGTTAAAAGGTTCTTTGAATACAAAGACACCTAGAATAAAAATTAATGTAGGTCCTATATATTGGATGAAGCCCATCAATGAAAGCGGGATTCGAACGGCACCCGCTGAAAAGGCTAAAAGTGGGACGGCAGTAATCACGCCGGAAAAGAGTAACCAGAATGACGACATATTGAGCCCGATACTTAAACTATGATACATCATCATATAAATAAAATAAATGATTGCCATAGGTGCCGTCACTATAGTTTCGATTGTAATACTACTCATAGCATTCAATGGAACGAGCTTTTTTAATAAGCCATAAATGCCGAAAGAGAACGCAAGTATTAATGAGACGAAAGGAAACTCTCCTAATTTTAGAGTCATATATAAAACGCCTATAAAAGCAAAGAGAATTGCGACCCATTCTAAGCGATTGAAGCGTTCTTTAAAGAAAATCATAGCGAGTAAAATACTAACCAAAGGATTAATATAATAACCCAAACTTGTTTGAAGGACATATCCCGCTTCAATTGCGAAGATGAAGGTTCCCCAATTCAGCGTGACCACATACCCTGATACAATAATAATAAGTAATTTTTTGGGTGAAGCGATGAGTGAATGTAAATCGTTTTTAAAAGACCCCCATTGTTTCACGAGAGGTAGAAGTATGAGCATAAAAACTAAAGATAAAACAATTCTTACCATTAATGTTTCAAGTGCATCAATACCTTTAATAAGAGACCAATATAAT
Organism: Staphylococcus ratti; assembly: GCF_020883535.1. NCBI lineage: Bacteria > Bacillati > Bacillota > Bacilli > Caryophanales > Staphylococcaceae > Staphylococcus > Staphylococcus ratti. Next base: position 1,267,497 of record NZ_CP086654.1, on the reverse strand, counting down.
GGCAAAGTCCCCCATATTATATATGCCACAAAAGCAAATCCAACGCCTTTTTTAAAATTTGATTCTTGCATTTTCAGCCTCCTTTTACATATGTACTCAGTTGAACATATGCGTTATTTCTTTGGAGCCCAATATTGATAATAGGTTGTTTCTATATAACCATTAAAAAGTTTGCGTCGTTTCGTTGCTTTGCGATTGACTAAGTATTCGAATTCTTTGTTACTTGTCATAATGTAAAGTGACAGATTTGAATGTTGATGTAACAATGTACCTAAATAGCGATACATTTCTTCGACTTCTGCACGATCTCCTATACGTTCACCATAAGGCGGATTGCCAATAATACCTATAGGACTTTCTTGATTAACAGTGAGTGTATTAACATCTTTAACACTAAATCGAATAATATCTCCCATACCGACTTCATCGGCATTTGCCTTAGCGATTTCGATCATTTGTGGATCAATATCAGAGGCATAAATTTCTACTTCTCTATCGTAGTCAGCTGCTTGATCGGCTTCTGCACGCAATTCATCATATAAGTTGCTAGGCATCATTTCCCATGATTCTGAAACAAATGAGCGATTGAAACCTGGTGCGATATTTTGAGCAATCATACACGCTTCAATTGCGATGGTGCCAGAACCGCAAAACGGATCGATTAATGGTGTATCTCCTGTCCAATTGGCAAGTTTTACTAAAGCGGCCGCAAGCGTTTCTTTAATTGGCGCTTCCCCTTGTTTTAAACGATAGCCGCGTTTATTTAACCCTGAACCAGAAGTGTCAATTGTAAGTAAAACTTGATCTTTAAGAATATTTACTTCTACAGGATAATTCGCCCCAGATTCTTCTAACCAGCCAGGGACATGATATGCTTTTTTTAAACGTTCCACGATTGCTTTTTTTGTAATGGCTTGAACATCAGGAACACTGAATAATTTTGATTTTAGACTTCGTCCTTGAACAGGAAACTTTCCATCTTCACTTATAATTGTTTCCCAAGGCAGTGCTTTGGTTTTTTCGAATAATTCATCAAACGTTAAAGCTTGAAACTGACCGACAATTAATTTTACACGATCGGCTGTTCTTAGCCATAAATTGGCTTTCGCAATCGCACTTTCATCGCCTTCAAAATAAATTCGACCATTCTCAATTTGTGTTTCGTAACCTAAGTCTTGGATTTCTTTTGCCACAATGGACTCTAGTCCCATCGGACAAACAGCTAATAATTGATACATGTTGAACCTCCTTTTTAATGAAACGGTGTAAATTTCTCAGTAATTTTAGAGCTTAATACTTAATCAAACTTTATGGTGTCCATGAAACATAAAAACGAACGGCATATAGACGTTAGCTAATTATGTATTATGTATAAATAAATTAAATTGTATCGTACAGGTGGATGCTTTTACGGTTGTATACATTGATGCTATGGTTTTATGTTTAAAAAAGCAAATTTTGGGGCTGGAACAAGTATTGTCCCAGCCCCTGACTAGTGGCGATATTCATATAAGCCATGTTCTGTACCGTTGTACTCATGATGTGCACTAGTTACACTGGTACGTCGGTCGTAATCATCTGTCTGAAAAGTAATTTTTACTTTCCCTCATCTATACGTTCATTTCCGTTAGACAAGTGCTCCTACCAAATTTGGATTGCTCACTCGAGGGGTTTACCGCGTTCCACCTTCGTTATTTCTAACAGAAGCTACGTCACTGTGGCACTTTCAAACTAATGTAACCTTATCCAAAGACTTAGGTTAGGTCGTTGCCGTCAATATTGCTATTGCCTTGACTTATTGTTTCATCAAGCACGAACACTACAATCATCTCAGATTGTGTGAGCATGGACTTTCCTCTATATTAAAATATAGCGATTACGCAAAATATCACCTAAAAAATTATATCACTTTGTTGCGTAAAAGCAATGTTTATTTGCCAAACACTGCTTTTTCGAGGTTAGAAATACGCTTAAGAATGTCGACATTACTATTTTGAGTTGCGCTTTGGTTAGCAAAACTTTTATTGTCGTGTGAGCGACCTGATGCGACACGAATGCGTAAATCTTCAATTTCTTTTTTTAATTTGTGATTCTGTTCTGATAATTTGATAACCTCGCTATTAAGGTCAGCCATTTTTTGATAGTCAGCGATAATATCGTCTAAAAAAGCATCAACTTCTTCTGGACGATAGCCACGTACCATCGTTTTTTCAAAATCTTTCTCATAAATATCTTTGGCAGATAGCTTTAAAGAAACATCTGACATGATTCCTTCACCTCATTTGATTCAAATTTCTTCAGACCATTGTAAATCATTGATAAAGCTTGTAATTTCGTCAAACGTCACAATATCACAAGTATAGTTTGTTTTTTCTGTAAAATCAACTAACTTACGTTTGAAAAACTTAGGACTCGCCTCTTGTTCTTCATCGTAAATTAATACAGTGATGTCAGTGTGGTCTAACATGAATTGGTCTCCGGCTTGAAATTGGTGAGGCCCTTCATAGGGACGTTGATAAATAGCGTTCACATAATCAGCTTGACCTATGACATGTTGATAACGCAACAGATTGGTGTCATTCCACTTTTCTGTGTGATTTTCAAAGGGGGTGATGACACCTAATTTCAAATCGGGGTATACCGACTTTAAATCAATGACACATTCTGCTGCCCATAATTCAATACCCAAATGACCTTGAATTAACACCCATTCAAGTCCGTCTTCAATATAGCCTGTTAATTTATGCGCAATAAATTTCTTTAGATAAGTGACTTCTTTAGCGGTCTCGTTAAAAATATTTAATTCATAAGGTTTGTAGCCAGTAATATACATCGTCTTATACATGTTTCGATTCACTCATTTGTTTAATATAATTCAAATCATGTGTAATGACTTTTTCTTTCTCATTAAAAATTTTAGTGCTTGTAGTTGCATAATGACATTCTATGGAGGTTTCTTCAATGAGTTTGATAAGCTGATGAAATTTTTGTTCATTGAAATATGGTAATTGAATGATTTTTGCTTGGTAGGTTTTAAATTTCGAAATAATAACATCTACATCATTTATAAAAGGTTTAATTTCAGTATCAAATTGGAAGGATTGGCCGCGTTTAGCTAAAATAAAACGATTTTGAATTTGCTCGTTGATTAAAATAAGTTGTTCTATCATTTCTAAAGGTCTCCTCACACAACTTTATGTTTTCTGAATGATATGTTGCGCTTGATTAATTCGATGTGAATAAGGGTAACGCAACAATAGCTTTTATGATACAATAATATCAGTTTATGAATACATTTAATTTGAGTTCATCAAACTTGTTGTTGACATTGCTATTGTGGAACACATGGCTACAGTATTGTAACTAAATCAATGATATCTCATAATACTGTAAAAATGAATGCGGAACAGAAATTTAATTACCAAGTATCTTATCTCTTGTATGCGTGCATGTAATGGTTTGTTATCTTTGTGGTAGCTACATTTTAAGATGAAGATATGTATATGTTCCTAACATTATATTTTTTAGAATTTAGGTGGCATTATGAATTATCCTAATGGTAAGCCTTTTAACCCAAATCAGACTAGAGGCGGAATCATGAACAGAGAGAGACGTAGTAAAATTGAATATGGTGGGCGCGGAATGTCATTAGAAAATGACATCGAACGTTCTAATCAATTTTATATAAAAAATAAACAGGCGGTTATTCATAAGAAACCAACGCCTGTACAAGTCGTTCATGTTGATTACCCGAAACGCAGTCAGGCGGTGATTAAAGAGGCTTATTTTAGAACGCCCTCTACAACCGATTACAATGGTATTTATAAAGGTTTTTATATTGATTTTGAAGCGAAAGAAACAAAAAATAAAACTTCTTTTCCATTACAAAATATTCATGAACATCAAGTTAAGCATATGAAACAGGTGTTGTCACTAGGTGGTATTGTTTTTTTATTGATTCGTTTTAAAATGCAAGATGAGGTATTCCTTTTACCATTCAAACACTTTCTCCCTTTTTGGGAAAGATGTCAACAAGGTGGAAAAAAATCAATTTCGGTTGAAGAAATTCAAGAAAATAGTTACTATATTCCTTATCAATATCAACCAAGATTAAATTACCTCAATGCAGTTGATAAGTTGATATTAGATGAAAGTGAGGACCGCGTATGACGGAAAAGAAAAGGACTTCTAACAGTTCATCTAAGAAGTCCGGTCAAAAAAAGAATAGAAATATCAAGCGTACAGTCATTAAAGTATTAAGTTTTATAGCTTTAGCCTTTGTAATATTAGGCTTGCTCTCTGTTTTGCTTTTTGCTTATTATGCTTGGAAAGCGCCGGCATTCAATGAAGCTAAACTGCAAGATCCAGCGCCAGCCAAAATATACGATAAAGATGGCCAATTAGTGAAAAAGCTTGATAATGGTGCAAGACGTGAGCACGTGGATTTAAAAGATGTCCCTAAGCAAATGAAAGATGCTGTTTTAGCAACTGAGGATAATCGATTTTACGATCATGGTGCACTTGACTACAAACGTCTTTTTGGCGCAGTATTGAAAAACTTCTCTGGTGGATTTGGTTCCCAAGGGGCTTCTACGTTAACACAACAAGTGGTAAAACGTACTTTCCTTACTGACCAAAAATCAATCGAACGTAAAGCGCAAGAGGCCTACCTCTCTTACCGTTTAGAGCAAGAGTATTCTAAAAATGAAATCTTCCAGATGTACTTAAACAAAATTTATTACTCTGACGGGGTGTACGGTATTAAAGCAGCCGCTAAGTATTATTTTAATAAAGATGTTAAAGATTTAAACTTAGCAGAATCTGCGTACCTTGCTGGTTTACCTCAGGTACCGAATACGTATAATATTTACGATCATCCTGAACAAGCCGAGCAACGTAAAGATACGGTGTTATATTTAATGGCTTATCATAACCGCATTACTGAGAAGCAAAAAGAAGAAGCTCAAAATACACCTATTACTGAAAACTTAGTACAACGTACAGCGAAAGAGCGAGAAGTGAAGCCTGATGATAGTACGAAGCAATATGATTCGTACGTTAACTTTGTTAAGCAAGAGTTAATGGCTAATCCTGAGTTCAAAAATGAAAGTCTTTCTGACCTTTTAAATAGTGGTATTAAGATTTACACGAACATGGATAAAAATGTTCAAGACACACTACAAGAGCGTGTGAACAACGGTGGCTTTTACAAAAATGATGAACAACAAGTAGGTGCGACAATTGTAGACAGTAAAACCGGTAGCTTAGCAGCGATTTCCGGTGGTCGTAATTATGAAGATGTTGTAGAGCGCAACCAAGCAACTGATTTACACCCTACTGGTTCAACATTAAAACCGTTCCTAGCTTATGCGCCAGCAATTGAAAATCTTCAATGGGCAACAAATCATGCGCTACAAGATGAATCGGCTTACAATATCGGTGGCGGTACATTTAGAAACTATGATCAAAAGAGCCACGGTACAGTCGCTATGTACGATGCCCTACGTCAAAGTTTTAACATCCCTGCCCTAAAAACTTGGCAACAAGTTAAAGAACAAGCCGGCAGTAGTGCCCCAACGGATTTTGCTAAAAAAGTAGGTCTAGAGTATGAAAATACGGACATAGGCCCTTCTGATGTCTTGGGTGGTTCTTCATCTGAATTCTCTCCTACGCAACTTGCATCTGCGTATGCATCTTTTGCTAATGGTGGAGAATACAATAAAGCTCATGCGATTAAACGTGTAGAAGAAGCAAACGGTAATACGATTGAGTTTGATCATACGAGCCATAAAGCAATGCAAGATTACACAGCTTATATGATTACTGATATTCTCAAAGGTACATTCCAAGCTTACGGTTCAGCTTATGGTAATAATCCAGGATTCAATACAGCAGCAAAAACAGGTACAGGAACTTATGGCCAAGAAGTTTACCAACAGTATAATCTACCAGATTCAGCTGCGAAAGATGTTTGGATTGCTGGTTATTCACCAAAATACACAATGTCTGTATGGATGGGCTTTAATAAAGTTAAGCCATATGGTGTAAACTCCTTTGTAGGTAGTAGCGAGCAAAAAATGCCACAATTATTATTCAGAGAGGTTATGTCGAGCATTCACCCTCCTGGTTACAACGATGACTTCCATCGTCCAGATTCAGTTGCCGGAAGCGGTAAGAGTCTCCATGTAGCTAACTCTCCAGATCATAATACAACTAGCAATTTCACTGAAAATAGCGGTGGTACAAATGCTGGTGGTGGTCAAAGAGAGGGACATACACATCAAAATGGTGCAACAGCGCATAACGGTGCTTCTAACCAACAGAACCGATCAACAGGAGTAAGTGGTTTTATTCGTAACTTCTTTGGTTTCTAATCATAATCAAAACGCCTAGACATCATGTCTAGGCGTTTTGTGTTGTATATAAATCATTATAGTTTGAAGTGCCTTACTTTACAGTTGTAATTTATTATTTTGAATAACGTACACGGTAGGCAGCGTGCATTTTGATTAATTCGTTTTTTAATGTTTTCATTTGTTGGTAGCCCATATAATGATGTTTACGCTCTTGAATATAAGATAATCTTTCTGCGAGATTAAATGGATGAATCTTAAGATGTTGTTGGTTTAAATCAGCTAATGTTGAAATTTCATTTATCTCTTTCAAATATGCGATTAACAATGCGTAATATTCGTCTAATAATTTAAAAGAAGGTGCTTTACCAACTTGCCTTGTTTTAGCTAATCGATCTAATTCGTTTTCCAAAGATAGAAATTGTGCTTTATAAGTCATGATGCTCCCCCACTTACTGCTTTTATAGAAGCTCTATAACGTTTTTGTCCCTCTCTACAATCTTCAAATAAAGGACATTCCCCGCATTTAGGTTTTCTCGCTAAACAATGGTATCTTCCAAAAAAGATAAGCTGGTGGTGGCTTTTAGTCCAACGATCTTTAGGTATGATTGAAGTTAATTTTCGTTCGACTTCAGTTACATTATCTTTCCAACGACAAATGCCTAATCTTTTAGAAACGCGCTCTACATGTGTATCCACTGCTAAAGCAGGTTCCCCAAATGCGACACTCATTACTACGTTAGCCGTTTTTCGCCCAACGCCTGCTAAACTTTCTAATTCTTGATGTGTGCGTGGCACTTGTCCATCAAATTGATTAATTAAAGACTGCGACAATTTTTGTATGTTTTTAGCTTTATTTCGATACAACCCGATACGACGTATGTCATTTTCTAATTCAGAAAGTTCGACGTTTAAATAATCTTCAGGTGTATGGTATTTTTTAAATAAGTCTTGAGTGACTTTGTTTACGGTATTATCTGTACACTGTGCAGATAACAAAACTGCGATCGTGAGTTCGAAAGGATTGTTATGTTTAAGCTCACATTCAGCATCAGGAAACATTTCATCAATCGTATCTATCATTTCTAACGCTTTTTTCTTACTTACCATTTGGTGACTCCCCATTTAACCAATCAAACTTAGGGAAATTTTCGATTTTTTTCGGCCCTTGTTGTGATTGTATTTTAAATTTTGCCCGTATAGGTTTTGTGTCTTCGACTGAAGTAACATTATTTTTTTGCCAGTTTAGCAATATTCTATCAATATACTTTAGGCTTAATTTATTATGACTGATAGCTTCATCAATAGCAACCTCAATAAGTTGATAGTGATATTGGTCAACATCTAACCATTGTGAAAGTGTTTCGATTTCAAGTGGAGATAGTGCTCGACCAAAAGCAGATTCGATTTTTGTAAAGAGTTGTTTGAAATGTGCCGTTTCATCTTCTTTTTCAAGATATTGTGTCTCTTGTGCTAAAATTTGTGAAAATTGATTAAAGAAGCCATCTAAATTGATGAACTCTGAAAATTTGCCTTCATTATTTTTTTGAACTTTCATAGATAACAAATCAAGGCGAATCAATTTTTGAATAATCATCGTGATTTCTGTTTCTTGCATCGTTGTGCCTTGTTTGAGTGTTTCTATTGAAGGTTGTAAGTTAGAGACGTCATAAGCATGTAAAATTTTTATGAGTATTATTAAATCTGCTTCATTTAAACCGAGTGATTGGTAATGATTCAGCAACTCGTAGCGTATCACTACAGGGCGGATTTGAAGTTCTCTGGCGTTCATTATGTCACCTCTTTCAATTGCGATATAAAAAGACCAAGCTCAATTAATGATTATAATGAGACTTGGTCTACGGTTAGTAAAGTGTCTATGGATATAAGCGATTTAATAAACGTGGGAACGGTGCTGTTTCACGTACGTGTTCTACGCCGGATATCCAAGCTACAGTACGTTCTAAACCAAGACCAAAACCGCTATGAGGCACAGAACCATATTTACGTAAATCGAGATAGTATTGATAACTTTGTGGATCTAATTGATGTTCATCTATACGTTGTTCTAACAATTTCAAGTCATTAATACGTTCTGAGCCCCCGATAATTTCGCCATAACCTTCAGGTGCAATTAAATCTGCACATAAGACAGTATCGGGATTTTCTGGATTCGGCTCCATATAGAACGGTTTAATTTTTGTAGGATAGTTGACAATGAATACAGGTAAATCATAATGATTCGCAATAGCTGTCTCATGAGGGGCTCCAAAATCATCGCCCCATTCAATGTCGTCAAATCCTTCTTTGTGTAAAAATTCTATTGCATCATCATAAGAGATTCTTGGAAATGGTGCATTGACTTTTTCTAATTTAGATGTGTCCCGTTCTAATGTTTTAAGTTCAATTTTACAATGTTTAAGTACGGATTGAACAACAAAAGACACATACTGTTCTTGTATTTCTAAGCTTTCTTCGTGTGTGATAAAAGCCATTTCTGGTTCAATCATCCAAAATTCAATTAAATGACGGCGTGTTTTTGATTTTTCAGCACGAAAAGTAGGTCCAAATGAAAATACTTTGCCATGCGCCATTGCTGCTGCTTCCATATAAAGTTGACCACTTTGAGTTAAAAAGGCATCTTCATCAAAGTATTTCGTATGGAAAAGCTCACTTGTTCCTTCAGGTGCACTAGCTGTAAGAATAGGTGGATCGATTTTAGTGAAGCCATTCATATTAAAAAATTCATATGAAGCACGGATAATTTCGTTACGAATTTTCATAACAGCATGTTGTTTCTTAGAACGTAACCATAAATGACGATGGTCCATTAAAAACTCTGTACCATGATTTTTAGGTGTAATTGGATAATCATGGGCATCTTGGATGACTTCAATCGTCTTTACTTGCATTTCATAACCTAAATCAGAGCGATTATCTTCAGTGATTTCGCCTGTAATATATAGGGAACTTTCTTGAGTGATTGATTTTGCAAGTTGGAATGTTGACTCATCAACTGCGGCTTTTACGACCACACCTTGCATAAATCCTGTACCATCACGTAATTGTAAGAATGCAATCTTACCGCTTGAACGCTTATTGGCAAGCCAAGCTCCTATAGTAACTTCTTGACCTATAAACTTCTTAGCTTCTTTAATCGTTGTTTTCATAACCAGTCTCCTCTTACATGTTTACTCTTTATTATTTTATCAAAACTTCTTTATAACTTCTACATACTCAGTAAGGGCATACATACTAAATTATAAAAATGATTATTTAGGTAATAATTCTATTAATAGTTTGTCAAATTCTTTAAGTGTCCCTTGATGTTGTTGAAAAGGTTGAAGTGTTTCATTAAAAAAGTGCTTATAATGTTGATTAACTAATCGATTGTCAAATGAAACAACGACACCTTGATCTTTTTCGTTTCGCAGTAATCGGCCAAGACCTTGTTTGAATCGTGAAACGGCTTCGGGTAACACATATTCTTTGAAAATATTGTCGAATTCATCTTTTAATAAAACAGGCTTAGAGTGGTATTGGCTCATAAATGGTAATTTTGTAATCATAACACATTTAATACCATTTGCTTGATAGTCAAAGCCTTCAAAAAACATTGTTGTTCCAAGTAAAATCGCTTTTTCAAAATGATTGAATTGTTGTACGATTTTAAAGTTTTGGCTTGGTTGTTGTGATAAAATGACATAATCTTCAAGTGTTTCCATATCTTGTAAATAAGACATCACTTCATATAACATTTTATAACTTGTAAATAAAACGAGACACTTACCTTGTACGACTTCTGCGTATTCAATAATGTATGAAACGATGGATTGTACATAATCATCATGATTTTGATAATCATAGCGCGCAATATCTGATGGAATAAACAAATGACCTTTAGGTGCGGATTGCGCAGGCGTTTTTATAACAAATGTATGGAATGCTTCATTATTAAACCATCGCTTATAGGTGTCAAACGCGCCATTAAAAGTTAATGTACCAGAAACAAATGTAATGGAGTCAAATTTTTGTAGCACTTTTTCGGTCAATATCGTTTTGATTTTAGTTTCTTTAATATGAATTTTTAAAGTAGATTTTTGATGCGTATTTTTTAATGAAATATAAAAAGGTTCTTGTTGATGTAAGGCATCTTCAAAATGTTTCATCATATCGCGAATATATAGCAAATGTTTACGTATCGCCTTTACCGTTTTATGTTTCATATTGTTGAAATTTTCAAGTGTATAATTAATTTGATGAATAAGGCGGTTTAAAGGCTGCTTGAGTTTAGATGTGTCCATGTCGTAAACATAAAATGTTTTCGTACTTTCATCTTCGTATATTTTTGATTGGTGTGAGACTTCGAATAGCCAATCAAACAATTTTTCATTTTCGTCATGTATTTTGTCAATATCTTGCTTAATATTAAAGATGTCAATAGGTGGAATATCTAATTTTTCAGTGATGCGTCGTTGTTCTAGTGCATCTAATTGACGTAATAGCTTTTCATTTTCAGTTTTACCTATTAATCCAAGTTGATATTTAATATCAGAGTAACCAACTTCTTTGATTGCCCTTTCAAAAGCATAGTCTGGTAATCGATGTGCTTCATCTATAATACAGTGATTAAATAACTGGTAAATCGTATCGTTAGGTGACGAATACATTAAGTGTGCGTGATTGGTTACACCAATTTGAATACGACGAGCATTTTGTTTAATGTGATGATAATAATGAACATCGTTTTTTACAGGTATGTACGTTTCAACTTTTTGGTTGAAATATATTTTTTGACCTCCACGTAAATTGAGCTCTTGAATATCTCCTGTTTCAGTAGAGAGCAACCAAATTAATAACTGCATTTTTAACAAGTTGACCTCATAATTGGGCGTTTCTTCTTCTAAAATTTGCCCCACAAGACCAAGAGAAATGTAATCTTGTTTGCTTTTAATCATACGGGCATGAAGTTGTGTATTGAGCGCGCGATTAATTATAGGAATGTCATGTGTTAATAATTGATTTTGTAGTAGCTTCGTATTCGTTGATATCATCACGTGTTCGCCCGTTTCAATATGAAACATAAGGGCCGCAATAAGATACGCAAGCGACTTACCACTTCCAGTATCTGCTTCGATTAACGTTTTTTCATTATGCATAATTTGGTTGTAAATCGTTTCAGCCATATAGAGTTGGGTTTTTCTATATTGATAACCTGCAGCATCAATAATGGTTTGGTATAAAGTTTGAATATCTCCTTCAAAATGAAGCTGAGATTGCTTTAAATCTGCAACAGGTTTATAGAAGATATTGTTAAATTGAGCATACTGCGTTTTTTCTGAATGTGCTTTAGATTGTCGCACTAAATCAAAGAAATAATGATCGAGTTGGAACTTTAAGTGTTTACTTAAAAAATAGAGTTGCTTCATCGTTTCTAATGGAAGTTGCTCAAATTGATTAAATGCTTCAATCATAAGTTGTGCAGTAGTACGTGCATCTTCATCTGCACGATGCGCATTTTCTAAAGAGATTCCTTTTGAATCGGCTAATTCACTCAACTGATAACTTTTCTCCATTGGAAAAGCAATCTTAAACAATTCTAACGTATCGATAATTTGCTTAGGATGATAGTCGATATGACACCGTTTAAAAGCGTGTTGAAGAAAATTCAAATCAAAATTAACATTATGTGCTACGAAAACACAGTCTTGTAGTTTGAGATAAATCTCTCGTGCCACATCTTTAAAATACGGTGCTTGTGTAAGCATATCTTTTTCGATGGACGTTAAAGCTTGAATAAAAGTTGGGATTTCAAGATCAGTTTTAATCATAGAATGATATTGGTCTACAATTTGATTATTTTGAACAAAAGAAATACCTATTTGAATCATTTCGTCATAACCGACTTGATTTCCTGTTGTTTCTAGATCGACAATCGCATAACGTGTTTCTGACATGCCCTACCTCCTTTCTTATTATAATTCGATATCTGCGCTCATTAAACGATGAATAGAACCAGATTCATCAACTACATGTAAGAAACCTAAATCATCTATTTCAATCACTTTACCATAAAATTGCTGTTCTCCTTCAGTAAAACGTAATTTGCGATTCCATATGTTAGATGCTGCAATATATTCTTGTTTTATTGAGGTAAATGGTTGGCTTAAAAATTGCGTATAACGCATTTGTATATGTGAGATTAACGTTTCTAAAAAAAAGTAACGGGTAATAGCTTCACTGCGTTGGATTTTAATACTTGTAGCAATTTTCCGTGTTTGTTGATCCCAATCTGTTTCGTCTTGGTTAATATTAATGCCTATACCACAAATGACTGCTTCAATGCCATCTGCATTGGCTACCATTTCTGTTAAAAAACCACAAATTTTCTTTTCGCCTACGTAAATATCATTAGGCCATTTGATTTTTACTGCTTCATCCACATATTCTTGGATGGCATCACGAATCGCTAGAGATATGAATAAATTAAAAGTTGTAAGCATGGAATAAGAAATCGAAGGTCGTAATACAAGAGACATCCATAACCCCTTTCCTTTTGAAGAATGCCAAGGCCTTTTGAAACGGCCACGCCCTTCAATTTGCTCATCACTAATAATTAACATAGATTCGTCATGTTCGATTAAACGATGCTTTGCTTCTAGTTGTGTGGATCCTACACTGTCAAAAGCATAAACGGTTTGAAATAAAGATTGATGTTGTAATACGGAACGGATTACACTTGCATGCCATTTTTGAGGGAAATGATTGAGTCGGTGTCCTTTATTATGTACAGAATCGATAGAAATATCTTCAGATTTAAGTTGGTCAATCACCTTTTTCACAGTCATTCGTGAAATGTTAAGTTCTTCTGCAATGGCTTGGCCAGAAATATAGTTTGGCCGCGCATCTGTAATTAATTTTAATATTGGCTCTCTATATTTCGACATTATATTTCACCCACTCTATAATTTCAGCTTGTATATTACGTACTTTTTTTGTGACGATAGCGCATTCAATTTCACGTAGCGTGTGTTTGAGCCACGGACCACGACCAAGGTGGAGTTCATCTATTAAAACTTTCCCATTGATATCCATATCTTTTCTAGAGTATATAGGTAAATGTTCTGAAATTGTTTTAATAGTATTGAAATTAAAGACCAATGGTGAAGGTAATTGGATAGAATGCGATTCTAAAAGTGTTTTTAAATTTAAAATGGTTTGAGCACATTCTATACCATAGTCATATATCCAAATCGTTAAAGATGACTTGGAAGTTATACTTTGTAAAGATTGAACGGCTTGATACAATTTTTCAGCTTCTTTTAAAGTTTGATTACTTAATTTTAAAGAGTTAAGGCCTTCTTTTTTTCCTTCAATTAGGTGAATAAAGGCTAAAAACTGCGCTAAAGTTATGGATGTATTAATTTCCACATTTTGCCAGTTAAACATTTTAAAGTAAGGAATATGTGCCATTAAATCGAGATGCAACAAGACCTTAAAAGCTTTTGCAATCCCTTTTCCTTTTAACAATTTTTCAAATTCAGTCATAATACGTTCCACAGATAAATACTTAATATCTTTCGCACACGACTTCATCGCCTCGTATGTCTTTGTTTCAATATCAAAGTCTAATTGAGATTGAAAACGTAAGCCTCGTATTATTCGAAGGGCGTCTTCAGAAAAGCGTGCTACGGGATTTCCTACTGTGCGTATACAACGCGCTTTTAAATCTTCTAAACCATTAAAATAATCGTATAACTCAAATTTTGTATCCATTGCCATTGCATTAATCGTAAAGTCACGACGTGCGACATCTTCATATAATGACCTTACAAAATGTACATGACTTGGGCGGCGATGATCTTCATAGTTATCTTCTGTGCGGAACGTAGTGACTTCATAGTTACATCCCTTCCAAACGACATTAATCGTGCCATGTGCTTTTCCTACAGGAATGGTATGGTCAAACAACTGTTCAATTTCATTAGGCATAGCACTGGTTGCGATATCAACATCATTTATCACACGTGCAAGATAAAAATCACGTACTGCCCCACCTACAAAGTAAGCGGTATAACCGTGCTTTTGAATATGCTCCATAATCGGTATGGCGTCATAAAAAGCTGATTTAGACATTTGTCGTTGATTCTCCTAACATTTTTTCATAGTAATATTCATATTGATCTGCAATTTTTTTGGAATGGAATCTCGCATGAATATCTTCTAACATGACTGACTGCATTTGTTTATATTTGGTTTCGTCTTGGAGAATTTCAATAGCATAATTGGCTGCAGCATCACAGTCTCCGATATCTACTAAAAAGCCTGTTACTTCATGCTTAATGACTTCTTGTATGCCTCCTGTACGTGTGCCAATAGGGAGAACGCCGGAATTCATCGCTTCTAATAATGTTAGACCAAAACTTTCTTTTTCACTCATTAGTAAAACAAGATCTGAAACTTGATAGAAATTACTCATGCAGTCCTGTTTACCTAAGAAAAGCACATCTTCAGTTAAGTGAAGCGATTTAACATGTTGACGCATATCTAACAATTCCGGACCATCGCCAATCAATAACAATTTAGCTTTCATATTTTGTCGAATACGTGCAAATGTGTCAATAATCGTATCTATACGTTTCACTTTTCTAAAATTAGAGACGTGAATGATTACTTTTTCATCCTTATCTATACCATAACTCGCTCTTAAATCTTGTTGGCGCCCAATAGGAAAATCTTGTTCTTTTACAAAATTATAAATCGGTATAATTTCTTTATTAGGTTGAATGATATCATACGTTTCTTCTTTTAGAGACTGGCTTACACTTGTGACGATATCACTTTTCTCAATTCCAAATTTAATCGCGTTACGTAATGCATGATCATAGCCTAAGACTGTAATATCTGTGCCGTGTAACGTCGTCATAATTTTAATATCTTTTCCTGACATTTGACGCGCCAAAATACCACAGATGGCATGTGGAATGGCGTAGTGCATATGTAAAATATCCAAATCATATTCATTAATTACATTTGCGATTTTTGTACTTAAAGAAATATCATATGGCGGATATTGGAATACAGCATATTGGTTAATATCTACTTGATGAAACGTAATATTAGGTACCGGTTTATTTAAGCGAAAAGGCATGTTGGATGTAATGAAGTGAACTTCATGACCACGTTCAGCCATTAAAATACCTAATTCAGTTGCGATAATTCCAGAACCACCTACTGAAGGGTAACAAGTAATTCCGATTTTCACAATGGCTCACTCCTTATTGCTTATTTTCGTTCAAAACGATTTTTATCTCGCTGATTGAACTTTTCCATTGTTTGGTTAAAACTGTCTGTCATATCTATATTTAAAGAATTGGCTAAGCATAATAACACGAATAGGTTATCACCGAGCTCAGCTTCAATCGTATTGGCTGCTTCTGTTGACTTCTTTTGTTTTTCACCATGAAAGTGATTGATTTCTCGAGCAAGTTCGCCTACTTCTTCTGTGAGTCGTGCTAGGTTGGCAAGTGGCGAAAAGTACCCTGCTTTAAATTGAGAAATATAGTCATCTACTTCTTGTTGCATCATTTTCATTGATTTTTCCATTTAAATGCACCCTTTCAATACCTTAATCTATATCTTACATGAAAGGAGCAGTTAACGGCAATGTTTGAACATTATGAATGAAGAAAAGTAGTAAAGACGTAAAAAAACACCCACTCTTTTCATTAAGAATGGATGTTAAAACTTATGATTAGTCTTCAGAACGTGCGATAAGAATTAATCTTACTAATTCAGCGACTGCTACCGCTGTAGCGGCAACGTATGTCATTGCTGCAGCACGTAAAACACGGCCTGCATGTTTGTATTCTTTTTCATTTACAATGTTTAAGCGTTGGATTTGATTCATTGCACGCTTACTTGCATCAAACTCGACTGGCAATGTGATAATCGAGAAAAGTACGGCAAACGCCATAAAGAATATTCCGATCCATAATAAGGTTGAACCAAATGCGATATGCAACATTGAAAATATGAAACCAGCTGTAATTAATAAGTAGGATAAAGAACTACCTAGATTAGCTACAGGGACTAACGCAGAACGAAAACGTAAGAAGAAATAACCTTCATAATGTTGAATTGCATGACCAACTTCGTGGGCAGCAATTGCTGTTCCAGCGACGCTTGGACGATTATAGTTTGAAGGTGACAACACGACCACTTTTTTACTTGGATCGTAATGGTCCGTTAAAAAGCCCTCGCCTTCTTTAACTTCTACATCATAAATGCCGTTTGCATGTAAAATTTCTAATGCAACTTCTCGTCCCGTCTTGCCGCTTGTCGATCTAACTTGAGAGTATTTTTCATAGTTAGATTTAACTTTATGTTGCGCATACATTGGGAGGATCATAAGTATTACAAAATAAATGATTAAAGACATAAAAGACATTATGCTCACTCCTTTAATACTATTGTAAGTGGTTGATTAATAATGGTCAAACTTTTTAGCCTGAGATGCGCACTATTACAACCGTTGGTATTATGGGCAACTAAAAAGTGATTGAGCACACTATAGATTTTTCATTTAACAACCTTATAAAACTGAAGTAATCATTATTATAGCGTAAAACCATATTTAATGAAAGACATACAGTGTCCAGTTTCATAAGCTATAAAACGATATTATGCTTACTTAAAAATGAATGGATATCGTTAGCGCTTCAATGCTTATCATTTTGAAGTAAACGTAATAACTGACTATACCACCGAAAAGCTTGCTTATCTTTAATTTGCAAGCTCAAATCGACCTGAGATTCCAAAAGATGAATGAGGTATTGGTATGAGGTTGAAGTTAATCGAATGTTTAAAATATCTTCAACATAAGGCTGATTTGCTTGATTGGTAAGTAGTTGATGTAAGATGAGATGTTCTAATCGATCATCGTGATAACGTGCATGTGAAAAATGAATTTTTATATCAAAGTTTTCATTACTTTTTATTAAAATATCAAAAATTTCATTTGAGTTAATCAGCGTTTCGCCTTTGAACTTTAAACGAATCGCAGGTTGTGTGCTATTTTCAGTCGCAAGTTCCAATGTCTGATGTCCATCAATCATGCGATCTACAAAGTGGATGCGTTTTACACGTTGTGCATTGACTTTCATATAGTTTAATATCCAAACAGAAATGCGAGATTTAAATTGGTATTGGAATAATAGATAATCGATGAAATGTTGCTTTTCTAGGTATAAAGGTTTCTCAAACATTTGATCACCTTAACTGAGTCTTGCGTATTCATCATGCCATTTTTCTTGATTAGGTTCTTTTTGGATTAGTTTTTCAAGTATTGATTTCGCTAAAGTTGTCTCTCCTATTTCTATGAGATAGTCATAGTAATCGCTTAAGAAATCTGTATTATCATTTAATGAAGCAAAGGCTAAATCATAAAAATGTTGCGCTTCTTTATCACGCTCTTCTTGACCTAAAGCGTAAGCGAGTTGCCAAGTAAACACAGGATCCATATCTTCTTCGTTAGCATATTGAACTAACTCGATTAACGCTTTATAGTCTTCTTCGTGACGATAAAAATCAGCTAACATTAACAAAGGTTCTTGATAACTTGGGTCCACTTCAAGTGCTTGTTTTAACAATGCAACAGCTTCATTTTGGTCACCGTGTTCTATTTTTAGTGCGCCTGTACTATACATTAATTCTTTATAGTATTGGTTTAAGCGTAAGCCTTCTTCTCCAATTTCAATCGCATCTGCAAACATTTTTTCGTTTTCGTATAACTGTTGTAAGTAGAAATAAGCTTGAATAAAGTCAGGGTCTTTATTTAAGAGTGCCTTTGTGATTTTGATTGCTTCTTGAGTATGGTCATTTTTTTCATACGCAACCGCTTTTTTTAAGTAATCTTCAGGAACCATTTCTTGTTCGTTGATTTCGTCATACCATTTTAACGCATCTTGGTAGTTACCACTTTGCAAACTGCTGTCGGCTAAACGAGAAAACAGATTGATACCGTTAACTTCATATTCTCCACTTTCTAAAACAGTGTCATATTCACGAGAAGCACGTAAATATTGACCATCAAAATAAAGTAATTCAGCCAACGCGAAGTGAATAATAGGATCGTTTGGCTGTAATTCAAGTGCACTTTCTAGCTTATCTGTAGCGACTTCAAGCATATTAATTTGTTGATATAAATCAGCTTCAAGCATTAGCTTTTCAGGGGTCATCGGTACTTCGTTTAAATATTCTAAGGCTTCGTCAATTTGATTTTCTGTTACGAGCCCTTCAATGAAATAAATAAGTACCTCTCCTTCATCTGGATATTTGTGATATAACGTACGAAATACTTCGAGGCCTTGAGGCGTTAAACCATATTGGTACAAAGTTTCTCCGAGTGCAAATAAACCTTCATCATCATCAGACGTTAACGCTTCTTGAACGCGTGAATCAATGTTATCTAATTTTTGTAAGTTGATATCATCTATTAATTTATAGATATCTTGCATGTTATCCCTCATTCTCTAATTGTTTTAAGATTGGTAAGAATCCAGGGAAAGAAACGTTGACACTTTCGAATTGTTTAATGTGAATAGGTTGCTCACTTAATAAAGCACTCACCGCGAGCATCATTCCTATTCGGTGGTCTGTATGACTATCCACTTCTTGTGGTGATGTTAATGTAGATGGATAAATAACCATACCATCATCAGTAGGTTCGAGGTGGAATCCTAATCGATTCAACTCACTTGCAGTTGTGTCAATTCTATTTGTTTCTTTGACCTTCAATTCCTCAGCATCTTTAATGATACTTGAACCTTTAGCTTGTGTACAGAGTAAAGCAATGACAGGTAATTCATCAATACAACGTGGAATGATGTTGCCACTTATTTCGACTGGTTTTAAATGCGGTGTGTATTGGACATGTAATGTCGCTGTTGGTTCGGCAGTATCAGTGAAGTCGAGAATATCAAGTTTGCCACCCATTTTTTGCACGATTTCTATAATGCCATCACGTGTTTTGTTCATACCTACATTGTGTAAATAAATATCACTTCCGGGTGTAATCAGTGCAGCTACAATAAAAAACGCAGCGGAAGAAATATCACCTGGCACTTCAAAATCTTTAGCTGAAATATGTTGAATGCTATCGCTAGGTAAAGTGATTGTTCCCTCGGAAACGTGTATTGGAAGGCCGAAGTGTTTGAACATGGTTTCAGTATGGTTACGTGATATATCGATTTCTTCTATTGTTGTAGCCGTATTCGCAAATAAACCCGCAAATAATAGAGCACTTTTAACTTGAGCACTAGCGACAGGCATTTTGTAGTGAATTCCCTTAATGTCTCCACGATTAATAATTAGAGGCGTGTAATTGTTGTCTATGCCAGTTATATTGACGCCCATTTTTTGAAGCGGTTCAATCACACGTTTCATCGGTCGTTTACCAATTGAAGCATCTCCAGATAATACACTCTTGACACCAAGGCCGCCTAACAAGCCGGCCATTAAACGGGTTGTTGTACCAGAATTTCCTGTGTAAAGGACTTGATGTGGTGTTTTAAAAGAGGCGTAGCCTGGTGAACGGATGTCTAATCGGTTTTCAAAAAAGTGAATATCAACACCAAGTGTTTGAAAAATTTTAGCGGTTCTCAAGCAATCTTCACCGAGTAAAGGGTGATGAATCGTTGTTTTCCCTGTCGCTAATGATGCGAGCATGATTGCGCGATGCGTCATAGATTTATCGCCTGGAATGGTAATATGCCCTTTTAAGGGGCCGTTAATTGATATCGTTTCCATTTATTTCACCTCATTATGCAATTGAAGTAGTTGTTGAAAAGCTTCTTTTAAAATATATTGAGATACGTGCATGACTTTTGGTTGTCCTATTTGTTGGAGTAAAACCATTTGAATGCCTGTGGCATCATTTTTCTTATCTGATAACATACGTGTATACAATTGATCAAAGTCAAAAGCTTCTATGACCGTTAATGGATATTGAAGGTCTTTTAAATACTGGTAAAATGTATGTGGTTGAAATCGAGCATTTAAAACTAAGTTTGCAACAATATATTGAAATAAAATGCCTATCATTACGGCGTGTCCATGTGCCAGTTGATGTTGAGATTCGATAGCATGTCCAAAAGTATGACCTAAATTCAAAAATTTACGCTGTCCGTGTTCTTTCTCATCAGCAAGCACGATATTTAATTTGGTTTCAATACCGGAAACGATAAAAACTTCAATGTTTTGTAACGTATATAAATGTTCGGCTGTAGGGTATTGCGTTTCAAGTTGAGTAACTGCCTTATGGTTAGTTAGTAAAGCATGCTTATAAACTTCAGCATAACCGCTTAGAATTTCGGTTTTAGGGAGTGTTTGTAAAAAGTCTAAGTCATAAAGGACGGTTTTCGGACGATGAAAAGCACCGATTAAATTTTTACCTTTGGGTGCATTGATGCCTACCTTCCCTCCTACACTAGAATCATGAGCGAGTAAAGTCGTAGGAACTTGTATAAAATCGACACCTCTTAAAAGTGTGGCCGCCATAAAGCCTACGAAATCTCCGGTAGCACCACCGCCTATCGCTACAAGACAAGTATTGCGTGTAGGATGATATTCAAGAATTTGATTCATGAAAGTCTCATAATAATTCAAGTGTTTAACTTGTTCTCCTGCTGGAATTTCAATCAATACGGCGTGGTTCCATTTGTTTTTAAGGAAAGGCCACTGTTGAGCAACATGCTGATCAATTAAAATAAAAACATGTTGATAATGGCTCAAAGCCTTTTCGAGTTGTTCAATGGCTCCTTTTTCAACGATAATTGGATAATTATTTTGATCATATCGTGTGTTTAATAGCATAAGTATCACCTATTTTAAAATGTGATGTTACGTTGTCTACGCGCATCTACTTGTGTTTTTAATGTATCAAAATCATTGGATTCAAATTCTTCTAATAATGCTTTTGCAATTTCAAAGGCTACTGCGTGTTCGCAAACAATACTTGCAGCTGGGACAGCACAACTGTCTGAACGTTCAATCGTTGCTTTGAATGGCGTTTTCGTTTGAATATCCACGGATGCAAGAGGCTTGTATAATGTAGGAATAGGTTTCATTACGCCATTAACAATAATTGGCATGCCATTCGACATTCCGCCTTCAAGCCCACCTAAATGATTGCTTTCTCGGTAATAGCCTTTAGTTTCGTTATATAAAATAGGATCTTGAACTTGCGAGCCTAAGCGCGAACCCGCTTTAAAACCAACACCAAAGCTGACGCCTTTAAAAGCGTTGATACCCACAACGCTTTGGGCAATACGACCGTCTAATTTACGATCATAATGAACATAGCTACCGATGCCCACTGGCATGTTATCCACGATAACTTGAACGACGCCTCCTATTGAATCACCGTCTTCTTTTGCTTGATCAATTTTGTTTCGAATAGCTTGAGCAACTTCATCATCAATAACGCGGACATCATTAGCATCTTCGTATCGTTTGATGGTATCAATATCATACTCGCCTTCATCTTTAATTCCGCCAATCTCGACGACACGACTAAAAAGGTCAATATCTAACTGAGAAAGCAGACTTTTACAAATGGCACCAACGGCTACACGTGCTGCTGTTTCACGTGCTGAAGAACGTTCTAAGACATTTCGCAAGTCTTGGTGGTTATATTTTATGCCTCCTACTAAATCAGCATGTCCAGGACGAGGTTTAGTAATTACGCGTTTCATATTTTCTTGTTGCTCTTCTGTAATAGGCTCAGCGCCCATAATATTTCTCCAATGGGTAAAATCATCATTTTTGATAATCACAGTGACAGGGCTGCCTAATGTATAACCATGTCGAACGCCCGACACGATTTCCACATTGTCTTTTTCAATTTGCATGCGTCGCCCACGACCATATCCGCCTTGGCGTTTAAACATTTCTTTGTTGATTTGATTAATATCTATTTTCATATTGGCAGGTAACCCTTCAATGATTACTGTTAATTGTGGGCCATGTGACTCCCCGGCAGTTAAAAATCTCATACTTAGGCATCTCCTTTTGAATGATTTTAGTGCTTTACATAAAGCTTATCATAGCTGAAAACACACACATAATGTTAAAGTAAATATGCTTTTTATCATAGCATAAATCTAGTCTTAAATTAACTGAAAAATGAGAAAAAGTTTAGCGCTTTTATGAGTTAAAGAATATAAAAGAAGCAAAGAGGCTAGGACATGATCATATCATGTCCTAGCCTCGTAAAGATGACATATCGATATTCAATTAATGCGATACATATCATCAATATAGATGAAACTATTCGTATAACCAAACTTCATCAGGAGATTGGTAGCTGCTAATTTCTTCAGGTTTAAACCATAAATTAATTTCGCGTTCTGCAGACTCAACAGAATCTGAACCGTGAACAACGTTACGCCCTACTGTTAAGCCTAAATCACCACGAATTGAACCTGGTGTAGCTTCTGAAGGGTTTGTTGAACCGATAATGTGGCGTGAAACAGCCACTGCATCTTCACCTTCAACAACCATCGCAAAAACGGGTGCAGATGTAATGAAAGAAATTAATTTTGAGTAAAATGGTTTGTCTTTATGTTCGCCGTAATGTTCTTCGGCTAATGATTGTGGTACAGTCATTAGCTTAGCGCCGACTAATTTTAAGCCTTTTTGTTCAAGACGTTGTATGATTTCTCCGATTAATTTTCTTTGAACTGCATCTGGTTTAAGCATTACAAATGTTTTTTCCATTTTAAGGATCCCCCTGTGTTTATGTATAGATTACAAGAATATCCTACCATGATAGTAAAGCGCTTTCAATTGTTTTATTGGTTATACTTTGCGATTTTTAAGTTTTTGAATCAGTTTATTAAATAAAGCTCTTGCTTCATTATCTGGCAAAGTTTCTAACAAGTCTTTAGCTTTTTGTAAGTAACGCTCGCTAATTTGTTTTGATAATGCAATAGAATCAGAGTTACGTACGTGTTGAACACAACTTTCAAACGCCTTATGTGAAGCTTCGGGATGCAGTTGAGCTATACGTTGTTTAAATGCAGGATCTTTTTTCATCTCAAGCAACGTTGGCAATGTCATATGTCCATTACGTAAATCGCTTCCAACAGGTTTTCCGAGCTTTTTTTCAGTGCTTGTAAAGTCTAAAATATCATCGATAATTTGGAAACTCATGCCTATATTGTAGCCTATGGTACGCATCGTTTTAATGGTCTTTTCATTAGCATTGGCACTCATTGCGCCCACTTCAGTAGCGAGTTGAATTAGCAATGCAGTTTTGCGTTTGATGCGACGTAAATAATTTGTAATAGATTGATTTGCGCGAAACTGGTCTTGAAATTGAAATAATTCCCCACGACACACTTCTACAATTGCAGTCGATAGTGTTTGATGGATTTGATAATTTTCAATCGTAGACAAATGTTCTAAGGCACGTGCTAATAAAAAATTACCTGTTAAAATGGCTGTAGATTGATTCCATTCTTTTTCAATCGTCGTTTCTCCACGCCTTTTCTCGCTAAAATCAATTACGTCATCATGAACCAAAGTCGCCATATGAATCAATTCTAATGCAGCTGCGACGCGATAAGTAGCATCTGTTGGTGTTTGCCCACTTAAATAACTACTTAATATTACGAATAATGGTCGTACACGCTTTCCACCAGAAGATAATAAATGCTCAGATGCTTGCTGAAGTGTGGGTGTCTCACACTGCATTAATTGCGCTAATGATGTTTCAATATTTTTTATTTCACGATTCATATTAATTTTCGACATGGTTCCTCACCTTTAATTAATTCGTTTTAGGTTTTTGAGCTAAATGCATGGCTGCAACACCACCAGTAAAATGACGTACTTTTACATTTTGAAATGAAACAGACTCGAAAAGTTGTTTTAGCGTTTCGCTGTCTGGGAAATCAAAAGCTGATTGTTGTAACCATTCGTATTCTTCTTTTGACTTTGCAAAAAACTTACCAAATAGCGGCATAATAAATTTAAAATAAAGCTTGTATGCTTGTTTGAAAACGGGAGCTGTCGGTTGACTAGTTTCAAGACAAACTGCAATGCCTCCAGGCTTTAATACACGATACATTTCAGAAAGTGCTTTTGTATAATCAGGAATATTACGCAATCCAAAGCCAATAGTAACGTAGTCGAAACTGTTATCTTCAAAAGGTAAATCCATAGCATCTCCTTGGATTAACCTTATATTCGACATGTTAGCGGTTTTTGTTTCTCCAACTTTTAACATGTTTTCACTAAAGTCTAAGCCAGTCACTTCCCCATCAGGACCGACAGCTTTACTTAATGATATCGTCCAGTCCGCTGTGCCACAGCACACATCTAAAGCTGTAGTGCCTGGTTGAACCTTCATTGCTTTCATTACTTTTTTTCGCCAAACTTTATGCTGTTCAAAGCTGATAATATTATTCAGTTTGTCGTATTTTGTCGAAATATTTTGAAAAACTTCATGAACTTTCTGTTTGTCTGCTTTGTTTTTAGTCATTTAGACCACTCCATTATACTTATATTTTGAGTGTAACGTATCAATCACATGTTGAATCTCATTTTCGTTTAGAAAGTTAAGATAAGTTAGTTGATTGACTTCTACTTGTGCAATGATGCGAGAGTGAAGCTTTTCTTTCAAGTTTTTAAGTTGATATACTTCTATTAAAGCATCGATGAGGTGTGTTTCGATTTTAAAAACAGTCTCAATGAATGTGTCTTCTTTGAGTGCATGATGTTCATTTTGAAGGTATGACTTTAACGCATTTATTTTTATAATTGCTTCACTCAAGGATTTTTGGAAATGCGTAGATTGAATTTGTGAGACGACGTAATAATAATGTGCGCTATATAAATCTCCAATCAATATTGCATCACGTTCAAAATGATAATAACTAATTCGATCTAGATGATTCATCGCTGTATCAATTGAAAGAACGGCCACTTTTGCTAATTCAGGTATTGTCAATGTATCGAGAATATCACTCATTTTGTGATTTACTAATACATTAGTCGGTTTATGTATATGTGTTAATGTGTTACTAATTTGGCTCTCTAATAATTCAAAGGTTTTACTCATAGGTCACACCTCAATTTTTAATCACTTACTATCTTAACATTATCAATATGAAAATAAAATCTGAATTATCTCGAAATCTCTTGAAAGTTAGTAGGTAACTTGGAATCGACGTTTTTTAATCATTATTAAATGAGTGTTTATTAAAAGCGAGCAAGCCGTATTTTAAATTTGAAGTGCGTGAATCTAATAGCATGAGATATACTTGTGCTTAGAATAGCCTCTAATATAAAAGAAAAAAGCCCTGTAAAAAGGGCTTTCTAAGTAAATAATTGAATTATTTCACTGCATCTTTTAAAGCTTTACCTGCTTTGAAAGCTGGAACTTTGCTTGCAGGAATATCAATTTCTTTACCTGTTTGAGGGTTACGTCCTTTACGTGCAGCACGTTCACGTACCTCAAAGTTACCGAAACCGATTAATTGTACTTTGTCACCTTTTGCTAGTGATTTTTGAATTGATTCGAAAACGGCATCAACAGCTTGACCAGCTTCTTTTTTAGTTAAATCAGCTTGCTCAGCTACAGCGTTGATTAAGTCAGTTTTGTTCATGTCAATTCACCTCCTAAAGGTTTATGTAATGATAATTCAATTATCATTATGGTATGACTTTAACACAAGCTATGGCGGTACTGCAACGATTTATACAAGAAAAACACCGATTTAATGGCTTTTTATTAAATTCCTCGTCAATTTTAACAGAAACTACCATATAGTGTGCTAAAGAACAGTAGAAAATGCCCAACTAAGGCATAACGCGTATGTATACGCGCTTTTATAGTACCCCAATGAACGGAGGGATAAACGGCAAATTTATCATTTAATATAATATTTTTGCCATTATTCGGCTTTTTTATTTCTGCCCATTAATATTTTCAGTTCTTTTTCAACAGGTTGTTTTTCAAACAATACGCGATATAATGCTTCTGTAATTGGCATCTCAACACCTTGATGTTTGGCTAAATGATACACGGATTGTGTTGTATATACACCTTCTGCAACCATGTTCATATCTTTGAGTATATCATCAAGTTGTTCACCTTTACCGAGCTTATAACCTAATGAAAAGTTTCGTGAATGTGTAGATGTACATGTGACAATTAAGTCACCAATGCCACCTAATCCTTGGAAAGTTAATGGATCAGCGCCTAATTTAACGCCTAAACGTGTGATTTCAGCAAGGCCGCGAGTAATTAATGCAGCTTTAGCATTGTCTCCATAGCCCATACCTGACACGACACCACTCGCAATAGCAATGATGTTTTTTAGTGCCCCACCAAGCTCTACGCCAACTAAGTCATCGTTGGTATAAACACGCAAATAATCTGTCATAAATAAATCTTGAATCAGCTGTCGCAATTCAGAATTATTTGATGCAGCAGCCACGGTTGTAGGTTGTTTTATTACCACCTCTTCTGCGTGGCTAGGACCTGAAAGAATACCAATGCCACCATTAAATTCCGGTGCGATAGTGTCTTCTATCATTTCAGAAACACGTTTAAAAGATTCATTTTCAATACCTTTAGTCACGTGAATAAAAGATTTTTTAGAGTTAAGCTTTGTATTGACACGCCCCATTACGTCGCGAATCGCTTTTGTTGGCAGTGCAATAATAAAAGTATCAGAATGTTTGATGGCTTGATCTAAATCAGTTGTTGCTTTAATAGATGAATTAAGTTGGGCCTCTTTTAAATAACTTATATTGGTATGATTTGAATTGATTTCGTCAATTGTAGCTTGATTTTTGCCCCACATTAAAACATGGTGACCATTTTCAGCAAGAACATTGGCAAGTGCACTACCAAAACTTCCGGTACCGAATACTGTAATATTGGTCATTTCTATCCCTCCGAATTTAATTTCGTTTTCTAGCAATGATATGAACAGGTGTTCCTTCGAATCCAAAAGCTTGTCGAATTTGATTTTCTAAATAACGCTTGTATGAAAAGTGTAGCAACTCAACATCGTTAACGAAAACAACAAATGTTGGTGGTTCAATAGCCACTTGCGTCGCGTAAAATACGTTTAAACGGCGTCCTTTATCGGTTGGTGTAGGATTCATTGAAATAGCGTCAGTAATGACTTCATTTAATGTAGAACTTTGAACGCGCTTTTTATGGTTTTCGCTTGCTTCATTAATCAGTGGAAATAGAGTTTGAAGACGTGCGCTTTCTTTTGCTGAGACAAATGCGATTTGTGCATAATCTAAAAATTGGAAATTTTGACGAATATCATCCATAAAGCGCTTCATCGTTTTACTGTCTTTTTCGACAGTGTCCCACTTGTTGACCACAATTACGATCGCTTTACCTTCCTCGTGCGCATAACCTGCAACACGTTTATCTTGTTCGATAATTCCTGTTTCTGCATCAATGACAACAAGTACAACATTGGAACGTTCAATTGCTTTAAGTGCACGTAGAACAGAATACTTTTCTGTAGATTCGTAAACTTTACCTTTTTTACGCATACCTGCCGTATCAATAAGGACATATTTTTGGTCTTCGTACGTATACTCGGTATCAATAGCGTCTCGCGTTGTCCCAGCAACATTTGAAACAATGACACGCTCTTCGCCTAATATCGCATTGACTAAGCTTGACTTTCCAACATTTGGACGGCCGATTAAAGAGAGGCGAATCGTATCTTCATCGTATTCTTCTTCCTCTTTGTTTTCAAAATGACTGGCAACTGCATCTAATAAATCCCCTAAGCCAAGACCATGCGATCCTGATAATGGATAAGGTTCTCCAAAACCTAGTGAGTAGAAATCATAAATATCATTGCGCATTTCAGGATTGTCTACTTTGTTTACAGCTAATACAACAGGTTTTTTAGATTTATAAAGCATTTGTGCTACCATTTCGTCACTTTGAGTGAGCCCTTCGCGAACATTGACCATAAAAATGATGACATCAGCTTCTTCGATTGCTAATTCTGCTTGAGCTCTTATTTGTGTCTGAAACGGTGCATCCCCTATTTCCACACCGCCTGTGTCGATGATATTGAATTCATGTGTGAGCCAATCACCACTTGAATAAATTCTGTCGCGTGTAACGCCTGGTGTATCTTCTACAATAGAGACGCGTTCACCGACGATGCGATTAAAAATTGTTGACTTTCCGACATTTGGCCGTCCAACAATCGCTACAATTGGTTTCGTCATGATTGTTCTTCCTCTCTTTAAATATCTTTATTATTTTAGCATATGGGTCATGTTTTCAAAAGGACATGTAAAAGAAAATAAAAGGTGTCAGCATATTGTTTTAGCATATACGTTTGATGTGTTTTATTTCATGAGGTTTTCATGAACTTATAGTAGCTAAAATGTGTGCCTTCTCTACCAATATGAATTACATTCAATTATAGCACGGAGAGAAAAGCTTTGAAAAATAAAAGTAGAGGCAAGGACATTCGCATATCCTTGCCTCTTAATAAGATGTAAATCTTAATGAAAACGATATATTCGAATACGAAATGCACTCGAGTGTTTTGTACATAAAACCCAGAGATACGCATTCCAATATAATATCTTCAAATTATAGGTTTAAATCTTTTAATTTATCTCCAAAAACGTCACCAAGTGTCGGATTGTTTTCATTTTCATCCTCAGCTGCTTGTGTGTAACTTTGCGTTGTTTCCTCAGAAGCTTCATTTGTTTCTTCTTCTGGTTGCGCAGCTTTAATAGATAAAGAGATGCGTTCCTCTTCAGGATTAATACCTAAAATTTTAACTTTAACATCTTGACCTGGTTCTAGTACTTCGTTCGGTGTACCGATATGTTTGTGACTAATTTCAGAAATGTGCACAAGACCTTGTAAGCCTTTGTCAATTTCGATGAACGCACCAAAACTTGCTAAGCGCATGACTTTACCATCAACGATGTCGCCTTCGTTATATTTTTCTTGAATTGATTCGAAAGGGCTAGGCAATGTCTCTTTAATGGATAAAGAGATACGTTCTGAATCTTGCTCTACTGAACGGACTTTTACTTTAACCGTTTCACCAATCGTCACCACTTCTTCAGGTGATTTCACATGTTCATGAGATAACTCAGATACGTGTACTAAACCATCTACGCCACCAAGATCAATAAATGCACCAAAATTAGTTAAACGTGCAACTTTTCCTTCGATTACGTCGCCAGCTTTAATAGACTTTAACAGTTCTTCTTTTTTCTTTGCGTTTTCTTCTGCTTCTACTGCTTTACGGCTTAGGATGACACGATTATTTGATGGATCAAGTTCTTCAACTTTAAGTTCAAGAACTTTTCCTTCATAATCTGAGAAATCTTCAATGAAATCAGTAGAAATAAGCGATGCCGGAATGAAACCTCTTTGCCCAACGTCAACGACTAAACCACCTTTAACCACTTCAGTTACTTTCGCTTCAATGGTTTCGTTATTGTCTAGTTTTTCTTGCAGAAATTCATAAGATTTCTCTTCTTCTAATTGTCTTTTTGATAGTATGTAACTACCTGATTCATTTTCTTCATCGATTTCGATTTTAGTTACATACGCACCAATTTCATCTCCGACTTTTACAACTTCATCTGCATTATCAATATGATGTGTAGATAACTGGCTTATCGGGATGATACCATTAAATTTACCCCCATTAACGTGTACAACAACATGTTTGTCTTCGATTTGTTGTACTTCTCCTGTTACCTTATCGCCTTCTTTAATGTCATTAATCATTGATTCATTGAATTCTTCAGTCATCATGAATGCCTCCTTATACTACTACATATTACTAACATCTTATAAAAGTGTAAAATTGTCAAGAAATTTAAATGAGTCAAAATTAAGCGTTTTAATACACCTAATTGGATAAATTTTTATAAAAATTAGGATATGCCCTAATTTAGATAGATGTTTTAACGCTTAACAGGTCATATAATTTTATTTTGAAAAATTTTAGAGTGCTCAATAGAAAGTTGTATTACCACCCCTCGTTTTTAGAGGAATGGTAATACATCACTTTAGAGCGTATGGGCTACTATGCATTTTG
The DNA here is from genome assembly GCF_020883535.1 of Staphylococcus ratti. Classification (NCBI taxonomy): domain Bacteria; kingdom Bacillati; phylum Bacillota; class Bacilli; order Caryophanales; family Staphylococcaceae; genus Staphylococcus; species Staphylococcus ratti. The sequence goes on along the minus strand of NZ_CP086654.1, from coordinate 1,237,010 downwards.
AATAGCTTCATTTGCTAATGAAATGATTTGATTTGTCACTTCTTCAATTGTTAATCCAGTCGTATCAATTTCGATAGCATCCTCTGCTTTTTTTAGTGGTGAAATTGCTCGATTCATATCGTAAGCATCTCGGTCAGCGATATCTTTTTTGAGTTGTTCATATGTGGATGCAATACCGCGTTGTTCATTGTCTTTTAATCGACGCATTGCACGCTCTTCTACAGAAGCAATCATATAAACTTTTAATTCAGCATTAGGTAAAACAGTTGTGCCGATGTCACGTCCATCCATAACAATGCCTTTTTCTTTTGCTAATTTTTGTTGATAATCCACTAAAAATGTCCGTACTTCTTCGATTGATGCAACATAAGAAACGTTTTCTGTAACATCGTTTTCTCTCAATTGTTCTGTGATGTCTTCATTTTGAAGCCACACACGTTGACCTTTTTCTTCATCATATTTTAACTCAAGTTGAATGTTAGAAATGAGTGTTTTGAAATCTGTAAAACTTGATTTATTTTGTAGATAATGATACGTAATCGCACGATACATTGCGCCTGTATCTACATAAATCATACTTAATTTTGCAGCAACACGTTTAGCAATCGTGCTTTTTCCAGCAGCTGCGGGTCCATCTAATGCAATATTAATAGCAGTCATTGAATACCTTCCTTGTTGTTTAGTTAATAATATTTTATCATAATAACGTATGTTTTATCGAGGAGGAAAACTATGAAAACTTTGTTAGTAATACATACTGGCGGGACGATAAGTATGTCTGAAGATGAATCGAATCGTGTCTTAACTAATGACGAAAATCCCATTGCGCAACATCATAATTTAATTGAAAAGTATGCGATAGTAGAAGAAGTTATGCCTTTTAATTTGCCTTCTCCGCATATCACTTTGGCTCATGTGAAACAATTGAAGTCTATTATTGAGGAAAAAGCTGAAACAGCGCAATACGATGGCTTTATTATTACGCATGGCACCGATACGTTGGAAGAAACGGCATACTTATTGGATTTAACGATTAAGACACGAAAACCTGTTATACTTACAGGCGCGATGCGTTCTTCTAATGAAATAGGTTCTGATGGCTTATATAATTTTATTTCTGCCATTCGAGTCGCAATACATGATGACGCTCATGACAAAGGTGTTATGGTCGTGTTTAATGATGAAATTCATACTGCTCGAAATGTAACGAAAACGCATACTTCCAATACGAATACTTTTCAAAGTCCTAATCATGGTCCATTAGGTGTGATTACAAAGTCTGGCATCCTCTTTCACCATAAACCGTATCGCCAAAACGTCTTTTCCAATATTGATAACACGCTAAACGTGCCCCTTATTAAAGCGCATATGGGAATGGGAAGTGAGATGTTGGTGTATTACGCAAATCAAAATGTTGAGGGAATCGTTATTGAAGCTTTAGGGCAAGGTAATCTGCCTCCAACTGCAATGGCAGGATTAAATCATTGTTTAGACAAACAGATCCCCATCGTACTCGTCTCTCGCTCATTTAATGGTATCGTGAGTGCTGTATACGCATATGAAGGCGGCGGCCATCAACTACAAAATAAAGGTGTTATTTTTTCAAATGGCTTAAATGGGCCAAAGGCAAGATTAAAATTATTAGTTGCTTTAAGCAATCAATTAAGTCAAGAAAATATGAGAACTTACTTTAACCAGTAAAAAAGCAACGCATCCATGATTTCGGATGTGTTGCTTTTTTTGTTTAAGATTCTAGTGGTGCTTGTTTTTTAGCTAAAATATCATGTGCGATGTAATTGGCATGGTACTTTCCGTTCTCGATGAAAATAGTATTTGCATCATTACCTGCTGCAATAACCCCAGCAATGTAACAATTAGGGACATTTGTCTCGTACGTATCTTTATTATAAATCGGTGCTGTACCATATTCGTTTGTACATGTTTCAATTCCAATTGAATTTAAAAACTCATAATCAGGGTGATAGCCTATCATTGCAAACACGTAATCATTTTGTATCGTTGTTTCGTTACCATTTGTTTCGAAAGTGACAGTATCTTCAGTAATTTTAGTAACGTTGCTGTTAAAATGCATTTTAATATTATCACGACGTACTAGTGAATCGAAGTTAGGCAGAATCCATGGTTTTATAGATGGAGAATAATCGGCACCTCTATAAATCACCGTGACACGTGCACCAGCTTTTTCCAATTCAATCGCTGCATCAACAGCTGAATTTTTCCCGCCTATAATAACGACATCTTGATCGAAATATGGATGTGCTTCTTTAAAATAATGCATGACTTTAGGCAATGTCGCTCCTTCGACTTCTAACGTATTATGCTGACCATAATAACCGGTTGCTATCGTTAAAAAACGACATTGATAGACGTTTTTAGTCGTCGTAATCGTAAAGTGATTATCAATTTTACGAACGGTAAGGACTTCTTCAAATGCATTAATATTAAGCTGATGATGTTTAACGACTTCTCGATAATACACGAGTGCTTGATTTCTACGAGGTTTTAATTCTTCAACGGTAAAAGGTACATCTCCAATACTTAATTTATCGCTTGAAGAAAAGAATGTTTGATGTGTTGGATAATGATAGATTGCATTGACAACATTACCTTTTTCTATGATTAATGTTTCAATGCCCTTTTTCTTTTGTTCTATTGCAGCGCTCAATCCACATGGGCCGCCTCCTACGATGATACTTTCAACTTTTATCATACTCTGCGACTCCTTTTAATGATTTTTCAATCATATTACAAAAGAGTCTACCTCCTAACTTATCGATACTTCGAACAATTTAATCCACGCTTTATTATAGCAATATCGTTATAATATCTAAATGAAAAAGTTCGACATTAAAAAAGTTGCCACTTATTCTCTTTTATTAACTGATTTATAAATAGTAATGGTCAGGAGAAAAATGGTAAAAGATGATTTGTTTTTGGTTATTTTGAATTAACGTAATAAAGGACTAGAACATTTACGCCCTAGTCCCTCGCATAATGAATAACGATTCATTCGATTACGGAATGATCAAGTTTTGACCGTTATTAATGTTATTACCAGAAATACCATTGGCTCTTCTAATTTTTTCAACATTTTCTGGAGAACCATTTCCATAATAACGTATAGCAATTCGGTATAAGTTTTCGTTACCTGAAACCGTATGAGTGTGTCCGCCATTATTTTGTTGGTTTTGCGGGTTTTGCTGAGTTTGACCTTGTTGTTGATTTAAACCACTTTGTGCATGATTTGAATGGTTTTGATCATTTGCATTTTCATTTTGATCATTTGTAGTGTTGGTGTCTTCTGATGTTTTATTTTCTTCTGTAGACTTTTCTTTGTTTGCGTCTTTATCTTTTTCAGCATCTTTTTCTGCTTTTTCACTATCATTGGATGCTTTACCTTTTGAATCATCTTTTTTCGCAAGCTCTGTATTTTGGTTTTTATCGTGGCTGTCATCGCTATGTTGGTTGAATAAGTACATACCTCCGAAGATAGCCAAAGCACCTAACAATAATAACGCAGCAATAAGCGGTAATAAGCGTTTTAAACCACGCTTGTTTTTTGGGTCTTTATCATGGTGCTCGTGATGTGTATCTGTGGCATTTGTATGATGTTTAGCAGCGGCTCCAGTAGCACCTACAGCTCCGACGCCAGCAGCAGCTTTTTTACCTTTTCCGTCGTGTTGTCTGTTGTCACGTTGCACGTCGTGGTTATTGTGTTGTTTTTTATCATGATGATGCTTAGCGGCGGCACCTGCAACACCTGCAGCTCCGACGCCAGCTGCAACTTTTTTACCATTTCCATCACGTTGTGCATTGTCAGGTTTCTTATTGTGAGGCTGTTGTTGCACATGATCGCGTTTATCTTGTGAGGTTTTAGAATCACGTTTTTGGTTCACATCGTGATCGTTGTGTTGTTTTTTATCATGATGATGTTTGGCAGCGGCACCTGCAACACCTGCAGCCCCAACGCCAGCAGCGGCTTTTTTGTCTTTTCCACCTTGTTGTGCATTGTCGTATTTTGCATCACGACGATGTTGTTGTGCGTTTTCACGTGTATTTTTTGGCGTGTTGGAATCATGTTTTTGATTCGTGTCGTGATGATGTTTGGCATCAGTGTTTGTAGCTCCTATACGCTCTGGTTTATCGTCATACTGATAATTTTCTTTATCAGTATGAATTTGTTCACGATGACGACCGCCGTGATGTTCTGGTTTTCCATCGTTTCTATTCTCGTGTTGGTCATTATTTTTATTAGAGGTATGATGCGCTTCTTTAGCATAGTCTCTAATTTTTTCGCCACGTTCTGTAGTTGGTGGTTGTTGCGACTCTTGATTTTTATTTACAATACCTCCCAACAGGCCTGGACGTTTGCTCTTTTGGTGTTCTTGTTGTTGGTCGTTATCGTCATTATGCCCAGTTTTTTCAGAGCTTGTCCCTATATCACGTTTACGATGTCGGCGAGACGCGTTTCTTGGTGGGAAGTGCTGTTTTTCATCATTAGTCTTAAATGATGATGGTTCTGCCTCTTCATGATGATTTGATTGTTCTTTATGATTCGGTTTAATCTCTTGGCGATTACGTTCGAAATCATCTTTAAAGTTATCTTTTGACAAAATTTTCACCCTTTCTATTATTTATAGTATATATAGCTTATCTTTGGTCATCTAAAACATTCTTTTTAACATTAACGATAAAACTTTGCATGAACGAATAAGCTTTTAATACTGGTGTGTATATTAATTATAGCGATATCAAAATTCGAATGTAAAGCGAATTGACGCTATTCTAGTAAACTTTCTAACTTTTCTACATAATTTAATTGTCTTTTTACTTTTTTGCTATTTTTTTCTTTAATAGATTGAATGTTGTCGCAAAAATCACAACAATGGTGATATTGGGTTTCATAAGTATCGAAATATTTTAAAATGGCAGAACGTCTGCATTGCTGGGTCATGATGAAGTGCATCATATAGCGATAAGCATGCATTTTTAGATGTGCTTGTTTTACGAAAATGGTTTTAAGAGTTTCTAAAGAAAAACTTTGAGTAAGTGTGTCTAGCATTTCCTTTTTTACTTCATCAATGAGTTCGGCTTGTGAATAGAGATGAAGATCAGTGACGTCTATTTCATTGCTCTTCATTAAATTTTCCATTAAAAACTGGTCGTCAACGTGATAAAGTAAGATGGCTTGGCTCTCTTTACCATCACGTCCAGCTCTCCCGATTTCTTGGATATAATTTGAAGGGCTATAAGGCGCGTGAAAATGTACAATGGATCTAATATTTGGTTTGTTAATTCCCATGCCAAAAGCGCTAGTGGCGACGATAATTTTGATGTCATCATTTAGAAATTGGTGTTGTACTGTTTGGCGCTCTTGATAGGACAAATCCCCGTGATACAACCCAGTGAGGTACCCTGCTTCATAAATGCGCTCTGCAAGCATTAAACCCACTTTTTTAGAAGAAACATAAACAATAGTTGGGCCACTTTCTTCAAGAAAATTGAGAAGCCAATCGATTTTGTCTTCAAACTGCGCCATAAATTTTACGCTTAAAGCAATATTAGAGCGATTGACTGCTGACTGAAAGACTGAGAACGGTTTGGAAATGACTGTTTCGATATCTTGATGTAATTGTGGTGTAGCGGTTGCCGTTAGTGCTAAAATTGTAGCTTCATTGAAATGATGAATCACGGTGCCAATGAGTGCATAGTGTGGTCTAAAATCGAACCCCCATTCAGATAAACAGTGTGCTTCATCAAGAACGATAAGTCCAAAAGCAATATTTTTGAAATGCTTAAAATGATGTGGTTGTAATATAAGTTCAGGACTTACAAAAACAAAGCGTGCATGACGCAAATGATGAAATGCGCGCCGTCTTTCTTGTTCTTCCATACCTGAATGGATAGCCACAACATGCCGTTCTCCATTCATTTTCATTTGCATCACTTGGTCATCCATTAACGAAATGAGCGGTGAAATAATTAACGTAGGTAGTTGTTTAATATAGGTGGGAAGTTGAAAACATAAGCTTTTACCGCTTCCAGTTGGCAAAATGCCTAATGTATTTTGACCATTAAGAATATTCGTGATAATTTCTTCTTGGCCACTTTTAAAAGTATCGAAGCCAAAGTGTGTTTTCAGAGCCTGTTTAAGCATGTTAGAGTACTCCTTTAGCAATACAAATAATAATTAATTTGATTTCAAAATAACTAAACATATTAAAAGACGTTTTATAAAATTTTAAGCGTTGATTCGGTTGAGCATGATAAAATGTTACAAACCGATTCAAATCCTCAGACTGCTTAATAAATTGATGTAAATCCGTAAAATAGTTATTAATAAACAAATCCACTATATGATCATACACCGTATTGATTGAAATGCGATTTATTTTTGAAACAGCTTCAATGGATTGGCCTTCTTTAATATTTAAATATGTTCGATAAACCGCGCTAGAAACTTCAAGGTTTGCGCGACATTGTGAGAGGATTGGGAAACACGTCGTATCTTCAAGTAATGTATATATCGTATATAAGTCATGATAGATTAAAAGTGACAGTTCATCAGGATTTATTTTTTCGATAAGCGAAACTTGGTGAGGTGTATACATAACTTCATCATACCCCGTTAAAAAATAATGAATGACAGAAGTTGTTCCACTTGTGTTTAAGCATTCAAAAAGAACATATATTTCTTTAACAGTAGCATCTTCTTTATGCGCTTTTTTAATTTGATGGTAGAGTTTTTTGACATTCTGATGTACGTCTACATGCGACGTCGTAGGCATAAATGTTTTAATTTCATGCTTTAAATATGAAAGGGTTTGTATGAGTAGTTGAAGATTTTCAAACGTTTGAACTAATATGTGATAATTCGCTTTATTTGATGTAGGAATATCTATGGAGTGTGGCATTTCTTTGATGTACGTAGTAAACGTCTCCCAAGTTAAGTCTTTTTTTATGCCAAATAAAGTGAATAAATTTAATGTAACCGCATCAAAAAACGTTTGATGTGATTTTTTACCTATGATAATATTGTATATGCTTTTGTCTGTTTTGTATGGTGAGGCTTGATGGTAAGCATATTGGACTAATGTTTTCATAATGATGACCTCATTCTTTAAACGAAAATATTGAAATTTAATTTATACCCATCTACAATAAAATTATAATGTGAGTGTGGTACTTTGAAAAGGGAGGCGAAAAAATTGGCTAAATACACAATCGTGGATATGGATACTTGTATCGCATGTGGTGCATGTGGTGCAGCAGCGCCTGACATTTATGATTACGATGATGAAGGTATCGCATATGTCATTTTAGATGACAACCAAGGTACAGCAGCTGTACCGGAAGAACTCTATGAGGATCTTGAAGATGCTTTTGAAGGTTGCCCAACAGATTCAATAAAAGTGGAGGAAGAATCTTTTGATGGCGATGCGCTTAAGTTCGAATAATTAATATCATTTTACTTGATATGACATAGATGTGTAAAAAACACTCGGCAAACCCTTTGGGCAAGCCGAGTGTTTTTGTTTAACGAATTCCACTGTAGCGATTATTTTAACGCTTTTGAAAGGCGTGGATAAAGCAATAAAAATATAATTGAAATGAGTACACCTTTAATAATATTAAAAGGAATGATGCCAGCGGTAATGATTACTTTTAAGTTATTTGTAATATCAGACAAGTTCATAATCATGCCATAAAGTGGTAAAAGTACAAAGTAGTTCATAGTACTTAATACTATTGTCATGACTAGCGTCGCGATAATCAGTCCTAAGATGAGCATATGGTGTGTGCGACTTTTACGGTAAATATAATAACTTGCTAATAAAAAGCTACTGCCTGCTAAAAAGTTAGCTACCGGCCCTACTGGATCACTCATATTAAAGAAAAAGTTCAATAAGTTTTTTATTATTTCAACCATAAGTCCCGCAATAGGACCGAAACTAAACGTAGCTATAAGTGCGGGCACATCGCTAAAATCTACAGTTAAATATGGTGGTAAAAATGGCAATGGAAATTTTAAAAACATTAATATCACTGAGATGGCACTTAACATGCTTATAAGAATCATACGTCGCGTGTGACGTTGTTTCATAACATGACCTCCTTACATATCCATCTAATATGAAGGTAGGATAGTCGTTTTGATTTATATTTACAAATGAACTCAATTTCTTAGTGATGAATATTTGAATTGTAATCATAAATCAGTTTGATAACTTAAACCTTTTAAACTAGACGAATGAAATAGATTTGGTAAATAATTGCATAGATTAGTATACAACAATCAAGTGTGAATTGGGACAAGTATAAATACATGTAGTAGAGAACGGATTATGACGCGCCCACTTTCATACATTTTCATAGTTTTTACGACTAAAATTTCTGTAATCGCTAGCATATCGTAACTATGCCATGTGAAGTTAAAATACTTTGACTTATCCGTCGTCATTGTGCGATTTAGGTAATTTAATTGAAAACTGTGTACCAACATTTACGGTGCTTTCAACAGAAATATGACCGCCATGTGCATCGACAATCATGCGCGTAATAAAGAGTCCTAGTCCAGTACCTTGCTTACCACGTTTGCGTGAAGCATCTACTTTATAAAAGCGATCGAACACATTTTCTAAATGTTCGGGTGCTATACCTACGCCGGTATCTGACACGGTTAAAATATAATCTGTAGGTGTTTCGGAAGCGGCTATTGTAATTGTATCTCCAGGCTGTGTATGACGTGCTGCATTATCCACTAAATTCGTTAGCACCTGTTCCATACGATCAAAATCATAATGCCAATTTTGCTTCATTACCCCATCGCGTTGAAACGCAAGTGTTAAACCTAAATCGTGTGTTTCTTGTTTATACTTCGTTGCCATTTTTTGGATTAAATCATACATAGGTTGCGATTGCTTCGTAACTGTAATACCTTCTGCATCCATTTTAGCAACATTTAACAATTCATTGACTAAACGGGATAAGCGTTTTGACTCATCTAAAACGATCAGTAAAAATTCTTGAATTTCTTCTGGTTCAGTAACCACACCATCTACGATAGACTCGGTATAACCTTGTAATAACGAAATTGGCGTACGCAATTCATGAGACACACTGGCAATAAAATCTTTTTTTACTTGATCCATATGGTGCTCATTTGTCATATCGCGCATTACTACGACAAGTCCGCTTTCTCCAGAAGGTTGAATACGTTCAATATAACTCATAATTATGACAAAAAAACGTTTGTTTATTTCGTATTCTTGATATTCAGTACGTTGCGTTTTAAAAGTTTGATTCACTTGAGCGTCATATTTAGCTTGAAGTGCTTTTGGCATTTCTTGTAGCAAATTTGTCGCAAGTTGATTAGATAAAATGATTTCACGACGGTGGTTCATTCCTAATACCCCTTCCACCATCGAATTGATAAGTGTATCACGTATGTTTTTAGATGTCGTAATCGCATCTATATGTGTTTGAATACTTCTACTCATTTTATTGAAGGTCATTGCAAGTGAACCAATTTCATCTTTTGTTTGTACAGGTACTCTTTTAGCATAATTCCCCCGTGCTACTTCTCTTGCTTGCGTTTTAAGTTGTCTCAATGGGTTGGTAATTCGTGTTGATAAGAAGAAAGCAAATACAGTCGTTATTGCCAAAAATATGAGTGCTGTAATTAATGTAATGATTGTAATGACATTATTTGTATCTTCAATACTTTTTAAATCTTGATAAATAAAAACAGCAGAAGGTTGACCGTTGTATGATTTAGATGGATAACCTAACAGTACAAAAGTGCGATCAATGCCATTAACATTGACTGTAATATGTTGAAGCACAGATTCTTGATTGTTCAGTACCTTATCAAATTCTCTATTTTCTTTAATTTCATCGAGCATTTTTTCTTTTATAGCATTTTTGTCTTTGTGATTTACGAAATCCGGAACAATTATCATACCTTTGTTTTTTTCTAACATAGCATCACTGAGACGAATTGCGCTTTGCCTATCGTTACTTTCTTCTAATACATGATTGATACTTTTAGCATTTTCAAATAAAGTGTTTTCTGTTTGTTGCGTGAAATAATATTGCATAAATGTGATGAGCGCTGCACTTAATAAAATTAAAACTGTCGTTACTATTAATAAAATAGTTAACCACAGTTTAATTACGACACTATTTAGGCGTTTCATTTTGTTCGTTGACTTCGAATTTATAGCCAACACCCCATACAGTTTGAATCATTTGCGCAGCATCGCTTGATACACGGTTAAGCTTTTCACGCAAACGCTTGACGTGTGTATCTACAGTTCTTAAATCGCCATAAAATTCGTAGTGCCAAACTTCTTTTAAAAGTTGTTCGCGATCAAACACTTTATTTGGTGTTTTAGCAAGATAAATTAAGAGTTCATATTCTTTAGGTGTTAAATTGACTGGCGTTTCGTCTGCTAAAACTTTATGCGCATCATTATCGATAACGAGATGTTTGAAAGAAATGATATCTCGTGCGTGTGGCTCGTTATGTTCTGTAGCATGAGTTTGAGTACGGCGAAGTAATGCCTTCACTCGCAACACAACTTCTCTTGGTGAAAATGGCTTGACAATGTAATCATCAGCGCCAGATTCAAAGCCTTCAACGCGGTTATTTTCTTCACCTTTTGCAGTTAACATAATGATAGGGGTTTCTTTGGTTTCGCGTAATGTTGTTGCTACTTCAATGCCATCTCGTTTAGGTAACATTAAATCTAATAAAATACATGCATAATCGTGCGTTTGAGCTAACTGAAGCGCTTCTTCTCCATCTATAGCTTCTACAACGTCATAGCCTTCTCGTTCAAGATATATCTTTAATAGTTTTCTAATACGTTCTTCATCATCCACGACTAAAATCTCGTTAGTCATTGTGACCTACCTCCCACACTACTGACAATTCATTTATATGCATAGTATAGCATATGAAATGTTTAAATAGATAATCTAACAATAATGTTGATATTCTAATTTACTGTATTTCAAATTTTGTGCGATTTATTTAGTTGAACCTTTACTAGCAAGTTGACGTAACGTTTTTACTTCATGCGGCGATAACACACGACCTTCACCGGCGCCAAGTCCTTTCAAATCAAGAGGACCAAAAGAAATGCGAGATAATTTAGTGACTTTAAAACCGAAATGTTCGAACATACGTCGCACTTGTCTATTGCGTCCTTCATGAATGGTGATTTCAATTAATGACGTATTTTTTGCCTTATCTTGTTTTTTTACTTTAACTTGTGCAGGATGTGTAAGGCCATCTTCCAGCTCTATACCATTTTCTAATGCTCTTACCTGTTCGCGTAAAATATAGCCTTCAATTTTAGCAATATATGTTTTAGGGATTTTGTATCTTGGATGCGTCATAAGATTGGTGAATTCACCATCATTTGTTAATAGTAACAAGCCAGAAGTATCATAATCTAAACGTCCGACAGGATAAATGCGTGTTTCTAAATCATCAAAATAATCTGTTACAACCCTTCTTCCACGGTCATCTGAGACGCTTGTAATCACTTGTGCAGGTTTATAAAATAAAATGTAAAGTTTGTCTTCTAGTTCTAAAGGAATACCTTCTACACTTACTTCATCTGAAGGGCTTACTTTTGTTCCTAATTCAGTGACTACCTTACCATTGACGGTTACTTTACCTTCTAAAATTAAAGTTTCTGCTTTTCGTCTTGATGTATAGCCACTATTGGCGATGCGTTTTTGCAATCGCTCTAATTGTTGTGTCATTGTGTTGCTCCTTTCTGATTGACGAGCTCGCTGAAGAAGTTTTCAATTTCTTCTTCATCTTCGTCCGTTGTAGGTAAACCTTCTAAATTTTCTAAGCCAAAGACATTTAAGAATAAGTCTGTCGTATAAAGTTGTTGGCCACGAGTTTCAGGATATTGTTTGGGCTCGATTAACCCTTTAGCAATTAAAGTTTTAACTGGTCCATCAGAGTTGATGCCACGAATCATTTCAATGTCATTTCGAGTCATAGGTTGATTATATGCAATAATTGCTAGAACTTCCATTGCTGCTTGTGATAATTTAGTGGTTCCTTTGTTGACGATCAGTGCTTCGATATAAGGCTCTGCTTCTTCCACTGTAGTTAAAACAAGTGTGTCACCAAATTGTTGTAAGTGCAACCCTGCAATGTCAAATTGCTCGATTAACGTTTCTAATGTTGGCGTGTCGACGTCTAAAATTGTTTTGAGTTGGTTGCGTTCGATACCATCTTCACCTACAGTATGTAAAATGGCAGTCATGATTTCATTAGGATTTAACGTCATAATTGACTCCTTTCGTAATATCAAAGTTATGAAAGGCTTCCGTTTGTTGGATTTGAATAATCCCTGTTTTCGCCATTTCAAGTAACGCGAGAAAATGTGTGACGACGTGTTCTATTGTTTCATTAAAAGTAAATAATTCAAAAAACGTAATGGATGATTGCTGTTGTAACTTTTGGTGGATATGAGCAGTCGATTGTTGAATGGTATACGTTTCTTTTTTTATTTGAACACGTGTCGGTTTTTTCAAAGCTACACGTGTTTTCATCTTTTGATATGCGACAATCAGTTCGGTCAAATCTATTGTAGTATCATCGGACATACGTTCTGATTTTTCATAATGCGATAAATCAGAAGGTGTTTTTGTATAGAGGCGTGCCCGTGCTTCTTTTTTATCATTTAATAACTCAGCGTACGCCTTAAAATTTTGGTATTCTATTAGTTTTTCAACAAGTTCCTCTCGGGGATCTTCATCAGTATCATCGATTTGATTAATATCTGGGAGTAACATACGACTTTTAATCATAAGAAGTTCGGAAGCTACAACTAAATACTCACTAGCCACATTGATTTCGAGTTGGTTCATAGCGTGAATATATTGCATATATTGTTTTGTTAAAGCTTTCATAGGGATATCATAAATATCTATTTCGAATTCCTTGATTAAATGGAGTAATAAGTCTAATGGTCCGTTAAAAGCGTCCAATTTTACTTCATACATGAGTTTTTGCCTCATTTCTTATTGCAAGTTGGATGCATTGTATCCGAAAATATTATAGCATGTTTATGAGTAACAATAAATTTTGGAGTGATGCATTTGCATAAGCAATTGGTTGAATTTTATGTACAATTTCATCAAGAACAGCACTATTTTTTATGCCATGATATTTTAGAAGAAGCTTGGAAGGCACAAAATGAATTTTCTAAGCATGATCCCGTCGTATCGTTGATTTTAGTAGCTACAGGATGTTATCACTATCGAAGAGGGAATTTTAAAGGTGCACATCGTTCGTTTAAAAAGGCTTTAAAAACGCTACAACGTTTTGATTCAACAGTATACAGTCAGCTAGGATTGCAATATCACTTATTTCAACAAGAAGTCAGCCAGTTGATTTTAGATGCAGAAAGCGAAATCCCATTTTCGCCAATTATGCTACCATTGACAGACGAAATGACGGAGGAAATTTTAAAATATTATCCACATTATCGCCCAACAACAACGATTAACGCCGCGCCTTTTATTTTACATCATCATAAATTACGTGATCGTGCTGAAGTGATTGCCGCGAGAGCCCAAGCACAGTACAATAAAAAACGTTAGCTTAAATAATTTAAGTTAACGTTTTTAAGCACGTGGGTGAAATGTTTGATACATTTTTCTAATTTGCGTTTTGGATACATGCGTATACAATTGCGTGGTAGAAATATCAGAATGTCCTAACATTTCTTGGACAGCCCGTAAATCTGCGCCATTTTCAAGGAGATGTGTCGCAAATGAGTGACGTAGTGTATGAGGCGTTAGGCGCTTTTGAATCGCCGCTTTTTCACCAGTTTGCTTGATAATTTTCCAAATGCCTTGTCTTGTTAAAGGTTTACCATGCATATTCAAAAACAACGTATGTGTGACATGTTGTTTTAAAAGTTGTGGACGTACGGTTTCAATATAATGGTTTAAAAAGTCGATAACGGTATCGCCTAATGGGACAATGCGTTCCTTATTTCCTTTACCAAATACTTTAACGAAGCCCATAATCAAATTAACATCTTCGATTTCTACGTTAATTAATTCGGAGACGCGCATCCCTGTTGCATATAATAATTCCAACATCGTACGATCTCGATAACCGTTGTTTTTTGAAATGTCAGGTGTTGTTAATAAATGGTCGATTTCCTCTATAGATAAAACGTCGGGCAATTTGCGTTCGTATTTTGGTGTTTCTATTAAGACGGTTGGATCTTTAGATGTGTATTTTTCGCGCAAAGCGAATTGATGGAAACTTCTTATTGTAGATGTAAAACGCGCAATTGATTTTGTTGAGCGTCCTTCATCATGAAGTACTCCAAACCATTGTTGCACGCTTTGTCGATCTATAAAGTCTAAATTGGAAATTTTTTGATTTTCTAAATAGCTTAAATAATGATTTAAATCTCGACGATATGCTGCAACGGTATTTTGAGATAATCCTTTTTCAAGTTGGATAAATCTTAAATATTCTTCCACCACTTCTTGCATGAAATCACCTTCTTATCGTCTCCTTCTCAAGAGGTCGAGTTGCCTTTACCCTTCTTCTGACATTCTTCGCACACACCATGAAATGTTAAACGATGATCTAAAATTTTAAAGTTAAATTCTTTTTCAACACGCTCTTCTACTTGTGGTAATAAATCTTCGTCAATTTCATCGACGCGGCCACACTCCATACATACTAAATGATGGTGGAAGTGTTCAGAGCCTTCTTTGCGTAAATCAAATCGTGCGACACTATCACCAAAACTCACTTTGTCCACTACTTTTAAGTCTGCCAAAAGCTCTAAAGTACGATACACTGTGGCTAATCCGATTTCAGGCGCTTTTTCTTTTACCTTTAAGTAAACATCCTCTGCACTTAAATGATCTGACTCGTTTTCAATTAACACCCTCACAGTAGCTTCTCTTTGTGGTGTAAGTTTGTATGAAGATTGCTGTAATTGTTGCTTCACGCGATTTAAACGTTCTTCCACGGAAGCTTCACCCCTCTACTGAAATTTAAAATCATTATAATTACGTAAGAATTACTTGTATTAAATTAACAGTAATTGAGAAAAAAAGCAACCCTTACGGAAAGTTATTTAGAATGATTATAATTTGATAATAGATATTGGAAAGCGATAAGGGTTTTAGCATCGTTGATTTGTGCGTGAGAAACTGCTTTTTCTACTTCTTCCAATGAATATAAAACATTCTCAACGAATTCATCATCATCTAAATGCATTTGCCCTTCCTTTAAGCTGTCGGTGAAATAAATTGAAATCAATTCATCACAAAAGCCTGGTGAACCGTATACCTCACCAATTAGTTTAAGATCATCTGCAATGTACCCGGATTCTTCTTCTAATTCTCGCTTAGCAGCGCTTTTTCTATTTTCACCGGGTTCTAATTTACCTGCAGGAATTTCTAATAACACTTTATCCATCGCTTTACGGTATTGTTTTACTAAAATGACTTTGTTGTCAGGCGTTAAAGCACAAACAGCAACAGCGCCATTATGTTTGACCACTTCTCTGTATGAAGTTTGTTGATTTGGTAATTCGACTAAATGCTTTTCTACTTCTATAATCTTCCCTTTATATATCGTTTCTTTTGATAAAGTGGTTTCTTTAAATGGCATAAAATGTCTCTCCTTTTCTTTTATCTCAATGGTTTGCTATGATGAATATGATTAAATTTTAACGGAAGGTGTGTACCTATGCAAAAAAATACTTTAAAAAGTGGTCTTCAACTTTCAGAAATAGGATTAGGGTGTATGAGTTTAGGAACAGATTATGAAAAAGCGCAACCTATTATTGAAGCGGCTTTAGAATCGGGCATCACCTATTTTGATACTGCAGATATTTATGACAAAGGTATAAATGAAGCAATCGTTGGAAAAGCTCTAAAAACATACCAAAACCGAGATGATATTGTTATTGGTACAAAAGTTGGCAATCATTTAAAAGACAACGGTGAAACCTTTTGGGATCCTTCGAAAAAATATATTAAAGAGAATGTCAAAAACTCCTTGCGTCGATTAAATTTAGAGCATTTAGATTTGTATATGTTGCACGGTGGAACGATTGAAGATCCATTAGACGAAACGATAAGTGCATTTGATGAGTTGAAAAAGGAAGGACTAATCAAGGCTTATGGTATCTCATCAATACGTCCAAACGTGATTCGATATTACTTAGAAAATAGCGAAATAGAAACAATTATGTCTCAATTTAGTTTGATTGACAATCGACCGGAAGCTTTATTAAATGAAATTGAACATAAAGGTGTTAAAGTGCTTGCGCGGGGACCCGTTTTTAAAGGATTATTAACGCAAAACTATCAAAAAGTCTTAAATGAGAAGTTTGAAGATGGCATTTTTGATTATTCTAATGCCGCACTGAACCAAACATTAGAATCACTTGTCAACATAGAGCCTAATTTATCTGCTCTCACTTTTAATTATCTTAAATCGTTTAATGCACTCGGTTCAATTATTACAGGTGCAAGTACGCCACAACAAATTAAGGATAATGTGAAACAATTAAATGTTGAAATTCCGAATGAAATAGTAGAAAAAGCACGTCAATGTGTTAAAAATCTTGAATATGAGCAACATCTTAAGTAAAGATGCAGCCCCTTTAAAGTGAAACTCTTTCCATTTTAAAGGGGCTATTTTACAAAATAAGTGACTATTCCGAATGACGACAAAAAGATGTGATCGTTTAATAAATGGGTATATAGAGATAGATGCACATACGATTTGGCGCTTGATGATATTTCATAAAACATAGTGCTCTGTACGTGTGTGCAATATTTTTTATGTTAATATAAACTTAGACTATGGATATAGGAAGTGAAATGACAGATGAAAATTGTTTTTTACGGTGCTGGGAATATGGCCAATGCGATATTCAAAGGAATTATCAATTCGAAAGTAATTCCAGCTGAAAACATCTATCTCACCAACCGTTCTAATCAACAAATGCTTGAAGACTATCATCGCGAATTAGGTGTACAGTATAGTTATGACGATGAAACGCTTTTAAAAAATGCCGATTACGTTTTTTTAGGTGCAAAACCGCATGACTTTGATCAACTCGCTGAAAGAATACGTGATCATATTGATGACAAAAATAAATTTATTTCTATTATGGCTGGCTTGCCGATTAGTTATTTGAGAGAAAAATTAAACCCTAACAATCCGATTGCACGAATTATGCCAAATACAAATGCACAAGTAGGTCACTCAGTTACGGGTGTGAGCTTTTCACGTAATTTTGGGCCACGGTCCAAAGATGAAGTCTTATCATTAATTAATGCTTTTGGTTCTGCAATTGAAGTTAAAGAAGCGCATTTACATCAAGTAACCGCGATTACCGGGAGTGGTCCTGCCTTTTTATATCACGTATTTGAAAAGTATGTAAATGCAGGGACTAAACTGGGACTTGAAAAATCAGAAGTTGAAGAATCCATTCGAGAATTAATTATTGGAACAGGGAAAATGATTGAACGTTCCGATTTAAGTCTGGAACAATTAAGAAGAAATATTACCTCTAAAGGTGGTACGACACAAGCAGGTTTAAATAAACTGTCAGATTATGATATTGAAGGTATTTTTGAAGACTGTTTAAATGCTGCAGTTGAAAGAAGTGTAGAACTTTCCGCACAAGAAGATAATGAAGGTTAAAGCCCTATTATGGGTAAAAAAGTAGGACGACGAAATGAAACGGTTTCGTCGTCCTACTTCTGTGCATAACAGTGCCATGATGTGATACTTATGCGCATTTATGTATTTTAAAAGCTGTAACTTGTGTAGTCACGAACAAATTGAAAAGAAACGGGCGTTTTTGATTTAATATCTTTTTCAATTTGTGCAATATCTTCAATCGTATAACGGTTACTTAAATGCGTTAAGAGGCCATGTTTAACATTTGCGGCACTTAACAGTTGCAATACATCATCAATATGACTATGGTGATAACTATTTGCGCGTGTTTTGTCCCCTTCTATATATGTAGATTCATGGACTATAACATCCGCATTTTCAGCGAGAATAAATTGGCTTTCGCAAGGTTTCGTATCACCAAATATGCTAACAACTGGTCCTTGTTTATTAGGTCCTTTAAATGGTGAGGCATCGTATATACGTCCTTCAAATTCAAATGTATCTTGTGTTTTAATCTGTTGATATAGTGGCCCAGGTTGAATACCTAATGCTTTCAATTTGTCTACGTCAAGTTTGCCAGGCGTACTTGGAGCTTCAACACGGTACCCAAAACATGGCACACCATGATTGAGTGGACGTACTTTAACTTGGAATTGGTTAAAGGATAAATCTATAGATTGATTAATTTCAATAATATGTAAAGGATAGTTCAAATGGGAATGTGTAAGTGCTAAATTTTGTTCCACAAATGCTTTAATACCTACAGGTCCAACAACTGTCAAAGGTTTTGAGTCTCCGCCTTGGAACGAACGACTCGTTAAAACACCTGGTAAACCAAAGATATGGTCGCCGTGCATATGTGTAATAAAGATGTGGCTGATTTTCCCTAATTTAATAGAATGATGTAAAATTTGATGTTGTGTGGCTTCACCGACATCAAACAACCATATATCTGTTTCATATGGTTCAAGTGAGAGTGCAATAGACTGCGTATGACGTTCTTTTGTAGGTAATCCTGCACTAGTTCCGAAAAAGGTAATTTCCATGGCGTGAGCCTCCTTAGCGTAATAGTATCACAAATTTGAGTTGAAGCGGGACATAAAATATTACATTATGTATAAATAATGCAGATTGTATGACCTAAATGAGTTGAATGTTTTATAATAATAAATATGATATAAATTAAGAATTGAGGTTTTGAATCTTGAATAAGTCAAAAAAGCAAATTCCAGCATTGATAACAATTTTTGGGGCAACGGGTGATTTAAGTCACCGCAAATTATTTCCTTCCCTATTCCATTTATTTCAACAAGACAACTTAGACGATCGTATCGCAGTTATTGGTATTGGGCGACGTCAATTGACGAATGATGACTTTAGAGCACAAGTAAAAGCTTCGATTCAAGCACACGTCCAAGACACAAAGCATTTAGATAAATTTATGCAACATATATTTTATCAACCACATGATGTAAATGATGAAGCGAGTTATAAAGATTTATTAGAATTAAGTGAAACATTGGACCAAGAATTTTCACTTGAAGGTAACCGTTTGTTTTATCTTGCGATGGCGCCGCAATTTTTTGGGACAGTTACAGATTATTTAAAATCATCGGGACTCACGCATACGAGAGGCTTTAAACGTTTAGTTATCGAAAAACCATTTGGTAGCGACCTAAAGTCGGCTGAAGAATTGAATAAGCAAATTCGACGTTCTTTTAAAGAAGAAGAAATCTTTCGAATTGATCATTATTTAGGCAAAGACATGGTACAAAATATTGAAGTGTTACGTTTTAGTAATGCCATGTTTGAACCGTTATGGAATAATAAATATATTTCTAATATTCAAGTGACATCCTCTGAAATTTTAGGTGTGGAAGATCGTGGTGGCTATTATGAATCGAGCGGTGCTTTAAAGGATATGTTCCAAAACCACATGTTACAAATGGTTGCGCTACTTGCAATGGAGCCACCTATTAGTTTACATAGTGATGACATTAGAGCGGAAAAAGTAAAAGTATTGAAATCGTTACGTGTGTTACCGTCTGAAGATGTAAGACATCATTTTGTTCGTGGACAATACGATCAAGGTAAAATTAATGGCCAAGATGTAAAAGCCTATCGTGATGAAGATAAAGTTGCTTCTGATTCTGTAACACCAACTTTTGTTTCAGGAAAAGTAATGATTGATAACTTTAGATGGGCAGGCGTCCCTTTTTACATTCGAACAGGTAAACGCATGAAACGTAAGTCCATTCAAGTCGTAGTGGAATTTAAAGAAGTGCCAATGAATTTGTATTATCAAAGAGATAAACATTTAGATTCTAACTTACTTGTCATTAATATCCAGCCTAATGAAGGTGTGTCTATTCATTTAAATGGAAAAAAATACGTCCAAGGGATTGAGACTGAGCCGGTGCAATTATCTTATGCGATGAGTGCACAAGACAAAATGAACACTGTAGATGCTTATGAAAACCTTTTGTATGACGCATTAAACGGAGATGCAACCAACTTTACACACTGGGAAGAACTTAAATCTACATGGAAATTTGTGGATTCGATTTCAGAGGCATGGTCTAAATTTGAACCAGAATTTCCTAATTATGTAGCTGGAACAAATGGTCCGCTTGAAAGTGATTTGCTTTTAAGTCGCGACGGGTTAAAATGGTGGGATGATATTCAATAAATATATTGAGAGCTAAGCATGTTTTTGATGATACTTAGCTCTTTTTGTTTTATAATATATGATTAAGTAATGCTTTACGTTAATGTAGTTTAGGAGTGACCATGTTGGACGTTATCAAAAAAATACAACAAGCGATTGTGTATATAGAAGACCACCTTTATGAATCATATGATTTACAACAATTAAGCGATTACGTTGAAATGTCACCGTATCATCTAGCACAATCATTTTTAATGATTGTGGGACAATCGCCAGAATCTTATTATAACGCGCGGCGACTTACTATTGCAGCACGTGAACTAAAGCAAAGTAATACGCGTTTAATCGACATTGCTAAAAAGTATCATTATTCAGATGTTAACGCCTTTGCCCATGATTTTAGCGATTATCACGGTATTTCACCACTACAAGTTAAAACGAAATCAGATGAATTAAATATGCAGCCGCAAATTTATTTAAAGTTAACAACAACAACTCAACCAGCCCCGCCATATCGTCTTGAAGCGGTGGGAGATTTTTCAATGGTAGGTTATTCACGATTTATTCCTTCTAATGGCCTTGAAGATCCTTTCAATGTTCCTGATTTTTTAGAAGACTTGAAATCGGATGGCCGTCTCGATGAACTGGTAAAATATAATGATCGCAGTCCTCATGATATTTATGTTGTAAGATGCCCGCTTGACCAAGGGTTAGAAATTTTTATTGGCGTCCCTAGTGAACGGATGCCTTCCCATTTAGAAAATCGTTACTTAGATAAACGTCAATATGCAATGTTTAATCTTCAAGGCGAAATAGACTATGCCGTTTCAGACGCATGGCACTACATAGAAACAACATTACAATTTTCAATACCTTACGTAAGGAATACATTATATTTGGAAGTTTACCCATTTGACTTTTCATTTGAAGATTCATTTACAAAAATTCAATTAGGCATCCCTTTAGATGATGAAGAAATGTAAAAACCAAGGTCAACGCACAAGTTGACCTTGGTTTTTTTATACTCGCTTTAGTGAAAAAGGTTTTATTTTGTCCATTCCGTATGGAATGTTCCTGACTTATCTTTACGCTCATAAGTATGTGCGCCAAAGTAATCGCGTTGTGCTTGAATGAGGTTAGCAGGTAAATCTTCAGTGCGGTAACTATCAAAATAGTTAATGCTTGCTGCAAATCCAGGAACGGCAATACCGTTTTGAACACCTGTAGCCACTACTTCACGTAAGGCATCTTGGTAGTCATTCACAATAGATTTAAAATAATCATCTAACAATAGGTTTTCGAGCTGCTCATTTTTGTCATAAGCTTCTTTAATTTTTTGAAGGAACTGTGCACGGATAATGCAACCTTCTCTCCAAATCATTGCAAGCTCACCAAGTTGCAAGTTCCACTCATTTTCTTCGCTAGCTGCTTTCATTTGATCAAAACCTTGAGCGTATGAGCAAATTTTACTCATATATAAAGCGCGACGGATTTGCTCTAAAAATGCTGCTTTATCTCCAGAAAATGTTGCTTTAGGGCCAGTTAATGCTTTAGATGCATTGACGCGTTGTGTTTTTAAAGAAGAGATAAAACGTGCAAAAACAGATTCGGTAATAATCGTTAATGGCGCACCTAATTCTAAAGCATTGATAGAAGTCCATTTTCCTGTGCCTTTTTGTCCAGCTTTGTCCATGATTTTTTCGACAAGCGGTTCGCCTGTTTCATCTAATTTAGTGAAAATATCACCGGTAATTTCGATTAAGTAACTTTCGAGTTCGCCACTATTCCATGATTTAAAAGTTTGTGAAATCTCTTCATGAGACATTCCTAGAAGTTCTTTCATCATAAAATAACTTTCAGCAATTAGTTGCATATCTGCATATTCAATGCCGTTATGTACCATTTTTACGTAATGACCAGCACCATTAGGCCCAATATATGTCACACATGGTGTACCGTCTTTTGCTTTTGCAGCAATGGCTTCAAAAATATGGGCCACTTTTTCATAGGCTTCTTGTTGGCCACCTGGCATCATAGAAGGTCCTGTTAAAGCGCCTACTTCGCCACCTGAAACGCCAGTACCGATAAAGTTAATACCGCTTTGGGCTAATGCTTGGTTTCTTCGCATCGTATCTAAATAATTTGTATTACCACCGTCGATTAAAATATCGTCATTATCAAGTAATGGTAAAAGACTTTCTATTGTTTTGTCCGTAGCAACCCCAGCTTTTACCATTAATAAGATTTTGCGTGGTTTTTCTAAAGAGTTTACGAACTCTTCTAATGAATATGTTGGAACAATGTTTTTACCTTTTGATTCTGCGACCATGATGTCAGTCTTTTCAGAAGAGCGGTTAAATACAGAGACCGTATAACCACGTGATTCAATATTCCATGCAAGGTTTTTACCCATTACCGCTAATCCTACTACACCAATTTGTTGTGTCATTATGATTACCTCTCTTAATATAAATTACGCACTCATTGTACCATATTCTACAAGGATAAACACTTGCTTCCCTTTCGTTAAGCGCTTTCAATAATTTTTAATACATAGCGTGTTAAGTCGTACAGTGATTGCTTAGCGATACGTTCTTCTGTAGTATGAATGAATTCATAGCCAACACCTAATATTACTGTTGGTATACCGAAGCCGTTAATGATATTACCATCAGATCCACCACCACCAACTGAAGTGTTTGCAGCAAAACCGAGCGCTTTAGATGCTTTTTTCGCAATTTGATAAACTTTTTCATCTTCATTAATTTTAAATCCAGGGTAGGATAACTCTGACGTTACTTCAGCTTTACATTGATATTGGGAAGCTGCATTGATGAACGTTTCTTTCATATGCTCGGTTTGAGCATCGATTTTTGCTTTATCATGCGAACGTGCTTCTGCCCAAATATGGACTAAATCTGTAACGACATTTGTTGGCCCGCCACCATTAAATGAACCAATGTTGGCAGTAGTTTCTTCATCAATTTGACCAAGTTTCATTTGACTAATTGCTTTTGCAGCAATATTAATGGCGCTGATGCCTTCTTTAGGTGTACTTGCATGAGCTTTTTTGCCATAAATTTGCGCATGCATTTTCATTTGATAAGGTGCACCAATCGTTATATCACCTACCGGCGCTGATGCATCAATTGCAAAATCATAATCTGCATCTAATAATGCAGAATCTAATGCTTTAGCACCTACGAGACCAGATTCTTCTCCCACTGTAATTACAAACTGAAGTTGCCCGTGAGGAAGTTGATTTTCTTTGATAACTTGTAACGCTTCAAAAATGACTGCTAATCCTGCTTTATCATCTGCACCAAGAACTGTCGTACCATCGGAATAAATGTAACCATCTTCTTTAAGAATAGGTTGTACATTTTGCCCGGGTTCAACCGTATCCATATGTGACGTGAAGTAGATTTTATCACGGTTTTGTTCAGACGCTTCTAACGTGCATATCAAATTGTTAGCGCCGAATTGTGTGAGCGCTTGAGCATTATCCTCTTTGACATCTAGACCTAATGCTAGAAATTTATCTTTTAAAATAGGTTGTATCGTTCCTTCGTGTCCTGTTTCAGAATCAATCTTTACAAGCGCCATAAAAGTTTGAATCAAACGTTCTTGATTAATCATTTTTTCACCTTCTCATAATATGTTTATTTATAGTTTAAAGTATTTATAAAACAATGCAACTGACGTGTTTGTCTATTTTATTGTAAGACAAATGTTATTGTAGAGTCAGATAGGCAATGTTATAATTTGCTTTACAAAAAGAAAGTTACTCACTTTAGAAGTTGGAGGCGTCATTTCGTGTTAAATGAAAAAGTTAGAAAAGTATTGTTAATTATTATGCTTGTGGCGATTGTAGTGTCGTTAATTTTGCCTGGTGTCGCACCGATATTAAATATGTAGCATGATGATACAAAATAAGCCTTCGCGCGTGTAGTATATATAACTAAACGTGTGAAGGCTTATTTGTAAGGCTGTACACTTTATATGGTGATTATATATAATACTTAAAATAGCAAAATACTGATGGTTACTTTCATATGTGTCTTATTTCTCCGTGAACATGTTTAAAAGGAATGATATACGTCTTCAGTACATATGCCAAAGTAAGTAAAAATCCCTAATAGTAAGGTTTTGATTTGACATTATAACCTTAGTATTAGGGATATTATACGTAAAAAACTTTTTAAATCTTAAAAACGAAAAAAACACTGTCACATCAACCATTTAGAGTTGTTTTACAAAAAGAATGTGATTTCTAAACAATGAAAATCGACCCTCTAAACCTTTAATACCAAGATAACCAAAAATTATCGATTTTACCTTGCTTCTTCACTAAAAATAAGCAATATATATATTCCTAAACCCATTAAATGGCAATAAAAACTAAAAGAATTGACCGTTTTTATAATATCTCCCGACAACGCATAAGCTAACAAACGTCCTAATATTATAATAATTATTAAAGCTATAAGAATATAACCATTCATTACCTTTTCTATATTCATTATCCTCACCTATTTCTTATTTAAAACAATGATCAGCGGTACCTTTATGAGAACCACCGGCACCACCGAAATAGAAGTACATCCTCTTATCATCCTAAAATGATGTTAAAAGCACTGTATTATAGCTATTTTCAATCCATTTTTACTTAATTTTCTCTTAAAGATTGTTGTCGTCTGTAGCTTGCACAAGAATAAATATCGTCTTATAGAATTATAAATAAATTTAGAGTGAATCCTTTACTATGGATTTTTTACACTTCATGATGCATTTTTAAGTTTCCAAATTTTGATTTAATTGTGAGGTATTCTTCGGTATCATACAACATTTGAATCATACTTGAGCGTGTATGCAAGGCTTCGTGTGTAGTTGGTAGTGGCTCTTTATCAATTTCTAATCGTACATGATAGACCATGTGCAAGCGTTGGGCTGTATAGTTATTTTCATTCACATTTTCTGCCATTTCTTTGAATACATCAGCTACACGTTTTGAAATTGGATCGTTAGCTTCTATATGATGAATATGATGGTGAATTCGTTTTAAAATTTCGACTTGATTTTCTCTCATATCAAAATAGTGATAATAGCTATTTTCGTTTCTCACAAAGTGGTTTTTGACATCTCTAAAGGCAATTGACTTTGCTTTTTGAATAGAGAGGTGTAGCGGTTGAAACGATATTTTAAGTTGATTGTCATGGGTAGCACAAGCGTGGCTATATTGATAAAAAATATCTCTAATTTGTGCTTCAATCTCCAGTTTATACTTTTTGAGATCTTTGTCTAAGCTCGGCATAATTGAATTCATTAAAAATGCAATAGTTAAACCAACGGTGATTAATAATATTTCGTTAACTACTAATGCAAAATTAATTTGAGGGGCATTGAAAAAGTGAAGTAATATAACGCTACTTGTCACAACCCCTTCTTGCATATTAATAACAACGGTAAGTGGAATAAATAATAAAACGATTAAACCTAATACGAGTGCATGCTGACCGAAGATTGGAAAAACTAATGAGCCAAAACCAATCGCGATTAAACACGAAACAAAGCGTGACACTATCGCATTGACAGAATGCATTTTCGTATCTTTAATACATAAAACAACTAAAATAGCACTAGATGCATAATTATCTAAACCTAAAAGCTTAGCGATAATAACGCCTAGTGCCATTCCGACCGCAGTTTTAATCGTTCTAAATCCTATACGATAGGGATTTAAACGCATCATTTAACGGCTCCTTACTTTTCTTCACAGTATTTATCAAATAAACGTTGTAACTGAGTAATCACGCTCATCGTATCATGACCTTCGATTTGATGGCGCTCAATCATTTCTGTAACTTTGCCATCTTTTACAAGTGCGAAAGATGGGCTAGATGGTGCATAGCCTTCAAAATAATCTCTTGCACGTTGTGTAGCCTCTTTATCTTGTCCAGCAAATACAGTTACTAAGCGATCTGGTAGTACATCATAATGAAGTGCGTGTGTGGCAGCAGGACGTGCGATGCCTCCTGCACAGCCGCAAACAGAATTAATCATGACAAGTGTTGTACCTTCTTTTGATAATACACTATCTACTTCTTCTTCTGTTGTTAATTGTTGGTAACCTGCTGTATCCATTTCTTTTCTTGCTTGATTCACTACATCATTCATATATAAATCAAAATTTAAATCCATTTGATATACCTCCTACTAGATAGTTATATTTTACTAAAGGCAACACACCAATTCAATATATCGACTTTAATAGATTTGAGTGCTTTCTAGTGTGTAGCGCTCAATACGTGATTTCACTTCATTTAAAAATTGCCCAGCTTGTAAACCATCTAGAATACGGTGATCAATGGACAAACAAAGATTAACCATATGACGAATCGCAATCATATCATCAATAACAACGGGACGTTTAACAATAGATTCTACTTGTAAAATAGCAGCTTGTGGATGATTGATAATTCCCATTGAGCTTACAGAACCAAAGCTTCCAGTATTATTCACTGTAAACGTTCCGCCTTGCATGTCTTCGCTTGAAAGTTGGTTTTGACGTGCTTTTTTAGCGAGTGTTGCAATTTCTCTAGCAATGCCTTTAATAGATTTTTCATCTGCATTTTTAATTACAGGGACGAACAATTTGTCTTCAGCTGCTACAGCGATTGAAAGGTTAATTTCTTTATGCATGTGAATTTCATCATTCTGCCATGAACTATTGAGCATCGGATATTGATGTAAAGCCTCTGCCACTGCTTTAACGAAAAATGCAAAAAATGTAAGGTTGTAACCTTCTTGTGCTTTGAATTGCGTTTTGTAGTGATTACGTGTTTTCGTTAGTTCAGTCGCGTCTACTTCTATTTTCATCCATGCATGTGGAATTTCTTGAACGCTTTGCACCATTTTTTGCGCGATTTGTTTACGCACACCTTTGACTGGTATTACGGATGACGCATCGCATGCTGGAGATTGAGGTGCTTGACTGCCAGTTATTGAAGAAGACGTTGGTTTTTGAGCAGTTTCTTGTGTGACGGCTGGTTGGCTAGACATAGATGCGACAAAAGCTTCGATATCCTTTTTCGTTACACGCCCTTCAAAACCCGTGCCTTGCACTTCTTCTAAATCAATATTATGTTGAGAAGCAATTTTGAAAACAACAGGTGAATAACGGCCGTTATTTTTAGCTTGTTTCGTCATCGGTGTATTTGGCGTCAATGTTGCTTCAATCTGATTACGTTCATTTGTTTCTGTGCTTTCCGCTTGTGTTTGAGGTTCTGCAGAATTCATTTCACCGGATGCTTCATCTTCAACTTCCATTTCACATATAACGGTACCTATTGAGATCGTTTCGCCGGCTGAGACATGAATCTTCGTTATTTTTCCTGAAAATGAGGACGGCACCTCTGCTGTGACTTTATCTGTAATGACTTCACATAATGGATCATATTCTTCTACGACATCCCCCACTTGAACAAGCCATTGTTCGATCGTGCCTTCATGGACACTTTCACCTAATTTTGGCATTTTAATTTCCATAATGGGCCTCCTTAAAATGTTGCAAGTTCACGCATTTTGTTTTTAATTTTTTCTGGATTAATCATAAATTCATCTTCAAGTGGTGGCGAAAATGGCATTGCTGGAACATCAGGACCTGCGAGTCTCATGATAGGTGCATCTAAATCAAATAAACAGTGTTCTGCAATAATTGCTGCGACTTCTGACATAACGCTACCTTCTTTATTGTCTTCGGTTATTAATAAACATTTTCCAGTCTTTTTCGCACGTTCAATAATTGTTTCTTGGTCTAATGGATACACAGTTCTTAAATCAACAACTTCGACATCAAAACCTTCTTCAGCTAATAAATCGGCAGCTTGTAAAGAATAGTTAACGGCGAGTCCATAAGTAAAGACTGTAATGTCGCTACCTTTACGTTTAACATCAGCTTTATATAAAGGCACTGTGTAATAATCTTCAGGCACTTCTTCTTTTAATAATCGATAGGCTTTTTTATGTTCAAAGAATAACACAGGATCGTTTGATTGAATAGCTGATAGTAATAAACCTTTGGCATCATATGGTGATGACGGGATAACAACGGTTAAACCAGGTGTTGAAGCGAAAACACTTTCAATACTTTGTGAATGATATAGCGCACCGTGAATGCCACCTCCGAATGGTGCGCGAATAGTTAAAGGCACTTGCCAATCATTATTAGAACGATAACGCATTTTAGCTGCTTCACTCATAATTTGGTTTGTTGCTGGCAAAATATACTCGGCAAACTGTATTTCTGCAATCGGTCTTTTACCCATCATTGCTGCTCCAATGGCGGAACCTACAATATTAGATTCTGCTAGTGGGGTATCTAATACACGATAAAGTCCATATTTTTCTTGAAGTCCTGCGGTAACACCAAAAACGCCGCCCTTTTTACCTACGTCTTCTCCGAGAATAAAAGTTTGGTCATCTTTTTCTAAAGCTAAATCTAACGCGTTTTTAATTGCATCCAAATATGTTAATTTAGGCATTTTTTTCATCCTCCTGGTCATAAACATGCGTATACGTTTCTGAAGGATCAGGGTAAGGAGAAGCCTCAGCTTGTTTCGTTGCTTCATGTACATACTGTTTATTTTGTTTTTCTATATCTTCAAACCAAGCTTCATCTATTTGAACTTCATCGATTAAATACTTTTTAAATTGCACATTACAGTCGTTCGACTTATCTAATGTTTTTTCATCGTCAGTTCGATAGCGATCATCATCATCAGAAGAATGTGCGGTTAATCTTGTACACATTGCTTCAATTAATGTGCTCCCTTCGCCATTAATACCACGTTCACGCGCAGTTTTCATCGCTTGATAAACCGCAATCGGATCATTTCCGTCTACAGTTTCCCCGAACATGCCGTAGCCCTTTGCACGATCTGATAAGTATTCTGCGCCATATTGCAATTCTTTAGAAACTGAAATCGCATATTTATTATTTTCAATTAAACATATAAATGGCAATTTATGTACACCGGCAAAGTTTAAACCTTCATGAAAATCACCTTGGTTTGAACTACCTTCTCCTAATGAAGTTAAAGCAATATGCTTTTTACCGTCCATTTTGAGTGATAATGCTGCCCCAACAGCGTGTAAAATTTGTGTTGCCACAGAGGACCCTTGAGACATGATACCTACTGATTTTTTACTAAAATGTGAAGGCATTTGTTTACCGCCTGAGCTAATATCATCGCGTTTACCAAATGCTGAATACATCGTTTCTAATGGCGTCATGCCTAAATATGTGACCAATGCTAAGTCGCGATAATAAGGTGCAGTAATATCACCTTTTTGTAAGGCATAGGCTGCTCCAATTTGCGTTGCTTCTTGACCTTGACAACTAATCACAAAAGGAATTTTTCCCGCACGGTTTAATAACCACATACGTTCATCTAACTTACGACCTAAATCCATAGCCGCATACATATTCTTTAAATCTTCAACTGTGAGATGGGCTTCTCTGTAATCTTTCATTGCCTTCTCCTCCTCAAAGGTTACTAAATGTGAATGGATTGTTTTTCAGCTTTTAAACCAAGTTCCATTAAAAGTTCTGATACTGACGGATGCGCATGAACCGCACTGCCTAGTTCTAAAGCAGAGCCATCCATAAAAGTTAATAAGCTTAATTCGTTGATGAGTTCTGTTACACGTGGCCCTATGAGTGAAGCACCAATAAAAGTATTAGATTGCTTATCAAAAACCAATTCCGCAAAGCCATCAGGGTTGTCGTTTGATTCAATTAAAGCTTTTCCATTTGCTTTAAAAGGTGCTTTAACTACGCGAGTTTCGATACCATTTGCTTTAGCTGTTTGCTCATTTTGACCAATAGAAGCGACTTCAGGTTGTGTATAGATACAACGTGGCATTTGATGATAGTTGATTGGCAAAGGCGTTTCATTAAACATGTGTTCAACTGCAGTAATTCCTTCTTTTGCACCAACGTGCGCAAGTTGCAATTGGCCAATAACGTCACCAGCTGCATAAATATGTGTATCTGCCGTTTGCATTAATGCATTCGTTTGGATTGTTTTTCTATCGGTGAGTTCCACTTTAGTGTTGTTTAAGCCTAAATCATCAGTGATAGCTTGACGTCCAATCGATACAAGGACTTTATCGACGGTAATGGTATCATCTAATTCAAATGTCACTTCATTATCTGAAATAGTGATATTATCCGAGGTGATAGATGTCTTTTCTAATATTGTAATGCCTTGACGTGAGAGCTGCTGTTTCATTTGACGACTCACATGTTCTGTTTCATTAAAAAGGATACGCTCCGAAGCTTCAATAAGCGTAACGTTAACACCTAGTGTATTTAAAAGACTTGCAAATTCTAAACCGATAACACCCCCACCTATAATAGCAATACGGTCAGGCAATGAAGTCATTTGCATCATATCATCACTGCTTAAAATCATATGATGATCAAAAGGTAAGATAGGTAATTCGATAGGTTTTGATCCTGTGGCGATTAACACGTAATCATTAGGCAGTAGTTCCGAGTCACCCGAATCATATTCGACGGACACTGTTCCGCTTTGAGGTGTGAAAATAGAGGCGCCTAATAAGCGACCTGTACCGTTAAAGACATCAATTTTATTTTGTTTGATTAAGTTTTGAACACCTTGATACATACTTTCAACAATTTTTGATTTGCGTTCTAAAATCGCATTAAAATCTATAGTCGGTGAATCAACATGAATTCCAAATTGTTGCGCATTTTGAATATATTTAAACACTTCAGCAGATTTTAAAAATGATTTTGTTGGAATACATCCACGATGTAAACATGTTCCGCCTAATTTATCTTTTTCAACGAGTGCAACTGATTTACCGAGTTGACTTGCACGAATCGCTGCAGAATAACCAGCAATTCCGCCGCCTAGTATCACTAAATCATATTTTTCTTTTGCCATTCGATAATTCTCCTAACTGTATGTATTAACAGGAATGTCTCCCTGAAAAGCGAGTGATGCATTTTCAGCTAATGCCTGCATTTCAAATTCACCAGGATACGCTGATACTGGTGCTATCCACTCAATATACGGTTTTAAAAGGTTGATAAACGATGCACTATAACTCATACCACCTGTAAAAAGGATTTGATCTACATTACCTTGTAACAATGCTGCTCTTTCACCAATCGCTTTAGCAATTTGAATTGCAAAAGCATCTATCACATGCCTTGTTTGAAGATCCGTTTCGTATTGGTCCATTATCCATTTGAAATCGGAAGAACCGACATAGGCTTGCAGCCCGGATTGTGCAGAAAACAGACGCTTCATTTGGTCTATACTGTAAGCATGTTCTGCTTGATATGCCATCAGTGCATCATTTGGAATGGAGCCTGACCTATTTAATGCCATCGGCCCTTCACCATAAAGTGCTTCATTTACGTCGATAACGTTGCCTTGTGCATGTGCAGCGACACTCACCCCGCCTCCCATATGTATGACAATTAAATTTAAATTGTCATAAGATTGGTTTACATCTTGAGCATATCGTCGTGCAGTAGCTTTATGGTTCAAAGCATGAAAAATACTTTTTCTCTGAATACCTGGAATACCAGTATATCTTACTGCATCTATTAATTCATCTACGACTACAGGGTCGGAAGTAAAGACAGGGATTTGATGATTTTGACCTAACTCATATCCGATAATGCCACTTAAATTTGAAGCATGTATACCGTAATTAAATGATTTTAAGTCGTCATATACATGTGCATTTACGTAATAAGTACCTCCAATTATAGGCTTAAGTAAGCCGCCTCTACAAGCAATAGCATCGATGGAGTCAAGTGTAATATTGTTATTATTGAGCCATTGTAATATAGCTTCTTGGCGCACAGGTTTTTGTTCAATTAACGTTAATTGAGTCAAATTGTTCTCATGAACTATAGTCGTGCTTAATACATTGATGTTGTCATCAAAAATAGCAATTTTACTCGAGGTGCTCCCTAAATTAAGGACTAAAATACGAACCATGGAACCATTCCTTTCTCGCTTGATTCTAAAGATGTCATTTTTATGAGTTTTTGTTAAGATAATGTTTTTAATGCGAGTAATACAGAATGCGTTTTATTTGCAACTGAATCAGCCCGAGAGGTTAAAACGATTGGATAAGGTGCACCAATGATTAAGCTTGCCACGCTAGCATGACCAAAATAAGTTAGTGACTTATACAATACATTTCCGACATCCAAATGCGGCACGATTAATACATCTGCATCTCCTGCAACTGTAGAATCAATGCCTTTTAAAGTAGCGCTTTGTTTGCTAATAGCATTATCTAAAGCAAGTGGACCGTCAACCTCAATATTATTTCTTTCGGGTTGGTTTGCGTAAAGGCATTTCAATTGAGCTGCCTGTACAGACGAAGGTAGCTTATCAGTTTCTTTCTCAACAGATGAAAGTAACGCTATTTTAAGCGCATCGTAACCTAGTTGAGTTGTAAAATGTGCAATGTTATCTATCATTTTATGATGCTCTTCTAGTGATGGTGCGATGTTAAGAGCTACATCAGATATCAACAGCAGTTTATGATAGGTTGGTATTTCACAACATGCGACATGATTTAAAAAGAATGGCTTCGCGTGTTGTTGTTTTAAATGTTTGAGTACTGCAGATAAAATTTGACTCGTTGAGATTAATCCTTTCATTAGGATATCGACACGTTGATGATTCAAATCATCTAAACATTGCGTTATCGCTTCTTCTTCCGAATTGAATGTGTGAATGTGTATGCGTTTTAAATGAGCCATTGGTAATTCATAAGACCTAATTAATTCTGATACGTCTTGATGGTTATATAACGTAAAAGTTGCATTTGTTTTAGACAATACAGTTTGTATCACTTGAATGGTTGATTCGTTGACAGCATTCACGATAGCAATGTTACCATTAAGTTTATCCGAATTTTGAAACAATGTATGAAAAGACACGATGCTGCACCTCTTTTAGCGTTGGTTTTGTTCAATCATTTCTTTGGCATTTTTTAGTGTGAGTTCTGTGACAGTTGCACCTGAAATCATACGTGCGACTTCTTCAATCCGCTCGTCGCCTACTAATGCTTTGATTTGTGTTGTTGTACGATCATCTTTTTCATGCTTAGAAATATATAAGTGATGATCACTCATTGACGCAACTTGAGGCAAATGGGAAATGCAAATCACTTGTATAACAGATGCAATTTGTTTCATTTTTTCAGCCATCTTTTGGGCAGCTTGTCCGGATACGCCTGAATCGACTTCATCAAATAAAATGGCAGTTTGACCACGGGCATTCACGAATATGCTCTTTAGCGCTAGCATAATACGGGATAGTTCACCACCGCTAGCTATTTTATTTAAACTTTTCAAAGGTTCCCCTTTATTTGGACTAATCAAAAATTCAACACGTTCCAACCCATCTAGCTGAGGTGTATCATACAAAGTGAATGCAATTTCTAAATTCGCATCTTTCATTTGTAGATTTTGGATTTCATCAACAATATGGTCTCGCAAAGTTCTAGCAACGTGTCGCCTTTCTTTAGATAACACTTTTCCATCTTCTTGGAGTTGATTTGCAAGCGTTGCGATTTCGGCTCTTAATTGAGAAGTGCTTTCTTCGTAATTTTCAATTTTATTAATTTCGTCCTCAATTTTCCCTTGATAGAGGATAAGCTCTGGAATGTCTTTGCCATATTTTCGTTTTAAATTGTTAAGCAAATTCATTCTCGATTCTAATTCATTTAAATATTGTTCATCAAAATCAGTTTGGTTAATTTCATCATAAATTTGATGCTTTGCATCTTCTAACGTGTAATAAAACTGATCGACGTCTTCTTTGAGTTTTTGATAGCGTTCGGGCAAAATTTGATCAATGCGCTGCAATTGCGTGTTTAATTCATACAGACGATCTGTAATAGCATGTTCGTCTGTTAAAGTAGTATAAGCTGCATTTAACGCGTGACTTAAATTTTCAGAGTTTTGAATACGTTTAATATCTAATTCTAATTGTTCCATCTCACCTTCTTGTAGATGGGCTTCTTTGAGTTCATCATATTGGAATTTCATTAAATCAAGACGTTGTAATAGAGCCTGGTCGGCTGATTCTAACTCTTCCAATTCTTTAATTTTTGTCTTATGACGTTGATATGTTTGAGCGTACGTATCTAAAGCTTCTTGATATTGAGGTTCAGCGTAGCGATCTAACAATTCAATATGATACTTTTGCTTTAAAAGAGATTGCGTTTCATGTTGTCCATGTATATCTAATAGTTGTTGCATGACTTTTCGTAAGTCTTGCAAAGTTACAGTTGTATTGTTGATGCGACACATGCTTTTTCCAGAGTTGAAAATTTCTCGTTTAACAATTAGGAAATCCTCTGTCAAATCAATGCCAATGTCATCAAGAATTTGATGTGCCTCTCTAGCATGATCTATATCAAATATACCTTCGATAATGGCTTTTTTCTCTCCGTGACGCACAAAATCAGACGACGCACGCATCCCAATTAATTGACCAATTGCGTCGATAATAATTGATTTACCAGCACCTGTTTCACCACTTAATACTGTTAAACCTTCACCAAATTGAATTTCAAGTTCATCAATAATCGCAAATTGTTTAATTGAAAGGCTTTGTAACATAACATCTCTTCCTTATAACATATTAAAAATTCGTGTCTTAATTTCTTCTGCATCTGAGGCAGTGCGACAAATGATAAGGCATGTATCATCACCACAAATAGTACCTAATACTTCTTCCCAATCAATTTGGTCTAATATTGCACCAATAGATTGCGCATTACCTGGAAGCGTTTTTAAAACTAATAAATTATCTGTACCATCAATTTTCACAAATGAATCCATTAAGTAACGACCTAATTTTTCTAAAGGATGATATCTTCGATCGTTTGGTAAACTATATACATATTGGCCAGTGGGCGCAGGAACTTTAATTAATTGAAGTTCTTTAATATCTCTTGAAACAGTAGCTTGTGTGACATTCATCTCATAATCGTTTAAGCGCTTCACTAATTCATCTTGTGTTTCAATTTGTTCATTTGATATAATTTCTCTAATTTTAATATGTCTAACAGATTTTTTAGGCATAATGGACACCTCGTAACGAATATTTATACATCGATTTTACCACACAATAGGATATTAACCTAGTTAAGTCCTATTTCATATCCTAAGCCCTGTTGTATAAAATAGTTTGATTTCTTAAAAATGATACTATAAGGGTAAAAAAGATATAAAAATGAAACTACTTTATACGAAAACGTATTATGATAATAATTGAGGCAAAGCTTCGATGATTACTTTCAGGTATAGCAGTATAGGAATATCTGAATAAGCGACTTCTTTTAGATTAATATATGGAAAGATTCCATGAGTAGAAGTGACAAAAAAGGACTAGAACGTTAAATGTCCTAGTCCCCTCGATACTTGGTTGCTATTATTATAGCAATGTATTTTTTATTTCAAACGAATCATTTTGTGCACTTCATCTACTATAGATTGAGGTGCAAGTTTAAGGTCCTCGAGAATTTGATTAACATTGCCATGCTCGATATATTCATCCTCGATACCTAATCGTTTAATTGTATTTTTATAGCCATTATCGATTAAAAATGTTGCGATCTGACTTCCAAGTCCGCCGTTAAGCATACCCTCTTCTGCAATTAAAATCGGCGTATGAGATTGACCCATTTCATGGAGCATTTTTGAATCCATAGGCTTAATAAAACGCGCATTGATAACTGTAGCTGAAATATCTTTATCTTTCAATAATTTTGAGGCTTCTACAAGCGTATGGACTGTCGGACCGTAACCTAACAATATCACATCTCGACCTGAACCGATTTTCTCCCAAGAACCAAGCGCTAATTGTTGCTTTTGTTCGTTTAAAGTCACGCCATAACCGTTGCCTCTAGGATATCTAATCGCAAATGGTCCTTTGTTGTGTTGCATTGCAGTATATACTAAATCGCGTGCTTCGTTTTCGTCTTTTGGCATACTTACGGTCATATTTGGAAATTGAGTTAAAAAACCAACATCAAAAACACCTTGATGCGTTTCGCCATCAGCGCCAACTAAACCTGATCGATCGATACCAAAGATTACATTAAGGTTTTGACGATCTACATCATGCAACACCTGATCGTAAGCACGTTGTAAAAATGTAGAGTAAATCGCAACGTATGGTTTGAAGCCTTCTATAGCTAATCCAGCAGCCATTGTTACAGCATGTTGTTCTGCAATACCTACGTCAAAAAATTGTTCTGGCAATTCCGATTGGAACCTAGTGAGCTTAGAACCTACAGGCATAGCTGGTGTAATCGCCACCACGCGTTTATCTTTTTTAGCATATGATAAGATTTCGTCACTCATAAATTGGCTCCACGAAGGACCAGTCGGTTGACCTTTAATTTGTTCACCTGTTTCAAGTTTGTAAGGTCCTAACCCATGCCAAGTGCCAATTTTATCATTTTCTGCCGGATGATATCCTTTACCTTTTTTCGTCACAACATGTATCAATACAGGTTTGTTAATTGAAT